>NZ_MLFS01000049.1 GCF_002095485.1 Pantoea wallisii | reverse complement strand
TATCAAGCCAGGGCCGAGCATCGCAACCAGCGCCAGCGCAATCACCAGATTCGGCAGCGACAGAAAAATATCCGTGATGCGCATCAGCACGCGCTCGGTCCAGCCGCCTACGTATCCGGCGGTGATGCCGATCAGCAGACCCACCGGAATCGTGAGCACCAGAATCAGCGACACCAGCAGCAGCGTCGGGCGCGCACCGTAAATCACGCGGGAGAGCAGATCGCGACCAAAGCCGTCGGTGCCAAACCAGTGCTGCGCAGAGGGCGCCAGCAGGCGCTGGCCAATGGTTTGCGCGTTGGGATCGAACGGCGCCAGCAAGGGGGCAAACAGCGCCATCGCCACCAGAATCACCACCAGCGTCAGGCCGATGGAGAGCGAGGTCACACGGGCGCGCCGGCGACGCGGGCGCACGGTTTCCAGTTCATGCAGTTGTTGAGTCATCGGGTTCTCGGATCGGTTAACCAGGTAAGGGCATCAGCCACGGCATTGAGCAGAATAAAGCAGCTGCCAATTAGCAGCGTGGCACCGAGGATCGCCGGTACATCGGAAGAGAAGAGGGCGTTGGTCATATAGCGGCCCACACCCGGCCAGGCGAACACGGTTTCTGTCAGCACTGAGCCCTCCAGCAACGTCGCGTACGAGAGTGCGATAACCGTGATCAGCGTGCCGAGTACGTTGGGGAAGATATGGCGCAGCAGAATACGGCCGCGACCGGCGCCCTTGGCGCGCGCCAGAATCACATACTCTTTGCTGCTCTCTTCCAGCAGCGCGGCGCGCAGCAGACGGGTAATGCCGGCCATCGCCAGCAGGCCCAGAATCACTACCGGCAGCCACAGGTGAGCGATGGCGTTACGGAACATCTCGGGATCGCCCGACAGCCAGCTATCGATCAATACAAAGCCGGTTCGCGGTTCAAGGGTATAGATCCAGATATCATCCAGCTGGCCTGGCCCGGCGGACCAGTGCAGCACGGCGTAAAACAGCAGCAAACCCAGCAGGCCAAGCCAGAACACCGGCACCGAATAGCCCAGCAGCGAAATAAAGCGCGCCACGTTATCGATAATGCTACCCGGTTTCCAGGCGGCTAACAGCGCCAGGGCAACACCGAATACGGCAGCGAAGATCATCGCGCAGGTTGCCAGCTCAAGCGTGGCCGGGAAGGTACGCAGCAGATCGGCGCTGACGGGCTGATTGGTAAGATGCGACAGGCCTAAATCACCGCGCGCCAGGTGGCTGATGTAGCGCCAGAACTGCACCAGCACCGGCTGATCCAGCCCGAGATCGTGACGCACCTGCGCGTAAGTGGCTTCACTGGCGTGATCGCCGGCAATCTGCTGTACCGGATCGACCGGCGAGAGATGTGACAGCATAAACGTGAACGCTAACAGACCGACCAGCGTCACCAGCAGCGAAAGCAGGCTGGTGACGAGGCGGCTAACGCGCTGCCAGAGTGGCCGGGCGAACCCGGCTCTGGATGACGAGACTGCCATTACTTCTCAACCTGCGCGTAGTAGACCATGTCCGGGTTGATGCCCTGTACATAACCCTTCAGGTTATCGCGCAGCGCAATCAGGTTACGCGCCTGTAAGCCAATCACATACGGCGAGTTCTTCAGCACTTCGCGCTGCATCGCCTGGTAGAGCTCGACGCGCTTATTGCTGTCGGCTTCGGCGGTGGCAGCCAGCGTCTGCTTGCTCAGCGCCGGAATGTGCCAGTCAGAGCGGTACGCAATGGTTTTGCTGCCATCTTCCGGGTTATACGCGAATGAAGCGGCATTGGTGTTGGGATCGAAATAGTCCGCGCCCCATGCGTTCAGGGTGGCCTCATACTGATGCGCTTTCACGCGCGTAGAGACTTCAGAGCTGAGGCCCGGCTGAACCTCCACTTTCACTCCACCTTTGGCGAAGCTGCCCTGCAGTGCCTGCGCGATGTCGAGATAGGGTGGCTGATTGCTGGTGGAGAGCGTAAAGCTGACGTTGGTCAGTCCGGCTTTCTTCAGAATCGCTTTGGCTTTTTCCGGATCGTAGCTGTATGGCGTGTCGTTCAGCGCGCCGGGGAAGCCTTTTGGCAGGAAAGTCTGATGCACTTCGAACTGGCCTTTCAGCAGATCGTCGGCGATGCCTTTATAGTCAAACAGATAACGCGCCGCTTCCCACAGGGCCGGGTTTTTCAGGACCGGGTTTTTACCCACGTTGAACTGGATGTAGTAGAGCGATGCCATCGGAATCGCTTCGGTTTTCACGCCCGCTTTACCTTTCAGTGAGGCGATCTGATCGGCACCCAGGTTACGCGCGATATCAACATCACCCTGTTCCAGCAGCAGACGACGCGCAGCCGGTTCCGGCACGTTTTTGATCAAAATATTTTTCAGCTTCGGCGCGCCCGCCGGCGAGCTGGGGTTTGCGCTCAGCAGCACCGCCTCATGCAGTACCACTTTGCGGATCTGGTAGGGGCCGCTACCTGCAGAGTGCGTGCCAAGCCACGCATGACCAAAGTCTCCGCTCTTCGCGTTAGCCTGCGCGGTTTTCTCATCAATGATTGACGACACCGGCGCTGAGAGCAGGCTCAGCACATAGGCCGGGCTGACGTTAGCGCTCCAGCTAATCTGCACGTGGTTGTCATCAACCTTTTTCAGGAACGTGTCCACATTGTCTTTATTCCAGCCGAGCTGGGTAAGAATAAAGGAGGGATCAAGGTTGAGTTTTACGACGCGGCCCAGGGAGAAGATCACATCTTCCGGGCGCAGCGGATTGCCGCTGGCGAATTTGGCATCTTTACGCAGCTCAAACGTCAGGCTGCGGTTATCGCTGCCGGGCTGCCATGACGTTGCCAGCGTGGGTTTGAGGTCGGTCGGATTGGAGGGATCGGACTGTACCAGGCGTTGATAGATGTTAGTGAACGCTTGCACTGTGGTCAGTTCAAAGCCCTGTGCCGGATCGAAGCTATCCGCGTCATCCGTTGACTGTGCAATCACCAGCGTATCTTTAGGTGTGGCGGCCTGGCTGGAAAAGGCGGCAACCAGCGAGAGCGCCAGCAGTGAGGGAATAATTTTTTTCATGTTGTTTCCTTGCCTTAGAAAGTAACGCGAGTGTACGAGAGCGCTACAGCTAAGAATAGTCAATTTATGGCTATGCATATGCTTTATAGTTCTAAGTGCGGCGGTTCAGTTATAAGCCCGCATCGCGCGATCCGCGTCAGGGGCGTTTTTAAGCAAATTTATTAAGACAGAATGTTATTAAAGAGGGGCGTGAATTATCAACCAAACGGCAACAGAAATTAAACCGATCTTAACGCCGGGATAATTACCTTTACTTCATTGAGTCGATAAATATAATAGCCGCAACTTCACACAGGAGAGTTTCGTTGGACAGTCACCCTTATCAATGGCAATACAAGGCAAGCTGACGCGCAAACACTTTTGTCGCTGCTTGCCAACACGGCGGGCAGCAATCCTCACCTTTTTCTGATGATTGTTCCCTGATAATGACGTAGCAGCGGGCTCAGGTCCGTAGGGGTTTCATCATGCATATGATTTTTAACACACTTTTCCCTCCGCCTTCCACAGCGCGCTAATCGTTAGCCTGCTGTTCTCGCCTGCACGTTAAACGCATCATTGCCGTTTATTGTGCCGGAACAGAGCGCGTATCTCTTTTTCTCACGCTTATTGCGTGTGATTCTCTGCGCCCTTTATTTCCGGGAGGTAATATGGAAATTCCCGACAGGTTACTTTTAATTTAAACGCGTAAATAACGTGAAATTGCGTCCCTTTTTATTGTGTGCTGCGCACGCAGGGATATTTATTGCCGTAAAAAAGAGAAGAGGAGTGTCATCATGACTGACATGAAACTCAATCAAAATAAAAAAGCGTGGCGTGCCATTCGCCAGTCACACCAGAAAATGCCCTGGCTCATTGAGCGCGAAGCCGGGTTCAGCGCGGACGAAACGCTGCTGCGCTTGCGCAGTGATGCACAAGGCCTGAGCGAGCGGGAAGCCGAAGCCCGACTGAAGGTCTATGGGCACAATGTGGTCGAACACGATAAAGCGCCGCCAGCCGGAGTGCAGCTGCTCCAGGCTTTCAACAACCCCTTTATCTATGTACTGATGGCGCTGGCCCTGGTGAGCTTCTTCACAGATTACTGGTTGCCGCTGCGCCGCGGCGAGGAGACTGAACTGACCGGCGTGATCATCATTGTGACGATGGTAACCCTGAGCGGGTTGCTGCGCTTCTGGCAGGAGTTCCGCACCAACAGAGCGGCGCAGGCCCTGAAATCCATGGTACGGACTACCGCCACCGTGCTGCGCCGCCCGTCACCGCAGGATGCGCCGGTAAAACGCGAAACAGAGATCGGCACGCTGGTGCCGGGCGACATTGTCCTGCTCTCCGCGGGCGATCTGGTGCCTGCTGATGTGCGGCTGCTTGATTCGCGTGACCTGTTCATCAGCCAGGCGATCCTCACCGGCGAGTCCCTGCCGGTGGAGAAGTATGATGTTACCGGCCACGTCACCAGCAAAACCGCCAGCGCCAGCCAGCCGGGTGCCTCTCTGCTGGAGCTGGGCAGCATCTGCCTGATGGGTACCAATGTGGCCAGCGGCAGCGCGAAAGCTGTGGTGGTGGCTACCGGTAACGAGACCTACTTTGGCAGCCTGGCAAAATCGATTGTGGGTCAGCGCTCACAAACTGCGTTCGACCGTGGCGTAAGCAGCGTCAGCTGGCTGCTGATCCGCTTCATGCTGGTGATGGTGCCGGTGGTACTGCTGATTAACGGCCTGACCAAAGGCGACTGGCTGGATGCTTCACTGTTTGCGCTGGCGGTGGCGGTCGGCCTGACGCCGGAGATGCTGCCCATGATTGTCAGCTCCAACCTGGCAAAAGGGGCGATCGCGCTTTCGCGGCGCAAAGTGATCGTTAAACGCCTGAACGCCATCCAGAATTTGGGCGCGATGGACACGCTGTGTACCGATAAGACCGGCACGCTGACGCAGGACAACATTATTCTTGAGCATCACCTCGATTGTGCGGGCGTGGAAAACTCACGCGTACTGATGCTGAGCTGGCTCAACAGCCACCATCAGAGCGGAACGCCAAACCTGATGGATCGCGCCATCCTGCGCTACGGTAAAGATCGTATCAGCACAACGATGGGGGATTACTACAGCAAAGTGGACGAGCTGCCGTTTGATTTTGTGCGGCGCCGCGTCTCGGTGGTCGTGCATGATCGCCGCCTGAATCAGCAGCTGTTGATCTGCAAAGGCGCGGTGGAAGAGATGCTGAGCATCGCCAGCGCAGAGCGCGAGGGCAAACGAATTCAGCCACTGAATGCCACCCGCCGCGACGAGCTGCTGGCGCTGGCGCATCAGTACAATCAGCAGGGCTTTCGCGTGCTGCTGGTTGCCAGTCGCCCGTTAGCAGAACCAGGCTTAGCGCAGCCGTTAAGCGTGGCCGATGAGCAGGGGCTGATCGTTGAAGGCATGCTGACCTTCCTTGATCCGCCTAAAGAGAGTGCGATGAAAGCGGTTAGCGCGCTGCGTGAGAACGGCGTTAGCGTGAAGGTGCTGACCGGTGATAATCCGGTGGTTACCGCGCGTATTTGCCAGCAGGTGGGCATCGACAGCGGGGAGATTATTACGGGCGAGCAGCTGGCCGCCATGAGCGACGAGCAGCTGGCGCAGACTGCGGACAGTCACGCTGTGTTTGCCAAACTGACGCCGCTGCAGAAGTCGCGTCTGGTTCGCGCGCTACAACAGCAGGGACACACGGTAGGGTTCCTCGGGGACGGTATCAATGATGCGCCAGCGCTGCGTGATGCGGATGTCGGCATTTCCGTGGATAGCGCAGCGGATATCGCTAAAGAGTCCTCTGACATTATTCTGCTGGAGAAGGATCTGATGGTGCTGGAACAGGGCGTGATGAAAGGGCGCGAGACGTTCGGCAATATCATCAAGTATCTGAACATGACCGCCAGCTCTAACTTTGGCAACGTGTTCTCCGTGCTGGTGGCAAGTGCATTCATTCCGTTTCTGCCCATGCTGGCGATCCATCTGCTGATTCAGAACCTGATGTACGATCTCTCACAACTGGCGCTGCCGTGGGACAAAATGGATCGCGAGTTTCTGCGTAAACCGCGTAAGTGGGATGCGCAGAACATCAGGCGCTTTATGCTGTGGATAGGGCCCACTTCGTCGATTTTCGACATCACTACCTTTGCGCTGATGTGGTATGTGTTTGCCGCCAATACGCCGTCTATGCAGTCGCTGTTTCAGTCTGGCTGGTTCGTGGAGGGTTTGCTCTCGCAGACGCTGGTGGTGCATATGCTGCGCACCCGCAAGATTCCGTTCATCCAGAGTCGTGCGGCGCTGCCGGTGCTGCTGACCACGGCTGGCGTCATGATCGCCGGGATTCTGCTGCCGTTCTCACCGCTCGGCAGCATGGTGGGGCTGGTGCCGCTGCCGTGGAGTTACTTCCCGTGGCTGCTGGCGACACTGCTGGGTTACTGTCTGGTGGCACAGGGTATGAAGCATCTGTACATCAAACGCTTCGGCCAGTGGTTTTAAGCGGGAGGGACTATGCGCAGACCGGATCTTGATCGTCTCGTGTGCCACCTGCTGATAAGTGTGGCAGTCATCGTCGTGCTAACGTTAGTCCTGCGTTAATTCAAGAAAGGGCAGCCAGGCTGCCCCCTGACAAAGGTGACACCATGAGCCAACAGCGAGCATTAATCATCGGCGCCTCCAAAGGTATTGGCATGGCCGTTGTAGAGCAACTCCTGCATAGCGGCTGGGACGTAACGGCTACTTATCGCAGCACCAGCATTTCCCTGCAGCATCCGGCGCTACGCTGGCTGGCGCTGGATATCACGGATGCGCAGCAGCGCACGCAGTTTGTGCAGGCGTTAAGCGGAGAGAAGTTTGACTACGTGCTGGTTAACGCCGGCATTCTTGGCCCGCAACACTCACTGAGCGAGGTTGACGATGCGCAGTTAAGCGAGCTGTTCTTCACCAACGCCGTGGCGCCAGTGCGCATGAGCGAGAACCTTGTGCCGCTGCTGCGGGATCGTGATAGCGTGCTGGGCATTACGACCTCGCAGCTTGCCAGCCTGACAGAGAATCCGGATGCCACGCTGCCGCTCTATTCGGCCAGCAAGGCCGCGTTGAATATGTTGAGCCGCGCGCTGGCGAAGCAGATTGAACCGCAGGGGATGACGCTGCTATCGCTGCATCCCGGCTGGTAAAAACCGACATGGGCGGCGAGGGCGCAGATATTACCGCAGCAGAGAGCGCACAGGGGCTGGTGGCGCAGATGCAGCGGTTTAGCGGGCAGGGCGGCCATCATTACGTGGAGTACAGCGGCAAAACGCTGGCGTGGTGACTTAACAGCAGCGGCTGATGATTGTCAGCCGCTGTTTTTTACTCGTCCGGCGAGTAGTACTGCACGCCGATCTCAATACGTTCCCGACCGCTGGCGACGCGGTGCCGGTTGGTATCGCGCAGCGAGTAGATGCAGCCGCAGTACTCCTGCTGATAAAAGCGCTCCCGCTTGCTGATCTCAATCATGCGTGATGAACCACCGCCTTTACGCCAGTTGAACTCCCAGTACAGCATATCCGGATATTTTGCCGCCGCGCGGACACCGCAATCATTTATCTGCTGCATATTCTTCCAACGCGAAATCCCCAGCGAACTGGTGATAACCGGGAAGCCGTGCTCATGCGCATATAGCGCGGTGCGCTCAAAGCGCATATCAAAACACATGGTGCAGCGCACGCCGCGCTCGGGTTCCCACTCCATGCCGCGTGCACGATCAAACCAGTTATCTTTGTCATAATCCGCATCAACGAACGGTACGCCAAACTGCTCGGCAAAGCGGATGTTCTCCTCTTTGCGCAGCTCATACTCTTTCAGCGGATGGATATTCGGGTTGTAGAAGAAGATGGTGTAATCAATGCCGGATGCCAGCATCGCTTCCATGACCTCCCCGGAACAGGGCGCGCAGCAGGAGTGCAACAGCACTTTGTTTTGGCCGCCAGGCAAGGGCAGCGGTTGGCGTTTGAAAGAGTCGGACATAAGCAGCGTTTAAGGTTAAGGGTGATGCGGCAAGTGTAGGGGGATTGGGGGTGAGATGCAAAGCGTGGCCATAACCTGTTTAGCCTTAAAAGGGCTGTCACCAGCCTGGGACCTGGCGCAATCAACCTTGTGTCGTCGTGATATTCATGATCTTCCCCAGACGATTTTTTCGTTTAACGCCTTTGGGATCGCCCAGGAAGGGCAGTTTAAAGCGCGGTCTGTTTTCGATCTCTATATGCCAGATGGCATCACCAATAAACCTGAAGCTTAAGCGGTTATCACTTATTATTAGTTGCTGGAACAAACCCGAACTATATGCACCGCCGAGGGTAATAATCTCTTCGATACCCGCAGTGAGAGAGCAGAGAATGACGGTGAGTGACTCTTCATAAATAACATCATCAGTCAGGAACAGCACATAGCGTCCTGCACTCACCTCTACTGCCGCTTCAAGAATTTTTCCGGACACGATAAGTCCGGTTGGTTTTTGATCCAGAAGGAGTTCTGAACGCGCCTGAGCAATATCAGTGGCTTCCTCTATTTGAAGCAGCGACAAGTTACTTGTTCTTCTCATTAGCGCTTTTTCTTTTAATGTTCGGCTGGAATGAACAGGATATTGGCAGAAGTTTAAACCTGGTAAGGCGTTTTAATCCATAAAAAATGCCTGATGCAGGGCATCAGGCATTTATGTTCATAACCAGTTTTGCTGACTCTGTTGAATCAGCCGAAGAAGTTATTCAGTCACTTTCTTCTTCAGATCGCTGGCACCCTCTTTGGTTTTGTTCCAGCCTTTCTGCGTACCTTCTTTGGTCGCATCCCAACCTTTTTCAGTATCTTCTTTGGTCTTATTCCAGGTCTTCTGCGTGCCTTCGCTCGCTTTGCTGCTCAGGTTATCGCTTTTGCCTTGAGCGGCATGCTTGGCTTTAAGCTGTTGCTCTTCACCCTGATGCTGCGCCTCATGCAGTTTCTCTTTGGCGGTGTTAGCACCCGCCTGTGCATTGGCTACGGTCTCATCTGTCGCATGTGTAGTGGCAGCAAAAGCTGAAGAAGCCAGAAGAAGCGCTGATACTGCAATAAGTGTCTTTTTCATCATATTCCCTCATTGAACGTCATTAGTGTTATGAGCGTAGTTAAGAGTGGCACAGAGAGCAATATCAGGCTTTAGGATAAAACTGTAAGTGAATCATAGCGCTGTTACAGGGAAACGACATATGGCGTACAGGCCTACGTTTTAAAGGAGGCTGGTTTGAGGGTAGAGACGGATGTGCTCTAACCAGGCAGAACTGTAATGGCTATGCGATCCACACATAAACAGACACGCGTGCTTGAGGCTTTAAAAATGATCATAAACTGCGATTTTACAGCAAAAGATGAAGCGGGGATCACAGGGCGACTGAACAATTATTGTCCGTAGTGCGCGCACATAATAGGGTACGTGCTATAGAAAACACGGTAAAGCATATGGTCCAGAGTTAAAGTTACCTTTGAAGCATCGTTTTAATAGCCCGGTGGGTGTCTATATTAATAAAGCTACTAACCAGGTTAAAAACACTTATGGTGCGAGAGTTATAATAAAAGCACGTCAATACCACAATAAGCTTTATTTTATAGTAACGGCTTACCCTGTGCCTTAAGAGATAGAGTTATGGATACAGATACTTCTAAACCGTGTGAACTTGATACGCTGGTGATTGTGTATTTTGGACAAGATTGCGATTTAATTGATGAGGATTGTGATTTTGATGAATTACTTAATGACTATTTGAGAACGTCCACGTCTTTTTCATTAAGAATGCTTTTGGCTAATTTGAAAGAGCTGGAAGAGCAAACAGATGGATGTGCAATTTTGATAGCCCGCTATCGTGGCGAATTCGCGCCGGAAAGATGGGGTATGACAGCTGAACAGTGGCTGAAATCTGTTGAGAACAGAGTTATTGAACATTTGCATGCTGCAGGGCATTCTTCAGAGTCGTCACAGTTTTGAAGTGTGGACTTATTGCATTAATGGAATCGGTAAATAGAAGAAACAGGTATTTATCTTGTGCATTACTCGAAATGTGTGGTTTTCTATAAGGTGATTTATTATGATTTATTATGCAAGAGCATTTCACGGGGCTGGCGGAGTCTGAATAATATTCGCAAGCTCATGTAAAATTGAGGTTTTATCTAATTCAACTTTGTTCCGTGTACCTAAACGTGTACCAATTATCGGATCTCATCTCTCGGAGCTGCTCAGCTTGGATAACGGATGCATGGCGCCATAGCTGAATAAAATGATTTCCAGGAAAAGTGTTCACACTGTTCACTTTATATTTTTATTATTTACATTCATTAGCTTAGGTAGTGATGGGTTTAAGAGGAGATGTACACTAGTGTGCACTGAGGGAGATTACCTTTGTTTAGGGGATAAAAAACTGGCAAAAGCCGGTATATGTGAGGTGATGTTATCAGATGCTGCATGCTGGCAATGATCAGATCTGTGCCAAGACCAGACAATGCTGTTATCAGTTTATATTGATTGACGGAGAGTAGCTCAACTGAGCTGGATAAAGCGCCGTTTGCTATAGCTGTAACCAATTTGATGATATCAGTTGCCATATTCTCACTTATGTCAAAAACGGCCGATGCTTTGTGATAGGCTGAGAAATGTTGCTTCTACCCACAGGGAAGACTCGAAGTTGTGGAACGGTAGAAAGGGAAAAGAGAAGGCCCACCAAAGCTAGCCTGCCAGCTTGATATTAAAGCGATCTTTATCAATAGCTTACATTTGTGGTTAAATAACCAGCTTGGGACGAATCCGATGCGAGCTTATCAATGACTGATAGTGATAACCCCGGTAAATTAATCTGGCACGTTGCTTGTGACGAATCAGGCATTGACGGCCAAAGGTTCTACGGCTTCGGCAGTTTATGGATGAAGTATCAGCGACGTGGAGACTTTGCTCGAGTAGTTAGAGAGTTACGCGATAAACATGGTTTCTATGAAGAGATCAAATGGCAAAAAGCCCATTCGAAGCGATATGCCGAATTTTACAATGAACTTATCGAGTTGTTTTTCAAGGTTCCATGGTTAGCGTTTCACTGTATCGTAATCGAAAAGTCTATGGTGAATAAGACATATCATAATGGCGATTATGATATTGCAAGAAGGAAACATTTCACGAAGCTGCTAACTACAAAAATAAGCAGCGTAATATCAGCCCATCCCGATAGAGAAAGTTACTTTAGAATTGAGGTTGACCCAATAGCGTCTCGTTATAAGAAAGCTGATGAAGAGTTTCATGTTATTGCTAACAACATACTTAAAAGGAAATTTGGCAGGCCTGAAATTATTTCTCGCGTGGTGACAAAGGATTCCAAGTCATCTGAGAACATTCAAATAGCGGATTTTTTTCTTGGTGCAGTCATGTGTGCTTATCAGGGGAAAGCTTCCTCTGAGGCAAAAATCTCTATCTCAAATAGGGTTGCTTCATATCTTGGCTGGGATAATTTGCAAAACGATACATGGCATACCGAAAGGAAATTTAACATCTGGTATTTTTATGACTCAACGAAAGGCCCAAGAGATATAGACACAAAATCAGTGCGCTTGAGGTATCCACTGCCAAAAAAATAAAGGAGCCGACCTCACAGCCGGCGCGGTTGGAGTACCAGACCAATTATCGAGTCGAAGTTACCAACTTGGCGGTTTTCTTTTGGGAGCCGCCTCTTCATTCCCAAAACTTGATATAAAGATCATACATCCTTTTCACAGATCGTCAATCATCCCGATAGTAATGACCTGATCCACGTTGATTCGTATAGGATGTTGTTAACAATGCCCACTCATTGCATACAGCTGACCTTGGCTGACGTTAGTAATAGCCTAAAATATAAAAAACCGGCCTGAGCCGGTTTAAGTGATGTAATGCTATTAGCCGCTGCACGAGGGCAGCCAGTCAGCTTCGCTGTCTTCGTGCAGTGTGAGATTGGTCTGTATACCGTTATTCGTCCGGCGCTTGAGCAGTACACGTTCATACTCTTTCAGCGTCTGCGGCACCGCTTGACCGAAAGCCGTCAGGCTGAGCGGGTGCTGATGGCCGCGCGATTCCATAAATGACAGATACGCATGGTAGAGATAGCGTTTCGGGTTAATCGGGCGAATGTTGGCGTTGCCGATAAACAGTCCGTTCGGCGTGCTTAGCGGCATCAGATAACCACAGAAATCAACCAGTGGATCAGCTTGGCGCTTTATCTCCAGCGCTTCGCCGGATGACTGCTGCGCCTGCAACAGCTCGCGCGCTTCATCTGGTGACACGAAGCGCTGCATCAGATGACGAACAATGACAGCCAGCTCGTTGCTGATTTTATCCAGCAACTGCGGGTCACGCTCATTAGCCGGTATTACCTCCGGGAACGTCAGGATTACCCGACGGCGCGACACGCCGCCGCTGCGATCGCTGAAGCGCATTGGGTTATTGTTTACTGCCAGAATCACCGCCGGGATGTGTGTGGAGTAAGCATCGCGATATTTCGGATCGATGGCCACCGCATCGCCGCCGGTAATCGCCTTGATGCCCGCGCCGTCGCCGCTCCATTTCTCCTGATCAGGCAGGATAATCAGCGAGAAGCCCACCACGCTGGCGCGCTCGCGCGAGGATTCCAGCGTGTCGATAGTGGCTGACGTGGTATTGTCTTTTCCGGCCAGCAGAGTGGCTATCGAGGCCATGACGCTTTTACCGCTGCCGCCGGGGCCGGTAACTTCGAGAAACATCTGCCAGTCGTAGCGGTTTGCCAGCACCATAAATAACGCCGCGAGAATGCGCTCCTGCTTGTCGTGATTATGCCCGGCGGCCCGCGTTAACCAGCGCCAGAAGGCCGGGGCGTGGTCTGCGAGGTTTTCACCCGGACGCGGGGCGGTGTAATCCACACTGTTGACAGTGCGCAGCCAGTGCTCGCGGCGGTGCGGGCTGAAGGTGCCTGTCGTGGTGTCATACACGCCGTTACGGAAACCAATCAGGCGGCGGGACGGTTTACCCATCTGCGGCACCATCAGCTTGAGCGTGTCCAGCACGCTGCCGATACCGGCGGCCGAGAACGGTGCGCGTACTTTCTGAAACAGCGCGGCGATTTCCCGGCGCAGTGTCTTCGCCTCCATCACCTGCCATGCGCCGTTCTCATAGCGGCAGATTTCCTCCCCGACCGGCGGCACGGCCAGCGCCTCTCCGTAATGGGCGACCAGCAGCTCAGCTTTCTGGCTGGCGCTCATTGCTTTCAGGTCAGCCTCGCTGACGGATTCAAACGGGCTGAAAGGCTGCGGCTGCGTGAAGCCGTTGAGCTGCGCCTGCGTGGCGATATCACCCTGCATCTGCCATACGTCGTTCCAGTCACCCGCAACCGGCGGCAGGGCGGCTTTACCGCCACAGGCTTTCGCCGCTTCCTCTGCCTTTAACTGGCCGGTGCCGTTGTTGTCGCGGTCAGCGGCAATCATCATCAGCGCGCCGGGGTATGACTCACGCAGCCGCTTTGCCAGTGAGGGCAGGTTGTTGGCGCTCAGCGCCACGTAAACCGCCTGCCCGGTCAGCCGGTGCACGGTCAGGCCGGTTGCGTATCCTTCAGTGAGCCACAGCGTTTTGCCATCCGGCTCACCGGCCAGCCAGTATGTGCCTTTCACCTGTCCGCCGGGCAGGGTGCGCTTGTCGCCTGCGGCGCTGATGAGCTGCACGTTAATGGCGGTACCGTCCTCGCCGGTCAGCGGGATAAGCACATCCCCGGCGGCAAAGCTGACACCACCACAGCGCAGCGCCTCCCCAAGTGTGAGCGCCTGCGTGCCGTGTAGCCCTTTCGCTGAAAGGTAGGCGTTGTCCGTGCGGCTGACGGCAGCGGCTATAAGTGCCTGCGCCCGTGCGGCGGCGTCTGCCTGCGTGCGGCTTTTTTCTGCGGCTTCATCATGCATAACCGGGGCTGACTCCGGCAGCGTGCCGAGCATTCCGGCCACCTTCATGGCGGCCTCTTTAGCGCTGATACTGAGCGCCTTTTCCACAAGGTTAAGGCCGTCACCGGCCCCGCACTGGTTACACAGCCACGTTCCGCGCCCGTCCTGATTGTCGAAGCGGAAGCGGTCTTTACCGCCGCACGCCGGGCAGGCACCGTGTCGCCCCCCGGCGAGCACGCTAATACCGAGGGCAGGCAGAAGCTGCGGCCAGAATCCGGTGGCCGCCTTAACGGTGTCAGAGACGATATGTTTCATCTGCATTTTCTCCCTCAGTGCAGCATGATGCGGCTGGCGGCCGCAAGCTGGCTGCGGAAAAGTTCATCCATCATGGTGACGCCGAGCTGCGTCAGCCGCGGCGGTGCGGTCAGCAGGTCCGGCTCAACCATATCGCCCAGCATCGTGCAGGCCATCTCCATGCCTGCGTCCGGGCCGTGGCGACGCACGTAAAATCCTTCCAGTTCGAGCGCGATGGTCATCTGTAGTTCGTCGAGCGTTGCCGAAACGGTGATGCCCAGCGTTGTGCAGGCGTTGAGATAACCCTGCGCCAGCGCGCGGCGGTAAACGGCAGTGCGTACCTCAACGGGCAGGCATGAGTGATTAACGGTCATCATGGCGGGCCTCCGTGGCTAACATGCGGGATTCACAGGTTTCAACGACTTTACCGAGTTGGTCGGTGAGCAGGGCGACGACCGAGGCCAGCGCCGCGCCGTCCGGCACGCAGCCTCGTGCGCTCATACCGTTCACCGAGTCGAACATATCAAGCACGGTCACGCCGACCGCATGCGCGTGGAGCAGGCCCAGATAGTCAGCGTGGGGAATGGGATAGGTCTCACTGTTATTCAGGCGCTTTGTGAGCGTGTTCATGCGGCCACCGCCTTAACCGGTAGACGGCCGGCAAAGGACAGGACGTAATCGCGGGCGAGGCTGGCGCGGGCGCTTCGCTCATCGCCGGCCACGGTACGCAGCATGCAGGGACGTGCGGCTGCATCGGTGCGGCGTATGGCGGCAAAAATAAAGGTGAATTCGGAACGAGACGTGCAGAAGATCACTGCCATGATGAATAACTCCTTTGTTAGCTGAAAAGAGCTACCACAGAAGTTCTCACGCTTGGGTGGTAGCCCGGACGGGGGTGAGAAACCGGCAACAAAGGAAACCGGCCAGCCCGAAGGCTGCCCCGCCCGGGCCACCATTACGCAGATGGCGCAACGGCGAAAGAACCGTTGCCCGGATAATGGGTGCACTGAGGCGATGACACAAAAAAACACGCCTAGCGCGTGTTGTGTCGCCTTTGTTTTGCTCGGGTTCTCACGCCCGGCTGCCGATTTTGCGGCAGCACGAAAACTGTATAACGGGCGCTCGCCAGAGAAAAGCCTTTTTTTACACATCGGGGTGTTTTCCTCAGCAACCGGTCAGGACGTGATCGGATTGCGGCGGATTTGATCGGAACTCCCCGTCCCCTTTCTTTGCTTTCTGCCAGGCAGGCTTCGTTTTTTGACTCAGCACGGAAATATGGCCGTGGATCCCACCGGTAAAGGCTGGTGCGGCAGCGGGTTTGCCGCTGACGGCTGAAGTCAGGATTTCTGCGACATAAGTGGCCTCTTCGCGGGTGAGCGGACAGGTTCTCGTGCTGATATCCAGCGTAATCATGCTGTACCTCCGGCACGTTGTGCGATGCGGGCTTGCATCCAGCCGTCAATCTCTGACGCCAGCCAGGCAACATTTTTACCGCTGAGGGAAATCTGCGACGGGAACTGCTCACGACTGATTAAGTCGTAAATGGTTGAGCGTGACAGGCCACAGGTGCTGATGACTTCCGGCAGGCGCATGAAGCGGTCGCGCGGGTAAACAACATCGCGCATTACGGGAACGGCAGGGGCTGGTAGGGATGAAACTGCGTGCATGGTGTTACCTCATTATGAGTCCGGCCGGTGCTGCCCGGTTCCGGTGGTGTCTTTAGGTAACCCCCTATTTTGAGAATATTTTTCGGTAAGTAAACAAGTGTCCGGCTTGCTGAGATAAGTACGCATGATTATTTTTTAACCATCGTTTGCCATTAAATTGCAATGAACTGCAAACATTTGCCATTTGCAAGTTTAAGGCAATCAAAAGGATGTTATTGATAGGATTAAACGCTGAAAAAGGCTCGCCAGAAAAAAGCTGTTGTCTGGAGTTGCGTGAATACGGGTGAATACTAAGTGAAGACTTAATTTTAAAGTGTTCACAACCTTAATTACTGTATTTATTATCTTTTTTGTCTCAGTGAATACTAGTGAACAGTTATATAAGAAATATAATCTCTTAAGGGGCTGTCTCGCACCGGTTGTTCCCTTGTCTGCTCATCTACAGGCGGAAAGTAATGAAATGCGCTGTCCTGTGGTACACGACAGAATGGCCTCATCCTTTACAAACGATGAGAGACCACCATGACCACCCCGGAACAGAAACCTGCATCACTGGAACGCTTCGAGAAAGCCCGCGCTGAACATACCGAAAGGATGAAAGCCTATAACGGCATCTGCGCCGATATTGCCCGCTGTGAAAAAGAGCAGCAGGCGGCCATCGAGGCAGGGAAAGAAGCTGAGAGCAACTGGCGCAAGAGCTTCCGCAGCCTGCGAGGCAATCTCACTGACGAGCTGCGCGCCGAACATTCTCAGCGCATCGCCAGTCGGGAACTGGCCGATGAGTTTGGCGGACTGCTCAAAGAGCTGTCGCTGGATAAGCAGGAGGCGATGCTGAAATGCTGCGGCAGTGGTAAAGAGTACGTGGAATCACACCGGGAGGCGTTTACCGGGTTCGCGGATGCACACTGGCAGTCAGCCCTGCGTAACGTAAGTCCGTCGCTGCTGTGGGCTATTAAGCTGCGTCTCCGTCGTGAAGAACTTTCCCCGACGTTTGCCGGAGACGACCGCGATAGTATTAATGACGTGGCTTATCTGGTTGGTGAAGCGCTGACGCGGGCGGCTGCTGCTCTGCCAGACAGCATACTAAATGAGGCACCGCTGCTGGAAAATATTGGTCTGTATCGCCCGCCGTTAACGGGTATTGATATGGAGCTTTACCGCCATCCTATGCGCCGCCAGAAGCTGGCGGAATCAATCCGGGCGCAGCGTGCAAAGCTTCAGGAGGGCAGCCAGAAATGATGCACTGTCCATACTGCAAAAGCGCAGCACATACCAAATCGAGCCGATATATGTCCGAACAGGTGAAAGAGCG
The DNA here is from genome assembly GCF_002095485.1 of Pantoea wallisii. Taxonomy (GTDB): domain Bacteria; phylum Pseudomonadota; class Gammaproteobacteria; order Enterobacterales; family Enterobacteriaceae; genus Pantoea; species Pantoea wallisii. The sequence goes on along the minus strand of NZ_MLFS01000049.1, from coordinate 23,287 downwards.
TTATCACCAGTGCACTAACCTGGACTGCTCCTGTACTTTCAAGACGAATGAGAGCATTACAAAGGTGATTACCGCACCGCCACAGCCGGAAAACGTACCGGAAGTACCACCGGAACCGGCAAGAGAACGTCAAACGCTGGGACGTTATGGTTCTGCATTCCGGCAGGTTCATTAACCCACACCGCCGCTGCCTGACCAGCGGCTTTTGTGTGCCTGTCCTTTACCTTTTTGAAGCCCTTTTTCTGGCCAGCCGCTTTGTAAAGAGCCGTGCATGTATAGCATGCATGGATCTGCATGCAAAACTATGCATCGCTCTCCACCGTTCAGGCCATACCGGGCGCGGCTTTGACCGCATTATGCATCTGCATGAAAAGTGATGCATAAAGCGGGCAGGCGTGGCGGGGATAGCATTGCGCGCCAGCATATAATGAATGATCAAACCGCAGGAATTTCAAGTGTTATGAGCTTTGCAGCAATTAGAGGGTTTGGCACTAACAATATCTGCTGATGATATTGTGAATACCTCAACATTTTTGACTAAAAACTAAAGATTTACTTATTATTTGCGAGTATATGTAGTACTGTTGAACTACATACCAATCAAACATGATCTCATGTAGAGCTTAGCTTTCCTGCTAGCTTTAGCAGCCAAATCAATGTGTTAATTTAGATAAAAAATGCATTAAATTCATGCGTGAATAAATAAATGATAATTTTAATTATTTTTTAATAGGGCTAGGCGCTTTTTGCGGATTTGAATGGCAAGTTTAATAATAAAGAAAATTAAGTGAAAAAATATTCTAATTGAATTGAATTGAATTATGAAATGAGTGGTGGGTTGGTGTTTGTATATTGTTTTTAGGGTTGATTTATGTTTTTGTTTTAAAGAACTCGTGAGAGGGTGTATGGATATTGAAAAGAATAAAGAAAGAATTAAATTGCAGTTTGATGTGATTAAAAGGACGGATGGGTATATTTCAACAACTAATAATAAGGCTGCACTACTCCTTGCTGCAAATGGAGCGTTAGCGACGATTTTCACCAATAAGATAAGTGAGTTTTCTAATCTGTTTGGTAAGAGTGATGCTTATAGCCTTGTTTTTTTTGTTTTTATTTTTTTAATTTCATCATCGATACTGTTATCGATTTCATACTCTTTGAAAAGCATAGTGCCAGATATGAGGACAAGTACTTTAGAGGATGCTAATGCACTTTCAAATATTTCATTCGTATATATATCAAGAAATAGTGATTACAAAGAGTATTATAATAAATTTAAATCCGTTTCGGAAGATGAAATTCTAATTGACATGTGCGAACAAAGCTACATTCTATCAAATATTGCAAAGGTTAAATTCAATCATTTTTCATCAGCAGTTGGTTGGTCCAAGTTTGCGTTTGTCGTTATCATTATTCTGGTTATTTTGAAGTTTATTGACTACATTAATGGAGTTTTCGCATGAGCCTGAAAGCTATTACAGAGAAAAATTTCAAAGGTATTAAAAGTACTGCAATAAGAAAATCTATGTCAATGGATAGTAGGCCTGATTTCGGCATGGAATCATATAGATATGACAGTGTTGAAATTTCAGAGTCTTTTTCAACAAGTCCCAGTAATTTTATTGAATATGAATATCAAAATGAAATAAGGCCATATTTCAGCAAGGCAGGGGTGAATGAACATAGGATCGGTACTCACCCGGAATTAGCAATGCTGAACGGTTTGAATACTACTCACAGTCAATATGTAGTAACAATGTTTATTGATATTAGAAAAAGTTCAAGGCTATCTCTACTATTGCCTCTAGAGCAAGCCTATATAGTCAAGAATAGAATATTACAAGCATGCATTGATATAGTAAGGGCGCTAGATGGGTATCCCCATAGGTTGATGGGTGATGCACTAATGGCTTTTTTTGGACGCTCAGATGTTTTAAAGGAAAATGCTATTGCTGATGCAATTAATGCGGCATCAACATTAAGGCTTATACTTACGGATTATATATTTCCTTCTCTTAATGATGATTTAGGTACAGATATTGATTTAGGCGTTAGGATTGGTTTGGACTACGGTTCGGAAAATGAAGTTATATGGGGCAATTTTGGATTAGGGGAGTCTTGCGAAGTAACTGCATTAGGATTGCCAGTCGATATGACTGCTAAACTTCAACAACTTGCTGACAAAAATACAGCTATGTTAGGCCAAGGTATTTTAGATTATGTCGATTTCCCGAATGAATATACAAAATACAAATTAAGATCTGGCGAAATAATGAGGTATATTGAACCAAACATAACAGATGGAAATGGCAAGTCAATAGATAGAAGAATAAAGCTTCTTGACATGAATGCATATCAAGATCTATTGCCATTTAAATTGAATGATAAGAAGATGGCGTCATCAGTGTTGTACCCTAATCATTTTTCATTTCAATGCTTCACCATTAATAATGAAGTTGAAGTTGAATATAAATCACTTTCAGTTTTCTTATCTAAGCACAAGCTTATAAAGTTTAAACTGAAAATATTCCCCGGAATTGAAAAATTAAACATAACTTTCTGTAAAAGAAATCATGGTAAAGAAGCAGGCGATGACTTGGCAGAAGACTTGAATGTAAGCTTAACAAACGGTTTGCTTCAAAAACAAAATGGGGCTGATCGTGTTTATCTTGAAAGTCATCTCGGGTTCCAAACATTAATCGTTCCGGAGGCAACCTCTTTTAGAGGTTTACATACAATGGAAGTTATAATCAGGGGGGAAGGGGCTTCAATATTTTATCGGAACATAATAGGTGTTTATATTCTATGAACCAAAAGGCAGCCATCATGGCTGCCCAATTATCAATGCTTTTTGACTTGTAAACCCCACCAATTCATTAGTTCGGTTCTTTGACTTAAGTATGTAGAGCGATTATAAGCTTTTCTAACTTCATTTTTATCACTATGGGCAAGCGATGCTTCAATCACATCAGGATTAAAACCAGCTTCATTCATTGCTGTACTAGCTATAGATCTCAAACCATGAGCAACAAGTTTCCCTCCATATCCTATCCGTTTTATAGCAGCATTTGCTGTTTGGCTATTCATTGGTTGTCTAGGGTCGTTTCGGCTTGGAAATACATATTGTCGGTTGGCGCTGAGAGGACGCATGACCTCAAGAATCTCTAGAGCTTGTTTCGATAACGGAACGATATGTTCGCGCTTGGCCTTCATGCGTTCTGCTGGAATAACCCAAAGTTTCGAATCCAAGTCGATTTCTGCCCACTCTGTTCCCGAGGCTTCTGAAGGTCTAACCAGGGTGAGTAGTTGCCACTCTATTAAACATCGGGTAGCTATTGAGAGATTGGACATCACTAATGAACGCATTAGCTTTGGCAGTTCTTCCGGTCGTAATGTCGGCATGTTTTGCTTTTTGGGTTTTTCAAAAGCCATCCCAACACCTGAAGCAGGGTTAGCATCAATCAACCCGGTGTTGACCGCATAAATCATGATCTCGTTAATACGCTGAACAAGACGGCGAACTGTCTCAAGCGCTCCGCGCGCTTTGATAGGCTCAAGCGATTCTACTATCGTTCTAGCTTTAAGTAGTTGGACAGGAATTTCACCAATAGCGGTAAAGACATCTTTTTCCAGCGAACGCCAAATATCCTTCGCATAATCCTCGGTGACGCTTTTGCTTTTGAGCTGAAACCATCTCCCAGCCACAACTGAGAAAATGCTATCCAGCTCAATTTGTCGTTGCTCTGATACTTCCTCTTGCTGTTTTTGCGGGTCGATCCCTTGCGCAAGCAGCGACAAATATTGGTCACGCATCTGGCGTGCAACAGCGAGCGTCAGGGCAGGGTAAGAGCCAAGGCTAAGATTTGTGCGGCTGCTGCTATTTGGCCGCTGATAGCGAAAACGCCACAGCTTCTTACCTGATGTTTTGACGAGCAGGAAAAGGCCGTCGCCATCATGTAGTGTGAAGTCTTTCTCTTGAGGCTTAGCTTTGAGGATTTCGTTATTGGTGAGTGGGCGTGTCATCCGCGCCATGACTGGTTTCCGTCCATAATTGGTACACGTTTTTGATGCACATTATAACGTGTACCAATTCGTGTACCAATTATCTGTGGATTCAGGCGGATCGTATCGGACGGTTACAGACACAAAAAAGCCCGCAGGGCTTGTGCCGTGCGGGCTTTCAGGACTTCTACGGATGGCTCTGGAACCATCTTTGAAGAATTTTGGTGGAGCTGGCGGGAGTTGAACCCGCGTCCGAAATTACTACACCGTCGGCACTACATGCTTAGTCAGTCTTTACATTCGCCTGGCAGCTGCGGACAGACACGCCACTGACAGACTAGCCTGATTAGATTTAATGCTTCAACCCCAGGCAGGGCATCCACACGATCTCTTTTGGGTTTGACCTCTCTTGATCCCCGTCTTAAGAGCGGAAGCTAGGGAGAGAGGGCTTCAAAGCAGGTTATTAAGCTGCTAAAGCGTAGTTTTCGTCGTTTGCGACTATTTTTTTGCGGCTTTTTACGAGGCAAACCGCCCCTCGGCATGCTCCTAAGGCTTCACAATCCCGTCGAGTCCAGAATCAGCCCCAAGAAACTACAATACTACAGAAAGATGACTGCCGAATCCAGTGCTAACGCTTTGAATTCTTCATAATGCGTGCTTTATCCATCTTCCATTCGCGTTCTTTAACGTCGTCACGCTTGTCGTGCTCTTTCTTACCGCGCGCCACACCAATCTTCAGTTTGGCCCAGGCATTTTTCCAGTAGAGCGAAAGCGCCACAACGGTAAAGCCTTCGCGGTTAACGCGGCCGTAGAGTGAATCGAGTTCACGCTGATTTAGCAGCAGTTTGCGGTTGCGCGTGGGATCGCACACCACATGCGTGGAGGCGACAGCCAGCGGCTGAAAAGTGGAACCGAACAGGTAGCTTCGCCATCGCGCAGCAGAATATAGCTATCGCTGATGTTGGCTTTACCGGCGCGGAGTGATTTGACTTCCCATCCTTGTAACGACAACCCCGCTTCGAACTCCTCTTCAATGAAGTATTCGTGGCGGGCGCGTTTATTGAGGGCAATAGTGGCTGAACCGGGTTTGTGAGCTTTTTTCTTTGTCATAGTACGGCGTAGTCTACATCACTCAGTTTATGGGCGCATCCCCTGTCCTGCGGGGCGGTAAAAAACACACTATTTTAGCACAGCTGGCAAAGCCGTGAATTTTTGTTTAATGGCTTAAAATGGTATAATTCAACGGTTTTGTGACGAACAGGAACCATTATGGCCCAGATTAGTCGTTCAGCGTTGGTCCCTTACAGCGCTGAGCAGATGTACCGGCTCGTGAATGATGTAGATGCTTATCCTGAATTTCTTCCCGGCTGTACCGGCAGTCGCGTGCTGGATAACAGCGGAAATCAAATGACGGCAGCGGTCGATGTCTCGAAAGCGGGCATCAGTAAAACTTTCACTACGCGGAATACGTTAACCGATAACCAAAGCATTCATATGCAGTTGGTTGATGGACCTTTTCGCAAGCTGACCGGCGGCTGGAACTTCGTCTCCCTGGGTGACGACGCCTGCAAAGTTGAGCTGAGTCTCGATTTTGAATTTACCAATATGCTGGTAGAGATGGCGTTTGGCCGCATCTTTAAAGAGCTGGCAAACAGCATGGTGCAGGCATTCACCCAGCGTGCCAAAGAGGTTTACCGTGGCTGATATTCATGTCGAGGTAGTGTATGCATTACCTGATAAGCAGTATCTGCTGGCGGTAAAGCTGGAAGAGGGCGCGACGGTAGAGCAGGCGATTCAAGCCTCTGGTCTGCTGTCGTTACGCAAAGATATCGACCTGCAAAGCAATAAGGTGGGGATTTTTAGCCGCCCGGTAAAACTTGGCGACGTGGTGGCTGACGGCGATCGGGTTGAGATTTATCGTCCGCTGATTGCCGATCCAAAAGAGATGCGTCGGCAGCGTGCCGAGCGCTCAGCAGCAAACAAGTAAGTGCATAACAGCATGAAATAAAAAAGGCGCCTGTGCGCCTTTTTTAATGCCGGGAACTTAGCCTTCACTACCGGTAAGGCGCGGTTTGTTATCGATGTTGGTCAGCGTACCATTGCTATCGAAGGTCAGCGTTAGCGTCTGCTGTTTCACGCGCTCATGACCTGGCTCCTGACGGAACACGTAGTACCAGACGTTGCTGCCGAATGGATCGTGCATCATCGGCGTGCCGAGCGTATAAGCAACCTGCTGCTGCGTCATGCCGGTGTGAATTTTCGAAACATCATTGGCGACCAGGTAATTTCCCTGATTGATATCCGGACGATACACAACGCGCTCAAGGGTGGAACATCCGGCGGTCATCATCAACATTACCACTGCCGCGGCAGTCAGCGTTTTACAGCGCATCTCTACATTCCTTTTCTGGGGCCAAACGCCTTCAACAGGCAGTTTTGTTGCCATCAAATTCTGAACTCTGCATACGGCAGGCTTTATTATGGCGATATAGCTGCCGATGATAATAAACCTTTGACCTATTGGAAACCTCTACAGAGCAAGCATATGACCACCAGGCCGGAAAAAAGTGCGTTCTCAGGCTGCTAAAAGTTCTTTTGCGTTCGCCAGCGTATTACGCGTGACCTCACTGCCGCCCAGCAGGCGGGCCAGCTCCTGCAGTCGGGCGCGTTTATCCAGCGGCTGCATATGTGTTTCTGTCATTGCACCATCGGTCTCTTTACTGACGTAGAAGTGCTGGTGACCACAACCAGCCACCTGTGGCAGATGCGTAACGCACATCACCTGGGTTGATTCGCCAAGCTGGCGCAGCATTTTGCCCACCACGGCGGCGGTGGGTCCGCTGATACCGACATCGACTTCATCGAAAATCATCGCCGGTGTTTCCATTTTCTGTGCGGTGATCACCTGAATCGCCAGTGCGATACGCGACAGCTCACCACCCGAGGCCACTTTGCCAAGCGGCTGCAGCGGTTGTCCGGGGTTTGTAGTGACGCGGAAATCAATTCGGGTGGCGCCTTCCGCCGTCAATTGATCAGGATTGAACTCCAGCACGATAGCAAGCTGGCCGTGCGGCATCGCCAGCGTACGCATGCTTTGCGTAATCAGATGGCTCAGCTCCTGTGCGGCCTGTTCACGATGCCGATGCAGCGTAGCCGCGCTGGCCAAGGCTGCCTGATGGTGCGCGACCACATCGCTCTGCAAGGCCTCCTGATCGCTTTCCTGCTGTGACAGCTGCTCCGCTTCATCAAGCAGCTGCTGATACAGCACCGGCAGCGTTTCCGGAGAGACATGGTGCTTACGCGCCAGCGCAATCTGACGTGAGAGACGCTGCTCCAGTTCGTACATGCGGTTGGGATCGAGATCGAGACGCTCGCAGTAGTGGCGCAGTTCATCACTGGCTTCGCTGAGCTGGATAGCGGCCTCTTCCAGCAGATTAAAGACGCCGCTCACTTTGTCATCCAGCGTGACCAGTTCACCCAGCATATTACGCGCGCTATACAGCAGGCTTTGCAGGTTGGTGTCGTCGCTATCGGCAAGGATCTGCAGCGCCTGCTGACTGGTAGAGAGCAGCTGGCCACTGTTCGCTAAACGTTTGTACTCTTCATCGATTTGCTCAAACTCACCCGGCTGCGGGGCAAATTCATTGAGCTCTTTCAGTTGATACTGCAGCAGCTCACGACGCGCTTCACGCTCCTGTGATAGTTGCTGATGCTGGGCCAGCGCCCGGCAGCTTTGATGCCAGCGCTGATAGTGCTGGCGCATTTCAGCCAGCAGCGTGTCGTGCGCCGCATAGGCATCCAGCAGATGTTTCTGGTGATCGGATTTCAGCAGGAGTTGATGCGCGTGCTGGCCGTGGATCTGGATCAGCAACTGGCCCAGCTCGCGCAGTTGCGACAGCGGCACTGATGTGCCATTGATAAAGCCGCGTGAGCGACCATCAGCGCTGATAACGCGGCGTAACAGGCACTCGTTACCATCATCCAGCTGATTCTCCACCAGCCACGCCTGCGCAGAGGGTGAGGCTTTCAGCTGAAAGCGCGCGCAGATATCCGCACGGCTGGCTCCCTGACGCACCATATCTGCTTCTGCACGGCCGCCGAGGCACAGGCCCAGCGCATCAATGGCAATGGATTTACCCGCGCCGGTTTCGCCCGTAATCGCTGTCATACCGCGATGAAAATCGATCTCCAGTTCACGAACGATAGCAAAATTACTGATGGTCAGTTGTGCCAGCATAAATCACCTGTATGTAAAAACAGATATGGTTTTTCATACAGTATAAACTGGTTTTTTATCCAGTAAAGTAGCCAGCCCCGATTTTCAGAACAATTTTTTAGACCAGCCGAGTTTAGAGCTTAACGTATTAAAATAGTTATAATTTTTAGGGTGAATCAGGGTAAGCCGATTGGCGCTGCGGCGAATCAGCACATCTTCTCCTTCCTGAATCGGGAGCGCGATCTGGCTATCGCAGCTGATCTCCAGGTCACTGCGCAGCGAGGAGAAACGCAGGCGAATAGTGCTGCTGCTATTAATCACCAGCGGGCGTGCCGAGAGCGTATGCGGGAACATCGGCACCAGCGCAATGGCATCCAGTGATGGCGTCAGAATCGGGCCGCCCGCGGAGAGGGAGTACGCCGTCGAACCGGTTGGCGTCGAGATAATCAACCCATCGGAGCGCTGCGAGAAGGCGAACACCTCATCGATATACACCTCGAACTCAATCATGTGCGCGACTTTGCCCGGATGCAGTACCACTTCATTTATGGCAGAGCCAATCCGCGGTGAACAATCCTCTTTGCAAACCTGCGCTTCAAGCAGAAAACGACTTTCAACAAAGTAGTCGCCCTGCAAGACATCATCCAGCTGCTGCTGGGCGTTGTCCGGATCGAGATCGGTAAGGAAGCCAAGGTTGCCGCGGTTAATCCCGATGACTTTGATGTCATAGCGCGCCAGTACCCGCGCCGCGCCCAGCATGTTGCCATCGCCGCCAACCACAACGGCCAAATCAGCATACTGACCAATTTCAGCCAGGCTGCCGGTACGCACATCATTCAGGTTCAGTTCGCGCGCGATTTGCTGCTCGACAATCACCTCATAGCCTTTTGCCGTTAGCCAGCGCCAGAGCATCTCATGGGTGGTTAACGCAGTAGGATGACGCGGATGCCCTACAATCCCAATGCAGTTAAAGTGTTTGTTCATTTAGCGGGTGTTCCTCATAAGCCAAAACGGCCAGGCAATGTGATGGGTTCACTTGAAACCGTCAAACTGATCCCCATAATAAGCCAACCAGCGAGATGAATGTGCAAAACGCGGAGAAATTCATGAGTAGTAAAGAACAGAACACCCCAAACGAGCAAGTCTCAGACGAAATTCAGCAGGAACAACAGCAACCGGACGCGGAGACAGCAACTGAGGTGGACCCGCGTGATGAGCGTATCGCGCAACTGGAAGCTGAATTAGCCCAGTCGCAGGGCGGCGTGCGTGAGGCACAGCTGCGCGCTCAGGCGGAGATTGAGAACATCCGTCGCCGTGCTGAAATGGACGTAGAAAAAGCGCACAAATTTGCGCTGGAGAAGTTCGCGAACGAGCTGCTGCCGGTTATCGATAGCCTTGAACGCGCGCTGGAAGTGGCGGACAAAGAGAACAGCGAACTGGCTTCAATGATTGAAGGCATCGAGCTGACGCTGAAGTCACTGCTGGGCGCTGTGCGCAAGTTTGGCGTAGAAGTCGTGGGCGAAACCCACGTGCCATTTAATCCGGATGTGCATCAGGCCATGTCGATGGTGGAGTCTGAAGAGGTGGCGCCTAACCATGTACTGATGGTGATGCAGCGCGGTTATACCCTTAACGGTCGTCTGCTGCGCCCGGCGATGGTTGCCGTATCCAAAGCCAAAGGCTAAGCCTTTGCAGCGTAAAAGCGGCCGCCTCGTGCGGCCGTTTTTGTTTTAAGGTAACACCGGCGTCCAGTCAATCGGTGTCTCACCTGCCTGGCTCAATAGCGCGTTCGCCTGTGAGAAGTGTTTACAGCCAAAGAATCCCCGATGTGCCGAGAGTGGAGAAGGGTGCGGCGCTTTTAACACATGATGGCGTTGTGCATCGATAATGCTGCCCTTTTTCTGCGCGTGCGACCCCCATAGCAGGAAAATGACCCCTTCACGATGGCTGTTAATCGCACTGATCACATTGTCGGTAAAGGTCTCCCAGCCGAAGCGCGCATGTGAATGTGCTTTGCCCGCTTCAACGGTCAGCACGGTATTCAACAGCAGTACGCCCTGGGTTGCCAGCTCTCCAGGAAGCCATGCTGCGGACGCTGAAAGCCTGGAATGTCCTGCTCCAGCTCTTTATACATATTCAGAAGCGACGGCGGAATCGCCACGCCAGGCAGAACCGAGAAGGCCAGCCCGTGCGCCTGCCTGGGGCCGTGGTAGGGATCCTGCCCCAGGATGACCACTTTGATATCGCCTAACTCTGTCAGACGGAAAGCGTTAAACACATCTTTCTGCGGCGGATAGACGGTAACGCCGGCCGCGCGCTCGTTCGCAACCGCTTTCAGCGTATCCTTGAAGTACGGTTTCTCTTTCTCTTCAGCCAGCACATCGTGCCAGGTCAGCTTCTCAGCCATTGTTAACTCCCTGCAAAGTAATGCACTTAGCTTAGCCTTTCACACGCGGCAGCAGAAGGGTAAAAATAATTTGAAAAAATACAAAGAAATTTAAATCAATAATATGTATAAAATCAATGGGTTGATTGATGTGACGCTATGCAAGCCGGACAAAATTGATACAGGTCAACACTCCCGGTAAGGAGCAGTGTTATACCAGAGCGTCACATTCCTTACGATCCGCGCTGTGTTGTTACTACAGCGCCAAGCCCTGGAGGCCTCTATGATTACCGGTATTCAAATTACGCAGGCACACAACCCGCAGCTGCTGAACTCATTCTGGCTGCTGGACAGTGAGAAAGCCGAAGCCCGCTGCCTGTGTGCAAAGGGTGATTTCACGGAAGATCAGGTTGTTGCAATCAGTGACCTGGGCGAGATTGCTTACCGCGAAATCCCCCTGGAGCAGAAACCGCAGGTGCGCATTGAAGGCGGTCAGCATCTGAACGTCAACGTACTGAGTCGTGAAACGCTGGAGGATGCCGTAAATCATCCGGAAAAATATCCGCAGTTGACCATCCGCGTTTCTGGTTATGCAGTGCGCTTCAATGCGCTGACGCCAGAACAGCAGCGTGATGTAATTACCCGTACTTTTACTGAAAGCCTGTAATCGATCGGCAGACGAAAAAGCACACAGCAAGCCAGGCCGCATCGATGCTTATCAGCGCGGCTTTTTTTGTTTATTAATATAAGAAGCGAGCCTTTGCCGTTTAACGCAGCGTAAAACCGCTATTTATCAGGCTCAAACGCAAAAAAATCGCCTCAGAAGAGGCGATTTAATGTCAGCGCTGCTGTTTTATTCTGCACCAGAATCCGGCGTTTCGGCACCGCTTGGTTTGCGGCGTTTACCGATATTTTTCGTGTCGCGATGGCGCTTCTTCACACGCGGCTTATCGTCTTCTTTGGCTTTATTCTCTTTACGCTTCGCAAGCACTTTTTTCGACGGTTTACCGGTCACTTTTGGCCCCGGCGCACGCGTGGTCGGACGCAACTCATCGATAACGCGCGCTTTCAGCGACTCGTCAACGTAACGGCCAATCTTCCCCAGCAGCGTATGGTCATGCGCTTCTACCAGAGAGATCGCCGTGCCTTTACGTCCTGCACGGCCGGTACGGCCGATACGGTGCAGATAAACATCCGCCGTGCGCGGCAGGTCGAAGTTGATCACGTGCGTGACGTCATCAACATCAATACCACGTGCCGCGACATCGGTCGCCACCAGCACGTTGACGCGGCCTTCGGTCAGGCGTTTGATCGCCTCGTTGCGGTTCGCCTGCACCATCTCGCCCTCGAGATAGCTGCTGCGCACTCCCGCTTCGTGCATCCAGGTGACCAGCTCATGCAGGCGCTCACGTTTACGTACAAACACGATGGCGCGCTTCACTTCCGGCTGCTTCAACAGGTGGATCAGCAGCTTGGTTTTGTGCTCAAGATCATCGGCGCGGTAGTACCACTGCTGAATCTTCTTACGCTCGGTATTGCTCGGTTCAGCTTCGACCGCCACCGGATCGTTCAGCAGGCGCTCGGCGAAGTTCTTGATGTTGTCGCCTTCCAGCGTGGCGGAGAACAGCAGAGTCTGTTTGCGCCAGCGGGTTTCGCCCGCAATGGTTTCGATATCCTGGGCGAAGCCCATGTCGAGCATTCGGTCAGCTTCATCAAGGATCAGGGTTTCCACCGCGCGACAGTCAAAGTTCTCTTCTTTGATGTACTGCAGCAGACGGCCGGTGGTTGCCACCACGATATCCTGATTTTCGCTGAACACTTCGGCATGGTTCATATACGCCACGCCGCCGGTGATGGTCGCGATATCCAGATGCGTATGTTTCGCCAGTTCGCGCGCGTGGTCTGCTACCTGCATCGCCAGCTCACGGGTTGGGGTAACAATCAGAATGCGCGGCGGGCCGGATTTTTTACGCGGGAAATCGAGCAGGTGCTGTAAAACAGGCAGCAAATAGGCTGCCGTTTTCCCCGTTCCGGTTGGAGCCGAACCCAGAACGTCGCGTCCTTCCAGTGCGGCAGGAATGGCCGCAGCCTGGATGGCTGTCGGGCGCGTGAAGCCTTTCTCCTGCAGAGCAGTGAGCAGGCTTTCGTCGAGTTCGAGTTCGGAGAATGTGGTTACGGTCATGGTCTACCTCAGTTTGGGGCGCTGATTATAGACAGTTCAGCCACAATCTTCATCTGTTTGTGTACAACAGGCGAAGGTGAATTCACGTCGTGACCACGTTACACTTCCGGCAGTAATAAATTCAATGGTCGTACAGCATGCCTCAGCCACAACCGCCAGCGCGGACGATGTTAAGAAAAGATGGTTTTACGTTTAAGCAATTTTTTGTCGCGCACGACCGCTGTGCGATGAAAGTGGGCACGGACGGTGTGCTATTGGGGGCCTGGGCTCCGATCGCCGGCGTGCGCCGTATTCTGGATATTGGCAGCGGCAGCGGGCTGATTGCGCTAATGCTGGCGCAGCGCACGCCGGATGCGGTCACCATTGATGCCGTTGAGCTGGAGGGCAGCGCGGCAGCGCAGGCGCAGGAGAACGTTCTGGCTTCACCCTGGGCCGGGCGCATCAGGGTGCATCATCAGGATATTGTCAGCTGGAGCGAACAGAGCGAAAAGCGCTATTCACTGATCGTCAGCAATCCGCCTTTCTTTACGCCAGGCACGGCATCCGGCAGTCCGGAGCGCGATACTGCGCGCAGCACCTCCACGCTGGATCACCCAACGCTGCTGCGCTGTGCGGCCCAGCTTCTTGAAGAGGACGGGCTGTTTTGCGTTGTACTGCCGGCGGAGGCCGGCGAGGCGCTGATTACGCTGGCCAGAGCGGAAGGCTGGCATCTGCGTTACCGCTATGATGTGGCACCTTATGCGCAACGTCCGCCAAACCGTCTGGTGTTAGGGCTTTCGCCCGCTGCCGGTGAGACAGTGCAGGAGCGGCTGGCCATTCGCGATGAGGATAAGAGCTACTCAGCGGACTGGCTCAGTCTGGTGAAAGAGTTCTATCTGTTCCGCTAACGTTCGGCTGCAGGATGGTCGGCAGCGCATCAGGCAGGCACATCGGATAGTCGCGGGTGAAATGTAATCCGCGACTCTCTTTGCGCGCCAGCGCACAACGCACCATCAGCTCCGCAACCTGCACCAGATTGCGCAATTCGAGCAGAGGGCTGGAGAGCCGGAAATGGGCGTAATACTCGTCGATCTCCTGCTGCAGCAGCGTGATACGGCGCATCGCACGCTCCAGCCGCTTAGTGGTACGAACAATCCCCATATAATCCCACATCAATAGCCGCAGCTCATGCCAGTTGTGCTGAATCACTACGCGCTCATCCGCATCATCACGCGGCTTTCATCCCAGGCCGGCAGGGTTTGCGGGGCAGCAGTCTCTGGCAAGCGACGCAGCAGATCTTCCGCGGCGGACCAGCCATATACCAGGCACTCCAGGAGTGAGTTCGACGCCATACGGTTGGCGCCGTGCAGGCCGGTGTAACTCACTTCGCCGATGGCATACAGCCCGTTAACGTCGGTACAGCCATGCCGATCGACCATCACGCCGCCGCAGGTGTAGTGCGCGGCCGGTACAACCGGAATGGCCTGACGGGTGAGGTCGAAGCCAAAAGTCAGCAACTTTTCATAGATCATCGGGAAGTGCGCGCGCACAAAATCGGGCGGCTGGTGGCTGATATCGAGATACATACAATCGACCCCCAGACGTTTCATCTCGTGGTCGATCGCGCGGGCCACAATATCACGCGGAGCCAGCTCGGCACGCTCGTCAAAATCGGGCATAAAGCGGGTGCCGTCAGGACGTAATAGCCAGGCGCCTTCACCGCGTAGCGCTTCGGTTAGCAGAAAGTTTTGCGCCTGCGGATGAAACAGGCAGGTAGGGTGGAACTGGTTAAACTCCAGATTAGCTACCCGACAACCGGCACGCCATGCCATGGCGATACCATCTCCGGAGGCGACATCCGGATTTGTCGTGTACTGATACACTTTGGCCGCACCGCCGGTTGCCAGCACTACCGCGCGTGCCGCACAGGTTTCTACTCGCTCGCGATTGCGGTTCCAGACCCACGCGCCCATTACGCGGCGCTGCCCGGGCAGACCTATCTTGTCGGAAAGAATCACATCTACCGCATTAGTGCGCTCAAGAATGCGGATGTTAGGGTGGCTGAGGGCCTGACTCACCAGCGTGGTCTCCACCGCGCGGCCGGTCGCATCTGCGCTGTGCAGAATGCGGCGATGGCTATGGCCACCTTCGCGCGTCAGGTGATAACGCGCCTCGCCGTTCTGTTGTGTCTCTTTATCAAACGCCACGCCACGATCAATCAGCCACTGTACGCAGGCGCGCGCATTGCGGGCGATAAAGTTAACGGTGTCACGATCGCACAAGCCGGCACCCGCAATCAGCGTGTCCTCCGCGTGTGATTCAATGCTGTCCGTCTCATCAAACACGGCGGCAATACCGCCTTGCGCGTAGAGCGTCGATCCCTCATTGACCTCTGCTTTGCTGAGCACGGTCACCTGATAATAGGGGGCAAGCCGCAGCGCCAGCGAAAGCCCGGCGGCGCCGCTGCCCACAATTAATACATCGCACTGATAATCGGGTTGTGGTGTCATGATGTTTAATTTACTAAACAAAAATTCACCCGAGCATAGGCCCGCAGCCAGCAGATGTGAAGTATTTTAAACAGGTGACATGACGAAATCAGTCAGCACTGCGAGATAATAACGCTAATTCAGTAAGTTATGTCTTAAAATAAGCAGTAAGTGTTTTTTATACCAAACACTCTGAAAATTCAGGGAATAAAGGTGAAAAATGCGGCGTCATAAGGTACTCTGCCAGCGATTATCGGTGCCGCAAACGACACCGCCAGCGTGGCAATCGCTACACTGAAAGACAATCAACAACAATGATGTCGTGGTTCCGATACGGAAAATATCAGGTCGTAGTGAACTTCAGGCCAGGATGGGACTCTAAGCGCATGCTTGCTCACAACACATGAGATGTGCTGGCAGTTCACTTACGCATAAAAAGAGATTTGGGGAGACATTACCTCGGATGAGCGAGCAGTTAACGGATCAGGTTCTCGTTGAGCGGGTTCAGAAAGGAGATCAAAAGTCATTTAATTTACTGGTTATTCGATACCAGCATAAAGTGGCGAGCCTGGTTTCACGTTATGTCCCATCGGGCGATGTGCCTGATGTGGTTCAGGAATCCTTTATTAAAGCGTATCGTGCCCTGGAGTCATTCCGCGGCGATAGCGCCTTTTATACGTGGTTGTATCGCATTGCGGTCAACACGGCAAAAAACTACCTGGTGGCTCAGGGGCGTCGTCCGCCATCCAGCGATGTGGATGCGATCGACGCAGAAAATTTCGAAAGTGCGGGTGCATTAAAAGAAATTTCGAACCCTGAGAACTTAATGTTGTCAGACGAACTGAAACAAATTGTTTTTCGGACCATTGAGGCGCTTCCTGAAGATCTGCGTATGGCCATAACCCTTCGGGAGCTGGATGGTCTGAGTTACGAAGAGATCGCCGCCATCATGGATTGCCCGGTCGGTACGGTACGTTCGCGTATCTTCCGCGCCCGAGAAGCCATTGATAATAAAGTTCAACCGCTTATCCAACGTCAGTGATAACGGCTACTGGAAGGGTACCAAAACATGCAGAAAGAAAAACTTTCCGCTTTAATGGATGGTGAAACTTTAGATAACGAGCTGCTGGCGTCGTTATCGAAGGATGCAGATCTACAAAAAAGCTGGGAGAGCTACCATCTCATCCGCGACACCTTACGGGGTGATGTCGGTGAAGTGCTGCATTTTGATATCTCCGCTCGCGTGGCCGCGGCCATTGAAAACGAGCCGGTGCGTAAAGTGGCACCTCTGATCCCTGAAGCGCAGCCTGAGCCCGCACGCTGGCAGAAGATGCCTTTCTGGCGTCGTGGCGGCAACTGGGTGGCGCAGGTCACGCAAATTGGCGTGGCTGCCTGTGTGTCACTGGCGGTGATCGTGGGCGTGCAGCACTACAACGGCCAGCCTGCTGGCAGTACAAGTGAAACCTCGGATGCGCCAGCGTTCAATACGCTGCCGATGATGGGTAAAGCGTCGCCGGTTAGCCTGGGTGTGCCATCTGATGCTTTCGATACCAACAGCTCTAATCAGCAGGTGCAGGAGCAGCGTCGCCGCGTTAATGCCATGCTGCAGGATTATGAGTTACAGCGCCGTCTGCATGCCGATCAGGTTCAGTTTGAGAAAAACGATCCGCAGCAGGCACAGGCGAACGTTCCCGGTACTCAGTCGTTAGGAACTCAACAGCAGTAATGAAGCAGCTTTGGTGTGCCGTTAGCCTGCTGGCAGGCAGCCTGCTTTGGTCCTCTACCGCCCCGGCGCAGACAACTGCCTCCGGGGCGTTGTTACAGCAGATGGAGCAGGCAAGCCAGAACCTCAACTACGAATTCGCCTACATCAATGTCTCAAGACTGGGCATTGAATCTTTGCGCTACCGCCATGCTGTCATCGATAATCGTGTTTTCGCCCAGCTTCTGCAGATGGATGGGCCGCGCCGTGAAGTGATCCAGCGCGGTAACGACATCAGCTACTTTGAGCCGGGTCTCGACCCGTTTTCGCTGCCTGGCAATCACATTATTGATGCGCTGCCCGCGCTGATGTTCGCTGATTTTCCCCGATTAGGCACAGCCTACGACTTTATTCCGGTTGGCCGATCACGCATGGCTGACCAGATGTGCGAAGTGGTGCGCATCGTTTCACGTGATGGTACGCGCTACAGCTACGTTGTTTGGCTGGACGTCGATACCAAACTGCCGCTGCGTATCGATCTGCTCGATCGCGATGGTGAGACGCTGGAGCAGTTCCGCGTCATCAGTTTTGCCGTTGATGAAGGCGTGCGGAACCTGATGCAGGGTCTGGAAAAAGCCAATCTGCCGCCGTCGCTGTCGTTACCGGCAGGCGACAAAGTGCAGCTGAGCTGGCAACCCGGCTGGCTGCCGTCTGGCATGCAGTTGATCTCTCAAAGCCGCCGCGATATCCCGGCAATGAACAAAACCGTTGAGTCGCGGCTATATAGCGATGGCTTGTTCAGTTTTGCCATCAACATTACGCCAGCCGATAAAAGCAGTGCGCCGCAATCATTGCGCACTGGACGTCGTACGGTGCAGACCGAAGTGCGCGATAATCGTGAAATTACCGTGGTCGGCGAATTGCCACCGGCCACGGCTAAACGTATCGCGGACAGCATAAATTCGGATTCAGCAAAATGATGAGAGAGTGGGCCACCGTAGTGGCATGGAAAGAGGGCGTCGCGACGCTGCATTCCGAGGCGAAAACCTCCTGTAACAGTTGCTCAGCGCGTAAAGGCTGCGGCAGCCACGCCCTGAATAAGCTGGGGCCCAAAAACGCCCACGTGATGACGATTGCCAGCCCGGAGCCCCTGCAGCCGGGTCAGCGTATCGAGCTGGGTATTCGTGAAAGCAGCCTACTGGGCTCCGCACTGCTGGTGTACATGACGCCGCTGTTTGGGCTGTTCCTGGTGGCTGGCCTGTTCCAGATGCTGTTCCACAGCGATCTCGCTGCCGCCAGTGGCGCGCTGCTGGGCGGCGTGGGCGGCTTTATTATCGCTAAAGGTGTTTCCAGCCGTTATGGCGATCGTGAAGCTTTTCAGCCGGTGATTTTGAGCGTGGCGCTACCGCCGGACGCGCTGCGGGTAGAAAACGAAAGTTAATCCCCGTTCGGGCCGCACATAATGCGGCCTTCTCCTCCTGGCTTAACCGCTGAAATCTGTTGCGATTCCCCACAGTTCCATTCTTTAACGCGCGGCGTTAACAGTGTAATATGCGTCGTCATTAATGAGGCCGACAGGGTTCCGTTGAAAGTTCACTTTCCTGAATGTGTCTGTGCTCACGTTTTCCACTGATGTTCTACGTGAAGATATTCATATAAATGAAGCACATAAGAAATTTCTCCATCATCGCCCACATTGACCACGGTAAATCAACGCTCTCTGACCGTTTGATTCAGATTTGTGGTGGCCTGAGCGATCGTGAGATGGCGGCGCAGGTTCTGGACTCTATGGATCTGGAGCGCGAGCGCGGCATTACTATCAAAGCGCAGAGCGTAACGCTCGATTACCACGCGCCAAACGGTGAAACTTACCAGCTCAATTTTATCGACACCCCAGGGCACGTTGACTTCTCCTATGAAGTTTCCCGCTCGCTGGCTGCCTGTGAAGGGGCATTGCTGGTGGTCGATGCAGGTCAGGGCGTTGAAGCACAGACGCTGGCAAACTGCTACACCGCAATGGAAATGGATCTGGAAGTAGTACCGGTACTGAATAAAATCGATCTGCCTGCTGCCGATCCTGAGCGCGTGGCGGAAGAGATTGAAGATATCGTCGGCATCGACGCCACAGATGCGGTGCGCTGCTCGGCGAAAACCGGCGTAGGCGTGCCGGATGTGCTGGAGCGTCTGGTGCGTGATATTCCACCACCGGAAGGCGATCCGGAAGGTCCGCTGCAGGCGCTGATTATTGACTCCTGGTTCGATAACTACCTTGGCGTTGTCTCGCTGATCCGTATCAAAAACGGCACGCTGCGCAAAGGCGACAAAGTGAAGGTGATGAGTACCGGTCAGGTGTATAACGCCGATCGTCTCGGTATCTTCACGCCGAAGCAGGTAGATCGCACAGAATTGAAGTGCGGTGAAGTAGGCTGGCTGGTCTGCGCCATTAAAGACATCCTCGGCGCGCCAGTGGGCGATACCCTGACGCTGCAGCGTAACCCGGCGGACAAAGCGCTGCCAGGCTTCAAAAAAGTGAAGCCGCAGGTTTATGCCGGTCTGTTCCCGATCAGCTCTGATGATTACGAAAGTTTCCGCGACGCGCTGGGCAAGCTGAGCCTGAACGATGCCTCCCTGTTCTATGAGCCAGAGAGCTCCACGGCACTGGGCTTCGGCTTCCGCTGTGGCTTCCTCGGCCTGCTGCACATGGAGATCATTCAGGAGCGTCTGGAGCGTGAATACGATCTTGACCTGATCACCACCGCACCTACGGTTGTGTACGAAGTTGAGACCACCAGCGGTGAAGTGATCTACGTCGACAGCCCCTCTAAGCTGCCGCCGTTAAATAATATTGAAGAACTGCGCGAACCGATCGCAGAGTGTCACATGCTGCTGCCGCAGGAGTTCCTCGGCAACGTGATCACGCTGTGTATTGAAAAGCGTGGCGTACAGACCAACATGGTTTACCACGGCAACCAGGTTGCGCTGACCTATGAAATTCCGATGGCAGAAGTGGTGCTCGACTTCTTTGACCGTCTGAAATCAACGTCGCGCGGCTATGCGTCGCTGGATTATAACTTCAAACGTTTCCAGGCCTCTGACATGGTGCGCGTCGACGTGATGATTAACTCAGAACGTGTCGATGCGCTGGCGCTGATTACCCACCGTGATAACTCACAGTATCGTGGTCGCGAGCTGGTGGAGAAGATGAAAGATCTGATTCCACGCCAGCAGTTTGACATCGCGATCCAGGCGGCAATCGGCAACCACATTATCGCTCGCTCAACAGTGAAGCAGCTGCGTAAAAACGTCCTGGCAAAATGCTACGGCGGTGACGTCAGCCGTAAGAAAAAGCTGTTGCAGAAGCAGAAAGACGGTAAGAAGCGAATGAAGCAGGTCGGCAACGTTGAGCTGCCGCAGGAAGCATTCCTTGCCATTCTGCATGTCGGTAAAGACAGCAAATAAGGAACTGTAATGGCTAACATGTTCGCCCTGATTCTGGTGATTGCTACACTGGTAACCGGAATCATCTGGTGTATCGATCGCTTTAAGTGGGCACCCGCACGCCGTGCAAAGCAGGCTGCGGCTCAGGCGCAGGCGGGTAATGCGCTCGACGGCAAAACCCTGGCAAAAGTGTCGGCGCAGCCGGGTTGGGTAGAGACGGCAGCGTCGGTGTTCCCGGTGCTGGCCGTGGTCCTGATCGTGCGTTCATTTATCTTTGAGCCCTTTCAGATTCCCTCGGGCTCCATGATGCCAACGCTGCTGATCGGTGACTTCATTCTGGTGGAGAAGTTTGCCTACGGTATCAAAGATCCCATCACGCAAACCACGCTGATCCCGACCGGGCATCCGCAGCGCGGCGATGTGGCCGTCTTCAAATACCCGAAAGATCCCAGCGTGGATTACATCAAGCGGGTGATCGGCCTGCCGGGTGACAAAGTGGTGTTCGATCCGTACAGCAAAACCCTGACCATCAACCCGGGCTGCGGCAGCGGCAAGTGCGATACCGCGCTGCCTGTTACCTATACCGGCGTTGAGCCCAGCGACTTTATTCAGACATTTAGCGGCTTTGATGGTAACGAAACCGGTAACGGCTTCTTCCAGGTTCCGCAGGGTGAAACCATGCGCGGCGGCTTGCGTCTCGGTACACGTAAAGAGACGCTGGGCAACGTAACCCATGACATCCTGCTGGTGAATGAAGCGCAGAGCCAGGCAAGTATGTACTATCAGCAGCCAGGTCAGCCGCAATCCACCTGGATTGTGCCGCAGGGGCAATATTTCATGATGGGTGATAACCGCGATAACAGCGCCGACAGCCGCTACTGGGGCTTTGTGCCTGAGAAGAACCTGGTCGGTAAAGCGGTAGCCATCTGGATGAGCTTTGAGAAACAGGAAGGACAGTGGCCAACCGGCGTGCGCTTAAGTCGCATTGGCGGCATCCACTGATAAAAAACGGGTGGCTTCCTGCTTATCAGGAAGCCACTGCACACCAAACAGAACGTGCTGGAAGCTCAGCCCTGTTTGGTATGCAGAGTGACAGACGCACAGATTAACTGGAATCGCATGAACCCCATCCTCATTAATAAGCTGCAGCGCAAACTGGGCTACACTTTTACTCATCCGGAATTACTGCAGCAGGCGCTGACTCACCGCAGTGCCAGCAGCAAACACAATGAACGTCTCGAATTCCTGGGCGATTCTATTCTGAGCTATGTGATCGCCAACGCGCTCTATCACCGCTTCCCGCGCGTGGATGAGGGCGATATGAGCCGTATGCGCGCCACGCTGGTGCGCGGCAATACGCTGGCTGAGATGGCGCGTGAGTTTGAACTGGGCGAGTGTTTGCGCCTTGGGCCAGGCGAGCTGAAAAGCGGCGGCTTCCGTCGTGAATCGATCCTCGCGGACACCGTGGAAGCGCTGATTGGCGGCATCTTCCTCGACAGCAACATTCAGACCGTTGAAAAGCTGATCCTCGACTGGTATCAGAATCGCCTGGAGCAGATTAGCCCTGGCGATAAGCAGAAAGATCCCAAGACGCGCCTGCAGGAGTATCTGCAGGGGCGCCATCTGCCACTGCCCTCTTATCTGGTAGTGCAGGTGCGTGGCGAAGCCCACGATCAGGAATTTACCATTCACTGTCAGGTGAGTGGCATGGCAGAACCGGTGGTGGGCGTAGGCTCCAGCCGCCGTAAAGCAGAGCAGGCAGCCGCCGAGCAGGCGCTAATTAAGCTTGGTCTCGAATAAACAGGTACATCGCAGCGCCATCAGGCGCTGATCACGTCAGGACTCGAATGAGCGAACTCGAAACATACAGCGGTTTTATTGCGATCGTTGGCCGGCCTAACGTCGGCAAATCCACCTTACTGAACCAGCTGCTGGGGCAGAAGGTGTCGATCACCTCGCGTAAGCCGCAAACCACGCGTCACCGCATCATGGGCATCCACACGGAAGGCGCTTATCAGGCCATCTATGTGGATACGCCAGGGCTGCACATGGAAGAGAAGCGGGCGATTAACCGCCTGATGAACCGTGCAGCCAGCAGCTCGATTGGTGATGTTGAGCTGATCATTTTCGTCGTCGAGGGCACGCGCTGGACGCCGGACGACGAAATGGTCTTAAACAAGCTGCGCGACGGCACGGTGCCGGTGGTGCTGGCCGTCAACAAAGTTGACAACATTCAGGACAAAAGCATTCTGCTGCCGCACCTGCAGTTCCTGAGTCAGCAGATGAACTTCCTTGAGATTGTGCCGATCTCCGCAGAGACGGGGAAGAACGTGGATGCGATCGCGGAGATCGCGCGCAAACGTCTGCCGCTCTCCGATCACCACTTCCCGGAAGATTACATCACCGATCGCTCACAGCGCTTCATGGCATCTGAGATCATCCGCGAGAAGCTGATGCGCTTCCTCGGCGCCGAGTTGCCCTATTCGGTTACGGTTGAGATCGAACAGTTTGTATCGAACGAGCGCGGCGGTTATGACATCAACGGCCTGATTCTGGTTGAGCGTGAAGGCCAGAAGAAGATGGTGATTGGCAACAAAGGGGCCAAAATCAAAACCATCGGGATTGAAGCGCGCAGAGACATGGAAGAGATGTTCGAAGCAAAAGTGCATCTTGAGCTGTGGGTTAAAGTTAAATCGGGCTGGGCGGACGATGAACGTGCGCTGCGCAGCCTGGGCTATACAGACGATTAACTGATGGAAGGCTGGCAACGCGCCTTTGTGCTGCATAGTCGCCCCTACAGCGAAACCAGCCTGCTCCTCGATCTGTTCAGCGAAAGCGAAGGGCGCGTGCGCGTGCTGGCGAAGGGCGCGCGCTCGCGCCGCTCCCAGCTCAA
>NZ_MLFS01000048.1 GCF_002095485.1 Pantoea wallisii | reverse complement strand
TGCGCAGGTTGATCACCGCAATCGCCGTGCCCAATACCACCAGCGACGCGCCGACTATTTTAAAGCTGTTCATGCTATCACCCAGTACCAGCACGCCCATCAGCACCGCCAGCACCGGGGTCAGCAGCGAGTAGGGCATGATCAGATTGACGTTGTACTTTTTAAGCAGCGCATACCACAGCGTGTAGGCCACAACCGAGGAGGCCAGCGCGCTGTAGAGGATGCCAAACCAGCCGCGCCAGCCGGCGTGGCTCAGGGCATAAAACTGGTGTGACTCGGTCAGCCACGAGGCCACGCCGACAATCGGCACCGCCAGAAAAGAGATCCAGCCGGTTAGCGTAAGCGGTTTAATCGGCGGAGACTTTTTAACAATCATATTGCTTACCGCCCAGCCAGTGGCGCTGCACAGCAGGATACACAGCACCCACCAGGCAGGAATGGTCGGGCTGCCGGAGAGCACGGCCACACCGCTCAGGGAGATGGCGATACCGATCAGCTGTACCAGCCGCAGTTTCTCCTTCAGCACCACCATGGCCAGCAGCATGGCAATCGGCGTGCCCAGCTGCACCACAATGGCGCCGGTGCCGGCATCGGTATAACGCATGCCCACAAACAGCAGGGAGAAGTGCATAAAGCCAAAGGTGAACGCCAGCGTCAGCAGCCAGGGTAGCTGCTGACGCGTAATGCGGCAGAATGGCACCAGCACAATTGCCACCACCACAAAGCGCATCCAGGTAAGAAACAGCGGCGGAAGTTCGAGTAAGCCCCACTTAACCGCCACGTTGTTAAAGGCCCAGATGGAAACCACCATCAGCACCAGAAAGAAATGCCGCACCGCCACGCTGTTATCCTTCACGCAAAGAGTGTTATCACCGCCTAATGATGGCACGAAGCACGGGCATCAGGCCGATTATTTTTCGCCTGCGAAGTACCTTATGCAGGAAAATACCAGGACAGGGCGCACATTTGCTGTCAGAGTGGATGTCCGAAACACGTTCATTCAGAGGACCGTATTCGGTATGACACAAACCTGCGCACTTCCCCTTGCCCTGATTCAACTGGAAATCCCGCCGCCCGCCGTGGTGGCAAAAATTGGCGAACAGCCCGCGTGGTTTATTGATGCGCTGCAGCTGCAGCCGGCTGACTACGTGATTGTGCGTCCGCATCTTGGCGAAGCACTGCCGGCATTTGATCGCGTGAGCGGCGCGATCCTCAGTGGTTCCTGGGCGATGGTAACCGACCACGCCGAGTGGAGCGAACGCACCGCCGCATGGATTCGCGCAGCGCTGGAGGCCGCGCTGCCGCTGCTGGGCGTCTGTTATGGCCATCAGCTGATGGCCTATGCGCTGGGTGGCGAGGTAGCGGATAACCCGAACGGCTGGGAGCGTGGCCTGAAGACGCTAACCCGCAACGGGCAGGGCGATCCCTGGCTGGCACACCTGCCTGATACCTTCTCCGCCTGGCTTTCGCATCGCCAGTCGGTGCTGGTGCCGCCGCGTCATGCTCAGGTGCTGGCACACTCTGCCCAGGAGGGTTGCCAGATTCTGCGCTACAGCGCGCAGGCGATCTCCGTGCAGTTCCATCCGGAGTTCACCCCTCACATCATGTCTGCCTGTTTACCGGCAGAGACAGGGGATACGGGCGAGCAGATCGCGGGTGACGACTGGGCGCGTGAACTGCTGCGGCGCTTCTGGCTGCAGACGCGACCACAGTCGCGCGCCCGGGCTCAGGGCGCGTAGTGGCGGGTGCAGCGGTAGACCCATGCCGGCGGAACGTTTTTTAGCACCCGCTGGCGTTGCCAGGTGAAGTAGCGTGACAAATCGGGCTGGGTCAGCGACGTGTACTGAAACTGTATGAACAGGCCACGCGGGCCCAGCACGTCATGCACGGCGCTGAGGATAGCCGCGCGCGTGCTGGCAGGCAGCGACAGCAGCGGCAGGCCCGAGAAGATCACATCGTACTCGCCGGAGAGATATTCGGCCGAGCAGGCGCGCACCTGCATGCGCGTATCACGCCACTGCCGTAAACCTGCCGCCATCTCCGGGCTGATCTCAAACGCATCAAGCTGTGCCTGCGGTGCCATGTTCGCCAGAATGTGCCGGGTCAGTACGCCATCGCCCGCGCCCAGTTCAGCAATGCGCAGCGCACGATCCCAGTCGGCAGCTTCGCACATGGTGCGGCACAACGCATCCGAAGAGGGCGTGATGCTGCCCATTTTGCGCGGGTTGCGGATAAATTGCTGAACAAAGTTCGCTTTATTGCGCATTAAGGTCAGGGCTGAAGCCAGCATCGAAGTCTCCTGTTCAGTGGTCTGCCTGATATTGACCACAGAAATCGCCCATGTTTCGCCTTTCGCCGCGCTGGCGGGCAAACTCAGAATTTTCTGTGCGTTTCCCGCTGCGTATGAATGTGCCCCTGGAGTCGGTCATATCGCTTCCCCGGGGGCGCCCGGCATGGCGATCTGGTTTGCCCTCTCCACGCGTATTTTCCTTCGGTGCGGTCACAGTTTCCCGCTGTGCGATCTGACAGGCTGACGATGATCACGCAATGTTAATTACAGGTTTAATACTTGTTAATTCCACGCTATCCGTCAGGAGAAATACCATGCGTTATGCCGCTCCGGGAGAACAAGGTTCTCTGATCACTCTGCAATCGCGTTATGGCAATTTTATCAACGGCGAATTTGTCGCGCCGGTAAACGGTAACTACTTCGTTAATACCACGCCCATTAACGGCTCGACCATTGGCGAGTTCCCGCGCTCCGATAAGCAGGATATCGATAATGCGGTAGCCGCAGCCAGTAAGGCTGCGGATGCGTGGGGAAAAACGTCGCCGCAGGCGCGTTCACTGCTGCTGCTGAAAATTGCCGACCGGCTGGAAGAGAATCTGGAATACATCGCAGTAAATGAAACCTGGGACAACGGCAAACCGGTGCGCGAGACGCTGGCTGCGGATCTGCCGCTGGCGGTTGACCACTTCCGCTACTTTGCCGGCTGCGTGCGTGCGCAGGAGGGGTCGGCGGCAGAGATCGATGAGTTTACTGCTGCCTACCATTTTCATGAGCCGCTGGGCGTGGTCGGGCAGATCATCCCGTGGAACTTCCCACTGCTGATGGCCGCGTGGAAACTGGCGCCAGCGCTGGGCGCGGGCAACTGCGTTGTCCTTAAACCGGCCGAGCAGACACCGCTCTCCATCACGCTGTTTGTTGAGCTGATCAGGGATCTGGTGCCGCCGGGCGTGATTAACGTGGTTCACGGCTACGGCAAAGAGGCGGGCGAAGCGCTGGCTTCGCATCCGGGCATCGCTAAAATCGCCTTTACCGGTTCTACGGCAACCGGCGGGCATATCCTTGAGCTGGCAGCGAAAAGCCTGATTCCGTCCACCGTCGAGCTGGGTGGCAAATCCCCCAATATCTTTTTCGAAGATATCATGCAGGCCGAAGAGAGCTTCATTGAGAAAGCGGCCGAAGGCGTGGTGCTTGGCTTCCTCAACCAGGGTGAAGTCTGCACCTGTCCGTCACGCGCGCTGGTGCAGGAGTCGATCTTTGAGCCCTTCATGGCCGCCGTGATGAAGCGGATTAAAACCATCAAGCGCGGCGATCCGCTGGATACCGAAACCATGATTGGCGCGCAGGCGTCGCAGCAGCAGTTCGATAAGATCCTCTCTTATCTGGAGATCGCACAGCGTGAGGGTGCTGAAGTGCTGCACGGCGGCGGCGTAGAGAAGATCGGCGAAGCGTTTGACAGCGGTTACTACATCCAGCCAACGCTGCTGAAAGGTGACAACAGCATGCGCGTCTTCCAGGAGGAGATCTTTGGCCCGGTGGTGGGTGTGCTGACATTCAAAGATGAAGCGGAAGCGCTGGCGATCGCCAATGACTCGATCTACGGCCTGGGTGCCGGCGTCTGGACGCGTGATATCAACCGGGCGTACCGCATGGGGCGCGCCATCAAAGCGGGACGCGTCTGGACCAACTGCTATCACCTCTATCCGGCGCACGCGGCGTTTGGCGGCTATAAAAAATCCGGTATCGGCCGCGAGACCCACAAAATGATGCTCGATCACTATCAGCAAACTAAAAATCTGCTGGTGAGCTACAGCACGCAGCCGCTCGGTTTCTTCTGATTATGCGGGCAGCGGCGCAATCCGCTGCTATCTTCATCAGAATGTCATTTTTGCCTGACACAGTGCCGCCAGTACCAAAGCAGAATTTTCCGCTGTTTTTAAGCCGATTCTTGCCGATATTAAGTGATGAGAGTCCGTAAAGTGACGCACCGTTTTTAAGGAGAAAACATGAACACGCTGTATGACTATCAGGAGCAGCACGACGAGGTGCTGGATGCGGTGGAGCAAAATATCATTACCGTCAATCTGCCGGGGCGTCAGGCCATCTACGTGATCGGCCAGAACGATGACGACGTTGACCTCCTGCTGGATGTGCACAGCCGCTGCATTCAGGCGTAACGCGGCAGGCAATAAAAAACGCTCCCGGGGAGCGTTTTAACGTGGCCGGTGCCGTCGTGACTACTTCACGCAGGCCGCACACTGGTTGTGAATCTGCTGGAAGAAGTCATTGCCTTTGTCATCCACCAGGATAAATGCCGGGAAGTTTTCCACCTCAATTTTCCAGATCGCTTCCATTCCCAGCTCAGCATACTCCACGCACTCCAGGCTCTTAATACTCTGCTGCGCCAGCACCGCGGCCGGACCGCCAATGCTGCCAAGATAAAAACCGCCGTGCTTGTGGCAGGCATCGGTCACCTGCTTGCTGCGGTTGCCTTTTGCCAGCATCACCATGCTGCCGCCGTTGGCCTGCAGCAGATCGACGTAGGAGTCCATGCGTCCCGCCGTGGTCGGGCCGAGCGAGCCGGACGCGTAACCCTCTGGCGTTTTGGCCGGGCCGGCGTAGTACACCGGGTGATCTTTAATGTACTGCGGCAGCCCTTCACCGTTGTCGATGCGCTCTTTCAGCTTCGCATGCGCAATATCACGCGCCACGATAATGGTGCCGTTGAGCGACAGGCGGGTTGCCACCGGATAAGAGGAGAGCTGCGCAAGGATCTCGCTCATCGGGCGATTCAGATCAACGCTCACTACCTCACCTTCACCCTGCTGACGCAGCGCTTCCGGAATGTAGCGGCCTGGATTGTCTTCCAGCTTCTCGATCCAGATCCCTTCGCGGTTGATTTTCGCTTTGATGTTGCGATCGGCAGAGCAGGATACACCCATGCCAACCGGGCAGGAGGCGCCGTGACGCGGCAGGCGCACCACGCGAATATCGTGGGCGAAGTATTTACCGCCAAACTGCGCGCCCAGGCCCAGCTTTTGCGACGCTTCCAGCAGCTCCTGCTCCAGCTGCACATCACGGAACGCCTGACCGTGCTCGTTACCTTCGGTTGGCAGCGAATCGTAATAGTGGGTCGAGGCAAGCTTCACGGTTTTCAGCGTACTCTCGGCTGAGGTACCGCCAATGACGAAGGCGATATGGTACGGCGGGCAGGCCGCGGTGCCCAGCGACATCATTTTGTCGACCAGATAATTTTTCAGTTTCGCCGGGGTGATCAGCGCTTTGGTTTCCTGATACAGGTAGGTTTTGTTGGCGGAGCCGCCACCCTTGGCAATGCACAGGAACTTGTATTCGTCGCCATCCACGCTGTAGAGATCGATCTGCGCCGGCAGGTTGGTACCGGTGTTAACCTCTTTATACATATCCAGCGGGGCGTTCTGCGAGTAGCGCAGGTTATCTTCGATAAAGGTGTTATAGACGCCCTGTGACAGCGCGGCTTCGTCGCCACCGCCGGTC
This sequence comes from Pantoea wallisii, assembly GCF_002095485.1. Classification (GTDB taxonomy): domain Bacteria; phylum Pseudomonadota; class Gammaproteobacteria; order Enterobacterales; family Enterobacteriaceae; genus Pantoea; species Pantoea wallisii. The sequence goes on along the minus strand of NZ_MLFS01000048.1, from coordinate 35,112 downwards.
CATACGCGCTGGCCTTTTTTACCCATGATGATGGCGGTGCCGGTATCCTGGCAGGTTGGCAGCACGCCTTTGGCGGCGATCTCCGAGTTACGCAGGAACTGCAGCGCGACATATTTATCGTTCTGGCTGGCTTCGTCATCGGCCAGAATCGACGCCACCTGCTGCTGATGCGCAGCGCGCAGCATGAACGAAGCGTCGTGGAAGGCCTGCTGCGCCAGCAGCGTCAGCGCTTTAGGGTCAACCTTTAGCACCTCTTCGCCATCAAAGTTCGCCACGGAAACGTGTTCGCGGCTTAGCAGGTAGTACTCGGTATCATCTTTGGCGAGAGGAAAGGGGTTCTGGTAGAAGAAGGGTTTGTTCGACATGTTGGCTCACTTAGCTTCGTGTTGCCCGCCAGCACGACGGGCAGCAAATTAGGCGATCTGTTATTCGATTTTTCTCTCGCCAGCCCTCTGCAAGAGCTGACTGGCGAGCATCATATCACTTTCATGGCCGTGCGCGGCTCCGTTTTTAACATCGGAGCAACATCATCAGAACATCATCACCATCCACGGATAGGCGATAACCATCAGCGCAATCAGGAAGAAGCCGCCGAAGATCGTGCCGAGACGCCAGTAATCTTTGGTTGGCAGATAGCCGCTGCCGTAGTAAATCGGACTTGGGCCGGTGCCGTACGGGGTGATAATGCCCATGACGCCCAGTGAGGTACACATCATCAGGCAGAACACAGGCATGTTGATGCCCGGGATGGAGGCGGCAATGGTCAGCATGGCGGGCAACAGCGCCGTAGTGTGCGCCGTGGTGCTGGCAAACAGGTAGTGCAGCAGGTAGAAGGCCACCAGCAACACCACCGCAGAGACTTGCGGGTCATAGCCCTGCAGCAGCAGCGCACCCTCTTTACCCAACCAGGCGATAAAGCCCACGCGTGCCAGACCATCCGCCAGCGCCACTAAGGTGGCGAACCAGGCAAAGGTGTTCCATGCCGCTTTGTTGTTGGTGATATCGCTCCAGTTCAGCACGCCAGTCCACAGCATCAGCACGATAACCAGCAGGGCAGCCATGGCCGGTTCAATCCAGGCGGTGGCGAAGATCCACATCATCAGCGCGGCGACCACGAACACCAGCAGCAGGATCTCATTGCGTGACAGCGGGCCCAGCTTCTCCAGCTCCGCTTTTGCCCAGCGCGGTACTTCATCGTTCACTTTCACTTCAGGCGGATAGAGCCAGTAAGCCAGCAGCGGCATGGTCAAAATCAGCAGCAGGCCCAGCGGCAGGAAGGCGAGGAACCACATGCCCCATGAGATATCAAAGCCCACCACGCTTTTGACCAGCGCCAGCGCCAGCAGGTTAGGGGCCAGCGCCGAAAGGAACATTGAGCTGGTGATACAGGCCGCCGTAATGGCCACCCACATCAGGTAAGAACCGATTTTACGCGCGCTGGGATCGTTAGGCTTAGAGCCGTAGAGCGGCGGCAGGTTGGCGATAATCGGGTAGATGGTACCGCCGCTGCGTGCAGTGTTGGAGGGCGTAAACGGCGCCAGCAGCAGGTCAGCGAAGGTGATGGCGTAGCCCAGCGTCAGGCTGCGGCGACCCAGATACTTCACCAGGATCAGCGCCAGACGGCGGCCAAACTGCGTCTTATCGTAGCCAGCCGCGAACATAAAGGCGCCGAAGATCAGCCACACGGTGGAGTTACCGAAGCCGCTTACCGCCCATTTGAAGGCTTGTCCTGCGGTTTTAAATTTCGGATCGGCCAGCTCTGCCGGGCTAAACAGCACCCACTGGCTGAACAGCGCGATCACCACCACGCCGGTCAGGCCGATAACCGCACCCGGTAAGGGTTCGAAAATCAGACCGACAATAACCCCGACAAAGATGGCGAAGAAGTGCCACGCGTAAGGTTCCAGCCCGGCAGGGGTAGGTACCAGTAGCAGCAGCACAGCCACGATAATCGGCAGGCACAACATCATCAGGCGGTTCTTTTTCCCCGGTGCGGCGGGTGGCGCCTTCAGGGGTTCACTCTGGGTTGTTTGTGTATTCATAGTTTTGGTCTGCAAGTTGTGGAGAATGCGATTTATCGCCCCGGTTGCTGCTGGTTTTGAGTAACGAAACAGAATGAGCAGAGTTGCCGTGACTATTTAATATGCCTTTCAGATGAATCTTTGATTTGCAAATTCGTTACGCGAATTATCAAATGAATGACGCTATGATGCGATTAATTAAAATATCTATTTTGATCTGGATCAATAAAAATTGTGCGGGATTTTTTGTTTTAACCTTTTGCGCCTTAATAAACGAACCATAAGGGGTGAATTAAGCAGTAAAAGTGAACATCAGGCGCATAATTAAGCAATAGCAGGCAGTTGTGCTGTTTTTATGTCGTTGAAATTAATGATAATTTATCAAATGTAAGGAAAAAGTTGATTTTTGTCAAGTCTTGGTTAAAACTTAGCGGAGCGACAATTTCGTCCATGTGTAATAAATACTACTTTCATGCCTGAAACTTATATAACTAACAACTTAGGTTATGTAACTAAATTAAATGGTATATTTACAGCATGAAGTCGGACCACTCCAATAATTAAAAACGACGCCGATCAGCCAAAGAATTGATTATCAATTTCTACATTCCGGAGTTACCCATTATGAATACGCTCACCCCGATTCTTAACCCGTTAACGCTCCCGAAAGGTGCTGTCCTTAAAAACCGTCTGGTGATGGCGCCGATGACCACCTGCACCGGTTATTATGATGGCGGTGTCACCAGCGACCTTGTCGAATATTACCGGGTGCGCGCGGGCAGTATCGGTACGGTGATTGTTGAGTGTGCCTTCGTTGATAACCGTGGCCCGGCGTTCCCTGGCGCGATTGCCATCGACAGTGACAACAAGATCCCCGGCCTGGCACGCATTGCCCACGCGATCAAATCGCAGGGGTCGAAAGCCATTCTGCAGATCTACCACGGCGGCCGTATGGTAGAACCGTCGCTGATTGGCGGGAAAACGCCGATTGCGCCCAGCGCCATCGCCGCGCCGCGTGAAGGCGCCACCACTCCGCAGGCGATGACCGCGGAAGAGGTGGATGTCATGATCACTAAATTCGGTGATGCGGTGAACCGTGCCATCAAAGCCGGCTTCGACGGTGTAGAGATCCACGGTGCAAATACCTACCTGATTCAGCAGTTCTACTCACCCAACTCCAACCAGCGCGACGATAAGTGGGGCGGCAGCCGCGAAAACCGCGCACGCTTCCCGCTGGAGGTGCTGGAGATTACCCACAACATGGCCGATCGCTTTGCGGCAGCGGATTTCATTATTGGCTACCGCTTCTCGCCGGAAGAGCTGGAAGTGCCGGGCATCCGTTGGGATGACACGCTCTGGCTGCTGGAGAAGCTGGCGGCGCGCGGTCTTGATTACGTCCACTTCTCTGTTGGCCAGCTGCTACGCCCGTCAATTGTGGATACGCAGGACCCGACGCCGCTGATCACGAAATATCTGGCGCAGCGCTCTGCTCAGCTGGCGAAGGTACCGGTCATTGGCGTCGGCGGCGTAGTGAATAAAGAGGATGCTGAACTGGCGCTGGCCTCAGGTTTTGACCTGGTGGCGGTGGGCAAAGCCTGTATCGCCTATCCGGACTGGGCCGATCGCATCATTAATAATGAGCGCATGGAGCTGTATATCGACAGCACCAAACGCGAAGCCCTGACCATTCCGGAGCCGCTGTGGCGCTTCTCGCTGGTGGACGCGATGATCCGTGACGTCAGTGATGGTCACCGTAAGTACAAAGCCGGGGTTTATCAGGCCAAAGTTGAAGCCGAAGCGCTGAAGCTGAAAATCAACGTTACGCTCGATACCGACCGTATTACCGATATCTCGCTGGTACCGGACCCGAACCTTGACGTCGATTTCACCAGCACCTTCGAGAGCCTGCGCGAACGTATTTTGGTGGCAAACAGCCCGCACGTGGATGCCATTACCGGTGCCACCACACAGAGTGAGGCGCTGAAAAAAGCGGTCTCACGTGCGCTGACCACCTCAAGCAAAGAGTATGTGATTGAAGAGGGCGGTAATCCGAATGCACCGGTCAACTACGATGTGGTGGTGATCGGTACCGGCGGTGCCGGGCTGGCCGCAGCGATTCAGGCGCACGATGACGGCGCGCGCGTGGTAATCATCGAAAAAATGCCGACCATTGGCGGCAACACCATCAAAGCGTCAGTGGGCATGAACGCGGCAGAGACCCGTTATCAGAAGCTGAAAGGGATTGAAGACAGCAAAGAGCTGTTCTACGAAGAGACGCTCAAGGGCGGTAAATTCAAAAACAACCCGGTTCTGCTGCGTGAGTTTGTTGAGCAGGCACCGGAAGCCATTGAGTGGCTGGCGGCTAAACAGATCGAACTGAGCGATATCACCATTACCGGCGGCATGAGCATTGACCGTACCCACCGTCCGGAAGATCGCTCAGCGGTCGGTGGCTTCCTGATCAGCGGCCTGGTGAAGAACATTAACCAGCGCGAAATCGAAGTGCTGCTGGAGACCTCTGTCTCAGAGATTCTGTTTGAGAATGGCGCCGTGACCGGCGTAAAAGTGGTGGATGAGTACAACGACAGCCGCATCCTGAATGCGAAGAGTGTGATTGTGGCGACCGGCGGCTTCAGTGCTAACCGCGAGATGGTCGTGAAGTACCGTCCGGAGCTGGATGGCTTCGTCACCACGAACCACAAAGGGGCAACCGGCAGCGGTATTGGCATGCTGCAGAAAATTGGCGCAGATACCGTCGATATGGGCGAGATCCAGATTCACCCAACGGTAGAGCAGACCACCTCGTATCTGATCTCCGAAGCGATGCGTGGCGGCGGGGCGATCCTCGTCAGCCAGGCGGGCCAGCGTTTCTATAATGAGATGGAAACCCGCGACAAAGTCTCTGCTGAGATCATCGCGCTGCCGGAGAAAAGTGCGTGGATCATCTTTGACGAGCAGGTGCGGGCCAACAACAAAGCAGCGGACGAGTACATCGCCAAAGGCTTTGTGATCAGCGCACCGACGCCGCACGAGCTGGCAGTGAAACTCAACATGGATCAGGAAGCGCTGCAAACCACGCTTGGCCGTTACAATGAATTCGTGATTAACCAGAATGACGAAGACTTTGGTCGCAAAACCGCGCTGCGTCATCCGCTTAATCAGGGGCCCTATTTCGCTATCCGCATCGCCCCGGGCGTGCATCACACCATGGGCGGCGTCACCATCAACACCGACACCGCAGTGCTGGATGCGCAGAAGCAGGTGATTCCCGGTGCCTGGGCGGCCGGTGAAGTGGTCGGCGGTATCCACGGTGCTAACCGTATCGGCGGTAACGCCGTGGCCGATATCATCATCTTTGGTATCAAAGCTGGCCGGAATGCCGCTAAACTGGCACTGGGCAACTAAGCTGTTACGCTGCCTGCTTACCGGCAGGCAGCGTTTTTCTCACGAGGCGACTCATGTCCGACGCTGGCGTCTATAGCTACTCTGCCGTCCTGATGGGTTCGCCCATTCTGCTCAAACTCTTCGAAGACAATCCCACGCTCGCCCGCCAGGTATTCAGCCTGATCAAACAGCAGGAGAATCTGTTCACCGTTAACCGCGCCGCATCGGAAGTGATGGCGATCAACCACGCTGCCGGTCGCCATCCGGTGGTGGTCAGCGAAGCGGTCTGGCGTCTGATCAGCGTGGCGCATGCGGTGAGCATCCTGCCGGACAGTACCTTTAACTTTGCCATCGGGCCCGTAGTGAAACGCTGGAAGATTGGCTTTCAGGGGCGCAGCGTGCCGCCTGCTGCGGAGATCGCTGCGCTGCTCCGCCTTACCGATCCGCATCAGGTGGTGCTGGATGATGCGCAGCGCTCGGTGTTTCTGCAGCAGCCTGGCATGGAGATCGATCTCGGCGCCATCGCCAAAGGCTATATTGCTGACGTGGTGCAGGCCTTTTTGCGCCAGCAGGGCGTAACGCAGGCGCTGATTAACCTGGGCGGTAACGTGCAGACGCTGGGCAGCCCGCCGCACGAACCGCAGGGCTGGGGCATCGGCCTGAAAAAACCGTTTGGCCGCGAGGATGAACTGCTAGGAGTGCTGCAGGTGCAGGGCAAATCGGTGGTGACGTCCGGTATCTATGAGCGCTATTTTGAGCTGGACGGCCGCTGCTGGCACCACATTTTTGATCCGCGCAGCGGCTATCCGCTGGATAACGAGCTGCTCAGCGTCACGGTAATTGCCGATCGCTCGCTGGATGGTGATATCTACACCACGCTGCTCTACGGCATGGGCGTTGAGCGGGGGCTGGCCTGGCTTGCCGACCAGGCCGATCTGGACGCGGTATTTGTCACCCGCGACCAGCAAATCATCTGCTCTGCACCGCGCCACTTCCGCTTTCAGCCACTGGATGCGGCCTGGTCACTGCGTTACTGACAGTACTGCTGCAGCAGGGAGCGATACTCCGGCTGCAGGCGATAGCGGTAGACCGGCCGCCCGGTTGCGCCGTAGTGAATGCTGGTGAACAGAATATTGATCTGCGCCAGCCAGATCAGGTATTTGCGGCAGGAGACGCGGGAGATATTCACCTCGGCTGCCAGCTCATCGGTGGAGAACTCGTGCCCCGGATGCGCGTCGATCCACTGGCACAGCGTGCGCAGGGTTTGCGGCGTCAGGCCTTTCGGTAACCGTTTATTGTCATGCTGCGTTGCCGGGCTGCCGTGCATCAGCAGGTCAAGATCCGCCTGCTGATAGTAGTGCTGATTATCCATCAGCGACTTCTTCTGCCGCCAGCCGGTCAGCGCCTCTTCAAAGCGCGGGAACTGGAACGGCTTAATCAGATAATCCACCACGCCATAGTGCAGCGAGGTTTTGATGTTCTCCGCATCCGCCGCTGACGAGATGATGATGACCTCCACCGGGCTCTGCGCTTTGCGCAGCGCGGGCAGCAGATCGAGACCGTTCTCCTGCTGCATGTAGATATCCAGCAGCAGCAGGTCGATCGGCGTGTCGCTGTTAAACAGGAACTCCTTCGCCTGCTGCAGCGTTGAGGCCGTGCCGACGCAGTTAAAACCCGGCACCTGGCCGATAAAACTGCGGTTCAGTTCGGCGACCATGGCATCATCATCGACCACTAACACGTTAATCATGCGGTTTGGTTTCCTCCATCCCACGGAAGTTGGACTAAAAATTGCGTAAACACGCCAGGTTCTGACTCCACGCTGACGCTGCCACCCAGATGCTCGGTTTGCTGTTTCAGCAGGAACAGCCCCACGCCGCGATTTTCGCCCTTGGTGGAGAAGCCCTTATCGAACACCGTGGCAAGGTGGTCTGGCATAATGCCCGGGCCATCATCGCTCACTTCGCAGGTCAGCCAGCCGTTCTGATAGTGCAGCATCACGTGAATTTCACCTTCGGTCTGCTCACTCATCGCATCCAGGGCGTTCTCCACCAGGTTGCCGACGATAGTAATCAGCGCCGCCATCTGCTGCTCATTACCGCTATCCGGCAGGTAGCTGGCATCGCTGATGGTGAGGCGATGGCCGCAGTCAGAGGCGCGATTGATCTTGCTGAGCAGGAAACCGGCAATCACCGGTGACTTAATCTTCTCCAGCAGGAAGCCGATCTCCGTCTGATAGTTGTTAGCGGTTTTTAAAATATAGGCTTCCACCTGCGCATAGTTCTTCATATGCAGCAGGCCAAGAATCACGTGCAGCTTGTTCATAAATTCGTGCGAGCGCTCACGCAGCGCATCCACATAGCTTACCATGCCCGTCAGGCGCTGCATCAGCTGACTGATCTCGGTTTTGTCCCTGAAGGTGCAGACCGCGCCGATAATACGCCCCTGGCTGCGCACCGGCACGGTGTTACTCAACAGCAGGCGACCATTGACGTTGAGCTCCTCATCCCGCCGGGCATGCCCACTGCGCAGCACCTCCTGCAGGTGGTGATTGATCACCGAGGCGTCATAAATGCGCTCTGCGCTCACGACGCTGCTGGCCATGTTATCGTTCAGCAGCTGCTGTGCGGCCTGGTTCACCAGCGTGACCTGGCCCTGCTCATCCATCGCCACCACGCCCTCTTTCACGGAGTTGAGAATCGCCTGGCGCTGCTCAAACAGGGTGGAGATCTCATAGGGCTCCAGGCCAAACAGAATGCGTTTCAGCACGCGCACCAGCACCAGCGTACCCACCGCACCGGCAAGGGTGCCGATCAGGATGGTCCATAAGATGCTCCAGCGGCTCTGGTTGATCTGATCGGTCACGGCATCAAGGGAAATACCGATCGACACCACGCCCAGCTGACGGCGCTGTGCGTCATAGATAGGGGTAAAGACGCGCAGGGCTTTGGCCAGTGAACCCTGATTGACCGAGACTACCTCGCTGCCGCGTAGCGCCGGCTCAATATCGGCACCAATAAAGTGCTTACCCACCAGCTCCGGGTTGCGGTGCGAATAACGTATGCCGTCCATATTGGTAATGCTGATAAACAACAGGTTGTTGCTGGCTTCAACCGCTTTGGCGATTGGCTGGAGATTTGCCTGTTCGGGCGGTAGCCGCAGCGCCTGCTGAATCTCCGGCGATTTAGCCAGCGTACGCGCTACCGCCATCGCTTTATCCTCCAGCTGGCTACGCGTGGAAGCGCCAATCTGGAAGAAATAGAACATATGCACACTCAGCAGCACCAGCACGATCACCGCGCTCAGCATCAGCGTCACCAGGGTGTTGAGCTTCATCGGCCGCCTGTGCGCCGTGGTTTCGGGCTGTGGAAAATTCATGATGGCGCTCTGAAAAGAGGAGGGGAGCTATTATGACGGATAATCGGGGGCGGGTCGCGGCAAAAACAGCAGGATATTCAGTGCAGGTGCGCATAATGCGCACCTGAAAGGCTGACGTGATTAACTCTGTTTTACGCGGTTAGCAAAACTTTTACGCAGCTTCTGTAATTTCGGTGGGATCACCGCCAGGCAGTATCCGTTACGCTGGCCGGCACCGTCCCAGTAATCCTGGTGATACGCTTCCGCCGGATACCAGGCTTTCAGTGGCTCAATGGTGGTGACCACCGGCACATTGTGATCCTCCTGCGCGCGCGCAATGGCGGCGATCGCTTCGGCTTCCTGCTCGGCAGTGGCCGGGAAAATCGCTGAGCGGTACTGCGTACCCACATCGTTGCCCTGGCGATTCAGCTGGGTAGGATCGTGAGTGGCAAAGCTGATATCCAGCAGATCGCCGTAGCTCACCTTTTCGGGATCGAACCCGACGCGAATGGCTTCAGCGTGACCGGTGGCACCGCTGCACACCTGCTCGTAAGTGGGATTCGGACGCTCGCCGCCGGTATAACCACTCTCTACTGACTCTACGCCAATCACATCTTTGAACACTGCTTCGGTACACCAGAAACAGCCACCGGCGATGATCGCATATTCGGTTGCCATTGTTTTTACTCCTGTCAGGACGAAAGCATAACTGTGAGGGCGCGCGAGCGCGAAATCAACCGTGTTTAAATGAACATTTCGGGCTTGACGTGTAGGCGCCTACCTTTGGCTGGCCAGAAAATCACGCGCGGAGGCATAAGCGGCGCAGACGGCTAACGCACCTTCACCCGCATCACATCACTTACCCGGGTGGTATAGGCCGGCGACAGCATCTCGCGCTTCATCGCCCAGGGTTTCTGAATGCCCTGGCCGGCAAACCACAGCGCACCGCGCTGGTGGGCGTTCATCTCATCCATCAGCGCCATCAGCTGCTCGCTATTGCGCCTGGGTTGATAGTCAGCAAACAGATCAAACTGCGCCACGCCGTCGCTGTAGAAATCTCCCAGCATCACGCCGCCTTTCAGATAGCGTTTGCCGGGTACCCAGATGCGATCCAGGCAGTTGAGCGTGGCCTGAATAATATCGCGGCTGTCGGCGGTAGGGGTGATCAGCGTCTGGCTGGCGGCATTGGCGTAGTAGGGCTGATGTGGATCGTGCGGGCTGGTGCGGACAAAGGTGCTGATATGGCGGCAATACTGCCGCTCGCTGCGTAGCTTCTCGGCGGCACGCGCGGCGTAGCTGGCGATGGCTTCGCGCATATCCTGGTACTCGGTAATACGATCGCCAAACGAGCGTGAGCAGAGGATATTTTGCCGGTGCGGAATCACCTCTTCAAACGCCAGGCACGGCTCGCCGCGCAGCTCGCGTACCGTGCGCTCCAGCACTACGCCAAAGTTCTTGCGGATTAGCGCGGTTGGCGCGTCAGCCAGCTGCAGCGCGGTCTCAATCCCCATAAGATTGAGCCTTTTTGACAAACGCCGGCCTACGCCCCATACATCTTCCACGTTCATGCGCTGCATCAGCCCGCGCTGGCGCTGCGTTGCGGAGAGATCCAGCACGTTATGGGCTTTGGTCCAGCGTTTGGCCGCCCAGTTAGCGAGTTTGGCCAGGGTTTTGGTCGGAGCAATGCCGACGCCGACGCGAAGGTGAGTCTCTTTATAGATACGGTCACGGATTTCGCCCCCCAGCGCTTCAAGCGACGTCACGTTACGCATGCCGCTGACATCGACAAAGGCCTCATCAATGGAGTACTCATCGACGCGCGGGGACATCTCTGCCAGCGTGTCCATTACGCGCCGCGACATGTCGCCATACAGGGCATAGTTTGAGGAGAAAACCACCACCTGATGGCGCAGCAGCTCTTCGCGATGTTTAAAGTAGGGCGCCCCCATCTTGAGGCCAAGTTTTTTTGCTTCCCTGCTCAGTGAAATAATGCAGCCATCGTTATTCGATAGCACCACAATCGGCCTGCCGCGCAAGTCCGGGCGAAACACAGTTTCGCAGCTGGCGTAGAAAGAGTTGACATCTACCAGAGCGTACATAACGTTTTGCTCAAAAAAGACTGTATATAAAAACAGTATAGACAGACAAGCAGCGGCAGCGAAGCGGGAAATGAGGCGGAACCGGTAATTTATTGATTATTCATCGAATAAAGCAGGTTCCGCCAGGGTAAAGCGGGTGGGGCGCATTAGCTGAGCAGAGCATGTACCGCCACGTTAATGGCACCCCCGCCGATAATCAGCCAGATAAACAGCAGCAGGCCCAGCAGCAGTGGGCGCAGCCCGGCTTTTTTCAACTGACCGATCTGAGTGGTGAGCCCCAGCGCGGCCATCGCCATGGCCAGTAATACGTTATCGAGTTGATTAATCACAGCAAGCGCAGCGGGCGGTACCAGATGTGTTGAGTTAAACAGCGCCACCAGGATGAACAGCAGGGCAAACCATGGAAAGGTGATGCGCTGCGGTGTACCGCCCGCCTCTGGCGTACGGCGGCGCACCAGCATACCCACAATTACCAGAAACGGTGCCAGCATCATGACGCGCAGCATCTTCGCAATCACCGCCGCATTCTCCGTTTCAGGGCTGATGGCGTGGCCGGCCGCGACCACCTGTGCCACTTCGTGCATGGTGGAGCCGGTATAAACGCCGAACGCAGCGGGGCTGATATCGGGGAACAACGTTGCTATGCCGTGCCAAATCAGCGGGTAAAGAAAGATAGCGGCGGTACCAAAGATCACCACGGTCGCCACGGCAACCGCCACTTTGGTCGGGCTGGCTTTGATCACCGGTTCGGTGGCCAGTACAGCGGCGGCGCCGCAGATACTGCTGCCGGCACCAATCAGCCACGCGGTTTCACGGTCCAGCTTCAGCACCTTACGCCCGAGCCAGCAGGCAAGCAGAAAGGTACTGGTCAGCATCAGGGCATCGATCACGACACCGCTAACGCCAACATCCAGCACTTGCTGAAACGTCAGGCGAAAACCGTACAGAATAATACCGAGGCGCAGCAGCTTCTGTTTGGCGAACTGCACGCCCTCTCCGCAGCGATCGTGGAGGGCAGGATAGAGCGTATTCCCTAAAATTATCCCGCCGAGGATAGCCAGCGTAAGCGCGCCTAAACCCAGCCGGGCAACGGCGGGCTGGTTGCCAAGCCATGCAGTGAGTAAGGCAATCGCGCCCGTCAGCACTAAGCCGGAAGCCAGCGGTGCCACGCCGCGCGGGTGTCGCAGTAATGAGATATCAGCCATAACGTCCTCCTGTGTTGCATTTATGATGCGCAGGAAGCGTCATTAATAAAAACGGTTTATATCGTTATATTTTATCGTTATAAGTGGTAAAGCAGGGCGATCGCGCCATACGGAAATAAAAAACGGCGCTGTCGCTGTAACAGCACCGTGGGGTAAGTAGCCCAAAACAACAAAAAAGTGCGATAAACACCCTTAGAAAGCGTTATGGCATACCCGGGCAAGGTAACCGTCTGTCAGCCATTGCGACGGCTATTCTGTAGCCGTTTTTACCGGTATCACGCGATCTGTTCGTCGTCAGCGAAATTACCGGAACTGTCGCAAGGCTTACTCAGAATATTACCTCACTAACAGCCATTAATAGCGCGATAAGCGTCGTCTCATCAGCGTATTACTTTATTAAGGCTACTCGCTGCTTAATGACATGCAAGCGCGGCGGGCTCTCTTTTTACGCCCCGCTATCAGGATGTCGGGAATAATCAGCAGGATGGCCAGCTTTATGTTTAAAAATTAAAATTAGCCATCCCGCGTTCTCCGTCTCGTTAAAAACGCGTTTTACTCTGCCAGTAAGCGTTTTAATTCACTCAGGCTAAAGAGAGTGGCTTTATACACTACCTCTTCGCTTTCGCCGGAAAACCACTGACGGCTGGTGTGTACGCTCTCATCCGCCAGGCACCAGGCGAACCATACGGTGCCTGCCGGCGTGCCATCTTCGCCGCCATCCGGTCCTGCGTAGCCGCTGGTTGCAAGGCCGATGTTATCGCCGGAGAGTTTCTTTGCACCGCAGGCCATTTCGCTGACAGTCGCTTCGCTGACGGCGGTAAAACGTGCCAGCGTATCGCCGCTGACACCTAAAACGCGCTGCTTCGCTTCATTGGTATAGGTTATAAAACCACTGCTATAAAAGCGGCTGCTGTCACTGGCGGCGGCCAGCGCGGAGCCTACCCAGCCTGACGTACAGGATTCCGCTGTGGTTACCGTCAGTGATTTTTCTTTTAAAATTTCGCCCAGTTCATTAGCTAAGGAAATTAATTTCTCATCCATTGTTTGTTTCCTGTTTCGTTAATACATGACATCACCTGATAACAGAATTATAGAATTAATTGTGCAGTTACTGTTTTATTTATCATTACGTTTTAAGCCCGACGTAAAATAAACCGAGCCGCAACATGACGTGCACGTTTTCCCTCACTAAGCTTGAGATAACAGGCGGACCAGGCCTGCCTGACGTTTGTCTCCATGCCAGAGGGATGATGCGGTGAAAAATGATGAGTTAAGCAGCCGGAGCGCTCCGGTACAAGAGAACATGCGCTGGCAGCGCCGCGAGAGTGTCATACAGCGCGCCGGTGAGTATCTGCTGATAGCGATTGTTATTCTCGGCGCCTGTGGCTTGTTCTCCAAAGGCTTTTTGAGCAGCGGCCACGCGCGCTCCGCGGATGGTTCGGTTACGGTTGAGTACGAACGCTTCGGTCGGGCGCAAAGCAACATGAACATGACGATTCACGTTGCGCCACACGCCGGCGATCGTTTTACCGTCACCCTTGGCAGCGGGGCGCTTAACCACCTGCAGATCCAGACGTTGCAGCCGCAGCCGCTGGAGGCGATAACCGAGGGTAACGATCTGCGCTTAACGTTTGCGACGCACGCCGCCAATGCCAGCCACGCCGTGTGGCTCGGCCTGCAGGCGCAAAGCGTGGGGACAGTGCCGGTTAGCGTCAGCGTTGACGGCATGCAGCCGGTACATTTCTCCCAATGGATCTATCCCTGAGAGGCGAACGTTATGGAAACCGTATTACGCGCGGCCGGTATCTACCTGGTGCTAATGGTGGTGTTTAAAATTGCGGGGCGGCGTGCACTGCTGCAGATGACCTCATTCGATCTCATCCTGCTTTTGATCATCAGTGAAGCTACGCAGCAGGCGCTGCTGGGTGATGATTTCTCTGTCACCGGTGCCGCGCTGACCATCATAACGCTGGTTGCGATTGATATCGTGCTCGGGAAACTGAAAAACCGCTTTCCGACCATTGAGCAGATGGCAGAAGGGGGGCCGGTGATTCTGGTTGAACACGGTAACGCTTTGCACCAGCGGATGAAGATGACCGGTATCAGTCAGGACGATGTGCTGGAAGCGGCACGTTCGCAGGGGCTGGAGCGGCTGGAGCAAATTAAATATGCGGTACTGGAGGTCAACGGGCACATCTCAATAATTCCCGTAAAATAAGCCAGACGGTTGTGAAAACGCAATAGTCTATAATAACCTGTGAGAACCAAGCGTAAGCCCACATTCTCAGGAGGTTAAATATGATGAATGCAGAGCATAAAATCGTTGGTGAAGCGGCCTATGCGCTGCTGTTACAACGCAAGGATGTGACGGTTTCCGCGCTGGCTGCTGAACTGGCAACTATGGCCGGAAAAGAGACAGACACAGAGCGGCTTGAGCAGATAGCTGAGGCCCGCCAGTGCTGATGAACTACCGTTCAGCGGAAGAGAACGACAATCGCAGCCGTTCGCCTTTGCGGGGATTGAGTCACCAGAGCGACAGTGTCAGAATGCCCGCTGCGGAGCGCGACAAAAAAAGTTAACTTGTACAGGGCCCGCGTCAGTAACAGGTGACGCCGGGCCTGAAAGCTTGATATGCCTGGATTTCCAATACTCTTAATTGCCTGCCGGTAGCACTTTTTGCAACAAAAACCTCCCGAAACCTCTATTATCCTCTGTACAGTTTTTACAATACTTGTACAACTTCACCGGATACTTATCCGGTAGTCAACTTTAACGGGAGTCACTTATGCGCCAGAACGGATACACTCCGAACTCAGTCGAGGCGATTGCCAACTATTTCAGCAAAGCTTCCCTGCCATCACAGCAGGAAACTTTGGGGCAGGTGGTCGTTGAGATCCTCCGCGAGGGCCGCAATCTGAATCGCAAATCCCTTTGTACGAAACTTCTGCGTCGTCTGGAGCTTGCTTCAACGACCGAAGAAGAGCACCACTATCACCAGCTCATCGGCCTGTTATTTGAGCGTGAAAGCTGAAAGCGTATTAAGACGTTCAGGTTGTACACACGAAAACTTTTCTCTGATAATGCACTATCCCATGTATGACCTGTGACGGGCTGTATCGCGCCGTAATTGTACGGCGCTATTTTTCTGCCACGTTCCCGGTCGGGGCAGGCAGCATGCAGAGATTCGTTATGAACAAAGAACACCAGAAGATCATCGATGAGCTTATCGGGGAGGCCGCCCTGACGCTGTTACAGCGCTCAGGGCCGGTCAATACCCAGGGGCTCATCGATGAGTTACATAAAATGCACGCCCAGGCCAGCGACGGCAATCAGCAGACGCTGATCAATGCTGCCATTGCAGAGGTGCGCAATAGCGTCTCCGCAGGACGCAAACGGCGTGACGATCAGCCGGAAAGGGACAACGTACACCAGCTGTTCAGCAGTACTGAAACGCCGGGCAGTAGCCGCAAGCATTAACCGGAAGTTGAATTATAATCTGACTGTGTAGCTAACAGTACGGGATGAGCATGATGTCGGAAAATCACAACCTCTATACTGCGCTGCCTGACACTGAGCTGGCCGCGCATTTTCGTGATGCGGGTAAGGTATTATCTGATGAAGCCATGGTGCTGGATAATGTTATCCGCACGCTGCTGGCAACAGAGGGTCGGGTCAGTAATAAATCGATTATCTTGTGTCTGGTAATGGCGCTGGAGTCTACGCATGACCAGGCCGAAGCCGATGTGTTACGGCGTACGCTGGAGATTGTCGTGGGCTATACGCCGGATGATGCCTGATGAGTCGTGCGTCCCCCATTTACGTGGGGGACAACTCAGTGCATCAGATCGGCCAGTAGCCGTATAGCGGCATCGCACAGCAACTGTAACTCTTTATCGTGCGTTCCCGATTTCATATCGTGGAGCGTCAGCGTAACGTCATGCGCCTCAAAAGCGCGATCCTCCCGAACAAATCCCGCTACCGCGATACCAATCAGCGCATACAGATCCGGTGTTGGACGGTTCTCATCTCTCACATCACCTCCACAACTTGTATGTATATACAGTGTGACACAGGCAATAGCGACACGAAACTTTTTTCTCCCGCTGCGCCTGCGGTAAGGAGATAAAGTGCGCCAGCATAACGAAAGCGCGGGTGAAGTGATAAATACAGTAAGCTTTTGCACTATCACAGGGCATAACGGGAAAGCGTTGTTGCAGGATATTAATAAGAGGTGGCCTTAGAGACAAAAATAGATTCATCGTCGGCCACACAATACGCCGGGTATCGCCATTAATGCAATGTAAAAAAGCAGAACCGCACGGCAGGTTATTTTAACGCCACGCTTTTAGTCGCATGAAAATTAACCGTGGCAGTACGATTAAACTGCTGCAGTTTGCGCTTTGTCCGGCCAAGATTGAGTTTATGTAACCAGCTGCGGAACTGTTTTATCTGCTCCTGAGCATGGGTTTCATCGCTTGCCCGGCAGATAAAAAGCTGGCTAAGTGTTTGATGTTCTGCGGCGGTTGCGTAAATTTCGAATTTTCCGTCGCGTTGATTTAACTCAATCGCAGTGAAGTGCAAGTGTTGCCATTGCTGTAGTCTGGCTTCAAACATTTTAAAATCCATCATTGATTCCTGGTTATTATAGTGATGCGTGGTACTGACAAGCTCTATGCACCATAGACCAGAATCTGCAGAACGCCAGCGTAAAACAAAAATAAACGCGTAATTTTTCAGGGCGCACAAAAATAATGCGCTCTGCCGCTTCGCTTATATTTCTCGAGACGCTTCGGCAGGATCGTTAATTAATCTGATGATTCTCGTTATGAAATAAAATAAGCGAAGGGTAAACGCGAGAACAAAAAGGGCGCGAAGCGGAAGACAAAAAATAACCGCCCGAAGGCGGTTAGGATCAATCAGGTTGTTTATCACCTGATTCCGGTGCGTTGGTCTCGTCATCCTCAGGTCGCTGTGGCGACTTTTGGTCATCAGGACGACCACCATTACCCATGCGATTAGTCATACGGACCTCCTTAATCAGACATCAGGCTGCGGTTTTTTACTGCCGGCCTCGGCACCTGTCAGCGGATTAACATCCGGATCGGACGCGGTACGGGCCGCCAGGCTATCCACATCAGCCTGCTGATCGGCCGGCAGGGTGACGTGAGCAAGGCCATCGCCGCCATCAACCGCTGGCTGCGGATTGGCGACGTAATCGAAGTTCTCATCCGAATTCCAGCTGCCGCGTACTTCATCCCCTTCAGACATATTGAAGTAGGTATGCGCATACTGCTCAATCGGTGGCAGTTTACCCGGCGGGAAGTTGTTGCGAATCGAATACAGCGCTTTTTCAAAGGAGAGCTGATGCGCCGCTTCACGCGTCATCAGGAAGCCCAGCGCATCTTTTACGCCCACATCATCTGTCACGTTAATCAGACGTTCGTAGATGATCTTGGCACGCGCTTCGGCTGCAACGTTGGAACGGAGATCCGCCGTCACTTCACCGATGGTATCGATATAAGCCGCCGTCCAGGGCACGCCGCCGGAGTTCGTCAGTGGTGGACCACCCCCGTACAAAATGGAGGTCAGATGACTATCGTTACCGGCACCGGTAATTGAGCGGTACAGCTCGCCTTCCTCTTCCGTGCCCTCGGCCAGCTTGCCTTTGGCACCTTTGTTCAGCATGCCAACCAGCGAACCGATAATCTCCAGATGGCTCAGCTCTTCGGTAGCGATATCCATCAGCATGTCACGACGACCAAGATCGTCATCACCTAAACCCTGAGTAAAGTAGCGCATCGCTGCGGCTAATTCGCCCTGCGGGCCGCCAAACTGCTCCAGCAGCAGATTGGCCAGTCCGGGGTTAGGCTCATTAACCCGGACGGTATACTGCAATTTCTTAACGTGTCGAAACATAGCTCACCTCGTTGAAACGTTCACGAGAGCAGAGAGACTGCAATCATTTCACATAGTTATTCACTGTTGTTCAGCGATAGTTGTCAGTTTTTCGTCGGTCGATTTCTCTTCTGCCAGCGTCTCTGCCAGCAGACTGGCTGCCTGATCCAGCCCCAGTTTTTTCGCCGTAGCGACTAAAGTGCCGTAAGTGGCAATTTCGTAGTGCTCAACCTTCTGGGCGGCACCAATCAGACCCGCATCACGTACCGGGCCCGCCTCGGTTGAATCAATCAGCTCTTGCGCCTCTTCTACCAGGCCTTCCATCGCATGGCACTTCATGCGTTTAATACGCAACTCTTCGTGCGCCTCTACGGCCTGATCGAGACGCTCAATTTGCCCCTGGGTCTCTTCCAGATGTTGCCTGAAGGCCTGTTTTAAACTCTCATCCGAAGCCGCACGAGCCATTTTAGGTAACGCACGCGTAATCTGTTTTTCAGCGCTGTAAACATCAGAAAGGTCGTGAATAAACAGATCGAGCAGGGATTCAACTTTCATGGTTTATTCTCCGTAGGTTAATAAACGGTGCGGAATATGCCCGTCAATAAAAGACGAAACGGCAAGGGGTAAATAAATGAAACGGTTACGATATAAATATTTATCGCTATTCAAAAGGATAGATATTTAAACGGGACGGGAGATAACGGAGCACTCCGTGCTCCCCACGCCTCATCCCTGAGTCACTGGCGTATCAGGAGCCGCGTTTGCTGCTCTGACCGCCTTTTTTACCGGCTTCGGAGGCTTTTTCGCGGTCGTCTTTGAAGTTACCGCCGCCGCTGTTGCTGCTCTGGCCGCCTTTTTTACCCGCTTCAGATGCTTTCTGCTTATCGTCTGCGAAATTACCTGAACCGCCTCGATGCTGAGTCATAATTAATTTCCTCTTCATGAGCTTTATTAACATGGCGGGTTCTTCTGCCATGTGCGAGTTGCGTATTTAATAATAATAGCGCAGGGCATTCCTGCAAGCGTGACGGTGTAAATAATAGGGATTAAGACTTTTCTGTAAGCTAATTAACCGGGTGCCTTTTGCGCTTCGCTTTATTATTTTCCGTGCCATGTTTTATGTTATTTTTATTTCCGGTTGCGCTTACCGTCTGGCTCGCGGCATCGCCGATCCTCTATTAAGGTTAATAATCAATCAGATTAATTAAGGAGCAGGCATGACTACCCCCAGCGCGAATGATGAACTGACCTTGCTGGATCGCTACTGGCGCGCCGCCAACTATCTCTCTGTCGGGCAAATTTACCTGATGGATAATCCGCTGCTGCGCCAGCCGCTGCAGGCAGAGCACATTAAACCGCGCCTGCTGGGGCACTGGGGTACCACGCCGGGGCTCAACTTTATCTACGCGCACCTTAATCGCATCATCCGCCAGCGCGATGTCGATCTGCTCTATGTGTGTGGGCCCGGACATGGCGGACCGGGCATGGTGGCGAATACATGGCTGGAGGGCAGCTACAGCAAGATCTACCCGCACATCAGTGAAGATGCGGAAGGGATGCAGCGGCTGTTTAAGCAGTTCTCTTTTCCTGGCGGTATCCCCAGCCATGCGGCGGCGGAAACCCCCGGCTCCATCAATGAGGGGGGTGAGCTGGGCTACTCGCTATCGCACGCCTTTGGCGCGGCATTTGATCACCCGGAGCTGATCGTCCCCTGCGTGATTGGTGACGGTGAGGCGGAGACCGGCCCGCTTGCCGCCAGCTGGCACGGCATAAAGTTTCTCAATCCGCAGCGGGATGGCGCGGTACTGCCGATTCTGCACCTTAACGGCTATAAAATTGCCAACCCTACGCTGTTCGGACGTAGCAGCGACGACGATCTGCAGCAGCTCTTCAGCGGTTACGGTTATGAGCCGCTGTTTGTGTGTGGTGACCAGCCTGCTGCGATGCACCAGCAGATGGCGCAGGCGCTGGATCAGGCGTTCAACACCATTGCGCGGTATCAGCAGCAGGCGCGCAGTGGCAGCGCAGACGAGGCGATTCCGCGCTGGCCGATGATTGTACTGCGCAGTCCTAAAGGCTGGACCGGGCCAAAAGAGGTTGACGGTAAAAAAGTAGAGGGCTTCTGGCGTGCGCATCAGGTACCGGTCTCCGCCTGCCGTGAAGATGACGCGCACCGGCAGATCCTTGAGCAGTGGCTGCAGAGTTATCAGCCAGAAACGCTGTTTGATGAGGCGGGTAAACTGCGCCCTGAACTGCGTGCGCTGGCGCCGCAGGGGAATAAACGCATGGGTGCGTCGCCCTACGCCAACGGCGGACGCTTACGCCGCGCGCTGAATACGCCCGATATCAGTGAGTTTGCGCTGGAGACCGGCGTGCCCGGTAGCCATAGCGGCGAGGCCACAAAGCAGTTTGGTCACTACCTCAGTGCTATCTTCCAGCGTAATCAGGACAATTTCCGCCTGTTCGGGCCGGATGAGACTGCCTCAAACCGTCTGACGCCGGTGTTTGACGTCACCAGCCGCAGCTGGATGGCGGAGACGGAAAGCTATGACGAACAGCTGGCGCGGGACGGGCGGGTGATGGAAATTCTGAGCGAACATCAGTGTCAGGGCTGGCTGGAGGGCTATCTGCTTACCGGGCGTCACGGCCTGTTCAACTGCTACGAAGCGTTTATCCATATCGTGGATTCGATGTTCAACCAGCACGCAAAATGGCTGAAGGTGTCGCGCAAGCTGGGCTGGCGGCAGCCGATCGCCTCATTAAACTATCTGCTCTCGTCGCACGTCTGGCGGCAGGATCACAACGGCTACAGTCACCAGGATCCGGGCTTTATCGATCACGTGGCGAATAAAAAGGCCGATATCGTACGTATCTATCTGCCGCCGGATGCCAACACCTTACTGTGGGTGGGCGATCACTGCCTGCGCACCTGGGACCGTATCAACGTGATTGTCGCCGGCAAACAGCCGTCACCGCAGTGGCTCGATATGGAGAGCGCCAAAACCCATTGTGAAGCGGGGATGGGCGAGTGGCACTGGGCGAGCTGTACCGACGAGCCGGAGGTGGTAATGGCCTGCGCCGGGGATGTGCCCACTATGGAGACGCTGGCGGCCGTTGACCTGCTGCGTGACTATCTGCCCGCGCTGCGCATCCGCGTGGTGAACGTTGTCGATCTGCTGGCGCTGCAGACGCAGGAGGAGCATCCGCACGGCAAAGGGGAGGCGGAGTTTGATGCGCTGTTCACGCGTGACAAGCCGGTGATTTTTGCCTTCCATGGCTATCCTAATCTGATCCATCGCCTGACCTGGCAGCGCAATAATCACCGCAACTTCCACGTGCACGGTTTCAATGAAGAGGGGACAACAACAACGCCGTTCGACATGACCGTACTGAATCAGCTGGACCGCTACCATCTGGCGCAGTCAGCCATCCTGCATGTCCCCGGCCTGGCAGAGCGCCATCCGGAACTGCTGGACGATTTACAGCAGCGCATCGCCGAACACCATCGCTATGTGCGTGAGCACGGCGAAGATGTGCCGGAGGTGCGCAACTGGCAGTGGTCGGGCAGGCGCTAACGTTGGTGATAGCGCCGGCGTTTACCCACGGTTTTCCCCATCGCCAGCGCGGTTGCGCTGGCCGGGTCAAACAGTGACAGGCTCTCAATTTGTGACACCATCAGCACCTTGCGAAACTCCAGCGCACTTTTTGGCGTCGAGGAGAAGCTGATATCGTGCTTGTGATACCAGCGGCTGTAGTTGTGCTCGACCGCCAGATTCAGCGTGCGCGGATCGCGATAGCCGCTGAGCATCGGAATCATGACCACGTTAGCAGTATTGGCGTACTCAAAGGTGGCGGCGTGAATCATGCCGATATAGATGCGGCGCGATTTCAGCGTTATCCACGCCAGCTCACCCTCTTCCATGCAGTGCAGCAACATCTGCTCAATACCGTTAGAGCGAGACAGGCGCTGATACAGCTCCTTGCGGCTTCCGGCAGTCAGCCGCGCGCTGCCGGCCCAGTTGGAACGGTACACGCAGAACAGCACGGCAAACGTCAGCATAATCACCACAGGCGCCTGAATGCCCAGGAAACTCCACGTCATAAAATCGACGTGCCAGCGCGCATGCAGATCGGCAGAGAGGGCAAATGTATTATTCGCCGCGGAGGCGGCCAGTAAGATCAGCCAGACCAGCGCGGTAGCCAGCACCCCCTGTACCACGAAAATACAGCCGTACAGGGCAATCAGAAAATAGACATCCCAGCCAATGGATCGCTTTATTTTTAACCGGCTGGACATATCGCGGCTGGTATACCAGTAGCCGCACACCATTAACACCATAAAAATTGCCGTGCCCATTCAGATATCCTTTAATGTATTAACGTGCTCAAGAAAGTCCTGCTGTACCTCAGGGCTAAGCGGATTAACCGAAGCATTACCATCTTCGTCAATAATAATTCTGTCGCCATCCTGGATAGATTCACGAATATCCTGGCGGCTCATTACCTGTAACAGGGATTCCGGGCTACTGAAGAGTGAGATAAGAAAGCGAAACATAGTGGTAACCCTGTCCTGTGGGATGAATTAAGCGATAACTGAGCATATATCCAATTCTGCCCTGTGAAGTAATTTCAGAGTTGTCTGCTGTAGTAAAAGGAATAAATGCAGAGGAGGCGTAATGCGGCGGGGTACAGCAGATCATCGTAAAACAAGTGGGGCAGTCAATGGCAGCACCTCCCTGTGCCGCCTGGTCAGTCACGAGCCACGCTTGCTGCTCTGACCGCCTTTTTTGCCCGCTTCGGATGCTTTTTCACGGTCGTTTTTGAAGTTACCGCCGCCGCTGCTCTGGCCGCCTTTTTTCCCGGCTTCAGACGCCTTCTGTTTATCGTCTGCGAAATTACCTGAACCGCCTCGATGCTGAGTCATAATATATCCTCTTCATGAGTCTTTAATAACATGACGTTGTACATTGCCATGTGCGCGTTACGTATTTAAGCATAATGGCGCATAATATTCCTGCAAGCGTAGCGGAGCAGGAAAACAGCGCGCTTATGTGTAAGCAGAAATAACATAAGCCGGGAGGTCATACTATTTATCCATTGGGCACAGGCTTATTTCTGGGGCGCGATGCAGTGACCGCGCCGGGGAGGACCAGGGGGAGTTCAGGGGTTAAATTACCATGCCAAGAATTTGCACAATACTCTGCTGCGAGGCCGTAATGAAGGGGATATCTTTAATGTGCTGCATACCGAAGGCCTCGTAAAACTTACGCGCCCGGGCGTTGGCACCCATTACTTCGAGCCAGAGATACCCCTCCTGCTTCTCCCGCGCTTCGTGGATGATGCTCTCAAACATCCGGCGGCCATAATTTTTGCCGGTCTCCTGCGGATTGAGGTACAGCTTGTTGAGCAGGGCACCGGTCATACCGGAGTCCGGCACCGGGGTATTCCAGGTCACCTTTGCGAAACCGATCGGCTTATCGGTCTCGGCAATCAGCCAGCGCTCATTGGGCGCCACCAGGCTGCTGTTCAGTTCAGCCAGACCGTACTCTTTATCGATGAACTCATCCATCTCGGCTTCGGATACCCACATATGCTTAAAGTGGGCGCTGTAGGTCATGCGGCCTAACTGATGCAGAAGCTCTGCGTCGGCGGGCTGCGCGTTGCGTATGGTGAATTCCATGCCAGTCTTCCTTTCTTTTTTCTTATCATGAATGCGCCTGCGTGATGCTTATCGCAGGCGGGACACCATAGCGCGTCAGGTGCAAAAAGGTAAAGGTTTGCGGAGGGGGTGAAACGGCAGGCTGGTGAGGTCATCGCCTGAGGCAGATAACACCTCAGGACCCCAGGCGCAGCGTTTCCGCCCGTTTGGCCGTTTCATAGACATACTGCAGCATGGGTTCTAAATCGGCATCGGGCCCGGCGCTAATAATTTTGCCGCGCAGCCACTCGATTTCGCTGCTGATATCGGGATGAAATATCGTGTTATTTTGCGCGGTACGCAGCCACTTCAGTAAAAAGTTATTTTTACCGCGTACGCCGCCGGATTTTTTACTTTTAGCGTTGATTTTCAGTGCGACCAGAATGCAGTAATAGAAATGAACGCGCTGGCTATAATTCTGCAACATCTCATGGCTCTTCATCTGCCGTTTTCACGCTCGCCAGTGTGCATGGATGCGAAAAGCAGGTCAAACAGAATCCGGCCGATGAATGTCACAATTGCGAGCACAATCTGTATTTTAAGATTTTCTTTAGCACGCTGAAAAATAGCCAGTCAAATCAGCAGAAGTTTCTTACGCGCTGATAGAAGATTTTAATTCCTGGGCTGGAGACATTGCCGCAGAATAATAATTTATCAGAACTCTCCTGGTATCAGTTTGCTTTGCCGCAACGCGCGCTCGCAGGTCAGCGCTGGCTACGTGCGTTATAGATAATAAACGTGACGACGCCGAAAATTTCCAGCTCCTCTTCTTCGCTCAGCCTGATGGGTTGATAGCGCGGGTTCATGGGCATCAGCTGCACGCAGGGGGTAGTGTGCAGCCGCTTTACGGTGAATTCACCGTTTACAGCGGCAATGACAATATCACCATGCTTTGCCCGCAGCGAACTGTCCACCACCAGCAAATCGCCCTCGCTAATATTGGCATCACACATCGAATCGCCTTCAACGCGAACAAAGTAGGTCGCGCTGGGGCGCGTAACCATCAGTTCATTGAGATCGATCTTCCGCTCAACATAATCCTGCGCCGGGGAAGGAAAGCCGCCGCGCACGGCCTCAAGGAACAGCGGGCGATAGCAGCGTGCGGGTGAAAGCTGTGGCAAAAAGAAGCGCGTCATAAGGATTGTCCATAATTACTGTTTTTATATACAGTATTATCAAGCGACAGCACAAATCAAGCGAATCGGCAAAACGCACAGCGATCGCATTGAAGTTTGAGAACATTTAACCTGCTGCAGGCGCGGCAAACGCATCTGATCGCTTTTTCGTCAGCTGCACCCTAAGGTACGGCTGAAAAAACCCTTTTCTTTAAGCGAAGCGTGTAAAAAGCAGAGTAATCCGCTTGGTTTAATCGCAAGCGTCTGAAAAGCTCACTCTGGCCCGAATGAAAAGCGCGCCCGTCTGGCGAAAACCATATTGTTGTCTACACTTATTGTTGCCGATGTTCGTAGTGCGGTTGCTGTGTTGATAGAAATTTCGTTTAGTTATGGAGCGTTACCCTTCAAACGACCGTCTTTTACGGTAAAACCTCCTCACACCCAGCCTGCCTCCGAACATCCCCTATTTCAGACCAGAGAGAGGAGGAGATGTGACCCCTGTGGTTAATGAGAACAGCACGTTGCCGTCGTTAAGTGGCGGACGCTATGCCTTCTTTTTTGATGTCGATGGCACGTTGGCCGCGATTCAGTCGCAGCCCGAGTCAGTCTCTATTCCCGCCTCGGTGCGGCAGCATCTGCAGCAAATTTCTAACCTGAGTCAGGGCGCCCTGGCGCTGGTTTCCGGCCGGCCTGTTGCACAGCTGGATGCACTGGTAGCGCCGCTTGAGGCTCCTGCGGCCGGCGTCCACGGCGCTGAGCGTCGTGATGCGGCAGGACGCATGCACCGCCATGCGCTACCCGCTGACATTATGCAAACGCTGCAGGTTGAGCTGCAGCAGACGCTGAATCAATGGCCCGGCACGCTGCTGGAGGTCAAAGGTATGGCGTTTGCGCTGCACTACCGCAACGCGCCAGATTACGAAAATGCCATCATGCAACTGGCCGAAGAGGTGGTTACGCGCTTTCCGGAGCTGACACTGCAACCCGGCAAATGCGTGGTGGAGCTGAAGCCGCAGGGCATCGATAAAGGTGCCGCGGTGAGTGAGTTTATGCAGGAAGCGCCTTTTACCGGTCGCATTCCGGTATTTGTGGGTGACGATCTAACCGATGAGAAGGGCTTTCTGGCCGTCAATGCCATGCAAGGCATCTCGGTTAAGGTCGGGGAAGGAGCAAGCCACGCACATTTTCGGCTGCCAAATGTGGCTGCCGTTTGGCATTGGCTTGAACAACTACTATTACAACTAGAACATGACAACGTCGGTAAGGAGTTTAGGTTATGAGTCGTTTAGTCGTCGTATCTAACCGTATCGCTATTCCTGATGGAAGCAAAACCAGTGCGGGCGGCCTCGCCGTCGGTATTCTCGACGCACTGCGGACCACCGGAGGATTGTGGTTTGGCTGGAACGGAGAGATCAGCGAGTTCTCCGGTGAAGAGGGTGAAGAGATTTCGCAGGTCGAGCAGGACAACATCACCTATGCCTCGTTCCCCCTGAATCAGAACGATTACGATCAATATTACTGCCAGTTTTCCAACACGGTGATTTGGCCCGCTTTCCACTACCGTCTCGACTTAGTGCAGTTCCAGCGCGAAGCCTGGGAGGGGTACTGCCGTGTTAACACCTTGCTGGCGCAGCGTTTAAAACCGTTGATCAAATCAGACGATATTCTGTGGATTCATGATTACCATCTGTTGCCGCTGGCGGCGGAGCTGCGCAAGCAGGGAGTTAATAACCGTATCGGATTCTTTCTGCATATCCCGTTCCCGACGCCGGAAATTTTCAACGCGCTGCCGCCGCATCAGGAACTGCTGGAAATGCTGTGTGAATATGATTTGCTGGGTTTCCAGACAGAATCCGATCGCGTGGCGTTCCTCGACAGCCTGAGCCAGCTTACGCAGCTGCAGAATAAAGGTGAAAAGCGTCACCGTGCCTTCGGTAATACCTTCATGACGGAGGTCTATCCGATTGGCATTGAGCCGGACAGCATTAAAGAGATGGCCGAAGGCCCGCTACCGCCGAAAATGGCGGCAATGAAGCGTGAACTGGGTGATTTGCAAAACATCATCGCCTGCGAGCGGCTGGATTACTCCAAAGGCTTGCCGGAGCGCTTTATGGCCTATGAAGCGCTGCTGGAGAACTTCCCGCAGCACCGCGGCAAAATCCGTTATTCACAGATTGCGCCAACATCACGCGGTGATGTGCAGGCCTACCAGGATATCCGCCATCAGCTGGAGACCGAAGCGGGGCGCATCAACGGTAAGTACGGTACCCTGGGCTGGACGCCACTGTTTTATCTGAACCAGCATTTTGACCGTCGCCTGCTGATGAAGATTTTCCGCCTGACCGATGTCGGCCTGGTGACGCCGCTGCGTGACGGCATGAACCTGGTGGCGAAAGAGTACGTTGCCGCGCAGGACCCGGACGATCCGGGTGTGCTGGTGCTGTCGCGCTTTGCCGGTGCCGCCAATGAACTCACCTCGGCGCTGATCGTTAACCCTTACGATCGTGATGAGGTGGCTGCTGCGCTGGATCGCGCGTTAACCATGCCGCGTACCGAACGTATTTCACGCTACAACGACATGATGGCAGTGCTGCGCAAGCAGGACATTACCGCCTGGCGTGAAAGTTTCCTGGACGATCTCAATACGCTGCCGGGACGCAGTGACGACCACGGCACGGTGAATAAAGTCGCGACCTTTCCCCGCCTGGCATAATTAAGGGAAAAGGACATTATGCCCCCATTCTGCTATTTCCCGTTCGCGGGATTATGCCGGAGTGGGGGCATTTTTCTGAAAATAACCTACTGCTATCTTGCGCTCTCTGCACAGCGTTTTCACCTCACCGGCTTTTCTGCATGAAATCGATTTCAAATGGTTAACCGCTAACTTTCTGATGCAGCGTTATAAAGCGCACGTTTTGATTAAAAAGCGTGCAAACAGACGCGCCAGGCATAAATTTTCCCTTAACGCCCTAAAGATTTGGCTGGCCAGGCCGATAGTTCTCTTACATCAGTGTGTTAAAACATCAATTCATTCATAATGCTAATGTAACGCCCTGTTACACACCCTGCGACCCGCTAAACCCTCTATACAAACTCCTTACACTCCGCAGTTAATCTGCACGCACTCTTCACGCTTCGTTTGCGACCGTGATTGGTGTCTCACGGCAATATTCCCTGTAAGTGATTAATCTGAAAGCAAATGATTTCTGCGTTTTTTGGTGTTTTATGCTGCTTATGTGCCATGTTTCGGCAGGTTGTAGCACTCTAAAGCCAACGTAGCAGACAAAAGATCGCGTGGAGCCACCAAACTGCGACAGGGTTCAAATTTCAGACTTTTCTTGTGAAATATTAGCGAAACATTTCAAAATCGTACAAAAAAAAGACAACAGAAAAGCTTTACTGAAGCTTCAGCAGAAAAATTTGCCTTAAAAGTGTGATCCAGATCACACTTTATCTAAAATTTCATGCCAGTCACGTTGTATGTGGAAATCAGACGATATAGATTTGCGTTGTTTTCGGATTAGTCTTAAAAAACTGTAAGCAGACGTCACGGAAGATGGTTACAACTCAAGAAAAGATTGGCCTGGAGTTTTGACTACTACTGATCAAAATCCGCTACGGAATAAAAAAAAGTTCAGTATGCGTTGGCTTATGCCTGATTATTTTTTGCCATCTTTAGATTTACCAACCAGCAACCCGAACCATAGAAGTTTAAATTCTGTGGCCGTATATATGCCGCGTCTATCAGGATGGGAAAATGGGTACATCAGAATTACTAAAACATATATATGACATCAACCTGTCATATTTACTGCTTGCACAGCGTTTAATTAACCAGGAAAAAGCTTCTGCAATGTTTCGTTTAGGCATCGATGAGTCGATGGCGGATACATTGTCGCAATTAACACTGCCTGAGATGGTAAAATTAGCGGAGACCAATCAACTGGTTTGCCAGTTCCGCTTTACCGATCACACCTTAATTAACCGTTTGACGCAGGAGTCACGTGTGGATGACTTGCAGCAAATCCACACCGGTATCTTATTATCCAGCCGTTTATTACGCAGCGCATCAAAAGACGATGCCGGCAGTAAGAAGAGGGCGGTGTAATGACCGAAAAAAGTATCGTTCAGGAAGCACGCGATATTCAGCTGGCCATGGAGTTGATTACGCTGGGCGCCCGACTGCAGATGCTGGAGAGTGAAACGCAGCTGAGCCGTGGTCGCCTGATTAAACTCTATAAAGAGTTACGTGGTGCACCACCCCCGAAAGGCATGCTGCCATTCTCAACAGACTGGTTCATGACCTGGGAACAAAATATTCATGCGTCGATGTTCTGTAACGCCTGGCAGTTTTTGCTGAAAACCGGGTTGAGCAGTGGCGTTGAGGCGGTAATTAAAGCTTATCGCCTGTACCTTGAGCAGTGTCCGCAATCGGACGAGGGCCCGCTGTTGGCGCTAACGCGCGCCTGGACCCTGGTGCGATTTGTCGAAAGCGGCATGCTGGAGCTGGCTGATTGCAAATGCTGTGGTGGAAGCTTCATTAACCACGCGCATCAGCCGGTGGGCAGCTTCGTTTGCAGCCTGTGCCAGCCGCCATCACGTGCCGTAAAAAGACGTAAACTTTCTGCAGATTCTGCCGATACCTTTCCACAACTGCTGGATGAACAGGTTAAACGCGCCGTTTAAGTTTGTTCGCATCGTGGAAAGCATCCAGCAGCGGTTAATACCGCTGCTTTTTTTTTGCCCACGAAAAACGAATAACACCTGCGGCTCTCTGGCTTAACTTCTACCAACACGTTACGGACGTAAGGATGTTTTTGTGCTGATTCTTCTGGGTTATATCGTGGTCGTCGGCTCCGTGTTGGGCGGCTATATGATGGTCGGGGGCCACTTAGGCGCGCTGTATCAGCCCGCCGAGTTGATCATTATCGGCGGCGCGGCGGTAGGTGCTTTTCTGGTCGGCAACAACGGTAAGTCGATCAAGAAAACCCTGAAAGCGCTGCCGCTGCTCATGCGCGGCTCAAAATACAATAAAGCGGTCTATATGGATTTAATGGCGCTGCTCTACCGACTGATGGCGAAATCGCGTCAGCAGGGCATGCTGTCGTTAGAGCGTGATATTGAAGATCCCAGTCAGAGCGAAATTTTCGCTAACTATCCGCGCATTCTGGCCGATAAACCCTTAGTGGATTTTATTACCGACTATTTACGACTGATGGTCAGCGGAAATATGAATGCGTTTGAAATTGAAGCGCTGATGGATGAAGAGATCGAAACCTACGAGCACGAGTGTGAAGTGCCAGCGCAAAGTTTAGCCGCTATGGGTGATGGCTTACCGGCCTTCGGTATCGTGGCGGCAGTCATGGGCGTGGTCCATGCGCTGGCATCTGCCGACCGTCCCGCCGCTGAACTGGGCGCGCTGGTGGCCCACGCGATGGTGGGAACCTTCCTCGGTATTTTACTGGCCTACGGTTTTATTTCGCCGCTGGCTTCGGTGCTGCGTCAGAAGTGTGCCGAAACCACCAAGATGATGCAGTGCGTGAAGGTGACATTGCTCTCCAGCCTGAATGGCTATGCACCACAAATCGCCGTCGAATTTGGTCGTAAAACGTTGTACTCCACCGAACGTCCCTCTTTCACTGAGCTGGAAGAGCACGTGCGGAACGCCAAGAATCCAGCGAAACAGACTTCGGATCAGAACTCATGAAGGCAGGCAATCGCCCCATTGTGCTGGTGAAAAAGCGCAAACATAAAGGTCATCATGGTGCCCACGGATCGTGGAAAATTGCCTATGCCGACTTTATGACGGCGATGATGGCGTTTTTTATGGTGATGTGGTTGCTGTCGATCTCCAGCCCGCGTGAGCTGGTACAGATTGCGGAGTACTTTCGTACGCCGCTGAAAGTGGCGCTCACCGGCGGAGCACGCAGCAGCGACAGTGAGAGCCCGATCCCTGGCGGCGGTGATGACCCGACGCGCAAGGATGGCGAAGTACGAAAAGTGGTGGATATGGATGCGCAGAAGAAAAAACTGGAAGAGATCCGTCTCAACCGCCTGCGCGAAAAGCTGGATCAGCTGATTGAGGCCGATCCACGCCTGAAAGCGCTGCGTCCGCATCTGATCATCAATATGGTGGAAGAGGGGCTGCGCATTCAGATTATCGATAGCCAGAACCGCCCGATGTTTAAAACCGGCAGCGCTGACGTCGAGCCCTATATGCGCGACATTCTGCGCGCCATTGCGCCAGTGCTGAATGATCTGCCGAACAAAATCAGTCTGTCCGGCCATACCGATGATTACCAGTATGCCAACGGCCAGCGCGGCTACAGCAACTGGGAGCTGTCAGCGGACCGCGCCAACGCCTCACGTCGTGAGCTGGTCATGGGCGGTCTGGACGGCAGCAAAATGCTGCGGGTGGTGGGCATGGCCGACACCATGAAGCTGAAGAACCGTGGAGCGGATGATGCCGTTAACCGCCGCATCAGCCTGCTGGTACTGAACCACGATACCGAGGCCGCGATAGAAAAAGAGAATGCCGAGAGCGATGCCGTGCAGGTAAGCGACCCGGCGCAGATTATTCCCAACATTACCGCACCGGCAGGACCGGCTGCGCCAGCTGCCCCCACAGGGACGACCGCAACACCGGCTACGCCGGCACCTGCGACCGCGCCTGCAGCAGCAGCGCCGCCCGCCGCTGGCGCGGTGACACCAGACCAACCCTCACAGCCGAGGTGATCCCGTGAGTATGGACATCAGCGATTTTTACCAGACGTTTTTCGATGAAGCCGATGAACTGTTAGCGGATATGGAGCAACACCTGTTGGGATTAGATCCCCAGGAGCCCGATTCTGAACAGTTGAATGCCATCTTCCGCGCCGCCCACTCCATTAAGGGCGGGGCCGGTACATTTGGTTTTACGGTTTTACAGGAGACTACACATATCCTGGAAAACATTCTGGATGGTGCGCGCCGCGGCGAGATGCAGCTCAGCACCGACATCATCAACCTGTTTTTGGAAACCAAAGATATTATGCAGGAACAGCTCGATGCCTATAAAACTGCGCAGGAGCCAAACGCAGAGAACTTTAACTACATCTGCGAAGCACTGCGTCAGCTGGCGCTGGAAGCTAAAGGCATAGCGCCGGAAGCCCCGAAAGCGGCAACCGTCACGGAGATCGCTACACCGGTCGCGGTCGCCAGCAGTGGCCTGCGCCTGCAGCTGGTCGATCTGAAAGAGAAAGAGCCGGACCTGATGCTGGAGGAGCTGGGCAATCTTGGCACGCTCACCGGCGTGGTGAAGGGCACCCACTCGCTGGAAGTCACCATCGATGGCGTCGGCAAAGACGATATCGTGGCGGTGCTCTGCTTTGTCATTGATGAAGCACAGATTCGCTTCCCGGAGGCCGCCGCACCGGTGGCCGAAGTGGCAAACGTGGCAGAACCCGACGCGCCGGCGGCGGAGCCGGTACAGACCGCAACGGTCACCGACATTACGCCCGCTGTAAAACGTGAAGCGAAACGCGCCGCCGCACCGGCCAAAACCAGTGAATCCAGCAGTATCCGCGTCGCCGTTGAGAAAGTGGATCAGCTGATTAACCTGGTGGGCGAACTGGTGATTACCCAGTCGATGCTGGCACAGCGCTCCGGCGCACTGGATCCGGTCGCGCACGGTGATCTGCTCAACAGCATGGGCCAGCTGGAGCGCAATGCGCGCGACCTGCAAGAGTCGGTAATGTCGATTCGTATGATGCCAATGGAGTATGTGTTCAGCCGCTTCCCGCGTCTGGTGCGCGATCTGGCCAGCAAGCTGGGCAAAGAGGTAGAGCTGACGCTGCTGGGAAGCTCTACCGAGCTGGATAAGAGCCTGATTGAGCGCATCATCGATCCGTTAACGCACCTGGTGCGTAACAGCCTCGATCACGGTATTGAAACCCCGGAAAAACGCCTGGCGTCCAGCAAAACCGCCGTCGGCAACCTGACGCTCTCCGCTGAACACCAGGGCGGCAATATCTGTATCGAAGTGATCGATGACGGCGCGGGCCTGAACCGTGAACGTATCCTGGCGAAAGCCATGTCATCGGGCCTGCCGGTCAGCGACAGCATGAGCGATGAGGAGGTCGGCATGCTGATCTTCGCCCCGGGCTTCTCCACCGCCGAGCAGGTGACCGACGTCTCCGGCCGCGGCGTGGGTATGGACGTGGTGAAACGAAATATTCAGGAGATGGGCGGCCACGTTGAGATCGCCTCGAAGCAGGGCAAAGGCACCACCATCCGCATTCTGCTGCCGCTGACGCTGGCCATCCTGGACGGTATGTCTGTGCGCGTGGCCGATGAAGTGTTCATTCTGCCACTCAACGCGGTGATGGAGTCGCTGCAGCCGACTGCCGAAGAGCTGAAGCCGCTGGCCGGTGGTGAGCGCGTGCTGGAAGTGCGTGGCGAATACCTGCCGCTGGTCGAGCTGTGGAATGTGTTTGATGTGCAGAACGCCAAAACCGACGCGACGCAGGGCATCGTGGTGATCCTGCAAAGCGCAGGGCGGCGCTATGCGCTGCTGGTCGATCAGCTGATTGGTCAGCATCAGGTGGTGGTGAAAAACCTCGAAAGTAACTATCGCAAAGTGCCGGGCATCTCTGCCGCCACCATTCTCGGCGATGGCAGCGTGGCGCTGATTGTGGATGTTTCGGCACTGCAATCGTTGAACCGTGAAAAGCGTGTGGCCGGTGCCGCAGCGTAATAGATAACGAAAGGGTAAAAAAATGACTGACATGGCAACCGTGACCAAAATCGCTGGCGAAACCGTCGGCCAGGAGTTCCTGGTTTTCACCCTCGGTGACGAAGAGTACGGCATCGACATCCTGAAAGTGCAGGAGATCCGCGGTTACGATCAGGTAACGCGCATCGCCAACACGCCGGAGTTCATCAAAGGCGTCACTAACCTGCGCGGCGTGATCGTGCCGATTATCGACCTGCGCGTGAAGTTCTCGCAGCCGGACGTGGATTACAACGAAAACACCGTGGTGATTGTGCTGAATCTGGAGCACCGCGTGGTCGGCATCGTGGTGGATGGCGTTTCTGACGTGCTGTCGCTGACGCAGGATCAGATCCGTCCTTCCCCGGAATTTGCCGTGACCATGTCCACCGAGTACCTGACCGGTCTCGGCGCGCTGGGTGAGCGTATGCTGATCCTGGTGGATATCGAGAAGCTGCTGAGCAGCGAAGAGATGGCGCTGGTGGATACGCTGCGTAGCGCGTAAGTCACAAACTGCGGGCCGCTTATGCGGCCCGTTATCATCACCGTGATTAATTAACTTCTTGTTATGCAACAAGAAAATAACAAAAACCCCGTATTTTTCCCTCAACGTTTACGCACGCTGGTCGATAACTGTCCTGTATGACTTTTTCTTACTTTTCCAGGGCAAACTATGTTTACGAAAATCCGCGTTGTCACCAGCCTGCTGCTGGTGTTGTTGGTCTTTGGTTTTCTCCAACTGGCGTCAGGCTCGCTGTTTATCAAAGCGCTGAACGACGACAAAACCAGCTTCAATGTCTCTCAGCTGGCGAGTAAAAATATCGCCGCTATCAATGATGCTTATATGAGCCTTAACCAGAGCCGCATTGTGCTGACGCGTGTACTGCTGCGTATTGCCACCAGCAAACTGGCAGGCAATGAAGCGGATATCAGCGAGCTGTATCAGCAGAGCAAGGGTTTCCAGCAGGCGGCGGCTGAAAATTACCGCATCTTCAAAAGTACGCCGGACACGCCGGGCCAGGATCTGCAGCTTAATCAGCATCTGGATACGACCTATAAAGCGTATGCCAAAGCGCTCGACGAGATGCAGGATGCGCTGCTGCACAGCGACACCGTACTGGCGGGCAAGATCCCGGTTGCGCCGTCGCAAAATGCCTTTCTACAGGATTACACCCGCTGGCGTGCCGATCAGGATCGCCTGACCAGCGCCGGAGTAGAAGCCAACAGCGCGGCGTATATTCGCATGATGTGGCTGATTGGTGCCGTCATGGCCGTAGTGATTGCGGTGATTGCACTTTGCTGGCTGGGCCTGCGCAAAGTGCTGATCACGCCACTGAACGACAACATTCAGCATATCCAGCATATTGCACAGGGCGATCTGACGCAGACCATTGCGGTGGTCGGGCGCAATGAGATGAGCCAGCTGGCCAGCAACTTGCATGAGATGCAGCAGGCGCTGGTGCGCACCGTGAGTAACGTGCGTGAAGGATCTGACGCTATCTTCACCGGTGCCAGCGAGATCTCGGCCGGTAACAACGATCTGTCGGCGCGCACCGAAGAGCAGGCCGCGTCGCTGGAGCAGACCGCAG
>NZ_MLFS01000047.1 GCF_002095485.1 Pantoea wallisii | reverse complement strand
CTGGCGAGCACATCAATAGCTGGATAGTGGCCACGTTCAGCCAGCCGTCGCGCCAGCACAATGTGGCCATCGATCAGCGATCGTACTTCGTCCGCCACCGGATCATTCATTGAGTCCTGTTCAATTAACACTGAGTAGAGTGCAGTAATAGCACCACGTGAAGTTTTACCGGCTCGTTCCAGTAAACCCGGCAACAACGTATATACCGAGGGCGGGAGACCGCCGCGGCCCGGCGGTTCGCCCAGCGCCAGGCCAATTTCACGCTGCGCGCGGGCGAAACGGGTGAGAGAATCGATAATCAGCAGCACGTTTTTGCCGCGATCGCGAAACGCTTCAGCAATTGAGGTGGCAGTAAAGGCGGCCCGCGCACGCTCCATGCTACTGCGGTCGGACGTTGAGCAAACCAGTACCGTCCGGGCGCGCAACTCAGCGTCCAGTTCATGATCGAGAAATTCGCGTAACTCACGTCCGCGTTCACCAATCAGGCCAAAGACAATGGCATCGCAGGGTGTATTGCGTGCCATCTCCGCCAGTAGCGTGGTTTTACCGCAACCCGCGCCGGCAAACACGCCCACGCGCTGGCCGATGCCAAGAGTCAGCATGCCATCAATCGCACGGATGCCAGTGGGCAGCGGACTATCAATACGCGGCCGATCGGTCGGTGATGGCGCATCGGCAAGTACGCCCGTGGTGTGAGCGTTTTCACTTGCAAGGGCGAAAGCGGAAAGGCTTTGATCATCCAGCGCACGGCCAAAGCCATCCAGTACGCTCCCCAGCAAACTATCGGAGACGGCAATGCTGTGCGGCTGAAACAGCGGGGTAACACGTGCGCCCTGGGCAATGCCATCCAGTGGACCGAGAGCGGAGAGCAGCGTATGTCGTGGATTGAATCCCACCACTTCTGCCATGATCTCCCCATCCTGCGCACGGCTGACGCGGCACAAATCGCCGATGCGTGCCTGCGGCAAACTACTCTCCAGCAAAATACCACTAATGCCGGTAATTTTGCCGGTCACTGATACTGCCGAAAGCTGCGTCAGCGCCTGTTGTTGCTGGCTGAACCACTGTTCAAGAACGGCGTTTGTCATAGTGTTCACCATTTCACTGTGATTGTTTCACGCCCGGCAAACTGCACCTGATCAGCTGTTATCGCCATCAGCCGTAGTCCATCGCGCTCATCCCCGACAAACAGACGCTGACCGCCTTCCGTGACGATATTGGCGTGTGAGCCTGAGGTAATCTGAATAATCCGGAACGGCAAATTGATGCTTTTTACGCGCGTTTGATCGTCCAGTGATACGCTCAGTTGATAATTGTCCTTAATCATCTTCACCATGCGCTGCATAATCTTCAGCTGTTCTGGTGATAGTTCGCCTGACAGTGCAATTCCACGCGGTGATGTGGCTAATTTCACGAGTGAAAGTAGCTCGCGTTCACGCAGCTTCTGCTCCAGCACGCTGCGCAGGACGGAGGTATTAGTCAGTTGAGGTTTAATAAACTGGTTTTCATTTTCATTTTGCTGAGCCACGCCCGGCTGAAGCACCCAGCTGGTAACGGTGAAAGCCAGCAGCAGTAAGAGCGATACTGCAGTGACGTGCGCCCAGCGAGGCAATAAGCGCGCAAACCCGGGTTTTTTCATCTTTGAAAAAGGGCCGCTCATTGGGCGGATATCTGCTGCGGGCGCTGGCTGTGCCGCAATGGCTCGTGTCGTGCTCCAGGGGGCGCTGGCATCGCTCAGGCTCAGCCACACACCAGCAAGCGTAAAAATGTCACCGGGTTTAAGCTGCAGCGGCGTACTAATACGCACACCGTCGCGGTTGCAGATGCGGCCCTCCAGAGGAGTGATGTGCCAGCCCGCCTGTGTCAGCGTTAGCTGGCCATGATGAGGCTTGATGTCGGAATCGCACAGCTGTAACTCACTCTCGATGGCGTTCCCAATGATCCATGCATCACCGCTTAGTGGCAGGGCAGCACCTTCATGCATTCCGTTTAATACTCTTAACTCATACATGACATGCACCTTTAGGCATCGAAGGATTCCAGCGCATGATGAAGATCGATACGTCCCATCACGTTTACCGGAATATTGAACTGCAGCTCGGCAAAGGAGAGCACCGGTACGTGATGGAACTCATCCTGAATCATCAGGCGCAACGGACTGCGTAAATCCTGCGCCGCCAGTAAAACACCAGATAAGTTGCTGAAAGGAGGGAAAATTTCTCGCATCTGCTCCAGCAGTTTGCTGTGCTGTTGCTGATTCAGGGCAAAGAAGGTCTCGTTCTGTGTTTGGCGCAGGCTGTCGCGCAGCATCTCCTCGGTTTCCGGTGCCAGCAGCCATACCAGCATGCTGTTGTTTTGGCTGTACTGGTGACAAATATGCTCTTTGATGTCGATACGTACCTGATCGACCAGCAGGCTGACATCACGCTCGTGCTGGCCGTGCTCGATAAGGGATTCAGTAATAGTTCGTACCGATCGCAGTGAAATGCGCTCTGAGACCAGCCGCTGTAATACCGCGCTGAGGCGGGTTAACGGGAAAATGCGCTGAAACTCTTGTGCCAACTCGGGCTGCTCCTGCTCCAGCCATGACATAATGGCACGAGTCTCCTGCAGGCCAATAAAGCGCGGACCACTGGTAAATAGAGCTTCTTCCATGCGCGCCAGCAGTAACTGATGCGCGCTCCAGGAGACCACATCATCACGTTGCAAAAAGGGGTGATCGTCGTTGAGCCACAGCCAGCCCTGTTCATTGCGGTTTTCTGCGCCCGCAACAGCCTGCGACGCGCTCTCGCCTAATTCATCCTGCCATTTTTTGTCGATAACCCGTCCCGCTGTCGCGAAGGTGCCGATGACCTTCGGCACTTCATAAATGCAAAAGCGAAATTCGTCATCGGCCTGCTGCGGGTCATAATCAATATTGAACACGGGTAAAGTGAAGCCAAACTGATTGACGATGCGGTTACGTATGCGGCGTATGTCTTCGATTAGCGCCGTTACAGCCGGATCGCCAGCGCGTGAAGAGGGAAAACGCAGCAGATAGAGATAGCTGGGATTAAACACCCGCAGATCTTCTTCACCGTTAACTTCGGGAGCCAGCTCCTGTGCGCCGCTCTGCTCATGCTGAGCCTGCTTACGTGCGCGCCACAGCTGGAACAGGCCGGTAGTGAGCGTAATAATGCTGAGAATAATAAAAATCAGGGTTGGCATACCTGGCAGCAGGCCAAAACAGAACATGCCCACGCCACCAATAATCCAGGCTTTTGGCTGGCTGGTCAGTTGCTGCGTAATCTCCCGGCCAATATTGTTATCCAGAATCTCTTCGCTGGAGGATACGCGGGTAATGATCATGCCGGCGGTAAGGGAGATCAGCAGGGCGGGAATTTGTGCAATAAGTCCATCACCAATGGTCAGAATGGTGTAGACGTGGATGGCATCTCCGGCGGGCATACCCAGCTGCAGGACGCCGATACAGAACCCGCCAATCATGTTAATAAACAGAATTACCAGACCGGAAATGGCATCGCCTTTTACAAACTTCATGGCGCCATCCATCGCGCCAAACAGTTGGCTCTCTTTCGCTAAATCTTCACGCTTCGTTTTGGCTTGCTGAACGTCGATTAAACCGGCGCGCAGATCGCTATCGATGGACATTTGCTTACCGGGCATCGCATCCAGTGTGAAGCGGGCAGCCACTTCAGCGACGCGTTCCGAGCCTTTGGTTATCACCAGGAAGTTAACCACCGTCAGGATCATAAAGACCACCATCCCTACGGCCAGGTTACCACCCACTACAAAGTTCCCGAAGGCATCCACAATGTGTCCGGCGTTTTGCTGTAATAAAATCTGTCGGGTTGTCGAGATCGACAGCGCCATACGGAACATGGTGGTAAGCAGTAGTACGGCAGGGAAGGTAGAGAAAGCCAGTGGTTTTGGCAGGTACATCGCCAGAACAATCAGCAAACAGGAGGCGCTGATATTAATGGCGATCAGCACGTCTATCAGCGCCAGGGGTAAAGGGATAATGAGCATGAACACAATGGCCAGGGCGATTGCCGCGCCGACAATCTCTGAACGCTGCATAGCGCTGGTGGCAATTCTGTTCAGGATCAAAAACAGCATATTCATTTCTGCATCTCGGCTATCAGGAATTATGCGCGAAGCGTTTTTCCCATATGGCGTATTCACCATTCAGGGTGCGCAACATTAGAATGGCTTTGTTGCGGTTGCTTTCATCCTGGCCCCATAACTTTTGAGGCAGCGCCTGCACCAGCGTCAGAAACTGGTTATAAAACATTGATTGATGCAGTGGCTGCTGGCCAATAACCTGGGGGGCTAAACGGGTCACTTCATGCGACTGAAAACCTTTACTGCACATGCTTAACAGGGTGCGGGTGAAGGTATCTGCACCTATAGTGACTTGCGAGTGGCGCGTTTTGAGACGCTCAAGAAACTCCTGAACGTTGGCTAACGTATTGGTAATCGCACGCGTATCATCCAGGCCGGAGAGAATGTGACGTAGTGCTTTACGCGATACCGAGGAAGAGAAGGCCGCAATATCATCAGACAGAGCACGCTGCAGGGTACGCATGGCGGGCTCAAACTCTTCAAAGCCAAACTTCTCCAACAGAGAGTCAAAAATTAATTCTGCAGATTGCTGTTCAATTACTACTGAGTAATAAAGCTGTCGCATGGCCATTTTTTGTTCAGGATGCGTAGTGAAATTGGCGATGGCCGGCGCCGTATTACGTCCGGCAGTAATTTGCGCGTCGAAATCGGCCTTTAACCTCTGCAATGCATGGCTGATGGCCACTGTCATGTCACTTTGCTCCAGGCGCTGAGCTTTACTTAGCGCCACTCGTAACAGCGTATCAGCCAGCACCGGATCGCCGCCTGCTGCATCGAGAAGCTGCTGCGCATTTGGCTCATGCTGGTTTATCAGCAAGTCTTGCAGTGCTTGTTCCTGTTTCTCCTGCGCGGGCGTGTTGCGGCTTTCCAGCAGCCCGTAGAGCTCATTCAATCGCTCAATTTTGGTCTGTATGAGCTTGCCGCGCTGCTGACCCCGACTTAGCGCCCGCTGTTCATCACGCTTGCGCTGCATCTCATTTTTTTCAGCAAAAATCTCACTATGGTTTGCGCTGCTCTCCGCATTTCGCGAGGGCGGAAAGGAAATACGTGAGCCGGCAGGCTGTGTTTTCCCTTCCGGCGCGCGTTCATTTAACAGATTTTCCTGCTGCATAAGTTCCTGCTGGAGCTTATGTAAATGATGCTGTTGAATTTTCATGTTCATAGCGATTTATCTCAAAAGCCAAGCATATTGCTATGTGGATGTTTTATTTATTACGGTTCCCGTTGCTGAGAAATATTTATGAGTGAGCAAAGCGCTAACCTTTGCAAAACGGGTAAGCAAATGTGTGCAGGTTTATTCTCAGAATGCTCTGTATGGGTAATTTGAGTGCCGTTAAATCAAGCGTTTAAAATGCTATTATTTTTTGGCATACGTTTTGCTTAAGGTAACCCTCCTTACCAATGAGGTTACAAGAATGGCATCACAATTAGAGTTTGAAATTGTAAAAGCATCAGAAAATGATCATATAGTTAATTGGGAAGGCGTAATGCGAAAAAATGAGAGAAGGCTTCAGGGCTTTATACGCAAGCGTGTGTCTAACTATGCTGACGTTGATGACTTAATGCAATCTACATGGCTTGAGGTTTTGCGTAATAAAAACAAATTTTGCGGTGACTCAAAACCTGAAACCTGGATGTTTGGTATTGCGATAAACCTTGTTAAAAATTATTATAAAACACTGAAGGTATCATATCTTCACGATGACCTTGATGATGAGATAGCTGCATCGTTACTTATTAATAACGATCGTCCGGATTGGGCCATAGAAGATAATGATACTTTAATTAAAGCACTTGAGCGCATCAGGAAATTTCCGCTGAGCATCAGCAGGTCCTGCAACTTATTGTGTTAGATGATCATAGCTATCAGTCTGTTGCAGATGAGTTGCAAGTGCCAGTGGGTACGGTGCGTTCACGGCTTTCACGTTTGCGTCAGACATTGAAAAAAGAACTTGAAATAGGCGAATGTTAATAACTTTAATGTTAAAGGATGAGCTAATAACCCCGCTGTTAAAGTTTGTAATAGCGGGGCTTGGTTCAATAATTTTCATGCAGACATGAGCATTGGTTGGATATATTGATGTTAGGCTGTTTTAACATATTTAAATATTTCACTTTAATCAGGTGCGTTTAATTAATTTTGATATTTAATCATAAATCGTACAATGTCTGCGTTGCTGGTAAATTTCATTTTCTCCATCATGCGAACTTTATGTGTGCTGACCGTCTTATTACTTATGTTAAGTTGCGTAGCAATAGCATTGCTATTGTTGCCTTCACTTAACAACTGCATGATCTGTTTTTCTCGTAACGATAGTAAATCATAACGATGTAAAGGCCCACTCTGTTTTTCGCTTTCTGAAAATATAATTTTTTCAGCAATGGCTGGATGAATATAACGCTGCTGCCCGGCGACATGGTGAATTGCAGTAAATAAAGCATCAGGATCCTGATCGTTACTTATAAAACCATATGCGCCATTATTCAATATCGATAGCGCAAGCTGTGGCTCATTGTGCATGCTTAGCACGAGTACCGCTACAGACGGGAAATTCACAGTAATCCGCTGGAGGAGGCTGGTTTTATAAATACCACATAGTGAAAGATCCAGCAGTAATACATCTACTGTTTGCCAGGCAAGAATGCTATATAACTCTTCTTCATTTTCCGCCTCCGCTATCACCTCAATAGCCTTGTCAAGCATCAGTAGCTGACGAAGGCCTTTTCGGATTAACAGTCGGTCGTTAGCAAGCACAAGTTTAATCATCATTATGTCAGCTTTTGTTCATCTGGAGCCATTTTACCTGTGTGTTGAGACTGAACGTTGTTTGCGTAAACTTCTTTCACCCTCAAGAATCCAACCTACTAGTTGGATGGTTGGCTGTCAATAATTTAGTGGGTTACTATCACGTTTCGTGCTTATGTCATTTGCATAAAGAGGATATAAAAATCCATTTAGTTAGCCCGTAATGTAATGTTTTATATTGAATTCTTAACGCAATACTTATCATAAATATAAAAAAGGATACCCGGCGAAGAGCGATTTCTCTTCTATTCGTCGGGTGATAATTAACAAGCAGGTATAGTAATGATGCGTTTTCGTTATGCGGAATGATTCACAAAAACACTAATGAAAATATGGCACCTTGTGCAAAGACGTCACACAGACATTGCCAGAGTTATCCCTATACAATCGCTGAATGGTAAGTATGGGGTTCAACAAAGAAATGCCTGTAAGGCACGCAGCGTCTCCTGCGGGTTTTCTTCTGCGTTGAAGTGACCACCATCAACTTGTATGCCCTCTGCCTGAGGAATAAAGGTGTTTTGCCAGCTGGTGAGGGGTGATTCGGTAAGCCTGCCGAGAAACTTTTCACCCCACAGAACCAAAGTGGGCGCATTGATTCTCTTTCCGGCTTCCAGATCGCGGCGATCATCTTCAAGATCCTGCCAGGCGCCAGCGCGATAATCTTCGCAAAATGCGTGTATCCGTTCTGGTTCGCGCCAGCTAAGGCGAAAATCAT
Source organism: Pantoea wallisii (assembly GCF_002095485.1). Lineage (GTDB taxonomy): Bacteria > Pseudomonadota > Gammaproteobacteria > Enterobacterales > Enterobacteriaceae > Pantoea > Pantoea wallisii. Next base: position 34,394 of record NZ_MLFS01000047.1, on the reverse strand, counting down.
CAAGCACCTCGTCAGTAAAACATTTCAGGGTTCCGTCAGCCGTATGTACGCGTAAAATCTCTTCCAGATGTGCCTTCGTCATGCGTTTTTCCGCAGCGCCAACGGGCAGGGCAAAAGTGCGCCAGTGTGGGGTCGCGAGGGGATTTTCTTCCATAATACTCCACACTTTTGATACAGGCAGGTTATCCATTATTACCAGCTTCACAACCTTTTCAGGCCAGTTAAGGGCGATACGGTAGGCAATTAATGCACCACGATCATGACCTGCAATACTAAATTCGTGATGCCCCAGAATTGACATCACATCTATTATCTCTTGGGCCATAGTGCGTTTCGCATACTCTTCGTGCGTCGCATCGCCAGGTACTACACAAGAGCGGCCATAGCCTTTCAGGTCGAGGCATATCACACGATGAGTCAATGCCAGCGCTGGTGCAATATGGTGCCATGATGCATGCGTCTCAGGAAAGCCATGCAACATCACCAGCGCGGGTGTGTTTTCGGCACCGCCTATACGGGCATAGAAATGCCCTTTGGAATGCTTAATAAAACGCTCTTCAAAGCCAGGAAATAATTCTTTAGTCATTGTGTTCGCTCGTATTTTTATCTGTCCATGTTGCAAAAAGTCGCACAGCCTGATCAACGATATATTGCATTTTCGCCGGTGAACTGCCGTCACGAGCTTGAACTGAAAGCCCATTGAAGATAGCCATAAAAAATTCCGCCAGAGCTTCCGGACAGGCTTCGGCGTTAAGCTCGCCGCGTGCCGCCGCTTTTTGAAGGAAGAGCGTGACCCGCCGGTGCGTATCAAGGCGTAACGCTGTGAGCTTATCTGCAACATCCTGATGTTCAGGGCGACAATTAATAGCGCCCAAAACGACTAAACATCCTCGCCCCGTATCAGGTTGGCTAAAAAGCTCGATATAACCATTCAGGAGTTTGGCAAACGTTTCTGTCACGGGCCTGTTACTCTCTAGCCAGAACTGCGTCAGGTTACCTTCATGGCTGAGATACCACTCAACTGCGGCCCCGAATAGTCGATCCTTATCTCCAAAGGCTTTGTATAAACTGGGGCGATTCATGCCTGTAGCTTTGCAGAGATCGTCCAGCGACGTGCCTTCGTAACTCTTGCGCCAGAATATGCGCATGGCTTTATCAAGCGCGATCTCTCTGATGTATTTGGGGGGTCTTCCCCGAATTGCTGTACCCATAGTAATTCCTTACGGTTAATTTTGTACTGCAAGGTACAAATAACCGTAACGTTGCACCCGTTTCTTCAAGATGCCGCACAGGAGGTTAAACGCAGGATTAATATCAATGGCACATCACTGCAAGCGGGACGATCCACCTGCGTCACTTAAATAACGGGTTTTTAAGTGGCGCAGGCTTATCTCCTCTTTTGCTAAAAAAACCTGGCTTGCATTAGCACTGTTTCAGAATGGAGTGAAATGGCTTCTGATGATGATCGTAGCATCAGTGAAAAAGGGCACATCTGCCATAATCTTCTCTGTAATCTTAGCGTTGAGAGCATGATTGATGGCCTCTGCAGTTTTGAATGTATATACGCCTATTGATAGCCAGTCACTGTTACTTGTGGCCGGATAGAAAGCCTCTGCCGAGACCAGCCCGTAAGGTTTCCAGCATTCAGACGCGAGCGGTAAGTGAACATTTGTATAATATTCACGATCAAAGCGATTTTTTTCATCGCCGGCACATACGACAATCATCTTATGCATATCTTCTCTTTTATATTTTCAAGGCATTACAATATGCAGTTGTTAATATTATCAACCCATGTATAAATCATTTTATATTTGAAGCATGCTGTAGAGCCGATATAAATGGCTTCATTGCCATTATCGCATACCACCTGAAGCGAGGATAATCTCCCCGGATACCCAGCTCGCGTCATCCGATGCGAGGAAAGCGACGATTTTTGCAACATCACTAACCTGACCAATGCGACCAAGTGGAGTCTGGCTCTCATTCCAGGTCTGAAAATCAGATCCTATAGCCCCCGCATTATGGCTCCCTTCTGTTTCAATTAAGCCTGGGTTTACTGCATTCACCCGTATGCCTCTTTGGCCCAGCTCCTTCGAGAGCACACCCGTTATTGCGTCGATAGCGCCTTTTGAACCGCTGTATATAGCGCTCTCTGAAATAAATACACTTGTAACAAACGAGCTGATATTGATGATGCTGGCACCTTCTTTCAGATGCGGTGTGGCCGCTGCAGTGACTATAAGTGGACCAAAGACGTTAATGTCAAACTGCTTACGATAAAGCGCTTCGGTTGTATCCTCAATTTTGGCAAATTCATAGATACCAGAATTGTTCACAACAATGTCCAGTTGCCCGAAATATTCAATAGCAGAATGTACCAGAGCATGAACTTCTGACTCTTTAGTAACATCGGCAGCGACCGCAACGGCTTTTCCACCTGTAGTTTCGATCTCTGCAACTAACCTGTCGGCGCTATTTTTATCGGTAGCGTAGTTAACAATAATATGTGCGCCATCTGCCGCCAACTGGCGGGCAATGCCTGCGCCAATACCTTTAGAAGCACCTGTTACGAGAGCTACTTTATCTTTAAGTTTTTTCATTATTCCAATCCCAGATGAGGCCTTAAGGCCGTTATTAAGAGGGATCAATATTGACTCTTACAAAAGTGAATTAGAACTGCCAGTTTTGTTCTTTCCGCGTTCATTTATGAACAGGAACCGATAGGCTGTATATCGGAGGATACCCGCTTCTGCCTGAATCGCTGCCGGAGGAATCCCGGGCTACCCGCGCAAAGAAACGTTTAAAGCAGCAGCCTGCGAGTCCGCGTTTAAAGAATTTATTGAATCTCTCAGCACTCACCTACTTTTACTGCGTAATCAGGTGCTTTTCAGGCAATGCATTGATAATAAAATAGATATTTCGACAGGACACCGGTGCCTGGCAAAACCGGCATGAGCTCTGCTGTGAGGGCACGTGAACTCACGCGTGCAAAATCGACTTGTATTTTTGGTTGCCACACCTACAATAGGAACCAATCAGTTCTTAATATCTTCGGTAGGGAAGGTAAGTATGACGACGAATTCATCAGTCTTGGGTCGTCCACGCGAATTTGAGCTGGAAACTGCAGCGCGTGATGCTATGAAGGTTTTTTGGGATAGGGGTTACGAGCGCACCTCGCTGCCGGATTTGATAGCTGGCACCGGGCTGTCACGTGGAAGTTTGTATAAAGCGTTTGGGGATAAAAAAGGCCTGCTGCTTGCAGCCCTTGATTTATATATGAGTGATGGACTCCGGGAAACGGCGACATTGCTCTCGCAGCCAGGCTCAGCTACAAACGCGATAAAATCATCGCTTCTTCGATACGCCAGACTCTCTTCCGGTGAACCGGGGCGACGCGGTTGTTTAGTCGTCTCCTTAGCCACTGAAATGGCCGCATATGACAATGATGTTGCAGAGAAAACAGGACGTATGTTCAAACGGCTGCAGCAACTTTATGTTGGTGCAATCATTCGCGCTCAGGAAAATGGTGAGTTACCTGAACGTAATGAATTAGCCATGGCCCGATTTCTGGTCTGTCAGATTGAAGGCATGCGGGTATTGGGAAAAACGGGGGCATCAGAAACAGAGATGCTGGAACTCGTTGAATGCGCAATGAACATGTTAAGCCAGTAGTTTTTTTTCGCTAATTTGGAACCAAATGGTTCCATAAGGAACGCTCAATGACCTTACAAAATACTTTGCAACCCGAACCTCGCCGATGGGCAATGTTTTTTATATTGCTTGTAGGTGCATTCCTTCCGCCACTTGATTTTTTTATTGTCAACGTCGCGCTTCCGTCAATTCAGCAGGAATTTGCATCATCTTCCTCGGTTGAACAATTAGTCATTTCATCGTACGCCGCAGTCTATGCCGTCACGTTGATTACAGGTGGCCGCCTGGGCGACCTTTATGGTCGGGGAAAAATGTTCTTCCTTGGGCTAATCGGTTTTGCTGCCGCATCGTTATTATGTGGTCTGGCATGGTCACCATGGGTGCTCATAGTCGGTCGTATCCTGCAGGGGGCAACGGCCGCCATCATGGCACCTCAGGCATTAGCTTCAATACAGGTTATTTTTCCTGAAGCAGAGAAACCGTTAGCTCTGAGTTTATATGGGGCAGTGTTTGGTCTGGCTTCAGTTATCGGGCAAGCGCTGGGCGGCGTATTGATATCACTGGATCTTTATCATTTAGGATGGCGGCTAATTTTTCTGGTGAATTTACCGGTTGTACTGTTTGTCGTGCTGTTTGGCTTACCCCTGTTAAAAGAGACGCGTGCGCGAAATGCGCGTAAGCTTGATCCCGTCGGCATGGTTTTGGCTACTGCAACGCTTAGCGCATTAATTATCCCAATTATTGAGGTCGTGAGGCGGGTTGGCCCTGGTGGTCATTGATGCTTTTTCTGGCCGTTCCGCTACTGGCTTTTGTTTTATGGCGCTATGAAGTACACCTTAGCCAGAATGGGGGTTCTCCTTTACTGGATCCCGTGGCGTTACGCGCACCGGGTTTAGGGCAGGGATTAATAATAGCGCTGTTATTTTATACGCTTGCTTCGTTCTTTCTTTTATTTTCAGTCTATCTGCAAAACGCATTGCATTTAGATTCACTTAAGTCGGGACTTATCTTTCTGCCTTTTGGCGCCGGTTTTCTTATCGGCCCGTTATTAACACCTTATCTGCGACGCTATGCAGGTGATTATCTCAGTCCAATAGGTATGGGATGTGAGACTCTGGGATTAACAGGAATGGTATGGTTAGTAAGTGAGACCGCTACAGGTGCTTTCCCTTCAATAGTTCTGCTTAGTGGTCTGCTTTTCTTAACGGGTTTGGGGCAGGGGCTGGCGATGCCGATGCTGATGCGTATGATTACAGGCCGTGTTGCACCTGAGTTTTCTGGCATGATCTCTGGCGTAACGAGTTGTGCTTTGCAGATCAGTGCTGCGCTGAGTGTGGCAGTGATTGGCGGTATTTTTTACAGCACGCTTGGAGATAGTCATGCCGAAGCGGATATTACCCACGCTTTTGGTATTTCGACGCTGGCCATTGCACTCTGCTTAGCCCTCGGCGCAGCATTAAGCGTCAGGCTTATCCGGAAACCTGCAACTCGGGTCTCTGTACCGAAAAATTTCATGTCGAATAAAGTTCATAAGTAGCGGAAATAATCATTCTTTTTAAAAATGAGGTATGGCTGATTTTAGCATGCACAACATCGCTCAACTTTTATCAAAAAAATATCATTGCCATGATGAAGGGCTGCCTTCATCAGTGATAATTACATAATGTGGGTATAGGCTGAGCGATAAGTTTTCATTATTTTCCTCCTGTCACAAGTCATTTCCATTGTGGCTCAATATCTTTTTAATTTATAAGGGCGGTGTTATGAAAGTAACCTTGAAAACGACAGGCCGTTTTTTAATGGCAGCGATTTTGGTCTCCCCACTATCGTTGGTAAATGCTGCACCCGCTGAGAGTGATTTTATAAAACCGATTAACGTAACTCAGCAAGAGTATACAGATACGGCATTGGTACGCCGCTTGCCTGGTTTCACGAATCACGAGGCTTACGTAAATGGCGTTAAACTCCATTATGTCACTGGAGGAAAAGGAGAGCCTCTGGTGCTACTTGGCGGCTGGCCTGAAACCTGGTGGGAATATCACAAAATAATGCCGGAACTTGCTGCGCATTATCAGGTCATCGCGGTTGATATCCGTGGCCAGGGAGGCTCATCTAAGCCAGTTTCCGGTTATGATAAGAAAACCATGGCGCGCGACATCTACTCTTTGATGAATCAGTCAGGCTATAGTCATATTAACATCGTCGGGCATGATATTGGCGCGATGGTTGCCTATAGTTTTGCGGCAAACTATCCTGATTACACGAAACACGTGGCCTTACTTGACGTTCCGCACCCCTTTGAGGCCTTCAGGAAGTTTCCGTTGCTGCCACAAAAAAATGATTATCAGATAAACGATCCTCATCATGGCCTTCATTTCTGGTGGTTTGCCTTTAATCAGGTGCCAGATTTGCCAGAGAAATTATTAGAGGGACGTACTGATATATTAGTGGATTGGGTTTATGACTACCTGAACAAAACGCCAGGTGCAATTTCAAACTTTGATCGCTCGGTCTATAAATTAGCAGCTGCACAACCCAATGCAATCCGCGCAGGAAACGGGTGGTATCAATCAATGCAGCAGGATATAGATGACTTGAAAACCTATAAGAAGTTACAGACGCCCATACTGGGCATTGGCGGAATTAGCGCTCCGCTGCTGTCGGCATTTCTCAAAGAGTATACCCTCGATTCTAAATTTATCGAATTTAAAGGCACCGGCCACTGGATTGCGGAGGAGCGCCCTCAGGAGACCACAAAAGCTTTACTGGAATTTTTAAAATAAGGCAGCCATGTCATGTTAGCTGAAGATAAATGGATGGCCATTTGATTTTTTTATAAAAAAGTAGCAACAAGAAGCGGCCATTTTCATTGAGGAAGGTAGGGTAAACGTAACCCTACCCCCTGCTTCTTAAAAATTGATAATTCTTTTATTTATTTTATAACGCAGCAAGTTGCGCACCCTTTTTAAAGCATCAGTTCTTAGTATGGCTCGGCCTGCTAACTGCCATGGCATAGATGATGTGTTTATGGAGTGCCTGTATTAAGGATTAACTTCTCTGTGTATAAATCTGCAAGGATAAATGATGCAACCTGTGACCCTTTACGTTACTTATCAGGGATCCCTGATTCTCGTTTTGACCGCTGTTACTACGCAGACAGCCACCTTCCACTGGTTATGGAGGCTTTTGCACCGTATGGCCTGTTGAAACTTTCAGTTTTTTATCCTGAAACCAGGCAGCCCGGTACGCTGGCAATCTGTGAGTGTATTTTCCGTGATGACGCGGCCATTAATGATGCTTTTACCTCACACGAAGTTGAGAGAGTAATGGCAGACGTGAGTCACTTTACCGATATTTCACCCGTAAGATTACGCGGCATTCCACTGTAAAGTAAGGAAAATTTATGCAGCAGGATCATCAATTCCGCCCGTGGCATGATGCACCCGTACGCTCGGTTCGCCGGGGGCATTTCTGGATTCCCGGCGAACGTGTTGAGCAAAATGGGCTGACCTATCAGCGCGGACCGATGTACGTCGAGTGGGAAGCGCCAAAGCTGATGAGCCGGCCTTATCCGGTAGTACTGATGCACGGCGGCGGCTTTCAGGGCACTGAATGGTTTGATACGCCCGATGGCAGGCCGGGGTGGGCACAGCGCTTGGTTGAGGATGGATATACGGTGCTGGTGATTGACAGGCCTGGACACGGACGTTCACCCTTTCATGTGCAGACAATGGGTGAAATGGGACCGGCTTTTTCGTACGAAAATGGGCAAAAGATTTACTTCCCCGGAACAGATAAGCGGCATACCCAGTGGCCTTTTGCAGTAAATGATGGCGCAGCTATGGATGAGTTTATTGCTGGATATGGCCCGCTTCCGGCAGACCTTGCTTATTCACAAACGCTGGATGCCGACAGGATGGCTGCCCTTCTGGATCGTATTGGTCCCGCTATCCTGATAACACACTCTGCTTCTGGACCTGACGGCTGGCTGACGGCGGATCGTCGTCCGGATCTTGTAAAAATGATTGTGGCAGTGGAACCTATGGGGCCCCTTTCGCAGAGATACCTAACATAGGAATAATGGATTGGGGACCCGCAGCAGCAGCACTGAATTTTTCTCCGCCGATGACTTCTGCCGCTGAGTTAAAGCGTAAAAAGCCGGGCAGCTATCGTTTACCTTCACTGATCGATAAACCGATCCTGATCGTTACGGCTGAAGCTTCTGCGTTTGCAGCGGCGAGCCCGCCTACCGCGGCGTTCCTGAACGCAGCCGGGGCCTCTGCTGAAGTGTTGCATTTATCCGATCATGGCGTATTGGGTAACGGACATGGATTGATATACGAAAAGAACTCAGATGAAGCGCTGGCACCCGTTCTTGACTGGATTAACCGTCATATACCTGTCAGTGAGTAGAGAGAGGTAATTACTCGCGACTGATTCATGCTTGTCAAAAGCGCCGTGAGTAAATTTTTCGACTGTGCTTAGGATGAGGACAGGTAATGCGCCTCTGATTATAATCAGGCTACACAACTAATATACCCATCGGTACATTAGTTGGTGGTGATCGCCATGTAAATCATTTATGTACTGATTGGTATGTTAGTGCGATATCGGTATTACTGCGCAATGGACGTTAAAGCCTCAACACGGGTCAACGCGCGTTTTGATACCTCAAGGACTGGACCATCACACCTTATTTAGAAAGGCAGACTGGCGGATTTAGTGGCTGTTGCAACATGACTGGATTTGCCAGCCTCATCGATCTTTTAAATAGCTACTCCTGTAGCGATTTCATCCATGAGCACGCCTGCCGGCGGTAGCCGGCTTATCTCACTGACCTGTATGAATGATTGCGCTAAGGAGTGCCTGTCGAGGATCACCACTTGCGACATTGCAGTATGAGGTAGCTTACTCAGATGCCATCGCCCGATTTATGAACCTGATTGCTGTTATATTTGAGAACAACTGGCCCCTGGTTTTTATTATCGGGTCCGATGACTGCCTGAGCGACGATTTAACCGCTCCGGCAAGAAAACTTGATACGTGGTGACAGGCTGTCAGTGCATAGCGCCAAAAATCAACTACTCCTGGTAATAGAATTCAATTCTTATACCACTTGGTTCATAACACATCATGTGCATTGATGGCCCATCTCCCCGGAGTTGGTTCAAATTCGATTTCAATCTGATTTGCTTTCAACACATCAAGAAGGTCATACAGCGCCTCTTTATTGTTAACCCGCAACGCTAAGTGATGAAGGCCGACGTTGGTTTTACGGTCAAAGTTAACCGGGTTTCCTGTCTGCGTTTTCCAGAGTGCGATCATGAGCGCGTCATCTTTCACGAAGATGGCGGGGCAATCTTCGCGTCGCTTTACTTCCTGCCAGATGACCCCGAATATGATCCATGCATAATCAGGAATAACCGGCTCAGGTTGGTTGCTTATTCTGGCAACCGGCAGATTTCTCGGCGAATTCGTACTGGGTCATCCAGCCCAGTGCAGAATGAGGACGACTCTGATTATAGTGTATGCGCCAGGCCTGTTTTACGTAACCGGCTCACGCTTAATACTACTGATGCCGCAGATGCGACGACAGCAATCCACAGAGCATAGTGGACAGCCTTTAGTTCATTTATTGCAAGCAGTGCCCCCATGACAGCAGCACCGAGGCATTGACCGAACGTCCGGACGATAGACAATACGCCTGATGCGTAGCTGGCGTAGTCGCGGGATACGTTAGAAAGCATCTCCCGGTTGTTAGGGCTTTGGAAACAACCAAATCCGATGCCGCACCACAGGCTACGTAAACAGATATCCCATGCCGCGGGCCTGGCGGGTAGCGTGGCCAGCAAAATCAAACCCACAACAAAAAGAGCTAACCCAACTGTAGAAATCAGAGGCGCTGAAAATATGTCAGCCCAACGGCCCGCATGAGGCGCTATCAACACAATGCCAATCGGCCATGGCGTAAAGAGTAACGCCGAAACTACAGGGCTGTAGCCATACACGCTCTGAAACAGAAATGGCAGCGCAATAAAGGTAATTCCCTGGCTCACAAAACAGGCCAGCGAAGTTAAAGCGGCCAGGGTAAATCGTCCATTTTTGAACATTACGGGTGGTAGTAAAGGATGCTTTACCCGGCGGATCTGCCAGATAAATGCTATGGCGCTGAGCACCGCGAGCAGACTCCAGCTGATAGCCTCGACACTGATGTGATGGTCTGACGAGGCGCTGTTTGCCGCCAGCACCATTGAGCCTAAAAGTATTGCAGAAAGCACAGCTCCTATCGTATCGAACGGCGTTCTCTCGGACGCCGGTTTTCGTGGCAGCGACCTGAATACCAGTAACAGGGAAACGGTGCCAGGGAGCACGTTTAAGGCGAACAACCATTTCCAGCTCATTATGTCCAGCACCGTGCCGCCAAGTACAGGCGCTATGGCTGAGCTTGAAGCAATGAGCAGTGCATGTAGCCCCAGAATACGGCCAAGCAATCGGCCGGGGAAAACAGAACGCAGTATCGCCGGCGCAATGCTCAGGGTAGCTGCGCCGCCAATCCCTTGCATAATGCGCATTCCGATGAGCATCTCTGGCGTACTGGCCATCGCACAACCCAGCGAAGTGAGCGTAAAGACGGTAAGACCTGAAAGAAATACTGGCCGGTAACCGACGCGTACTGCCAGCGCAGCGAAGATAGCCAACGTCATGGCGGCGGAGAGCAGGTAACCGTTGGCGAACCAGACCGAGACATTCGCCTGTACCTGCATTGCTTTTGCCATGGATGGCAGGGCGATGTTGATCATCGTGCCGTCAAATACGCCCATCAGCGTCGTGGTCATCACTGCGGCCATGACGCGTGCACGCTCTTGACCCGGCAGGCCTTCATCACCCGGTTGATTTGAAAATAACGTTGTCATCTTTATGCCTGTGAAAGGAGAGATGCGAAAACTATAATCAGCAGAGAGACAAGGCGGAAGATGCAGCATTTGCACTGTATAATTGCGTTCGACGCTATATCTGAATTCTGAACAGGAACCTATATGTCCGACCCCGATTTTAACCTGCTTGTCGCGCTCGACTTTTTGCTGGCAGAAGCCAGCGTTGCAGGGGCCGCTCGACGTTTAAACCTGAGTACCTCAGCGATGAGCCGCACACTCAGCAGGCTACGTGAGGTGACGGGGGATCCAATTCTGGTGCGAGCAGGACGTAACATGGTGCTCACCCCTTGGGCTGAAGCAACCCGGGATCGTGCCAGAAGCGCGGTCTATGAGGCGAGGGCAGTACTTCAGCCTCATGCGGGGCGTTCAAGGTGGAAAACCTCGAACGGCTGTTCACCATCAGGGCCAATGATGGTTTTATCGTGGCATTTGGCCCACTGCTCATTGCCGCCGTAGCCGAAGTGGCCCCGGGTATTTGCATACGCTTTGCACCGAAACCTGAAAAAACGCCTCGTTACCTTCGAGAGGGTTTGGTTGATCTGGAGATTGGCGTCCAGAGCAATATGGGTCCAGAAATTCGGGTGCAGAGACTCTTTCAGGACCGCTTTATTGGCGCGGTGCGCAAGGAGCATCCGCTGGCGTTACAGCCGGGAATAAAGGTTGAAGATTATATTGCCTGGGGACACGTGGTGGCGTCACCCGACGGGATGTTACATGGTTTTGTCGATGATGCTCTGGCGGCGTTAGGCGTCACGCGCAAAGTGATGAGTGTGGTTCCAGGTTTTCCGACTGCATTATCCGTCGCACTGGCCTCCGACCTTATCGCCATGGTTCCCGCGCTGTACTTGCGCAACCAACGAATGGCAGAAAATTTACATGTCTTTGAATTGCCATTCAAAACCCGGGACATTGTGGTATCACAGATGTGGCACCCAAGAATGGAAAAGGACGCCGGGCACCGCTGGCTCAGGGAGAAAATTTTAGAGGTGTGTGGCGGGTACGGTAACGTATTCCGTCCCATATCAACTAAATAAATTGCTCTGTTATCACGGGAGTTTTAAGGCACGCGGGACTGTTTTCGGCACGCGTTGTTGAGACTATGCGGCTGGAGTTTGCCAGAAGTAAAATCGAAAATTAGCAATGTTGGCTTTTGGCACAAAGCGGACTAACGCTAGGCCAATGTTCGCTATGGGCGAAAAGCGGACGTTACTGCTTTGTCCCTACAACTTTGGTGCGCAAAATGCTATTTATGTTAAATTATGTGCTAGGGAATGCCGACGTCACTATGGCTATATTTATGTCTCTCTTCCTGAATACTTAAAACAATTAAGTCCCTCTCCATGGCACTGGAACGCCGATGAATGTATGCGTGCAACAGCGGCATGTTACTGGAATATCTTCAGCTGTTATCTGCGGATTGACCTGTTGCAGTAATCCCCTCTCATCAATAAACAGACCCGGATAAAAGCTGAAATCACCACAGCACACGATATCCCGCAGCTGATGTTCATGCTGAGCAACCATCCAGAAAATAGGATCCGATCGATCAACACGCTTTACCGCTTCGCTAAACACCAAATCCCAACGTTGTCCTATTTTACTGAGCAGAAAATGGAACAACGGCGAATAATCGCGGCCACGATGCTGCTTACCGTGCATTGATGCCCGCAGAGGCAAATCTTCATCGGATGCTCTTTTTTGTTTCTCTCCCAGCGATAATCTCCGCCGGGGTTATTCGAGTGATGGCGCGTCGTCGTGTTTTCGCTGCGGTAAAGCTTGCGGGATTTGTTCACTTTCTTAACATGCATAATCTAAGTCCTTACCTTATGATTAAGAATGATCGACACGTAATAAAACCTTGGCGAGGTAGCCGATATTTTACTTATTTAAGGATGGTAATCTTTATATTCCCAAGCAAATACACGGGAGAGCTTTTGCGCTATGTCCATCCAGCCCTTACCTTCGCACTTGTCGATATAGTCCGTAATGGTTTTGGTTATTTCATCCAAATCGTACTTACGCCCCAGAAGTGTATGACGCATCAGCTCCGGCAGCAAGTGATGTTTGTAGAGCCATTCGGGAGACCAGTCTTTCAAATGAAAAATCTATTCCCTATTTCATTAGCAGGACCAATTGTAAAAGTTAATGACATGGTAATATTGTCAATTTCATCTGGAAGATAGGATTTCAGATCGTGCAAATCATTTCCTAACATTTTTAATTCTGCTTTCATTTATTAATACTCATATGCCTGTTGTCAATACGCACCCGATCACCGGCTGCTGTATTTATTTTGTACGATTCAGAATTAGCCTGAATACCCGTGGGGTTTAAATCTACTTTTGAATTCGCTTGGCAGTTGAAAGATAACTCAACGAAAAAACCAGCCACCTAGGACTGATTTTTTTTAATTTTGGTGTCTTTCAGGGTTAATGTAAGTGTATCGAATATCAATACTTAGTCCAAATTTAGTAGCAGTATTGATTATTTTTTCATATTCATCCTTCCTTAATTTGACGTTATAATCCGCAATATAATCACAGAGAGTTTCAAAAGCTAAAATCGCTTCTACATGTGTTATATACCCCAGCGCGAAATCGATCAAAGAGGGTTCAAGTCGACCCTTCAATCCTTCTCCGAGTTGAATAATTTCATCATTTACATCCATTAAATTCAGCCTTTAAGAATAATCAGTCCAACAACCGAATGTCATCCGGATACACAGTTAAAACATCTAGCGTTTCACCATTGGCTGCCATAAACTCTACTTCATAGCCCAATATTGGATCTGTATAAATCATTACAACAGTCCCCTTGCATCCTACAACTACAGAGTCAGATAACACTTTAATGGACTCAACTATGTCATATTCTTCAATCATAAATTTAGTACCAGTTATTTTTTTGGTCGGTATTGCTGTGACGAGTCTAACGACACCATCATTATTCTTAATCCATCCAAACTTTACATCTATTACCCTTCCATTGACACCAGTAATTGATATTACTTGGTCATATTTAACACCATGTGATGTTTCCGAAGTTTGTACCGCTTTGCTTGGTTCAAAGACCACTTGTTTCGCAAGTTCGCCAGAGTTTTCTTTGTTAAAACTGTAATCATCCCGCATAACGACGCGGGGATACACATCCAGAGCCCAATGTCCGGCAATCTACGCGAGCCCACGGATCTATTTTCATAACCGGAGTGCTCCCCTTTGCTTTGCTGAAATGCCGGCAATCAGGTGAGAACCACACTATGGCAACAGGCTTACCCGCCGTAGCGACCTTAAGATTGATGTCGAACACCGATTCGCAATAATGCAGTGTGTTAGGATGATTGATTATGTGCATCGCAATTGCATTAGCATCTTGATTGATGGCTATATCAACTGTACGTTAAACAATCTGATTAATTTCAAGTTGATGGAGCAAGTATGATCGAACAAAAGGATGTCGATTTTCTCTACGAGACTTTTTTAGATTTTATAGTAGAAGACAAACAAAATCTCTTGAAGACGTTTAGCGAGAGGTTTCAGCTAGCGGTTACAATGGAGGTCACCTTAACTAACTGTAAGCCTGAACTTTATAATCGAGTTCATACGAAGACCCTAAAATTATCTGAGCTATGGTACTGCTTTGAATTACTTACTACGGCTACAGAATATGGATTTGGTAATTTAAAGGAAAAATCTGAAGAGGAAAGAAACATGGAATGGCTCAAGACACAGAGAGTTTCAGTCATGGGCAAGATTGAAGCAGAAAAACCCAAGAAGCAAAACCCATTTGTTAATGTAGATTCAACTTACACCCCATTTGGTAAGGCTCGCTTGCTAAATGAGAAATACTTTCATGATAAATGGTTCTTCTTTGCCTACGAGAGTATGCTATGGGCGTTTACCTTGACTCATGTTCAATCAGATAAATTATCGAGAGACACGATGACCATTTCATTGTCTCGCTACCTTGAAAACCTAACGAAACAAGCCCAAGGTGAGCAAATACATTTCCTCACTCGTGGATATAATTCTCTGATGGGTAATAGTAGTGACCGGACTGATTCTTCATACATACTATCATTTATTTATGCGTTGAGATGTTGCTATGTTCATCAAGGTGAATTACCAGATAGTTATCAGATACCAATCGAGTACAAAGAATTTATTGTTGATGAGTGCATAAAGTTTCTGACAGGTTATTGCTCGTTGGCATATTCAACAGTTATAGATGAACTCTATTTATCCTAAATGAATATATTTCCCATCGTTTAAAAGGCCGTTCATAAGCTATCATGGCAGTAGTAACAGTTGAATCCAGATTAGTTCAGGTAAGGATCGCTGGCCAGCTTCTTCAGGCGAAGGTTTTCCTCTTCGAGCTGCGGCATATGTTTCAGTTCTAAAAGAGAAATCCTGCCGTATTTTTTGCACTGGGTATAAAATGTGGCGTCGGAGATACCCAGCTTCAGGCATGGACGTATCTAGCTCAGCCTGCTTTAGGGCAAAGACAATCTGTCTCTTCAGTAAATCGTGACTTTTTCATCGGAACAACCTTCGCTCATGTGAATCATTATCTTGCCGGAATTCTGTTTCTGAATGGGGCTGGATTTTGGTCAAGGTCATGAATGCGTTTATGGTTTCTTACGGTCTAGAATAACCCCTCGCATCTCCCTTCGCGACCACAGCGACTTAGCTTTAACATACTACTAACGAATAACATAATTATGTTAACTTTAAGATTGTAGTGAATTTTTTCTAAAACTATGTCATCTCTTCATCAAGGCTTAATAAGTTAACTTAAAATCAACAAATCCCATTGAAGCCTGTCAGTTCTGCCTTATGGTTTTAGCAACTTATTAGCCATCCCGCCAAACGCTACTACTTATTATATTATATCAATATGAGGGACTATACTTTAAAATTTAAACTTTTTATATTAGAGTAAATTTCAATCCTCTTACTTACAAAAAGTAACTCAGTTGCTTTCTTCTTTGTAGCTAGGCTGTAATTTAAAGAATAAACTCTAGGGTAGTATTCTTTATACAGATCTATGATTTCTTGGCAATTGTCATAGGTTACAATCCATTTGTAATCATTCAAAGCATTAATTTTGACAAATAAATTACCATGATCTTCTCTATCAAAGAAATTTGTATATAAATCTTTTCCTTTGCCATAATATGGCGGGTCGAAAAAAATGAAAGCACGGTTTTTATCCTGTTTTTTTATAACTTTTTCAATAAATTCAATGGCATCAAGATTGTGCAGTTCAATACAATCAGCAGAAAACGATATTTTTCTAATTTTATCAATCAGACCTAACTTATTGAATCTACAATCTAGTTTATAATTTCCCTTTTGTTCCTTTCCACCTATTACCCCAGCTTTTAATATGCCTGAACGATTTGTTCTATTCAGGAATAATGTTGAAAAAGCTAGGCTAAGAATGTCAGCTTCTTCCTTCTGTTCATATATTCCCTTCTGAATATACCATTCATCAATAGTAACAGGAGTGTCAATGATCTTATTTATTAATTCTTCCGTATTGTAAAGAATACAATACCACAGCGAGTAAATAGCTTTGTCATAATCATTGAGGATTATTTTTGATGCAGCACCATCAAAAAGAAGAGATAAAGCAAGCCCAGCTCCCCCACTAAAGGGTTCAATATAGATTAAGGGTTTTACCTCAAATGTGCTCATAAGCTCTTTCATGAATGGTTTAAGTTGAGCTTTTCCACCAGGATATCTCAGAGGAGAGTGAGTTATAGGCATGAGCTAGTTGCCACCGCCGATTGAAGGTAAGCCTCTGATTTTATTGATGAAATTAATCCTGTTATAGAATTCACGCTTAAACTCTGAGCTATCAACTGTTTTTGCATAATACGTTACGTATTGTTTAAACCGAACTATATCAGTTTCAGCCCATTTCTTACAGGTTTTTACAGGTATCTTATCGGATTTTAAGTCCTTAACAGAAATGCTTTTCATTCCAGCACTCTTAAATTGGTTGATGAATATTTCTTTTTCAGTTTGGAATTGTTTGAAGAATTTATCATCTCCGGGAAGTGACAAAATAAAGCAGATTATTCTTTTTTCTAAAGCTAAATTATCTGAATCTGGTAGAATTAAAAATGTATTTTTATCTTTTATTTTGTCGGTTTTACCTTTTACGTCAGCATCAAATATTACAAAAGATTCATTTAGCAAAAATGGGAAATTCGAACATAATTGAGTTAATAATGTATAGCTTGTACCAGTGTTCTCTGGGTCAGAATTTAAGTTGGAATTAAAGTTGATTAAAGAGAGTATGTCTTTTTTCTGTATTAATGCTTTGATGAAATGTATCGCAATTTTATCTTCGCATAATATGTTTATTTTTTTGTGTTTAATTATCTCTTTTGGATCTTCAAAGGTTAATTCCTTATATGCTGAGTTATAGTCTGGATTTTTAATAATGTTGTAATTTCTATCATCCCCTACATTAGCTTTGCTAATAAAGTTTAGTATAATTTTTTCTTTTTCAATATTTAATTGATGCTTTATATTTATATTTTGAATTAGATGAAGTGAATGAGTGGTAATTATTATTTGCACATTGTATTTATTAGACCATTTGAAAAGATAATTAAAAAGGTTCAATTGAGCAATTGGGTGTAATCCACTTTCAAACTCATCAATGCATAGAATCCCATTACCAAATTCACTTTTGTTATCATATGCTCTTTGAAAACCTACCAATTTATTAAAGATAGCACCTAAGTTATCTTCACCTGATGAAATTGCTTGATAGTCATATTTAGCATTTTCACCACATGGTGCAAATGTAGACTTCGTATTAGCTTCATAAACTGCGGTAAAATCCTCGTAATCCATGCTTGGTAATACACTCTCGTAGAAGTCTCTTTGTAGATCCTTTTCATAATCAGTTAGCGCACTAATTGTATCATCTGGTTTTGCATTAGTCCCCACTAAAGGTAGTAATCTTTTTAAGTTTAAAAAGGATGTATTATAGGTGAAATTTCCGTCTCCCTGCTCATGCCCGGATATCACTATTCTGTGACGTTCCGAACCATCTTTGGCTAGTCTGACAGTAACCGTTTCTTTCAAAAAATCTTTTTTACCTACATCAAAGTAAATATCATACTTATCAGGACCTAAGTCATATTTTGTTGAGAATTTAAAAACTTCATTTATAGAAGTTTTAAGGGGTTTTCCAAATGCGTCTTTTGATTCGCTGCCGAATGGGTGTGCAATTAAACCCATTACGGATGTTTTCATAGTACCATTGCGGCCAATGAGTACAGTAATATTTCCACCTAACTCTATTCTTCGATCAGAAAAACTCCTGAATTTTGTTAAATTAATGGCTTTAATAGCCTTAATTTGAATTCTTTTATTGTCGTTAAACCCTAATTCTTTTTTTGCTTTAGCATTAGTGTATTTAATTTCCATACGTGTCCTATAAATAACTTCCTTTATCATTTTTCTTGAGTAAATTTGTGTGCTGTAAAGAAGTATATGTTGCTATTTTTTTGTTTAAGTCCCTAGATCAGTCAATTTGATGGTTCTTCACAGCCATTTGGCTCATATTACAACTTTTAAGTTGTCGAATCACTCCTTATGTAAATCCGTTTCATAACTTACCTCGCTGTAATCTAAACTTATATAATTATGTTTATATAAGGCCAGACAAACGAGCAAAACCCCTGTATCATACGGATCCGGGCCGGATCCTGCACGTTATGGCCATTTGTAAGAGAAGGCGGGACCTGAATGCCGCCCAGCTGATAAAAAGGGTGGGCGCAGGTGGTTAAAAATCCGGCAGCGCTGTGTGAAATCTGGCGGGCATCTGCCCTGCTTTTTCTTCAGAATTCACGTAGCGCTGCTGTTAGACAACGGGTAAATACTGAGCATACATGAACGAACTCTCCGGTTTTACCGGTGTGGCCCTCAGCGGCAGCGCCGATGACGATCTTACCGCAAAGCTTGCTGCATTCGTCCGGCACCGCGAGGCATTCTCGCCTAACACGTGGCGCCAATTGCTCAGTGTGATGCGAATCAGCTGGCGCTGGGCGCAGGAAAACCGGCGATCGTTCCTGCCAATGTCGTCGGATGACATGCAGGACTACCTGTTTCACCTGCAGGCCATTGGTCGTTCGACTTCTACCATATCGGTGCATGCAGCACTCATCTCAATGTTACACCGTAACGCGGGACTGGTGCCTCCGACGGTGTCGCCCGACGTGGTGCGTGCCAAGAAGAAAATTAACCGTACGGCCATCGTTTCCGGCGAGCGTACCGGGCAGGCGGTGCCCTTCTGTCGGCCGGATCTGAATCGTCTTGATGCTGCCTGGAAGCATTCACCCCGGCTTCAGCACCTGCGGGATCTGGCCTTTATGCACGTGGCTTACGGTACCCTGCTACGTATGAGCGAGTTGTCCCGCCTTCGGGTGCGGGATATTTCACGGGCGGCCGACGGCCGCATCATTCTCGATGTGGGCTGGACAAAGACCATCCTGCATTCGGGTGGGATTATTAAAGCGCTCAGCGCGCGTTCTTCTGAACGGCTGATGGAATGGATTAACGCAGCTGGTCTGGCTGGCGAACCTGACGCGGTACTGTTCTGCCCGGTCCACCGATCAAATAAAATCACCAAGGTCTCGACCGTGCCCATGAGCGCCCCCTGCCTGGAAGATATCTGGCGCCGCGCAAGGCATCACGCTGGAGCGAAAACTCCCCTTAGAACGAATAAGGGACGCTACTCCAGCTGGAGCGGCCACAGTGCTCGCGTTGGCGCTGCGCAGGATATGGCCAGAAAGGGCATATCCATTGCACAGATCATGCAGGAAGGCACCTGGACACAGACTCAGACGGTCATGAGGTACATACGTATGGTAGAAGCTCACAAAGGCGCCATGGTCGCACTGATGGAAGCGGACAGCTGGCCTGATTAAAGGGGGCAACCCATTAATTAGCCTGGCCCGCTCCGAACGCCATTAACGTGCGGGTATTCAGATTAATGCGGCAAGAGGTCGTAACCGGGAGACGGTTTCCGGAAGCTGCTGTCGCAGCAGGCAATCGAGAAACTCATCGGGCGTGAAAGGCGGAGACAATAGACTGGCGCGCTGGCGCCGGGCCGCGTCAATCACAGTGGTGATGTCCAGATCAGTTAGATCCGTGATAAAGCTGTCAGGGTGAATGGCACGCAGATTCCATACCGACAATACCTCATCAGGAAAATCCCTGAGGTTAAAGGTCACAATACCTTCAGCCTGGGTAACAATCGCAGCGGCAACGACGTGACGATCGTCTTCATCAGGCAGTCCCCTGATGGATTCAACCAGAGACTGATATCCGGTTACCAGCGCATCCGGTACGTGGCGATCCATTAATGCGCGAACACGTTCCAGCTGTGTCCGGCTAAGCTCAGGGCGATTGAGCAATACGTTACGGATCCACTCTTCATGGATATCTTCACTCCATCGCGCGCGAAACTGCCCGCCGGCAGCAAGGTACATCAGGAAGCTGCGCAGAGGTGCAGGATAGAGAACGCAGGCGTCAAATACTACGGTATAACCTGAACTCATTCGTAACCCAGCCCAAGTTCCTGATCGAGCGCGCCGAGCTCATCAAGCGCATCATGCCTCTGATTAACCAGTTTGTTGCGGTATGCAAGCGCGTCTACGTAGCGAATTTTACGACGATTTCCCGTACGATGGTAAGGCAGCTCGCCATTATCCAGAAGACGAATCAGTGTTGGACGCGAAATGTTAAGCAGATCGGCCACTTCCTGCGTTGTCATCTCTGCCCCGACCGGAACAAGGCGCACCGCATTTCCTTCACCCAGCTCGGTGAGTACATCTACCAGCATACGCAGCGCGCTGACCGGAATACTGACATTATGGATCTGGCCACGTTTGTCAGTGAGTGAAACCTGTTGTGACTCTGCGCGTGTTTCGAGCACGGCGGAGAGTTCCCGGCTGCACAGGCGCGCAAGTTCCGCTTCCTGCAGGGAAGGAAGCTTATTCTGAAGCTGTGTCATGAACACCTCCTGTATCTATTATTCGAAATTTTCGCAAATGATGGCGTTTTATGCAACCGCATTATGGTGTGACGTGTAGCTTAACGCTGCAGGAAGGGTTCCTCTGGCGGAATATGTGCCAGCATCGCAGGGAACGTTGTGCTGTGTGGCACTCTTTACCTGCACAGGGTTTACAGAACGAGTGAACTGTCTTGGCCTGTCCTTCATAATGTAAGCATATTCCTTGATGAAGCTGAGAAAAATGGCTGTTGATGAAACCGGTTTTATCTCTGTCCCTGACGGAAAAAATTTACAGCCTCAGTTCAACAATGTGATTAGCGATGTTGCTGAAGCTCTTGTCATTTCTCAGGCAGACAACATACACAGCATCTACGTCTACGGGAGCGTGGCTCAGGGAACCGCCGTAGAGACGGTGTCCGATCTGGATATCACGGTTATTTTCAGTCGTGAACGCGTCGGGACTGCATCGCCTGAACTGACTGAGGTTATCAGGTCGCTTGAAGAGGCACATCCGGTAATCAGTAAAATTGACCTGGACACCGGCACCCTTTCCACTGTGATGGATCCTCAGCAGCTCAATCGATGGGGATACTGGCTCAAGCACCATTGCGTCTGCGTATACGGCGAGGATTTACGCGAAAGTTTTGCGGCCTTCAGGCCTTCAAGGGAAATTGCCGTTGCCGTAAATGGTGATTTTTTTAACGTGCTTAATGATTACGCTTCCCAGATGAAATCGTCTTCAGAACCCGCACAACGGCAGAGACTGCAAAGAGCTGCGGCCCGTAAAGCCATCCGGTCAACGAGTATTCTGAGGACTGAAAAGGACCGGGACTGGCCAGCCACGCTTGAGGAGCAATGCGAGTGGTTTAATGAACGGTACCCGGCACTGGCTGAGGAGATGGACTACTGGCTGGCCATGAGTTATCGCCCGCGTGGTGACATAATGGCATTCGCTGGCAGGATAATGACATTTGCCTACTGGCTGAATGCAGAATTTCACACGCGTCAGCGGTGACGCAGAGAACGGTTACGGATTAAAAGCTGAACACTGTGCTCTGGATAGCCAGTAACCGATGGTCACTGCCTGTTGAAGTGCTGACTGAAACGTCAACCTGCTCAGTTCCTGTCTGACTATACGAGGAGCGTAAAAAGTGGTTAAGCGGAACCGGAGTTCAATTATCCTTCCTCAGTACAAATCATTAAATGATGCAGCAGGGGATCCGCTGTGATGGCGTGACGCTGCCATCCTGCGCGCTTCAGCAGCGCATCCACGGCAGGAAGAGCGGCGGTGATACGGACAGCGAGAGGGTTAACCTGACGCCCATCGTCATCGAAGCCGGTTTCCAGATCGTTTTTCCTTAAAAACACTCCCGGTACCTTCTGACTCAGTTTAACCGCATAGCGCCCTTCCCATTCAGACTCAGTGAGAACGCCGTAATTAATACCCGTCAGCGTAATGGCGTGCATCACGTGCTGGAGGCGGAATAAATCATTCTGCGCCAGCAAATCGCTACTGCTTGCCCGCCAGAGATATTCCAGCTTGCCCGGAAGATCCGCCCGAAGCCCTTTCTCCCTGCCTTCCCTGAGCAGCCAGCGAATGTCATTAGCCAGTTCACGCCGGAACAGACGTTTCTTCTCTGCCGTCGCCAGCCACCTGCATAAAAAGAGATTTTCCTGCGCAGCGGAACTGACGGCTCCGGTCTGACGCGCCATGTTCAGTGCGATAAGTCCACACCAGGCAAGGTGATCGACGTAAAAGTTTGAGGTATCCATATTTTGATTATATTTAGAGGACATTTAGATGCCACTCCATCAGGACCGGGGAGTTGATAATTAATAGTCGATCCTAACCTGCGCGGGCTTGAATTTCACCCTTGTTTATTGGAATGCAAGTAAAATGTATATTTGGCTTGAGGCTGGTAAATTATGCAATTATACCAGAAGCGCGCATTGGGGGGCCGAGCCCTTGTGCCGCAAGGGTTTGCTTAAGTTTGCTGGAAAGAAGGATCCTTTACGGGGTTTGGATAACCCTCTATATTGCGGTTAAAACCAAATTCCGGATCCTTCCTGCGCGATTTATTGAGCTGGTTCCAGCCCCGCTGCTGGAAAATAGCGGTATAAATGCCCAGACAACGCTACGTGAAAATTCACGCATGAACAGCCTCACTACTCTCCTGCAGAATTCACCAAAACGCGTCACCGCGCTCGCCTTCGCCCCAAGTGCCGATTTTGTAATCTCGGTGAGGCGGCGGTGGGAAGGTGCTCAGCGCGTTTTATATCTGTTATATTAATTTTATTTCAGTGAATTAAGGCACCCGGCCCAATGTTCAACCTGTTCGGATGGATCCCCCTAACAATCAGAAACCACCCTGTCATAACATGGATTGTCTGGAGCGCTGCACTGGCTACCGTTTCGACCATTATCACTTCAGAGGTGCTGAATAACACTACACTGGCTGAAATGAAGGTACGCAACGAAGGACTGACTTCAGATATTGCATACTTACGTGAAGAGATCCGGACTGCGCATAGTCGCTACGATGCGGCGCAGGCAAGCCGTGAAGAGACTATCAGTAAGCGGGTCGCTGAGCTGTCAGCCGGCTATCGGGAGAACGTTAAAAGCCTTGAGGAGCGGAATGAAAAGCTCGTGCTGGAGAATGCTGACCTGAAAAGCACGCTCAGCGCACTGCGCAGCGTTGAGCGCCGGCAGAGCTCGGATCGCAAAGAGACCAGGCTTAGCAAACTGAGCGCCGCCCTGGAACTGAATATCAGGCAGATTGCAGAAGCTCAGCAGCTGCTCTACAGGACCAGCGCCAGCGCAGGCTATGACAGGGCAGCATGTGGAAAGAAAAGTGCAAATGTTTATTCTAACATCTGCGAACAGGCTTCAAAGCAGGAATCGCAGGTCCGGGCCCTGCAGGAAAAAATTAGTTTGCTTGAAAGACAGGGCAAAAATTTGAGTGACCAGATAATAGCCCTGGAAGAGAAAGAGTGACAGCCGCCTGCAGCAGTCTGACCCGGGAAGGTTCCGCATCCGGGAATTCTGGCCGAGCAGAAGCACGAGTAATAAGAACGGCTTAACAGGTCCTGACACCGCTGCGTGTAACCCCACGCTCGGGCCCGGGATCCGCCGTGGTACTTACAGGAAAATTGTGACCGGCCATGGATGAGAAATCAGCGGGCTGAGGGTTGACCGGGCAGCAGCAGCCTGCCGGCCTCCTAGGCATCCATGGAGAAACGCACGCCGAGCTGGCGGGTGACGTCTAGCGCAAACACCCGCGTATACCACTCGGTGGACTTCGTGTCCTTATGACCCATCAGCGTCTGGATCACCTTCTGCGGCACCTGGTGCTGCACGAGATGCATCGCAAACGAATCCTGGAACGTCTTGGGCGTCACGCGCGGCGGCCATCACCGCCTGCGAAATCTAGCTGCGCGCGGTGTCCTCGCTTTTAATGTCCCACAGGCGCGCGCCGGCTGCCGGCTGCACCGTCGCAAACCACTCCCGTAAGCGCTGCACGAAGCCCGGATCGGTGAGCGGCACTGCGCGCGGGGGGTTCTCGGTATCTCCGCCTCGGTTTCCCGCTCCGCCTGCTGTTCTTCCTTCGTCGGGCGGCTGCGTGCGGCTTCCTCAAGCTTTCGCTGCTTGAGCGTGCGCAGCACCACGAAAGGCGAAGAAAGCGTGGCGCCGGTCAGCGGATCATCCAGCGCAAAGTCCTTCCGGGTAAGCAGCAGAATCTCGTTAATCCTTCCGCCGGTGTTCCACAGCGCGTCAATAAAGAGAAGCTTTTTCGGGTCGGGCACCTTCGAGAGCAGCATGGCCACCTCGGGGACGAGTAGGTAGCGCGGCATGTCGGTGCCGTACGCGGCGGCCAGGTTGCGCAGCGCCACGGCGCTAGATCCGGTCACGTTCTGACCGGTGACATCGCTACGCGAAATCTGCATCACTTCGCGGGTAAAGCCTTTAAGGGCTAAGTGGTCAGAGATAACGGTAGCCATACGTCATATCGCGTAGCAACTTAGCTGTACACCATAATGTAAAGACGAAATACACATCTGATCAGACTATCTTCGTTTTAGAGATAGACTTCCTGCTGCTCCAAAAAGGCCAGTGCATCGAGTATTGAAGACCATCCAACAAAGCGTGTCAGCGGATAATTGTGGATTTTAATTCCGTTGTGCATAAATACATCGCAGGTTTTAGCTTCGGTATTCATTCGGATTTCACGTATGAGACTACGGGCAATCATCTGATAGTCTTTGCGATCATCAATGTTGAGTACGCTAAGCGCAGCGGCTGCTTTATTATCCCTTATTTGCCTGACCTCGCTCATGTCTCTTTCCAGATCCCTGATTTCACGAGACAAGATTTTTGCACGTTCACTCAGTTCCTTTACATCAGGAACGTTTTCAATGGCCCTGATGATATTTTGCAGCTGCATGGTTAGCGTGAGCCGGCGTACAGTTAGCGACTGGAGCGTTTCCTCCTGTGAAGTGTGCGTAGTCGCTAAAGATGCTTCCCGAAGCAGGCCGGTAATTAAATAGCGGTCAGTCAGATCTCTGCGTATCGTAGGGGTAACACAGCGTTCTTCACGACGCATGGAGCAAACATAATAGCCGTATCCTTTCGTGGTTATGCCAGTGAGCACCATTGAGTGACCACAAACACTGCAACGCATCAGACTTCGAAATACATTGATAAGATAAGGATTAAAGTTTCGATCTTTGCGGCTTTCTGGTTCCCAGAACATCAGCTGTACACGTTCAAAATCCTCGTTACTGACGATGGGAGGATAGTATCCCGCGATATCTTCATTGTCGGACGATTTGCAACTTTTAGAAGGAACCAGATAGCCTATAACTGCTTTTCTACTGAGTAACCTTTCAACGGAAGAAGAGTGCCACTGAGCAACTTTACCCTTCAGGTTTTCCAGCCCTTGTGAATTAAGCGCCTGGCGAATTCTGCCGTATGACAAACCTTCCAGGCGCATCCTGAAAATTGACCTGATAATATCGGCTTTGTCTTCAAGAATATCGAAACCATCGCGGTTAGCATTTACCTTTAGCCAGTACGGACACTTGGTTGTCATAATCTTACCGCTCAGGGCCGCTTGTTTTCTCTTTTCTGCCCAAGACGCCCGAAGTCGCTTCGATTTGAGCTCACTTTCCTCATTGGCGCGTTGTGCAATCAGAATGGCTTTAATTATGGCAAAAGGTTCATTAAGCGATTCACGCGAATAAAGCATATTATCGCTGAGCGTAACGACGTTTACACCGGCCTCCAGAATAACGCGCAGGCGGCTGTTTGCATCGCCAATTTTCTCCCGTGAAAGCCTGTCCAGGCTCTCAATAAGAAGAACAGTACCGCTTTCGATCAGGCCCATTTCAACTGCAGCCATGAATACTGAAAAGGCACCCCTTGAAGCATGCTGACCATGCCATGCGCTCATTCCCATATCTTCATAAGTGACAGGGTCGAGATAATATTCTGGGTTATGACTAAGCCAGTCTTCAATGAGTTTTTTCTGCCGTCTGGCAGAATCTCCCTGAGCCTGCTGAAGTGATGAAAACCGTAAATACGCTATCGCCTTTTTCATAAGAATCCGCCCTCAATACTGAGTCAGATAGGCTAAGGTTGCATTGACGTTATCGTGTTTAGACTGAACATCTCACTGTGATGAGAATACTGGTCGCACCAGAACAAATCTGTTGCTTCGGTCCGGTTTTAGCTGAAATGTTTTATAAGCAGAGAATTTACAGACCTTCCCGAGCTTCTGCATAATCCCCGTGCTCTTAAAGTGGCGCGTGAAATGGCTACCTGGCAGTAGGTGACTGACATCAGGACATCTGACGAGCCAGCTCTTAATACAGGCAGGCGAAACTGATAATGCACAAGACCTTGTACATAACCTGGCACAGAAAGTGACACAGAATGCGTGTGAAGTGACTTCTTAAAGGAGATGTCCATAATCCTTCTCAGCTCTCGATATGGAACAACATAACTTTCATGGATTATTAAATCGATATGCAAACAGCCCACATTTATGTAACAGGTAGCGGTAACCCGCATACACGACTCGGTTTTGCACGCGTCCTGATTGAGCAGGGTACCCGGAAAACGCCGGTTATCTTTAATTATGAAAACACAACTTATAAGCGCAGCCAGATTCAGGGCATGATTGATGCTGTGCTGCAGCTGGATTCTCCGCATCATGTAGTCCTCATCAGTGCTTCTCCGCTGGCGGTGGAAAAAGCTGAAATGGGTGAAGGGCCTAACCGGGATCTTATCTACGAGCTATACCGCGTTCTGTCGGCGAAGGGATGTACGTACGAGTTTGATTTTCGTGTAGGGCGGGCAAAAGAGATAAACAAACTGCTGTCAGACCATAACGTCTGATTTTGCCATTCTCAGCTTCTGCTCACTGTATGTGAATGATAAGTCATTCATTAGCTAAAAACAGCGCAGAGAGCCATACAGGCGCTTCAGCCGCATAAATTACCCGCCCCCAGCCCTTTCCTGTCTGACCGCCGTTTAAGCAGCGGCCTGTCAGGCGCACTGAAGTCAGACGGTCGTAGACGAAAGAAAGAACCCGCAGCACTACTCACAGCTACTCCAAAGTCATAGTTACAACACCCATTTATCAGCCACTGCAGTTCCGACCCTTCGGGTCGGGCGGCCGGGGCTGGTCAGTGGGGGCAACCGGGCTTCAGGTACGGCTCAGGTCCTGCCGGAGAGGGGCGCGGGGTTTCAGGATCTGCTCGGGGTTAGTGTTCAATATGAGTGTCTGTGTTTGTTGTAACTAAAATGCTATTGCCCGCCGTTAGTCGGCGGGAGCTACTTTTGACGCGAAGCGGCTGATACGAACCGGCGCGGATAAAAGTCCGCTGCAAGGACGGGTGCTGAACAACTTTTATATTTAAAGGTAATTAATAACTTTCCTTTAAAAGAAAGGAGATTAGTTTTTGAAAAGGATCATCGCAGTTGTAAAAGCTCGTTCAGCGGTTAATAGGTAAACTTCCCTCCTTTTACGCCAATAGTCAGCAAAGCGTGCATAGTGGTTGGTCAGCCGGACACTGGCGCTGTGCGCATGTGACGCAGATGCCACGTGGATTGGTCACGGCGCTAAGGCTTCACCGCTCATATTCGGGATAAGCGACATCAGGCGTTGTCATAAGAGTGTTCAGACGGATGAGAGAAACAAATGAAGCAGGAAGTTATTTCCCGGACAGTATCTTGCCGCCGCCGTCACTGTGGCCAGCCGGTTTTAGGCTGTACGCCTCAGGTCGCCGCATGCCCTGACACCGTAGCCCCTACCCTGCTGACTGAAGGCTTTACCGTTCAGCCAGCAGGTATCGTTCTGTGCGTTTTGGTTCAATGTAATGAGTATCTGTTGTAGACGGCTGTCGATGACGTACACGGTGGCGTTTAGCTGGCCTGGTCTTTGATTGGTCATGGAGCCCCTTACCGAAAGTTCAGCAAAAGGCCGCAGAAATCACAGTTTCATCTGGTACGGTGTCAGCTAAGTAGGTGTCATTCAGCGCTCAGACCGGCACGCTTAACCGTCGGACTGCGGCGGCGTTGGAGCAGAAACCGATGGCCCCGCCATCGTGCTGTTCGAAGGTGAGCTGGCCGCCGGCCAACGCGCATTTCTGGTGCGCCAGAACGTAAAGGGTGCTCACCACCTGAGCCCTTGCATTAGGCTGATTTCTCCACAACATCACATAATGTTCCAGCGACTCTTTCAGCATCGCGCCGTGGAAGGTCGACGCCTCAAACATGCTGAGCGAGTCTTTCAGCACTTCATTCGCCGTGGATTTCTCCAAGCAGAAATGCTAATGCACCCATGCGGTAGGCTTTAGACGTCGCGCTGACACAACCCGCACTTTATCCCACTTTCAGCTAAATTCATCGTCCGCCGCCGTGACACCCCTGTAGCAACGTTTCAGAAGGGTCCTCAATGGATACGCCGAGGTGCCCGATTGCTAATTTTACAGGCCTTTAACCCTGTGCAATCAGCGACTGAATACTTACGTTTGGGTTATGTCTCTTCTGTTGATCTCCTTACGGTCGTGGTAAATCTCTGAAAACAGGGCGCACATTTTCATCGTCCCGCTGTTGAGGTTCTGCCTGTTTCAGCTCTGGTTGTACGTCTCGATTTCTCAGGCTGTTTTCGGTCGCATAGATGCTGGCCATCTGCTCAGGATCGCTCACTTTAAAGGTGCGCCCGTCCTCTTTGGTGATGTTTCTCACCACACCTGAATAAAGTACACGGTTAACAGCCTTCTGATCGCCGCTCAGAACCGTAGCATCTCCACTTCGCCAGGCTGTCAGCTCAGCCGCCAGATCATTGTTGAAACGATCGGACTTGCTATCAGGTGCGGCGTAAACCTCGACCCTGTCACCAAAGTCGGTGACGGCCGGTTTACCATCGCGCAGGTAGCTGACCGTTCCGTCACGCAGCAGTCGCGTATCATGTTCGCTCGATTTAAACGTTGGAACATCATCACCCGGGCCATAATGAATAACGGCGTTCGGTTCCGGCCACCCATTGTTCTGCTGACGTGCGGCGCGTTTCTCACGGTAAGCCCAGCCACGCATCTGACTGAGTGCCGCAGCGTCACCTTTCACCGCTTCGCGCTCAACCCATGACTTCCAGCTCAGCGGACGGGCTTCTCCGGTGTCTTTAAGAGCCTGACGTTCCTCGCGCAGCTGCAGGCGCAGTTCCGCCATGGCTTTCATCTTTTCAAACTCAGCCACCCGATACATCAGCTTACGCATCAGCGGATCCCTGACGGTCTCGCGTACGTGGGCTTTGGCCACAACGCAGTGAGACGCTATCTGACGGAACCGCTCGCCTGCGCGCAGGTCAGGTTTTTCCCAGCCATTACGATAAGCCTCATAGCGGGCACGGAGAATGTCGCGCGCTATCGCACGGGCTTCGCGACGCTCCCGGCGTGCTTCCTGATCGCGCACGTGCAGCTGCGGCATGTAGCAGGTTTCCATTGCAAGCATGCCGTCTTCAGGGCGGTCAGAATTATATACAGGAGGTGCTGGCTGATACTCGCCATGCTGATTGACCATTGACGTCAGGCTGATGTCCGGATGGACATCAGAAGCTTTAACGCTGACCTCTTCGGAATTCATCAGGTCATACACGGCAAGGCCACCGTTCTGTTCGCGCAGTCCCAGCCCCCGGGTGTACAGAATGTTATGCAGGCGATCCCAGCTCAGCTTGTCCTGAGCAATCGCGTCAGAGAGAACCTGACGGGTCTCACGTACGGCATAGCCATGCAGGCTTTCTTTGTCTGAGAAGATTTCACGCCTGGCGGCGCCGCGCGGAGCAGAGGGCATATCGCGACGGGTACGATGGAGATCACCATATTCATCCATATGCCAGCTGCCGTTATCGACTTTAAAGCCGAACTCGCGCTCAAGCACACGGCAGCACTTCTGCAGCTCGTCAGCGTCGTTCCACATGTTTTGCGCGCGAAAGGTAGCAGGATGAACGCGGTTAGCCGACACGTGGCAGTGGATGTTGTCCGTGTCACGGTGAATGGCGGCAACATACTGATGTTCTTCCATGCCCAGCTGTTTGAGGCTGTAACGCACGGAGCGGAAAATTGCATCCGGCGCCGGGTTTTCGTCGCCCTGCCAGGAAAGAATAAAGTGATAGACCGCATCCTTGCAGTGTCGGTTCTGCGAGGCTGTGAGGTTCATTTCAGACGCGGCGGTTTCCAGAGAGAAGCAGTTTGTCTCACACAGCACTTCACCGGAAAGCACGCGCTGAATGCCCTCCGGTGAAATGCTGACAATTTCGGCCGCCGGTTCAGCACGTTTGCGCCCGACGTAATCAACCAGCTGACCAAATCCGGGCGTGGAGACGTACTCTGTTTTGGCATCGTGGACCGCCTCATGCGTCACGGCTTCACCCGGTTTCTTTTCCTCGCGCGTGCTCACGTAGTTAACCAGCTTTTTAAAGCTGGTCTTCTTATCGCGGCGCTTGGGCGGGATGATCACGTTCATCAGTCTTTCATTTCCTCAACGGGAACCGGTGTCATGTCCAGCGCGTTAATGGCGTGCTTGATGCTGGTGAGTACTTCAGAAAACTGATGGCTCAGTTCGGTAGTCATGCTTTCCTGCATCTGGGTATACAGGTGCTTTTGCAAACCGCCCAGGCGCAGGAGCTCGTTCATCATACGGATATCTGTACGTACGGTAATACGTCGGTTAAGTGCCGTGCGGCGCAGGTACTCAGAAGTCGTCAGTCCGGCGGCAGCGGCTTTCTTGTTAATGGCCTCGAATTCCGCCTCTGTGCAGCGGCACTTAACCAGTTTTTCCCTCTGACGCTTTTCGCTTTTCGACATAACTTAACCTTGGCACATTACCCGGGTCTCGGGGCGGAGCCCTGAGCAGGTCGTTTTGGGAATCACTGCCAGCGTGCTGGCGGTGGTCACAAAACATTTCCTGCCCAGCATTTAAATCAATAAGGCGTATTTTGCCACTTAGCTGTTTAAAAGTAAACCGGCGTCATGTGAGGTGATGGGGTGGAAATAGTGATAAAAATCCAGCAAAATCGGTCCTTTACCAATAAGAAGTAAACAGGAAATGGCGGCACGTAATGTTTTCACACAGCAGGAACTGGATGAGGCGCGCAGAAAGCTGGAAAATCTTCCGGATTTAACGTCTCAGCGCATCACGAGAGAGGGTGCGCTGGAAAATCTGAAGGACACCATTCTGGTGCTGGCGAAAGAGAAAGGTTACACGGTAGCGGATATCAAGTCGGCACTGGATGCCATGAATTTCCGTTTCAGTGAGAAAGCAATTTCTGCTGTGGTAAATGAGGGAAGTGGTAAGAAAAAGTGAATTCAGCGAAAGTCTGAGCCGGTGCAGCAGAAAACCACATCGCAGGACAACCAGCCTGCCTCATGAAAATATCCGGCAGGTATTGTGATCACCTGCCGGAATTCCTCATTACCAGTTGTGGACGTTGAATCCTTCCAGAAGATCCGCATCAGCATCAAAATGAATCATCGATACCTGGCGCTTTTCTGACAAAAAGGTGACAACGTGACAGAAGTTATCAGACAGCCCTTCCCTTCTCATTTCCTCAATCGCATCCGTACTGGCAGACAAACTAATTAGAAATCCATATCGCGTTGGGTGTATCCAGTGATATGCGCCATCTCCACCGCTCAGCCTGGGTGATAATGATTCAAGAATCTCAGAATCATTATGCGTCATGTGCGCGTTACTGATTACTGCACAGCGACAGATTTCCGGTTCATCAGGCTTACTCAGGGAGTCTGTTTCGCTGCTTTCCAGCTGCTGAACCGCATCAGAAATGGCGCGTTCTGTGATGTCATATATCTTCCCATGTTCCTCATGGATCAGCGGACGGCCCAGGCTGAAGGAAACAGAATCAGCAACCAGGTCGGCATATCCTTCGTGCGAACTGTTAATACCTCCCGAAATATCAGTGATGGAGATTTTCATTTCATTCAGTCCCACTGTGCAGGTTCATCAGATTCCGTAGCGAAGTGCATACGGGCGGTGTTCAGTGCACTGTAAAAGAATATTTCACCCTCATCCGGCCAGCAATGTGCACATAAGTGCATAAGGTCTGTCAGAAGATCGGTGACGGCAGTCTCTGCCGGTTCGGTACTGTTTCCGATCCCCGTTTGCTCCGCAAAATTTAGCAGTGAGGATGCCGCCAGGCTGATGCGCCGGGCGTTGTCGTTCACCTCTTCGGAAGCTTCTGCCCGCTGTGAAAGTGCCCGTAAATCAAGGATGGTGAATGTCTCTTCAGACGTTGAAGCGGTCAGTAAGTTGATGGATTCGGATTTCATTGTGAAGACCTCTGTAATGCTGTGACGCTCAGGATGCGACAGGAAAAAAAACGTCATGGGGCCAGATTTCCTCCGGCCCCTCTGCGCATCAGGCGCAGACTTTACGGTTATAAATCACCTTAAAATCGGTGTACTCAGGACCGTCCCGCAATGGCTCCAGCCGCACCACGTTCTCCGCCACGCCGTTCATGGTCAGCACGCGCTCTATGCCTGCGTGCCAGTCTTCTGCCGCGTTCAGCGGAAACCAGAGGTTACTGTTAATCCCGCTCAGCAGCGGGTCAGCGCAGACGTGCACGCCGCGCCCGTGTCGGGTGCTTACGCTAACCGTGACGGTCAGTTCGCCGCGGATCTGACGCGTAAATGATGCGCGAACCAGCTGCGTCACCACGTCATCCCAGCTCCATTCCGCGTCATCCGGCACCGGCAGTTCAATGCAGCGCAGGGACTTACACCCCGCGCGCGCCATGCTCTGCGCCAGCCCTGATACGGAAGGCTCGCCGCAGCTCGCGTCTGCGCCGGTGATCCAGTTGCCGTGGTGATAAAACGCTTCGCCGCCGTTATCCAGGCGGATAAAGGTGTACTCACCCAGCACGCGGATGATGTCGTTCTGCGTTACGTCCGGAAGCGCGGCGGGTAAATTCAGGGCAGTTGCGATACTCATATCTGCACCTTCAGCTGCTGACGCACGGCGCGCATGAAGTGCGGCCACTGGTTGAAGGTCATTTTTGGTACGCGCACGCCACGTCCGCTATTTAAAGCTTTTACAAATGCCGTTGCCTGTGCGACGATTTGCGGGTCAAAAATCATATTACTCTCCTAAGTATCTGGTCTTTGATAAGGCAGCCAGCTCGAACTGGCCGCCGTGAATAAAGCAGGGGAAACCCTGCTTTTTTTACGCCTGTTCGTTGCCGCCCTGCTCCAGCTCAGCGGTCAGCCACTGGCTCGCCTTGAGCCACGCCTTTTCACTCTGAAGCCCGAAGTGTGCCAGCGCGATGCGCCCGGTTTCTTCCCAGACTTGTGACTCTTCAGCCGGAAGCACCACGTGATTGACCGGCACCCGCCGTGCCACCGACTCAGCTAAGTTGCTGACGATATGCGCCATAAGCTCACGGCGCTGGGTGAGCGTCATCGGGACGTCATTCAGGTCGGTCAGCGCCGTCAGCTGATCCTTCAGGGACTGACGCACGCCCCGGCTGTTGATGTACTTTCGCAGCCAGTACCCGGCGTCATGCTCAAAGCTGAAGGTGCGCCAGATGAGGCTGCCTGACGGCTCGCGCACGACCAGTCGAAAGTGGCTGTCCTGATCGTCTTCAATGAAAACGTTGCTGAAGGCTGCCGTGATGTTTTCGGCCTGCTCGCGCGTAAAAGCGCCGTCGCCCAGCGCCGCGACGCAGCGCATTTCGGTGTTGTCAGTCTGGGTTGAGGTCATGATGTGCTCCTGTCTGAAATAAATGATCCGGCTGACCGCCGCGCGGTGCCTGAAAAGCCCTTCTCTGACGCGGGGTTCTTCTTTCCGGTCTGGCCTTTCGCGGCAAAGGGCAAAGGAGCAACGACGAAGCGAGGGCAGAAAGGGGCGACGACTGAAAGTTTTTGCGGCCCCTGGCGAAAAGTTTCTGGCGGCGTGCATTTCACCCCTTTTTGCCTGAGCCGGCGGTGCTACGACCAGCCCTCCGCGCAAGGGCTGGCCGGAAGGCAGAGGAGCGTCAGAAGGGAAGTTTCAGACCGCCCCGCGGGCTGGCCTTTAAGTCCCGGCGGGGTTTGCCGGGACGGTGAAAGGGACGGCGAAGCCGGCAGCAGCCGTTGACCTCAGCCATCAGACCGGAACGGCTTGCGGCCGAAACCCGCATGGGTTCGGTGGCGCTTGGCGGCTTACCGCTTAGCGACATAGCGCTCGACGACCCGGCTTGCCGGGGAGCCGAA
>NZ_MLFS01000046.1 GCF_002095485.1 Pantoea wallisii | reverse complement strand
ATGTCCCAGCAAAATCTGGGGTGGCTAATGGGACTCGAACCCACGACAACTGGAATCACAATCCAGGGCTCTACCAACTGAGCTATAGCCACCATAATTCTGGTGTGTAAGCTTCCGCTTACTTTATTCACTGCATAACGCGGTTAAAGCCAACCACCGAAGCTCTTGCGCACAAACTAATGGCGCGCCCGACAGGATTCGAACCTGAGACCTCTGCCTCCGGAGGGCAGCGCTCTATCCAGCTGAGCTACGGGCGCGTAGCGCCGTTGCGGATGGGCATACTACGGATTTGACTTCAGGCTGTCCAGTGCTTTTTTCTAAAAAAAACGCGTTTGCTTACGCTTTGTGCATTCCGTCGACAAATAACGCAGTTTCAGCACTTAACCCGCCGGAATTGCTGTGATAATCAACAGTTATTACAGATCGCCCCGCCAGTGATAGCGCAGATATCTCAGCAACTTTAGTTGTCGGCGCAGACGGGAAGGCTGACGAATCAGCCGATATAACCACTCCAGCCCTAACCGCTGCCAGATACGCGGTGCCCGCGTGACATGCCCGGTAAACACATCATAGGTGCCGCCCACGCCCATATACAGTGCATGGGGCCAGTGCTGGCGACAATCGCGCATCAGCAGCTCCTGCCGCGGCGAACCCTGCGCCACCGTCACAATCTGTGCCCCACTTGCCGCAATACGCGCAAACAGCGCTTCACGCTCGGCCGGCGCAAAATAGCCATTCTGGCTACCCACAATATTCACGTTCCACTGGCGACGCAGTTTAGCGCAGGTCTCCTGCAGCACCTGCTCCCGCCCGCCAATCAGAAACACTGGCGTCCCCGTATGCCCGGCGCGCGCCATCAGCGCTTCCCACAGATCGGCCCCCGCGATACGGTTCACCTGCAGCTGCGGATACTTCTTCCGCAGCGAACGCACAATACTAATCCCATCCGGATATTTAAATTCCGCCTCCGCAATCAGCGCCCGCAGTTGCGCATCCTCTTCCAGCGTCAGCATTTTTTCAGCATTCATCGCCACCAGCGTACCGCTGCGCGGCCGGCCGGATGGCATAAGAAAGTCGAGAAAGCTCGCCATATCACTAAAGGCGTGAAGATCGACCCCGCGCAGGCTATAGCGCGGCTTATCGGTTTCCATGGTTCAAATTTCCCGTTATGCCCCGAGGTTAAGATGGGCTATGTAAAACTGGCTCGCCGCGTGCGCGAATCAGTCCCGCACGCGCCAGCAGCCAGTAAAGCAACTTAGCCACCCACATGCAGGCAGCAAAAATTAAACAGAAGAACACCACGCGTGAGCCGAATGCATCCAGCCCTTCACGCGCCAGAACAATCATATTGAATACTGCGCCAAAGCAAAAACTCTGCAGAATCGCTCCGCTGTAGCGATTGCCGGCATCACGGCCCTGCACGTACAGATGATCAAAACCTTTCATTAACAGGCCAACCGCGATTGCCCCCAGCGGGATAAACCCGACGCCGCCCATTATCAGCAGCGATCCCAGCAGCGTCGGGGAGATGGCCAGCCCCGAGTGGTTGTTCAGCACTTCCCAGGTAAAGTAGTTAGCGCTATTGAGCACCATTGATGGCCGATCCGGCCACAACCAGCCGGGAATAAACACGTAGAAATCACGCCAGATGGGTGCCAGCCCCTGGAAGTCAATTTTGTCGTAGTTTTGCAAAAGCAGCGCCAGGTTTTCCCATGGCGAGAACGTATCGCGCGTCAGGTAGAGAAAGGTATAAAACGCTTCGTCACCGACCACATCCAGATTGTAACGACGCAGTGCCAGCCAGAACATGCCGCCAACGGCCATCACGCCCGCGCCAACCAGCATCCACAGCGTAATCCAGCCGCGCGTAATACCAATAAACAGGAACAGCGCGAAGGCAATAATAATGTTTGCCCGCGTCCCGCCCACCAGTGCATAGGTCAGTAAACCGAACACCACCGTCACCAGTAAAAACAGCAGCCACTGGCGCTGTGTTGGCTTGAGGAAGTAGCGGATCAGCATGGCCGGGATAAAGAAGTAGAAGAAACGCTTGAGCGCAACGCCGGAGACTTCGCTGGAGAAGATCTGGTTATAGGCTGAGAGCCGGAACAGCAGCAGGCCGTTATGCATAAAGAACACTGTTACGGTGCCAATCGCCACCAGCGCCAGCAGCAGACAGGTCAGATTGGTTTCTACCCGATTCATCACCAGCCAGGGCTTGCGCGGGGCAGCACCGACCGGCCGCAGCCTGACTTTGTAGCTAACGTAATAAATTGCGTAAAAGCTGGTCGCCGCCAGCAGCGCCTGCAGCAGATACTCAGGCGGCACCACGCTGACATTAAAACGGAAAACCAGCACGCTGGTCAGCGGGAAGCCGAAATAGAAGGTCAGTAAAAACAGCAGAGTAAAAAACAGATGAAAATTAAAGCGCACCCGTTTGAACTCACGCCAGGTCAGCGTCAGGATAAAGCCCAGCGAAAACAGATACACCACCAGCAGACCACTAAACTGCAGCAGGCTCATGCTCTCTCCCCTTCACTCAGCGCCAGCGCCTGTCGCCATCCATCCAGATAACCCGGTGCAAAAAAGGCGATGGCGGATTTATCACACTGCGCCAGTTGACGCTGCGCTTCGGCGACGCGCGATCGATCGAGCGGGTCTGCGCTGAACAGCACCGGCAGGCCCTGTTCGCTCACATCACGCCAGAACGGATTTTTGCGATTCAACACAAACGGAATAGTAGCCTGAATAAGCAGACACAGCGTGCCAATACCCTGCTGCCGCTCGAACATAAAGTAGCCGAGCTGACAGCGGCTGAGCAGAGTCAGATAGGCATTGAAATCAATATTGTCACGCAGCAGCGTCACCTGGCCGCCCGGGTACAGACGCTGCGCAGCGGCATCAATTTCATCAATATACTCATAGTTGCTGGCCGGATAGCCCAGCGGAATCAGGATGTTAACCTCATCGCCAAACTGGCGGCGAATGGCCTGCAGCCCTTCTATATGGCGGTTACTGCGATCGCCGGAGTTGCCGAGCAGGATGGTAAAGGTCTCGCTCTCTTGCGCCGCCGGCACGGCCACTTCTGGCATGCGCGTCGGGAAATAGAGCAGTGAGGAGGGGACGCGCGGATGGCGCTGCTGAAAAAAGTGCAGATCGCCGCGCGTAGCAAATACCTGTGCCAGCCGCCCCTGCGCAACACGGCGCAGCAGATAAAACAGGCGGTATTTTAGTCCCGCGCCCTCTTCATACAGGTCCGCGCCCCAGATATGCCAGAACGCCTGCTGGCGGCGCAGTTTGCCGCTCAGCAGCGCCAGCCACAGATGCGGATTGAACTGGCCGTGGAAAAAGAAGCGCTGCGCACGGTTCGCGGCGCGCGCTATCACCGCCTGCGCCAGTGCACGCTTGCTGGAGAACACCTCGATATGCAGATTGCTGTAGCGCAGCAGGGTTTCCGGTGCCGCAGACACCACCATAAACGGTCGTGGCGCGTCTGCCGGCATCTCAACGCTTATCACGTCATTAAAGAAGCGCAGTACAGTGTGATTGTGATGTGGGATATCCGATCCCAGCACGTGAATTAGCGTCATTTTTTCCGGCAATAAATCAAAAAGGCGCCACAACAAAGGGCGAAATAGAGCACATACGTCGCCATATAGGCCTGCGCTGCACCAGCCGTGCCGTGCAGCGGAATGAGCCAGTGGGAGAACGCCGTCAGCAGCGTAAACTGACTGATTTCCGTCAGAATATAAAAGCGCAGTGACGCTTTGGCGATCACCAGGTATCCGAAAACATAGGCACCCACTTTAAAGACGTCACCGCATAACTGCCAGACAAACAGATCGCGCATGGCGGCGAACGGCGGCGAAAACAGCAGCCAGATCGCCACATCGCGCAGCAACCAGACACAAAAACTTGCGAGAGCAACCGCTGGCAACACAAAGCGCAGCGCGCGGCCAATTTCCCGGGCGATCTGCTGCTTATGCTCCAGCTTCGCCAGCGTGGGCAGTAGCCAGACGCTAAAGGTGGCGGTGATAAACTGCAGGTAAGCGTCAGAGATGCTGGTAACACCCTGCCACAACCCCACCTGCGCCCAACCCTGCTGTTCGGCGAGTAGATTACGCATCATCACCCAGGCGACCGGTAAGGTTACTGAGGTGATCAGCGCCATCAGGGTAAATTTAGCCAGATTACGCGCCAGCTGCGGCTGCCACACCGGTTTAAGCCAGCTGAGCGGCAGCACCGCGCGATGCCGGCGCAGCATCCACAGTGCAGGAATGACCAGCAGCGCCGGCACCAGCGCCAGTCCGACCA
This sequence comes from Pantoea wallisii, assembly GCF_002095485.1. GTDB lineage: Bacteria > Pseudomonadota > Gammaproteobacteria > Enterobacterales > Enterobacteriaceae > Pantoea > Pantoea wallisii. The sequence goes on along the minus strand of NZ_MLFS01000046.1, from coordinate 38,475 downwards.
GCGCCCCGGCATAGCCACCCAGCCACCAGCACAGCACATAGCCGAGCACGCCGATCAGGCTACCGGCAATCAGCGCCAGCGCGTTCCCGCGCGCATCGCGAAAGCCTTTCAGCAGCGCCAGCGTCAGGTTAGCCCAGGCGATACCCAGCTGCAGAAAAGCCACGATACGCACAACGTTCTGGTAATCAGCATGCCCGAACAGCGCCTGGCTGATGGGCGCCGCCGCCAGCAGAAACAGCAGCGCCAGCAGCGTCGAAAAGCCCAATACCATGGCAGAAGCCGTGCCGGTTACCGCGCGCAGCTGCTGCGGGTCCTGTTGCGACTGCGCAACATAGGTGGTCACACCATTAAATATCCCGGCCCCGGCCAGCACGCCGAGCACGGTAATCAGCTGACGGAAGTTACCGGCCTGACCGACCCCTTCCGGCCCAAAGCTGACGGCCAGCAGTTTAACCACCAGTAAACCCGCGACAATTTTCACCAGCGTGGATGAGGCGGTCCAGACGGAGGCTTTGGCTAACGACATCAGGCGAAGAAGCTCAGCAGCGAACTGATCACAGTACGCTGATTGTTATCCGACAGGTTATAGAACAAGGGCAGACGCAGCAGGCGCTCACTTTCACGCGTGGTGAATGCGTCGTCACCGTGGAAACGGCCAAAGCGTTCGCCAGCCGGTGAGGAGTGCAGCGGGATATAGTGGAACACAGTAAGAATCTCCGCCTCTTTCATCCAGTTGATCAGCGCCTGCCGATCATCGCTGTCACGCAGTTTGATATAAAACATATGCGCATTATGGCGGCAGCTGGCGGGTACCTCCGGCAGGGCGATGCGACCGGCCGTCGCCAGCGGTTGCAGTGCTTCATAATAGCGTTGCCACAAGCGCAGGCGCTGCTGGTTGATGCGCTCTGCGGCTTCCAGCTGCGCCCACAAGTAGGCCGCCTGGAGATCCGCCATTAAATAGCTGGAACCGATATCCCGCCAGGTATATTTATCAACCTGTCCCCGGAAAAACTGACTCCGGTTCGTGCCTTTTTCCCGGATAATCTCGGCACGTTCCACCAGTTTCGCATCGTTGATTAAGGTTGCGCCACCTTCACCGCCGGCGGTGTAGTTTTTGGTTTCATGGAAGCTGAAGCAGCCAATATGGCCGATGGTACCGAGGGCGCGTCCTTTGTATTGCGACATCACCCCCTGCGCCGCGTCTTCAATCACAAACAGCTGGTGCTTTGCCGCCAGCGCCATGATGGTATCCATTTCGCAGGCCACGCCAGCGTAGTGCACCGGCACAATGGCGCGGGTTTTGGCAGTGATTGCTGCTTCGATCAGCGTTTCATCGATATTCAGCGTATCCGGCCGCACATCGACAAACACGATGGTCGCGCCGCGCAGCACAAAGGCGTTAGCGGTGGAGACAAAGGTGTAACTCGGCATGATCACTTCATCACCGGGCTGAAGATCAATCAGCAGGGCGGCCATCTCCAGCGACGCGGTGCAGGAGGGGGTCAGCAGCACTTTTTTGCTGCCAAAGTGCTGCTCCATCCACTGCTGGCAGCGGCGGGTAAAGCCGCCGTCGCCGCACAATTTGCCGCTGGCCATCGCCGACTGCATGTATTCAACTTCAGTGCCTACAACCGGAGGCGCATTAAAAGGGATCATTGAGCTTTCCTGTAAAACCAGTAAGCGGTACTCTCCAGCCGGGCACCGCTGCGTAAATAGAGGCGCATTGCCGTAAGGTTACTGAGTTGGGTACCCACGCGCAGTCGCTCCAGCTGGCGCACACGGCCCCAGTCGGCGGCGGCCAGCAGCAGCCGCTGCCCAACCCCTTTTCCCTGCGCCTGCGGGAGTACGCCCAGCAGGCCAATTCGCACATCGCCTGCCACTTCGCGCATAGAGACATAGCCCTGTAGCGCGCCCTGCTCATCACAGGCGATCAGGCATTGGTTATCAAAGGTGCCGCGCACCGCGTTTTCAATCCACTGTGCATAGAAGCGCCCGCTGTCTGCGGCATCAAACCAGGGCGCACGAAACCGGCTCTGGCTGAAGGCTTGCGCCGCCGCCGCACGCAGCTCAGGGATCTGCGCTTCACGTGCAATACGTACGCCGGTTTGCCGCTCGGTGCGTTTAATATTGATGGACAGATCGGCCTCACCTTCTGCCAGCTGAAATCCGTGCTGACTCAGCACATCAATCACCCCGGTGCGCGTCGCCGGCACTTTCACCTGCAGCAGCGCATACGGCTGTTGCAGCGCCTCAGCCAGCGGCGTCGGGCCGTCCAGATCCAGACGCGCTGTATGACAGTGGAAAAAGTCACTCTCCCACGTAAGGGGATTAATACTGACGTGGACGGGCATGCAGAATATCCAGCAGATACTGGCCGTAGCCGGTTTTGGTTAACGCCTGCGCGGCCGCCAGCAGCTGCTCGTCGCTCAGCCAGCCATTACGCCAGGCAATCTCTTCCAGACAGGCAATCTTAAAGCCCTGCCGCTTCTCAACGGTTTGCACAAATACGCTGGCCTCAATCAGGCTGTCATGCGTACCGGTGTCCAGCCAGGCAAAACCACGCCCAAGTAGTTCAACGGCCAGCTCGCCCTGGTCGAGATACATCTGATTGATGGCGGTGATCTCCAGCTCGCGCGCGGCGAAGGTTTAACTTGTTTGGCAAACTCCACCACGCGATGGTCATAGAAGTAGAGCCCGGTGACCGCCCAGCGCGATTTAGGCTGCGCAGGCTTCTCCTCGATCGAGAGTGCCGTGAAGTTATCGTCAAACTCCACCACGCCGAACCGTTCCGGATCCATCACCTGATAGGCAAACACCGTTGCGCCGCTGGTGCGCTCTGCCACTTTTTTCAGTTTAGGGCTGAAGCCCTGACCAAAGTAGAGATTGTCGCCCAGCACCAGGCAGCAGCGATCGTTGCCGATAAAGGATTCACCGATAATAAACGCCTGCGCCAGCCCCTCCGGGCTCGGTTGCACCGCATAGGAGAGCTGCACGCCGAACTCGCTACCATCACCCAGCAGTCGTTCAAAGTGCGCCCGATCTTCCGGCGTGGTGATGATCAGAATCTCGCGGATTCCTGCCAGCATCAGCACGGAGAGCGGGTAGTAGATCATCGGCTTGTCGTATACCGGCAATAACTGCTTGGAAATTGCGCGGGTAATCGGATGCAGCCGCGTACCGGAACCTCCGGCTAATACAATACCTTTCATTATCGCTCCTCATGCAGTGGCGTTCAGCGCGATGTGGTTAAGCCCAAACGCTCAGCGCGATAGCTGCCATTCAGAATTGACTGCCACCATTCAGGATTTGCCAGATACCACTCGACGGTTTTACGGATACCGCTCTCAAATGTCTCCTGCGGCGTCCAGCCAAGCTCACGGGCGATTTTGCCGGCGTCGATGGCATAGCGCAGATCGTGGCCGGGACGGTCGGTCACAAAGGTAATCAGATCGCGGTAGCGCGTTAAGCCGGCCGCACGCTGCTGTGGCGCCAGCTCATCAAGCAGGTCGCACAGCGTCTCTACCACCTCAAGATTGCGACGTTCATTATGGCCGCCGATATTGTAGGTCTCGCCTGATTTGCCACTGCTGACCACGGTATAGAGCGCACGCGCATGATCTTCGACATAGAGCCAGTCGCGAATCTGGCTGCCGTTGCCATACACCGGCAGCGGTTTCCCCGCCAGCGCGTTGATGATGGTCAGCGGGATCAGCTTTTCCGGGAAGTGATACGGGCCGTAGTTATTGGAGCAGTTGGTGACGATGATTGGCAGCCCGTAGGTACGCATCCACGCCCGTACCAGATGATCGCTGCTCGCCTTACTGGCGGAATAGGGGCTGCTTGGCGCGTACGGCGTTGTCTCGGTGAAGAAATCGTCGGTGCCGTGCAGGTCGCCAAACACTTCGTCAGTCGAGATGTGGTGCAGTATGAACTGCTGTTTGCGCGCGTCCGCCATACCGTTCCAGTAGTGACGCGCGGCCTCCAGCAGCTGATAGGTGCCGACGATATTAGTTTCAATAAATGCCATCGGGCCGTCTATCGAGCGGTCAACGTGGCTCTCCGCCGCCAGGTGCATAATGCAGTCTGGCTGATACTGCGCCAGCACGCGATCCAGCCCGGCACGATCGCCAATATCAACCTGCTCAAAGGCGAAGCGGGGATTGTGCTGAACCGGCGCCAGCGACGCCAGATTGCCGGCATAGGTTAACTTATCAACCACCACGACCTGATGTTCAGTGTGGTCGATCAGAAAACGCACCAGTGCCGAGCCAATAAATCCGGCTCCGCCAGTGACTAAAAATTGTTTCATCGCCAGACTCCTTTTGTATCGACGATCCACGGCTGCGTGACCTGCGACCCGTCAATGGCGCGGAACTGCGCGTGGTCCACCAGCATCACCAGAATATCAGCGTGCTGCAGCGCTTCCGGCGTGGCTACCAGCGTTGCCCGATCGGCAAAGCGCGAAGGAAGCTCAGCGATATGAGGTTCAACCACCCAGGTGCTGCCGCTGTGCCATTCGGCAATACGCTGCGCCACGGTCATCGCCGGGCTTTCACGCAGATCGTCAATGTTTGGTTTAAACGCCAGGCCAAAGCAGGCGATGGTGATGTCGCTGGCCCGTTTGCCGCTGGCGGTCAGGCACTCTGCGAGCGACTGCTTCACCCGATCCAGCACCCAGCCAGGTTTGGCATCGTTCACTTCGCGGGCGGTACGAATCAGCCGCGCCTGCTGCGGATTTTGCGCGACGATAAACCAGGGATCGACGGCGATGCAGTGCCCGCCCACGCCCGGTCCGGGCTGCAGAATATTGACGCGCGGATGGCGATTGGCCAGCGCGATCAGCTCCCAGACGTCTATGCCCTGTTCGGCACAAATCAGCGACAGCTCATTGGCAAAGGCGATGTTCACATCGCGGAAGCTGTTTTCGGTGAGCTTGCACATCTCGGCGGTACGCGCGTTAGTTTCCACGCACTCGCCTTGCAGGAAGATGCGGTAGAGCTCGCTGGCGCGCGCCGAACAGGCGGGCGTGATGCCGCCAATGACCCGGTCATTCTCCAGCAGCTCAATCATCACTTTACCCGGCAGCACGCGCTCCGGGCAGTACGCAATAAACACATCGCCATCGTTACCCGGCTGCGGGAAACGCAGGTCCGGACGCGCGTCCGCCAGCCACTGCGTCATCTGCTCCGTTGCGCCCACCGGCGAAGTCGACTCCAGAATGACCAGATCGCCCGCTTTCAGCACGGGCGCAATAGCCAGTGCCGCAGCCTGCACATAACGCAGATCGGGCTGGTGATCGTCCACAAATGGCGTAGGTACCGCGATCAGAAACGCATCCGCCGCTTCCGGCCGGGTGGTGGCGCGCAGATTGCCCTGCTGTACAGCCTCACGCACAACATCGCCCAGCTCCGGCTCCACGATGTGAATGTTGCCGCGATTGATGGTATCGACCGCGTGGCTATTGATATCCACGCCGATCACTTTTTTTCCCCGAGAAGCAAAAACGGCTGCCGTCGGCAGCCCAATGTAGCCCAGTCCGATAACGGAAATGGTTGTAAAACTCATAGTTAAACTCTGTGTTGTTTAAGTGCCTGCAAAATGCGTGTGCAGGCATGGCCATCGCCATACGGATTGTGCGCGCGGCTCATCGCCTGCCACGCGTCGTCGTCCTGCAACAGCAGGCTAACCTCAGCGACAATCTTATCGGTATCCGTGCCGACCAGCTTCACCGTTCCGGCGGCGACCGCTTCCGGCCGCTCTGTGGTGTCGCGCATAACCAGCACCGGTTTGCCCAGCGACGGCGCCTCCTCCTGAATGCCGCCGGAATCCGTGAGGATCAGCCAGGAGCGGTTCATCAGCCAGACAAAGGGCAGATACTCCTGCGGCTCGATCAGAATGATGTTATCGATACCGCTCAGGATGCGGTTCACCGGCTCGCTGACGTTAGGGTTGAGGTGCACCGGATAGACAATTTGCGTCTGCGGATGCTGTCGCGCGATCTGTGCCAGCGCGCTACAAATGCGCTCAAAGCCATCACCAAAACTTTCCCGGCGGTGGCCGGTGACCAGAATCAGCTTTTTGTCCGGCGCAAGAAATGGATAGCGCGCGGCTAAGCGTGCATTGAGGTCGGCATCGTCCAGTACGCGATCGCGCACCCACAACAGGGCATCGATCACCGTGTTGCCGGTGACAAAAATGCGGGCGTCTGGCAGGTTTTCGCGCAGCAGGTTCTGCCGGGAGGTTTCGGTGGGCGTAAAGTGGTAGCTCGCCAGATGCCCGGTCAGCGTGCGGTTGGCCTCCTCCGGCCACGGCGACATCAGGTTGCCGGTACGCAGACCGGCCTCAACGTGACCAACCGGAATCTGATGATAAAAAGCAGCAAGACTGGCCGCGAAGGTTGTGGTGGTGTCGCCATGTACCAGCACCACATCCGGCTGGAAATCGGCCAGCACCGTTTTCATCCCCTGCAGGATACGGCTGGTAATCTCCGTTAAACCCTGCTCCGGGCGCATAATGTTGAGGTCATAGTCCGGCTGTAGCCTGAACAGGCGCAACACCTGATCAAGCATTTCGCGATGCTGCGCCGTCACGCACAGGCGTGATTCAAACGCAGTATCCTGCGCCAGTGCCTGCACCAGCGGCGCCATCTTGATCGCTTCAGGGCGTGTGCCAAATACGGTCAGAACTTTCACACTGATTCTCTTAATGACGGACGGCTGATGCGGTACGCGGACGGCGCACCAGCGCCACACCCGCACCGACCAGCGCACCGATAGCGCCCCACATCACCATCATAAACAGGCGACGCGGGCTGTCGCGCGTGACCGGCTCTTCAGGCGTGCGCAGATAGCGATAGGTTTGGAACTGTTTGTCCAGCTGCGGACCGGCCTGCAGCGTACCCAGCATCGCTCTGTTTTGATCATAGCTTAAATCGTACGCCGGTCCGCTGGCCTGGAGTGTATCCAGCTGCGCCTGCAGCATCGGCTGCCCGAGCAGAAAGCGATCGCTATCCTGCAGCGCTTCGCCACTGGCTGGCGCACGGTTCTCTTTAATGCCCTGCTCGCTCGCCACTTTCAGCGCCTGTTCGATACGCTGACGCTGACGGTCAAACACGGACTGCGCCACGGCCTGCTGGCGATTGACCTGGGCCTGCAGCTGTACGCTACGTGCCTGCCAGGCCCCTTTCAGTTCGTCGTTCAGATGGCGCGCGGCGCGTTCACTGGCGTAAGCGATGTACTGACGCAGCAGGTTGTTCGCATCGCCGGCGGTTTCTGCAATCAGCCGGATATTATCCAGCGAATTGTGCGCCGGATCGGCCGGGGTAAACTGAATGTTAGTGATCATGTCGTCAAGCAGTGCCGCATCGTTATGCGCGTTACCGCTCTTACGGCTTTTGAAATAGTCGGTTTGTTGCCAGAAATCGCGACGCGTATCCCATGAAGCCAGCTGCATGGTAAATTCCTGGTACACCTCATCCATCACGGTCGGCGCCGGTGAACTCAGGCTTACCGTTTCGTTTCGCACATCCAGATTGTTCAAAAACTGCTGCTGAACGAAGAAAGCGCCCAGCATGTTAACCGTCGGCCGATCGGTGACGGCGGTAGTGCTCCAGGATTGCTTCATTAGCAGGGAAACCACCCACGCCAGCAGCGCAAACAGCAACGCCAGACCCACAATCCAGCGCTTTCCACGCCACAGCACGCAACCGAGGCCGCGCATATCCAGCTCGTTCTCCACAACGACAGAGGTCATAACAAAAGAGTCCTTATCCGGGTGCTTATCTGGGTATATTTTTATGGGTATTTGCATGATTCCACCTGCGCTTTAAGCGCCGGATCATGCGAGCCATACGCCATGCATGTTTGATGCAGTAGCCGTACAGAAAAAAGGCGATCAGGAAAAGCACCAGCATGACCCACTCCGGAATAAAGGCCAGATACTCACCTAAGACGCCTACCGCTGCCAGCAGTGCTGCCGCGGTGGTAATCAGCAGAAATGCCTGTCGTGAAGAGAAGCCGGCACGCATGATAAGGTGGTGGATGTGCTGGCGGTCAGCAGAGAATGGGCTCATGCCCTTACGCAGACGGCGATACATAATCGCCACCATATCCATTAATGGAATAGCAATCAGCCACAGTGCGGTGACCGGGGTAATCGGATGGCTGAGGCCCTGGGTAGTTTCCAGCAAAATCCAGATAATGGTAAAACCGATCATCGTACTGCCGGCGTCGCCCATAAAGACTTTATAACGACGCCCTAAGAAGCCGAGATTCAACAAAATATAAGGAATGGTTGCGGCAATCATGGCAAAGCACCACATCGCCAGGCTGGTCATGCCATCAAAATAGAGAATGATGCCCATGGCAGCGAAGGTGACGCAGGATAGGCCGCCAAGCAGACCATCAATACCATCGACCATGTTGAAAGCGTTAATCGCTGCCCAGACGGCAAAGAGCGTTAAGACATAGCCAAACGGGCCAACAATTAATTCTACCGGGCCAATGATAAAACCGAGGCTAAGAAGATAAAGATTCGCCCCCGCCATCATGACTACCGCGATAAAAGCCTGCATCATGGCACGGAACTTCACGCTAATATCGAATCGATCGTCAAGTGCACCAATAAAGACTAATACGCCAGCGCAAAATAGATAAAGCCAGCCATTAGGCATATAGGATTTTGTGATTAAAAAGGCAAAACAGACCCCTGCATAAACAGAAATTCCGCCCACTAAGGGAATAACACCCTGGTGTTTTTTTCTGCCGTTTGGCTTATCGACTAACCCAATTTTTTTTGCAACCTTACGGGCAAAAAAGAGAAACACCAGCGAGAAAAGGAATGTCAATCCAAGCTCTGTACCCATAGTGAGTAAATTCACATCAACGCTCTCAGCTAAAATCGTGGACAACAATACGCAAAATCACGTCATTGCCGTATATCCCTGCTCTGAATCCTGTCGCAGCGCACGTGGTTGCTGAAAAAATCATCACTTGCTACGCCAGCCATTATCATTGCTTCCTGACTGGCATAATCCTAATGCGCACGAATGAAAAACGCCACGTTAAGACGTGGCGTTAGTCATAAATCCTGGCAATTTGTGCGAAAGATTTTCGCACAAAGCAAATTACGAGCGTTTCATCATATCGAAGAATTCGTCGTTGGTTTTGGTCATTGCCAGTTTATTGATGAGGAACTCCATCGCATCAATCTCACCCATTGGATGGATGATTTTGCGCAGAATCCACATCTTCTGCAGCTCTTCCTGGGAAGTAAGCAGCTCTTCTTTACGCGTACCGGAACGGTTGTAATCGATGGCCGGGAATACACGTTTTTCAGCGATTTTACGCGACAGGTGCAGTTCCATGTTACCTGTACCTTTGAACTCTTCGTAAATCACTTCGTCCATCTTCGAACCGGTATCAACCAGCGCGGTGGCGATGATGGTCAGGCTGCCGCCCTCTTCCACATTACGTGCCGCACCGAAGAAACGCTTCGGACGGTGCAGGGCGTTGGCGTCAACACCACCGGTCAGGACCTTACCGGAGGCCGGTACTACGGTGTTGTAAGCACGCGCCAGACGGGTAATGGAGTCCAGCAGGATAATAACGTCTTTTTTGTGCTCAACCAGACGCTTCGCCTTCTCGATCACCATCTCTGCAACCTGTACGTGGCGGGAAGCTGGCTCATCAAAGGTTGAGGCGATCACTTCGCCTTTCACCAGACGCTGCATCTCGGTAACTTCTTCCGGACGTTCGTCGATCAGCAGCACCATCAGCACGCAATCCGGATAGTTGTACGCAATGCTCTGCGCGATGTTCTGCAGCAGCATGGTTTTACCGGCTTTCGGTGGTGCCACGATCAGACCACGCTGACCACGGCCAATTGGCGAGGCCAGATCCAGCACACGGGCGGTCAGATCTTCTGTCGAGCCATTACCACGCTCCATACGCAGACGATTGTTTGCGTGCAGTGGCGTGAGGTTTTCGAACAGGATCTTATTACGCGCGTTTTCCGGCTTATCGTAGTTAACTTCGTTAACTTTCAGCAGTGCAAAATAGCGCTCACCCTCTTTTGGCGGACGGATTTTGCCAGAAATGGTGTCACCAGTGCGGAGGTTGAAGCGGCGGATTTGGCTGGGAGAGACGTAGATATCATCGGGACCGGCGAGGTAGGAGCTGTCTCCAGAGCGGAGGAAACCAAATCCATCCTGCAATATCTCCAGCACACCATCACCAAAGATGTCCTCGCCACTCTTCGCGTGCTGCTTGAGGATGGCGAAAATAATATCCTGTTTGCGCATACGCGCCAGGTTTTCCAGCCCCATATTTTCGCCGAGAGTAATCAGCTCAGAAACCGGGGTATTCTTTAATTCGGTAAGATTCATAGTGATGGGTTCTTAACTCGGGGTAATTCTCGAAATGTTTGTCGTGAATGGTATGGCAAAAATTCCATGCCTGTTAATGGCTCTTTTTCAACTCTGCTCGACGAGTATCGTCAGATGTGGCGATAAGGAGCGAAGAGAAGGTCGAAAGATGATGCCGAATATGCTAGCCGTCAGATTGCCAAACCACGAAAACGTTTAATGCGAATGGGGTCTGACAAAGGAAATCTTTAGATGCAAACTACAAAGGTAAGTGCGTAATGCAGTGAGGTCAACTTAACACGCCAGAAAGGAGACGTCCAGCAGTGGCGAAAAAATTCACCACTGCGGAACAAACGCCGCGCCGGGCTTAGGCCAGGTTAGCGTTCAGGAACTCTTTCAGCTGACCTTTAGACAGCGCGCCCACCTTTGTCGCCGCCACTTCGCCGTTCTTAAACAGCAGCAGGGTCGGGATACCGCGGATGCCGTATTTCGGCGCAGTACCTGGGTTGTCATCAATGTTCAACTTAGCGATGGTAAGCTTACCTTCGTACTCTTCTGCAACTTCGTCGAGAATCGGGGCGATCATTTTGCAAGGACCACACCATTCAGCCCAGAAATCAACCAGAGTAACACCGTCGGCTTTCAGCACGTCAGTGTCGAAACTGTCATCGGTCAGGTGAACGATTTTATCGCTGCTCATGTTTAACTCCAAAGATTATGCCTGGCGAATTGGCGTAAAATATACCAACGTAGGTTGACTTTATTTCATCAGATACGCTTTCGTAAAGCGATAGTAAGCTGATATTCTACCACACTATGAGCAAAACACACTTAACAGAACAGAAGTTTTCCGACTTCGCCCTGCACCCACAGGTAGTGGAAGCCCTTGATAAGAAAGGCTTTCATCATTGCACGCCTATACAGGCGCTCGCGTTGCCTTTTGCGCTTTCAGGGCGTGATGTCGCGGGTCAGGCGCAAACCGGTACCGGCAAAACGATGGCGTTTCTGACGTCAACGTTTCATTATCTTCTTTCTCACCCTGCCGTTGAAGGCCGCCAAATCAATCAGCACGTGCGCTGATCATGGCCCCGACGCGAGAACTCGCCGTACAGATTCATGCGGATGCTGAACCCCTGGCACAGACGACGGGCCTGAAGCTGGGCCTGGCATACGGCGGTGACGGCTACGATAAACAACTCAAAGTCCTGGCTGATGGCGTGGACATCCTGGTCGGCACTACCGGTCGTTTAATCGACTATGCCAAACAAAATCACATCAACCTGGGCGCGATCCAGGTGGTGGTCCTGGATGAAGCCGATCGCATGTTCGATCTTGGCTTTATTAAAGATATCCGCTGGCTGTTCCGCCGCATGCCGCCTGCTACACAGCGTCTGAGCATGCTGTTCTCCGCTACGCTCTCCTACCGCGTGCGCGAACTGGCATTTGAGCACATGAACAACGCTGAATACGTCGAAGTAGAGCCAGAGCAGAAAACCGGCCATCGCATTAAAGAAGAGCTTTTCTATCCGTCAAACGAAGAGAAGATGCGTCTGCTGCAAACCCTGCTGGAAGAGGAGTGGCCGGACCGCGCCATCATCTTCGCCAACACCAAGCATCGCTGTGAAGATATCTGGGGCCACCTGGCCGCCGATGGTCACCGCGTGGGTCTGCTGACGGGCGACGTGCCGCAGAAAAAGCGTCTGCGTATTCTTGATGACTTCACTAAAGGTGATGTCGATATCCTCGTCGCGACAGACGTTGCCGCGCGTGGTCTGCACATTCCGGCCGTTACGCACGTCTTTAACTACGATCTGCCAGACGACCGCGAAGATTACGTACACCGTATCGGCCGTACCGGCCGCGCTGGCGCAAGCGGACACTCCATCAGCCTGGCCTGTGAAGAGTACGCGCTGAACTTACCGGCAATCGAAGAGTATATCGGGCACGGGATTCCGGTGAGCAAGTACAACAGCGACGCGCTGCTGAGCGAGCTGCCGCCACCGAAGCGCCTGCAGCGTAGCCGCTCAGGGAACGGTCCACGTCGTGGCGGGAATAACAGTAACCGTCGGGGCGGCGCACCACGCAATAACAACCGTAAACGTTCGGGTTAAGCACTTATGCTAAGCGCATCGTCACTTTATGCTGCGATTGATTTAGGTTCCAACAGCTTTCATATGTTGGTGGTGCGCGAAGTATCCGGCAGTATTCAGACCGTCGCGCGGATTAAACGCAAAGTGCGCCTCGCTGCCGGTCTGGATCAGGCCAGTCATCTCTCTTCAGAGGCGATGCAGCGCGGCTGGCAGTGTCTGAAACTCTTTTCCGAACAGCTTCAGGATATTCCGCCTGAACAGATCCGCGTGGTGGCGACCGCCACGCTGCGCATTGCACATAACGCGCAGGATTTTCTCACGACCGCAGAACAGATTCTCGGCTGCCCGGTGAATGTGATCAGCGGTGAAGAGGAAGCTCGTCTGATCTATCAGGGCGTTGCGCACACTACGGGCGGCTCCGACCGGCGTCTGGTGGTGGATATTGGCGGTGGCAGCACAGAGCTGGTCACCGGCGAAGGCGCACATGCCACCACGCTGTTTAGCCTGTCGATGGGCTGTGTCACCTGGCTGGAGCGCTTCTTCAGCGATCGCCACCTGGCAAAAGAGAACTTTGCCCAGGCGGAACAGGCCGCTCGCGAGATGATTCGTCCAATCGCTGCGGCATTGCGCGAGAAAGGCTGGGAGATCTGTGTCGGCGCCTCTGGCACCGTACAGGCGCTACAGGAGATCATGGTGGCGCAGGGCATGGATGAGCGCATCACCCTGAGCAAGCTGCAGCAGCTGAAACAGCGTGCTATTCAGTGTGGCAAGCTGGAGGAGCTGGAGATTGAGGGCTTAACGCTGGAGCGGGCGCTGGTGTTCCCGAGCGGCCTGTCGATTCTGATCGCCATCTTCCAGGAGTTGAGCATTGAAAGCATGACGCTGGCGGGCGGCGCACTGCGTGAAGGGCTGGTATACGGCATGCTGCATCTGCCCATTGACCGCGATATCCGCAGCCGCACGCTGCAGAACGTACAGCGCCGCTTCGCCATTGACGTTGAGCAGGCCAGCCGCGTGCGTCAGCTGGCGGAGAGTTTCTTCCGTCAGGTAAGCAGCAGCTGGAAGCTGGATCAGCGATGTCGCGATCTTCTGCTCAGCGCCTGTTCACTCCACGAAATTGGCCTCAGCGTCGATTTTCGTCAGGCACCGCAGCACGCCGCCTACCTGATTCGCCACCTCGATCTTCCCGGTTTCACGCCCGCTCAGAAAAAAATGCTGGCCTGCCTGCTGCAGAACCAGAGCGGCAATATTGATCTGGCGCTGCTGACACAACAAAACGCCGTGCCACCGCGTATGGCTGAGCGTCTTAGCCGCCTGTTACGTCTGGCGATCATCTTCTCCAGCCGCCGTCGTGATGACACCCTGCCCGCAGTACGCCTGCAGGCCGACGACGATGCACTGCATCTGACCCTGCCCGCTGGCTGGCTGGCGGCACATCCGCTGCGCGCTGAACTGCTGGAGCAGGAGAGCCACTATCAGTCGTATGTGCACTGGCTGCTGACGATCTCGTAACAGAACCCGCTGTGCTGAAAAGCTCCCGTCAAATGGCCATTAACGGGAGTTAACTCCGCCTACCCTTTCTTTGCGTTCTCCAGCATCGCACGCAGGCCCGCCACGCGCGTCTGCCCGGTTTTCATGCGCTGCTCAGCACTGACTACTCTCTTCTCGCGCTCCCACACTACATCATCCTGCGGCAGCTCCAGCAGAAAACGGCTGGGCTCCGGGCGTACCAGCTCGCCGTACTGGCGTCGCTCGCGACACAGCGTAAAGGTCAGCTCCTTCTGCGCGCGGGTAATGCCCACGTAGGCCAGACGGCGCTCCTCTTCGATGTTATTCTCATCAATGCTGCTCTGATGCGGCAGCAGGCCCTCTTCCATCCCCACCAGATAGACGTACGGGAACTCCAGCCCTTTTGAGGCATGCAGCGTCATCAGCTGCACCTGATCCTGCTCTTCATCGCTCTCACCGCGCTCCATCATGTCGCGAAGCGTAAAGCGCGTGACCACCTGCGCCAGCGTCATCGGCTCATTCAGTTCATCGCCCTCCAGCATCTCCGTCATCCACTGAAACAGCGTATTGACGTTTTTCATACGCATCTCAGCAGCTTTTGGGCTGGGTGAGGTTTCAAACAACCAGCTCTCATAATCGATGCCGCGAATCAGATCGCGCACCGCATTCACCGGCTCGCGCTCCGTCAGCTGCACAATCTCATTCAGCCACTGCGTGAAGCGCTGTAAATGCTCCAGCCCGCGCCCGCTCAGCGTCTGCTGCAGGCCCATATCAAAGCTGGCATTGAACAGACTCTTATTGCGCAGATTGGCCCACTCGCCCAATTTTTGCAGCGTTGCCGGGCCAATTTCGCGGCGCGGCGTATTCACGATGCGCAGGAAGGCGCTGTCATCCTCCTGGTTAGTAAGCACGCGCAGGTAAGCGAGCAGATCCTTGATCTCAGGCCGTGAGAAGAACGAGGTTCCACCAGAGATGCGGTAGGGAATACGGTTCTGCATCAGCAGCTTCTCAAATACGCGCGACTGATGGTTGCCGCGATAGAGGATCGCGTAATCTTTGTACTGCGTTTTATTGATGAAGTGATGGGCAATCAGCTCGCCAGCCACGCGCTCGGCTTCGTGATCTTCGTTGTTCGCACTCAGCACTTTCAGCTCGCTACCCTGGCCCAGCTCTGAGAACAGGCGTTTTTCAAACACGTGCGGGTTGTTGGCGATGAGAATATTGGCCGACTTCAGAATGCGCTGCGTAGATCGGTAGTTCTGCTCCAGCTTTACCACCTCCAGCGCCGGAAAATCCTCTTTCAGCAGCACCAGGTTTTGTGGCCGCGCGCCGCGCCATGAGTAGATCGACTGATCGTCATCGCCTACCACGGTGAAGCGTGCCCGCGCCCCTACCAGCAGTTTCACCAGCTCATACTGGCTGGTATTGGTATCCTGATACTCATCCACCAGCAGATAGCGAATACGCTGCTGCCAGCGTTCACGCACTTCCTGATTTCGCTGCAGCAGCAGCGTGGGCAGCAGGATTAAATCATCGAAGTCCAGCACGTTACAGGATTTGAGATGCTGGTCATACAGGCCGTAGCAGTGAGCGAAAATTTGATCGCGCTGCGATTTGGCGATCCCGGCCGCGCCCTGCGGATCAACCAGATCGTTCTTCCAGTTAGAGATGGTTGAGATCAGCTGCTGCAGCAGCGTCTTGTCCTCTTCCAGCCACTGTTTGGTCAGCTCTTTCAGCAGCGCCAGCTGGTCCTGATCGTCAAACAGAGAGAAGGTGGATTTCATCCCCAGCGCTTTATATTCACGCTTGATGATCTCCAGCCCCAGCGTATGGAAGGTGGAGATCATCAGTCCGCGCGCCTCTTTACGCCCCAGCGTCTGCGCTACGCGCTCTTTCATCTCGCGCGACGCTTTGTTGGTAAAGGTCACTGCTGCAATATGGCGCGCCTGATAGCCGCATTCGCGGATCAGATGGGCAATTTTATTGGTGATAACGCGGGTTTTACCGGAACCTGCGCCCGCCAGCACCAGACAGGGGCCGGTGACAAATTCGACAGCACGTTGTTGGCCGGGGTTTAAACGCATAAAAGGTCATCACTCAGTTGAATCAGAAAAGAAGGACATCACGACGCAGGGCGCGCATTGATGCGCACCCGGGAACAGAGGCCGCCATCAATGGCGACCCTACAACGCTATCCATGCGCACTACGCTATAATGCGCTGCACATTATACATAACAGGACAGCATCATGGCGAAAACCGCGGCGGCTTTACATATCCTCGTGAAAGATGAAAAGCAGGCGACATCTCTGATGGCGCAGCTGGAAAAAGGCGCAAACTTTCAGCAGCTGGCAAAAAAACACTCTACCTGTCCATCAGGGCGGAACGGCGGAGATTTAGGGGAGTTTCGTAAAGGACAGATGGTACCGGCCTTTGATAAGGCGGTTTTCTCCTGCCCGCTGCTACAGCCTTACGGACCGGTGAAAACCGCCTTTGGTTACCACATTATCAAGGTACTGTGGCGTAACTGATCACTTCTGCTTTTTCATCTGCTGCAGCACATTACTGCACTGGTTATCGTCGGTGTCGCTGGGTGAGATCAGCGCCAGCAGCGCGGCCGCCGGTGCTACCACCGCGCCCAGGCAACGGCTGCGGCACCACGGGCAATCAGCGGCCCGGCTTTGACGCCTGCATCCGGATTTTTGAAGGTGCCGCGCACATAAAGCGGCGACCGCAGCGTAATAATGCGGATGCCTTTACTCTCCGGATTGATCGATAAATCCAGGCGCTCGTTCGCAAAGTTGGCGCTGCCGGTGACATTGATCACCGCGTTTTCAGTGTCAAAGACAAACAGCTTCGGCGTGGCCAGCCCCTGACGCACGTTGAGATCCGTCGCGGCACAGTTAATCCTCACTTCATCATCGCCAAACAGCTTACCGACCACATAGTTACCCACATTCAGGCCGGCAATCTCCATCAGGCTGCGGCTGATTAATCCGTCATTCATCAGCAGCCGCAGCTGCCCATCGCTGGTCGCCAGCAGATCCGCCACCGAGTTGCCGCTGCCGGTCAGGCTGGCATCACCATTCAGCTGCCCCAGGCTACGCTGCATGGCGTTCACATCCGGGAACAGCTGGCGCAGCTGCAGCTTACGTGCGTGCAGATCGGCACGGCCGCGCATGGGCGAGCGATCGCCCTCCAGATGAATGGTGGAGTTAATGCTGCCACCCGCCATACCAAAACGCAGCGGATCGAGCAGCAGATCGCCGTTTTTCAGCTTCAGATGAGTATAGAGATCGCTGAGCGGCAGCTTACTGCTGTGCTCAATACGTTTGCCGCTAAACTTCACGTCGGCATCCATCACATCCCAGCTTTTGGTATCGAACTTATCATGCGGCAGCACTCGGTCTGCCGGCTGGGTTGAGGCCTCGCCGCGCTGTGCTTTAGCCTGGGCGGTTTTTTCACTGCCCTTGCCGGAATCGACGCCAATTAGCGGTCCTAAGTCCGCCATGCGTAGCTGATTAGAAGTCAGCTCTCCCGTCAGCGACGGACGCGGTTTGCCCTGGCGATAGACCAGCGAGCCGTGAATGTCGCTGTCGCCAATATGGCCATTGAATTTTTCGTAGCGGAACAGGGCGCCTTTCGCCTCGTTGAAGCGCGCAATCAGATGGCCATCCGTCTCATACGGCGGCGTATCAGGCAGCAGAACGCCGGTTAAGCCGTACAGGTTAGCCAGCGTATCGCCGGAGAAGCGCAGACGCACATCCAGTCCGCCAAGGTTCAGCGGATCCTGTAGCGTACCATCGGCGCGCACGCGCGTGCTGCCGTTGCGTACATCCGCCTGCAGTGGGAAGGGCGTGGTTTTACTGCGCAGCGACAGCATGCCGCCAATTTTACCTTCGCCATCCAGCTGCTGGTTATTGTAGGTGCCGCTCGCCTGCCAGCCAAATACGAAGTCGCCAGCGCCTTTTTGCCGCTCATCACCGCCCGCTACCTGTGCATAGGGCACCGGTTTACCCAGTGGATTAATTTTGATCGTCACGTCGGCTTTGTTAATGGCATCGCGATAGCGCAGCTGGCCCTGATCGAACAGGATATTGTCGAGGCGGAAAGACCAGGCGGAAGGTGCTGCATTGGCCTCACTGCTGTCGCTGCTGGCGAGGTCAAAGGTCCAGTTGTTCTTTTTATCGGCGGTCTGCACCAGGCGCGCATCCGGCTGCTGCATCTTAATCCACGGCAGGTAGATCTCTTTATGCAGCAGCGCCAGCGGTGCCAGCGTGGCTTCCACGCGCTGTAAATGCACCATGGTGACTTCAGGTACCGTAGGCGGATTGCCGAGCATCACATCCTCGGCATGCACCTGCGGCCACGGCACCCAACTGCGCCAGCCGGGCTCTTCACGGTTGCGCACCCAGGCCACGCCAAGATCGCCGCGAATGGCGAACGGCCGGTTCAGCTCCGTCGAGACTTTCTGGTTGATGGTAGGTTTCAGCCGATTCCAGTCAAAGGTGGCGATAATGATGACAATCACCACAATCAGGAAGACGAGAATCCCGACTATCCAGCTAACAACTTTTCCTGCGCGCGACATTTTTCTTCCTCCATGCCCTTTCACGTCCCATTAAAGATAGTCGAGACGCGGCAGAACGGCATCAGGGAAGCGCCAGCACCAGGCTTTCCAGCTGGCTGAACGGCACCGGACGAGAGAAGAAGTAACCCTGCGCCGCCATCGCGGGAGAGTTCTGCACCTGCTGCCACTCCTCTGCTGTCTCTACGCCCTCGACGATCACGCCATTACAGTAGCGGTTGATCAGGGACAGCAGCATGGAGAACAGAGAACGCCCCTCATCAGAGGCACGCAGCAACATAAAGAGTTCGCGTGACAGCTTGATGTAGTCGTAGCGCAACTCGGTCAGCGCCGAGAAGTTCGCCATACCGGAACCAAAGTCATCCAGCCACAGCGGACCCAGTTCCGGCATCTGCGCAACCATCTCCTCCTGCGGCAGCGCATGGTGCTCGGTGAGTTCAAAGCGGACCCACGGCAGCCGGGCGATCAGCGCGCGGACCGGCGCGTGGTGCTGGATCTCCAGCAGGGTCGGGCCATCAATATTAACCGAGGCCACCAGCTGATGCTGTTTGAAAAAGTGGGACCACTGCAGCAGCAAGTCCAGCTGTTCACGGACAATATCAAGGCGCTGCGCCATGTTGAGCGCATCGAAGTAGTGTTCAGGCGAAAGGCGTTTTTCCGTCGCGGACGGATGGGTTATCGCAGTAAGTAGTTCGATCGCCAGCAGGCGGCCGGAAACCTGGTAGATAGGCTGAAATGTATATAAGCGCTGGCACTGCTGCCAGAAGAGACTGGTTTCCTGTTGTTGCTCAAGTGCAAGAGAAGAAGGCAGCCGATGAATCAAATTCTTCATCACCATGGTTTTTTCCTGGTTGGTGGTGAGTGCCTGCATATAGCATCTCAGCGGCAAGTATCGGCTACCCCCCTGGATAACTTTATTGGTCTAAGCAGCCACACGAGCCGTTGAGTCTATCAGCGCAGCGCGGGCTTAATCGTCAAAACAGACGGCGCTTTGACCGCTAAATCGCCGTTAAATGGCCACTTTCAGCCTTAAGTTAAATTAAAACGACGTTTTAAAAAACGTTGACGACTGCCATACCAGACGCGAGACTAAGACGCAGAATTCACTACAGGCCAAAGACCATGACGCAGAAAAAAATCGCTATCATTGGCGAATGCATGATTGAACTGTCCGAAAAAGGTGAGAGCATCAAACGCGGGTTTGGCGGCGACACGCTCAATACCGCTGTCTATCTGGCACGTCAGTCCGATAGCCAGCAGCTGCGCGTTGATTACGTTACCGCCCTGGGCACCGACAGCTTTAGCGACCAGATGATCGCTGCCTGGCAGCAGGAGCAGGTGCAAACGCAGCTGATTCAGCGCCTCGACAATAAAATGCCTGGCCTGTACTTCATTGAAACTGACGCGCACGGCGAGCGCACCTTCTGGTACTGGCGCAGTGACGCCGCCGCACGCTTCTGGCTTGACGGCCCGCACGCAGAGGCGATTTGCCAGCAGCTGGCGCACTACGATTATCTCTACCTGAGCGGTATTAGCCTGGCCATTCTGCCGGACGCCAGCCGGGAAACGCTGATGACGCTGCTGGCTGCCTGCCGACGCAACGGTGGCAAAGTCATTTTCGACAATAACTATCGACCGCGCCTGTGGGCCGATCGCGCCAGTGCGCAGCAGGCCTATGCGGCCATGCTGCAACACACCGACATGGCGTTTTTGACGCTGGATGATGAGCATCTGCTGTGGGGTGAACAGCCGCTGGAAGCGGTTATTGCCCGCACGCGCGAGGCGGGCGTGCAGGAGATTGTGATCAAGCGCGGCGCCGACTCCTGCCTGATTGCGCAGGGAGATGAACCATTATGTGATGTGCCGGCGATTGCGCTGGCGAAAGAGAGCGTGATTGATACAACCGCCGCAGGGGATTCGTTCAGCGCCGGCTATCTGGCGGTACGCTTAGCCGGAGGTAGCGCCGGAGCGGCGGCGGCGCGCGGCCATCTTACTGCCAGCACAGTAATTCAGCATCGCGGCGCCATCATTCCACTCAGTGCGATGCCTGCCCCGGTATAAGCGCCTCTCTCTTTAGCGGCGCACGCCATTGCGCCGCTGTTTCCATCCGTCAATATTGCATTATCCGCCCTTACCCAATCCGCCCGCCAGTTTGCATTAGCACCCTATTTTCCCCTGTCAGTTGCGGTTAGGCCCGCCAGCTATTCAGCCCGGCATGCTGGCCGACAACCTTGCTTTAGGGACGCTTAACTAATCACTTTATATTCAAGGCGTTATGGCAACACAAACGGCCACCAGGCATAGTCTGAATCTGGCAAAACCGCGGGTTTTCGGCTGGACGGCAGCGACAAAAAAGACCATGTTTTAATCAACAATAGCAGGACGCTATTACGTCGGCCGCGAAAAAAATAATGACAATACGCCTTGCTCAGGACAGGTTTATGCACACAGAAATTATCAATATCTGGCCGCACGGTGATGCGCCAGGCGCGAGCGATTCGCGTGCTCAGCCGCAAATCGTCGATCTCGCCAAAGAGTACGAACCTTACGATCGTGCCGCCACCGGCGTGCGCTGCCCGGAGATCGCCCTCTGGCATCCGGAAAACCCGAACGGTATCACGCTGCTGGTTGCGCCCGGTGGAGGTTATCAGCGCGTCCTGATTGACCGTGAAGGCAGCGCGCTGGCGACCTTTTTCACCTCAATGGGCTATACGCTGGCAGTGATGACCTATCGCCTGCCTTACGACGGCCACCATGAAGGGCCGGATGCGCCCCTGGCCGATGCGCAGCGGGCGGTGCGCGTGCTGCGTGAACGTGCGCAGCGCGGCATGAACGGCAAATACATCGTGATGATGGGCTTCTCGGCGGGCGGCCACGTCGCGGCCAGCCTGGGCAACCGCTTTGCGGAGAAGATCTATCCGGTGCAGGACCAGGCCGACAACTTCTCTCCGCGTCCGGATGCCATGGTGCTGGTCTATCCGGTGATTAGCATGCGCGACGGGCTGGCACACGAGAGCTCGCGCACCCGCCTGTTAGGCGCATGGCCGGATCAGAAAATGATTGATGCCTACTCAATGGAAACCCGCGTTCATGGGCAAACGCCGCCGACGCTACTGATTCACGCATCCGACGATGACACGGTATCGGTGAACAACAGCATGGCGTTTTTCAGCGCGCTACGCGAACACAAGGTGCCGGCAGAAATTCACTTCTATCAGAAAGGCGGACATGGCTTTGGCATTCGCGGCGTCGCCGACCTGCCGCTTGCCAGCTGGCCGATGCTGGTCACCGAGTGGCTGCGAGCCAAATAGCGCCGTCGGTCCGCGCCTGCCAGCAGTGGCGACCCGCAAGAGGTCGCCTGTCCGTCTCAGGTCGATGGCGCTGCAGCGTCAGCCGGGGCTGCACTGGCGCTGCCCTCGGGTTTTACCGCCTCTTCAGACGTGGCTGACGCAGCGGGCGCATCCGGCAGGGCCATCACTTTATCCCAGCTCTCCTGCAGCATCTTCACATTGGTTTCGGCTTCGCCCTGCGGCTGAATCAGCACCATGGTCAGCTCCTGCGTCAGTTGCTGGCGCAGCTCCTGATTCAGCTGGTCGCGCGTCAGCTCACCAAGAAACGTCTGGCGCAGCTTCTGATACTGCTCCGGCGCAATATCCACCACCGCATTCTGTTGTGAGCGCAAGCGTTGGCCCATCAGAATATCGGTGTCGGTACGGGCATAGGTGGCGAAAAGCTTATTCAGCTCCAGCAGCTTCTGCGCCATCAGCGCATCAAACTCCTCCTGCGGCAGCCCTTTATCACGCACGGCCGCCAGCTCTTTCGCTACCTGATTCATATTCTGCGCCAGTGAAGCATTGGGGCTGTCCATATTGATGGAGCACTGCGCGCGCTGGTACAGCACGCGGCAGTCAAAGCCGACCTGCACGTTCTGCGCTTTGCTGTCCGCCAGCGCACGCTGCACATGCCAGAACAGCGCCTCACGTGCCAGATCGCTCTGCCAGTAGCGCTGCAGATTTTGCGAATCACGGATCGGCTGCCACGCTGTATCCCATACCAGCGATAAACGATCCTGTGCCATGCTGCCATTCACCAGGTTCACCGGCTGATGCGGCAGCGGCGAGAGCGTGGGAAGTGGTGCCGGCGCTACGCGTTTGCCCTGCAGCGGCGAGAACGCTTTGTTGATTTGCTCCACCATGCTGCGGCTATCTACATTGCCCACAACGTACAACGTCATACCATCCGGGGTGTACCACTGCTGATAAAAGCTGTTCAGCTGGGCAATATCGACCGGCGCACGCGGTTGTTCACCCGGATCGTGCGCCAGCATGGTTGACCCTTTAAGGCGATAGCGCCACCACACATCCTGCGTATCAGGCGGCCAGGTGGCGATGGGATCGGTGGCCGTCAGCGCGGTGGAGACCACCTGCTCATTAATGGTCATTTTACCCGCCGTCGCCGCCAGCCAGCTCAGGGCTTCTTTCAGCAGCTCGGGGCGGTTATTCGGCAGGCTCAGGTTATATTGGGTGTAGTCGTATGACGAGATGGCGGGCGGCAATGGACGCTGTGGGTCCATGGCCTGCTGCCACAGTGCGCGCTGCTGATTGGTATCCAGCACAGTGTTATGCACCATCGCCAGACGCGGTAATAAGTGGCTGAAGCCTGTCTGCTGCGCGCTCTCCACCAGCGAACCGGCGTTAACAATCAGACGCAGCTCAATACGATCGCTCGGACGCTGTGGCGTGGTCAGTAACTGCCAGCTGAAACCGTTGTCCAGCTTGCCCTCCTGCCAGGCGGGATCGGGCTGAAGTGTTTCGGCATGCACGCCGAAGCCGGATGCCGCAAGGATCAATCCGCCAGCTAAAAGCCGAATTCTGGTGCCCTGCATGTGAACCCCTACTCAAACAGATAAACGCTCGTTAGCGCGGCATAAGCGGCCACTGCCGGGTGGCCGGTGCGGCATTTTACCGCCACGTTTATTCAACGACAGACTCTTTGACCACAGGAAGGTCAGGATGTCGCGCAACGAGGAAAAAAATCGGGAAAAAAATCAATGGGGTTTATTATGCAAATGCCCGCTGTCAGGGCAAGTGACAGCGGGCATTTCTTGGGAAATTAACGCAAATAGATGATTATGCGCTGGTATGTGACGGGTTATTCACCTTTTTTGCTGAGGAGAGCGTCGCTTTCATCTGCTTCTCATCCAGCTGGCCTACCCATTTCGCTACCACCACCGTCGCCACGCCATTACCCACCAGGTTAGTCAGTGCACGGGCTTCGGACATAAAGCGGTCAATACCGAGGATCAGCGCCAGTCCGGCCACCGGCAGATGACCGACTGCCGAAAGCGTGGCTGCCAGCACAATGAAGCCACTGCCGGTCACGCCTGCCGCCCCTTTCGAGGAGAGCAGCAGTACCACTAACAGCGTGATCTGGTGGAACACGTCCATATGCGCGTTGGTGGCCTGGGCGATAAACACGGCCGCCATGGTCAAATAGATCGAGGTGCCATCAAGGTTGAACGAGTAGCCCGTAGGGATCACTAACCCGACCACCGATTTTTTACAGCCCAGCTTCTCCATCTTATCCAGCATACGCGGCAGCGCTGATTCAGAAGAGGAGGTGCCCAGCACGATCAGCAGCTCTTCTTTGATGTAGCCGATAAATTTAAAGATGTTGAAGCCTGCCCAGCGCGCAATCACGCCCAGCACAATCACCACAAACAGCACGCAGGTGATATAGAAGCAGACGATCAACTGGCCGAGCTGCACCAAAGAACCCACGCCGTACTTACCGATGGTGAAAGCCATGGCCCCGAAGGCGCCGATAGGCGCAAGGCGCATAATCATGTTGATGACGCCGAAGATCACTTTCGAGAAGCTCTCAATGACGTTAAACATTACGGTGCCGGCGTTGCCGAGACGGTGCAGCGCGAAGCCGAACAGAATCGCGAACAGCAGCACCTGCAGGATATTTCCGCTGGCAAAGGCGCCCACGACGCTGTTCGGGATCACATCCAGCAGGAAGGCAACCACGCCCTGCGATTCAGCCTGCTGCGCGTAAACCGCCACCGCTTTGGCATCCAGCGTCGCCGGGTCAACGTTCATGCCCGCGCCAGGCTGCACCACGTTAACCACCACCAGGCCGATAATCAGCGCGATGGTGCTGACAATTTCAAAATAGAGCAGCGCAACCGCGCCGGTACGTCCAACTGCTTTCATGCTCTCCATGCCGGCAATGCCGGTCACCACCGTACAGAAAATCACGGGGGCGATGATCATCTTGATCAGCTTAACGAAGCCATCGCCAAGCGGCTTCATCTGCGCGCCTAACTCAGGATAGTAGTGGCCTAACAGGACGCCGATGCCGATGGCAAGCAGGACCTGAAAGTAGAGGCTTTTGAACAGTTTCATAACAGGTGTCCAGGTATAGACGGCATTCACCGCCATTGTTATTGGAAACGCATGCGGCAAGCCGCCTGGAAGCGTATGACCTTACCGATGGCGAGGAAAATAACACTCTGTTAACAGGATTAGTATACCCTCACATTCCTTACAAAAGTTACAAAACTCTAACTATGAACTGAAACGCTTCAGCACCCTATCGCAAGGGGATTCTGTAAGGAAAATCAATAAATAACGTGACTATTCTGCGGGTGACAAGCTGTTCAGCCAGCGGTGATTAAAGACGGGTAACGGCAGCGCTTCTGCGTATAAGTAGCCCTGCCCTATAGTAATTCCGCGCGCCAGCAGCCAGTCGCGCTGTTCAGCGGTCTCTACACCTTCAGCAATCACATCCAGATGGATGATCTCGGCGATGGCCGCCACGATACGTACCATGGTGTCGTCATCCGGCAGCGCGGCAACAAAGCTGCGGTCCATCTTCAGCTTATTAACCGGCAGCGCTTTGAACTGGTGCAGGTAGTTGAGGTTGGAGTAGCCCATGCCGAAGTCATCCAGCGCCACCGCGACGCCGGTTTGTTGCAGCGAACGCAACAGCGCCATCGCCTGTTCCGCATCGCCAATCTGCGCGGTTTCAGTGATCTCCAGCACGAAGTTGCCGGGCGCAATGCGGTGGCGCTCCAGCAGGCTCTGCAGGTGGCTCACCATGCTGGCGTCGCGCAGTTGCACCGCCGAGATATTAACGCTTAGCGGAAGGTTAATGCCGCGCCGCTGCCAGCCAGCAATGATGCGGCATGACTCTTCAAACACCCAGCGCCCGATAGCGGATATCACGCCAATCTCTTCGGCGCTGGTAATAAACTCTTCGGATAACCCATAGCTGCCGTCCGGCATGCGCATGCGCAGCAGCGCTTCGGCACCCGCCAGCTCGCCGGTTGCCATATTGATTTGCGGTTGCAGGTAGAGCGCGAACTGCCCATCCTGCAGGCCCTGCAGGATGTCATGCTCCTGAGTCAGGCGCTTCTGCGCGCGCTCGGTCAGGGCGGGATCAAAGAACAGAATCTGGTTTTTACCCTGATGGCGCGCCGACATCATCGCAGAGGTCGCGCGATCCAGCTGCTCGCTGGCGGACATGGTGTCGCCGTCCTGCAGCGCCAGCCCGATGCTGGCGTTAGGGCGCAGCTGGAGCTGGTGCAGATTGACCGGTTGGTTGATGCGCAGCATCAGATTGCGCGCCAGGCGCATCGCGCGGAACGGATTGTGCGCGCGCTTCATCAACAGGGCAAAATCGCTCGGGCCGGTCTGCGCCAGTAGCGTGTGGTCATCAATAGTACTGCGGATTTTCTCCACCAGCGTCAGCATCAGCGTGTCGCGCTGCTCATCGCTCAGTACGCCATTGGCCTCCTGCAGCGTTTCGATCCGAATCACCATCAGCCCCCACGCCTGGTGGCTGTGGCGATGGCTGATGTGCTGCTCCAGCAGCGCCAGGAAGAGCGCGCGATTGGGCAGGTCAGTGACCGCAACGTGGGTCGTCAGGCGGCTCATCTCATCATGGATGGACTCCAGCACCTGCTGATTGCGGTTGTAGCTGCGGATCAGCATACCAATTTCATCATCGCGATGATTATGCGGCAGCCCCAGTTTATGCGTCAGAATTGCCGGCGGCGGCAGCTCCTGCAGCTCGCGTGAGATGTTACGCAGCGGATGGACGATCAGGCGGTTGATGCACCAGCTGATGGCGACGGAAAGAATCAGCGCCAGTAACAGGTAGGTGGTGATCATGGTGGATAAGGTGCTGAGCAGGAACTGATAGACGCGCGATGAATCAGCCTGCAGCACCAGATAAGCAATCGGCTTTGGCAGCCCGCTGCGCTCCACAGAGTAGAGCGGCAGGGTGATCTGCACCGGCAGCTCAAACAGACGAGCGACTAAGCGCGGCACCGGTTTTTCCGGCGCGAAGTCGGCGTGCAGCGCCTGGAAGGCGTTCGGCAGCACCACATCAGCGCGCGACAGGATACCGGCCGGTTTCAGCGTATTGAGAATGCGTTCGGCTTGCGGAATATCCGCTTTCAGCACCGCTTCAGAGAGCGGCTGGCGGACAGTATGCGCCACGTTCTCCATTTGCTGGGCGTAATCAATCCTGCGCTGCTGCACAAAGTGGAATAACTGAATGACGATAAAGATGCAGATAGTGACCATTGCCACGGCGGAAACGGTGGCCATCTGCTTTATCGTGAGCGAGCGACTGACGCGCAACAAAACTTCTCCTGGCAGCAATAAGCAGTGATAGTAGCCTGCGTGCGCAGCAAGTATATCCCAGGTCAGCCTTTTTTTGCGTCGGGATAAAGGCGAAAATCGCTGAAGATGACGCCTTTGCGAGATGTATGGGCGTTTTGGCGGGAAGTGTGAAGCGTCAGCCCTGGCGGGTCACCGCGACGTAACCCCGGTAGCGGCAGCCCCGCAGGGGCCAGGGCTGCAGTCGTGCTGCCGACCCTGGCGGATGATTACTGCGGATATGCCACCCAATCGCCGCCGTTCAGGCGGATCCACGGTTTACCCTGATACATCATCACCACCGCATTATCGTTTTCCGATACCACTGGCGTTTGCGGCAGGTTATCCGTCAGCACCGACATATTCACATTCGGCGCATTAAATACCTGTCCATCCACCACGCGCGACACAATTTCGGAGATAGCCAGCAGGCTGGTTGGCGTATCTATCGTCAGCGGTTGTCCCTGATGCGGTGCTTTCATGCCGACAAACTTAATGCCTACCGGTACGTGAGTAATGCCCGGACTGGGGATATCACGCAGGCCGGACATCTGCATCTTATCGCCCTGCAGCGCCGCGCCGTGCTCTGGCACCACCAGCACCATCACCCGCCGGCCTGATTTCTCCAGATTGGTGAGGAAAGTATCAAGCTGATCAAACAGTACTTTAGCGCGCGGCTGCCAGTCGGCGGTACGCGTGCTGCCCAGTTCGCGCGTGCCGTCGTGCAGCGGAATCAGGTTATAGAACGTAGCGCTGCGTGCGTCGCTGCTCTTTGTTCTGTCATCCAGCCAGCGCTGCATCAGCTGGCCATCGTTGAACACAGGCGAACCGTCAAACGAGGTCAGCTCTGGTGCAATGCCGGTCTGCGACATCAGCGGCGCCTGCAGATTACCGTCCTCGCGCAGCTCCTTCAGGTAGTTACCGAACACGCCGGTGTGGTCCATCATCAGCTGCTGCTTAAAGCCGAGCTTCGCCAGGTTATCAAACAGATAGCAGCGCTGATCGGTGCTCTTATAAAGATTACTGTGGGAAGTCTGGCCGCAGCTGGCGCGCAGCAGACGAATCCCCGCCGGCCCGCTGTAACCGGTCGCGGAGTTGTAGTTATTCAGCATGATGTCGAAATGCTGCCACAGCGGATGCGTACGCAGCTGCGCCACGTCAATATCCGCCCAGGAGAGCGAGCAGATGTTGATCACCAGAATATCAAACGGCTGCGAATCGGCGGGCAGCGCATCCGGGAAGTGCGTCGCACGCTGCCGCTCGCTGTCGTAGAAGCGGTTAAGCCAGGCGGTAAGGTTAGCGCTGGTCGGTGGCGCCGACTGATCCAGCCCCTCCGGCGCTTTGCTCGCGGCCGGTTTATCATTCAGCACCACAGCCGGCGTTGCCGATTTCTCCGGCAGCAGGTTCATTGCCGGGCCGGCAATGGTCAGCACGTTTAGCCAGATCAGCGCCAGCGTCACCAGCACGGTGATGCGAATCCACTGCGCAACAAACAGATAGAGCACCAGTAGTACAAAGGCTGCGCCAATCATCTCCCAGTTGATAAAGCGCTCCACCAGATCCAGCAGATAGGCGGGAGAGAACCCGGCCAGCTGGTTACCCTGGCTCAGCAGCGAGTTGAGACCCGGCAGCCAGGTATCGTGCCAGAACAGTGCAATGCCTGCCGGCAGCGAGATCCACTGGCGCACGCGGTGCAGACGCTGCGAAGGCAGCGGAAACAGCAGCCACGCCAGAAACACCAGATTGCTCAGGGCGTGAAAATTGAGGTAGCCGAACCACAGCAGGCCAAACTTCAGTAAAAAATAGAAATTCCAGCCGCCGAGGCCGCGCCACCACGCACCGGGCAACATCGCAGGTTTGTTATCCATGTTTATCCGTTTTGGTCGATTGACGTTGCCACTGCCCTTCCGATTTCAGGGCGCGCGTCGGCAGCAGACGCATCAGCAAACTGGTGCTGCGGCGCGGCAACCAGCGTCGCCACAGCGATTTCAGAAACAGCAAAATCAGTAACAGCAGGATCGCCACCTGCACCCAATCCATCAGCGTCATGAGCGCACTCCCTTGAGGTTAAGGCTGACAGGCTGCGGCGTTTGCGCCGCGCGCGGCTGCGCTGCAGAGGTCACTACCGGTTCACTCACCTGTGACGTAACCGTTGTCTCACGCTGCGCCACGCTGGTCAGCTGACGCACCTTTTGCACTTCAGACAGAATCTGGTTGTCCTCAAACCACACCATGCGATTGCTGAACAACTCATCGTGCGGCAGTGAGAAAATCGACTTCAGTGCGATATCCAGGTCATTGAAACGGCATGATGAGAGGAACAGATAGAGGCGATCGCCCACCAGCGTCACCAAATCACCAAAACGGCGCGGTTTACACAAGGTGAGGATCTGCTCCGGCTTCAGTTGCGGCACCGGGCGCAGGGCGACCATCAGACCCTTATCATTCTCGGGCAGCAGCGTGTTGTTCATCAACTGCTGCACCGCCGCACAGAAGGGATCCAGCGCCAGATAACCCTTCTGCTGCAGCGGCTGCAACGCCTGCACCAGCGCCGGAAGATTGGCGGGCACGTGGCGGGTAAACTGCTGACCCTGAATGCCCTCCAGCGTGGTCAGAAAGCGCGACAGCGTTGCCGCACCCGGCACAATCGCGTTCACACCGCAGGCCAGCAGCAGACGCTCATCGTTGTAACGCAGGCTGGTACCCAGCTCACGTACCACGATCTTGAGCGCATTGCCGCGTGAGCGGCGCAAACTGTGGACCAGGGTTGCCAGTGACTGAATATCCTGATTATGGGCCAGGCTAAAGATGACTGTGGCGGCATTTGCCTGCTGTGCCCGGGCGAACACACTTTCATTATCGCTAAACAGTTGCCACTGGGCCGAAAGCGGCGGCGCACCTTCCAGCACACCCTGCTGCGCAAGAAACTGATTCTCATCGTTCAGGCTAAGCGGCATCGTCTGCTGCTCATCTTTTTCTGCAACGAATTGATTATCAACACAACGCAGGCGCAGCGCGCGGTCGGCCAGCAATTTATCCGCGGAGTACCACCAGTTAATTCGATATTCCCAGCTATCCTGCTGAAAATCTAAATGGGCGACACCATCAAGCTGGCGAAAATAACGTTGCAGATGATTACGCAGGTGAATTATTGTCGTGCCTGAGGTGATCATAAGCAGCGTCATTTGTTTTTTAACAACCAGCCGTCGCAGCCCTTTAATCCACGCCGTCAGCTCCCCGGGTGATAATTTACCCCACAGGCAGCCTGGCTATAAAACAGCACTACGCCGCTGCGATTATTCAGCACGCGCGCAAAATCGCTCTCTGCATGCAGGAGACTGGCTTTATTTGCCGGCAGGGAAAATAATGGGATGCGCGCCGGTCCGCCAGGCGGATCGGGCGTCAGCAATGCCTTTGGGGGTTCATCCGCGCTAATCAGCGTGGCAAACTCCTGATGGCTAACCACCTGACGCAGCAATGTTCGCGCGTCTTCCGGCCGCTGGCTGGTGAGCCAGTAAAAGCCTGGCGATTGCAGTGTTATTAATTCCTGCTGAACCTGTTGCAGGCCGAGCGCATAGCGATTTTTCATATTTGATTCGCGATCAGAACAATCCAGGCTAGTTTAATATAGACGGCGACGATTGGAACTGCTGAAATAAAAAAAGCTGCGCCAGGGCAATCATATCAATGCCGTTATGTCGCATCGATCACTTCGGTTTAAAACCCGGTAATAATATAATCTCTCTTCTTCCGTTGTCCTTTTTTTTGGTGGCAAACAAGTAATGAAAACTGAAAATGCTTTTTCACTGATCGCTTCTGCCAGTGAAGATCAGGATGACATCACGGCACTCAGCGAGGCCTTTGACCTCAAGGCATTTCGCTATATTGATATTGCGCGCGAAGAGCGAATGAAGGCGATATTGTCGCGCTGGCCGCTGCTGCATGAGATGGCGGCGGTACGGGAGAGTAATCGCTAATGCCGGTGATCGCCCTACAGGGTTTGCGCGGCGGCTGTGGCGCCACCTCACTCAGCGCGGCGCTAGGCTGGGCGCTGAATGCCTTACAGGAGTCAGCGCTACTGATTGACCTCTCTCCGGCCAATCAGCTCGCGGCCCACTTTAATACGCCCCTGAATCACACCTCGGGCTGGATGACGGCACTGCACGCCGGGCAACCCTGGCACCACAGCGCGCTGCGCTATCAGCCGGGGCTGGATTTTTTGCCGTTTGGCGCCCTGACCCATCAGCAAACCTTAATGGTAAACCGTGCGCCAGAGGAGTGTGCTGCGCCGCTACTGCAGGCGCTTCCGGCCCTGAAAAACGACTATCGCTGGATCATTCTCGACCTGCCTGCGGATCTGCTGCCGTGGCAGCAGCCGTTTCATGCGGCGGCCGATCGCCTGCTACAGGTACTGACGCTGGATGCCAACTGCCAGCTGCGTCTGCATCAGCACCCTTTTCTTCCGCAGACGCTGTTCCTGATCAACCAGTTTAACGCTAACAGCCAGCTGCAGCAGGATCTGCATCAGCTGTGGCTGCGCTCACTCAATAACCTGATTCCACAGGTGATTCATCGCGATGAAGCGCTGGCGGAAGCGCAGATGATGAAGCAACCGGTGGGTGAGTACCGGCCGCATGCGCTGGCAAGCGAGGAGATCAACACGCTCGCCAACTGGCTGCTGCTGAACGTTGCCGGCGGTGCAGCGTGAATCCGCTGCGCTGGCTGCTGGTGCCGCCGGTGTGGCAGGCGCTGCAACATCGTGCTCAGGTGGCGCGGCAGCACGGTGCCGGCCGGTTAACCCTGGCGTTCCACCTGGTCTGGTGTGTACTTGCCTGGTCGCTGCTGCGGCTGGAGATGCCGGGCTGGCAGCAGGTGTTACAGCAGCGGCAGCGCTATTACCCGCACATCTCCCCGCTGCGCCCGCGCCCGCTTGATTTCCTGCGCTACGCGGTGCAAAGCCTGTGGCTGATGGTGACACTGCCGCTGGATAACAGCGCGCGCAGCGAACGCAAACGCTTTAACGCTTTCGGCCCGCTGTTCCGCTGGCGTCAGCGCCTTAATCAGTGGCTGGGTAACGTACCGGCACGGCTGATTGCCAGCGGGCTGCCGGCACGCGCCGAACGCCAGCTGCAGCGGTTACCGGTACGCCTGCGTCAGGGGTTGTTTATCCTTACCGCGTTGGTGGCCGGTCTGCTGGCGCTGCTGTGCATCTCGCAGCCGTTCAGCATCGCGACGCAGTTTATTTTTGTGCTGCTGCTGTGGGGTCTGGCCATGCTGGTACGGCGCGTGCCTGGCCGCCTGGCGACCATGATGCTGATTGTGCTGTCGCTGACGATCTCCTGCCGCTATCTGTGGTGGCGCTACACGGAAACGCTCAACTGGGATGACCCGTTCAGTCTGGTATTTGGGCTGCTTCTGATCGGCGCGGAGACCTATGCGTGGACGGTGCTGGTGCTGGGCTATTTCCAGACGCTGTGGCCGCTCAACCGCCAGCCCGTCTCCATGCCACCGGAGATCACCAGCTGGCCGAGCGTGGACATTCTGGTGCCAACCTATAACGAACCGCTGAGCGTCGTGAAACCAACGCTGTATGCGGCGATGGGCATCGACTGGCCGCAGGACAAGCTCAATATCTATCTGCTGGATGACGGCACGCGCGAAGAGTTTCGCGCCTTCGCCGCCAGCGTTGGCATCAACTATGTGGTGCGCCCGACCCACGAACATGCCAAAGCCGGCAACATCAACCATGCGCTGAAAACCACCTGCCGCAGCGATTACGTGGCAATTTTTGACTGCGACCACGTGCCTACGCGCTCGTTCCTGCAGCTTACCCTGGGCTGGTTCCTGAAAGATCACCAGCTGGCGATGCTGCAAACGCCGCACCACTTCTTCTCGCCCGATCCGTTCGAACGCAACCTGGGCCGCTTCCGTCAGACGCCTAACGAAGGATCTCTGTTTTACGGCCTGGTGCAGGACGGTAACGACACCTGGGATGCGGCGTTCTTCTGCGGCTCCTGTGCCGTACTGCGCCGCAGCGCGCTGGATGAGATTGGCGGTATCGCGGTTGAGACCGTTACCGAAGATGCGCACACGTCGCTGCGCCTGCATCGCCGTGGTTATACCTCGGCCTATATCCGCATTCCACAGGCGGCCGGCCTGGCCACCGAAAGCCTGTCGGCGCACATCGGTCAGCGCATCCGCTGGGCGCGCGGCATGGTGCAGATTTTCCGCCTCGATAACCCGCTATTCGGTAAGGGGCTGAAGCTGGTACAGCGGCTCTGCTACGCCAATGCGATGCTGCACTTTCTTGCCGGCATCCCGCGCCTGATCTTCCTGCTGGCGCCGCTGGCGTTTCTGCTGTTCCACGCTTACATCATCTACGCACCGGCGCTGGCGATTGCCATCTACGTGCTGCCGCATATGGTGCATACCAGCCTGACCAACTCACGCATCCAGGGGCGCTGGCGTCACTCGTTCTGGAGCGAGGTGTATGAGACCGTGCTCGCCTGGTACATTGCGCGTCCCACGACGGTGGCGCTCTTCAATCCGCACAAAGGCAAGTTTAACGTCACCGCGAAAGGCGGTCTGGTTGAGCAGCGCCATCTCGACTGGGTGATCACCAAGCCCTACATGATGCTGGTGGTGCTCAACATTGCCGGCATTGGCATGGCGTTCTGGCGCATGGCCTATGGGCCGGCCAACGAAATCCTCACCATCTGGGTCAGTCTGGTGTGGGTGATTTACAACATGATTATCCTTGGCGGCGCCGTCGCGGTATCGGTGGAAGCGCGGCAGATTCGTGAGGCGCACCGCGTAGAGATCGCCATGCCGGCGGCAATAGCCCGGGCGGATGGCCACATGGTGCCGTGTACGCTGCGTGACTACTCCGACGGCGGCGTGGGCGTTGAGCTGCGCGAGCCGGATGCGCTGCGCGAAAATGAGGCCGTGTCACTGCTGCTGCGGCGCGGTCAGCAGGAGTTCAGCTTCCCGTGTCAGGTGCAGCGCGTATTTGGTCGCCGCGCCGGGATTCGCCTGCATGCGCTCACCACGCCCCAGCACATCGAATTTATCCAGTGTACCTTTGCGCGCGCCGATACCTGGGCGCTGTGGCAGGACGGCTTCCCGGAAGATAAGCCGGTGCAGAGTCTGGCTGACATCATGGTGCTGGGTTTCAAAGGCTATCTGCGCCTGGCGGAGTATGGCCCACAGCCGTTGCGCCGCCTGTTCCGCGGGCTGACCGTACTGCTGAGCTGGCTGGCAACGCTGTTGCCGCAGAGCATTAAACCGCTGCCTGCGCCAGGCACAACCTCTTTCAATTAAATTGATGATATGACCATGACGAGAAAACTGAGCTGGTTCACTGCCCTGCTGCTGGGCACCGCTTCTCTGGCACAGGCCGCGCCGCCGATGGCAGCACCGGCAGCCTCTGGCGCGTCGGAACAGACGCCGCTGCCGCTGGTGGCGCAGCCGGCTGATGCCAGCGCGCCGCTGCGTGATAGCCAGCTGCTGTTTAATCAGATCGCGCCACCTCCGGGCAGCATGAAGCTGCGCGGCACAGAGCCCACCAGCCAGATCGAGTTTGGCGTGCGCAGTGATGAAGTGGTCACGCAGGCGCTGCTGACGCTCAGCTATCGTCCGTCACCGGCCCTGCTTCCCACGCTGTCGCAGCTCAAGGTCTATCTCAATGATGAACTGGTTGGCCTGATTACCGTGGCGGCCGATCAGCTCGGGAAACAGAACCAGGCGCAGTTACCTATCGATCCCCGCTTTATCAGCGATTTTAACCGCGTGCGTCTGGAGCTGGTCGGGCATTATGCCAACGTGTGTGAAAACCCGGCTAACAGCACCATCTGGATGGACATCGGCAAAGAGAGCAAGCTCGATCTCACCCTGCAGAAGCTGCCGCTGAAGAACGATCTCTCCCACTTCCCGGAGCCGTTTTTTGACGCACGCGATACGCAGCCGCTGCAGCTGCCCATGGTGTTCAGCAGCCAGCCCGATCTGCAGCAGCAGCGCGCCGCCGCGCTGCTGGCATCGTGGTTTGGTAGCAAAGCGCAGTGGCGCGGGCAGTCGTTCCCGGTGCTCTACAACCAGCTGCCGCAGCAGCAGCACGCGGTGGTCTTTGCCACTAACGATCAACGCCCGGACTTCCTGAAAGATCTGCCCGCGGTAGATAAACCAACCGTGCGCATGGTCAGCCAGCCAGATAACCCCTATCAGAAAATGCTGCTTATCTTAGGGCGTAACGATAGCGATCTGCTCACCGCCGTTGAGGGCATCGCGCAGGGCGAGCTGCTGCTGCGTGGCGATACCTCAACCATCGAAAGCGTTAAACTGCAGGCGCCACGTCAGGCTTATGACGCGCCGAACTGGGTGCGCACCGATCGCCGTACCACGTTCGCCGAGCTGACGCAGTATCAGAACCAGCTGCAGGGCGATGGCATGCAGCCTAACCCCATCAGCCTGACGCTCAATCTGCCGCCGGACCTGTTCCTGGTTCGCGCCCGCGGCATCGATATGAATCTGATGTACCGCTACACCTCGCCAACGCAGCAGGATGGCTCGCGCCTGGCAGTGCATCTCAACAATCAGTTCATGCAGGACTATCCGCTGACCAGCAAAAACACGGCCGGCCAGCAGCTGCTCCACCTGCCGCTGGTACAGGGTTTACAGGACAGTAATCGTCAGCTCACTATCCCGGCGCTGCGCCTGGGCGCGGTAAACCAGCTGCGCTTCAACTTTGATTATGCCAACACCTTTGTAGGCGGCACCGCCGATGGCCGCTGCGAAACCGTTACGCCGGTCGATCACCATGTGGTGATTGACGATAACTCCAGTATCGATTTCTCTGGCTATCGTCACTACATCGAAATGCCCTCACTTGGCACCTTCGCCAGCGCCGGCTTCCCTTACAGCCGCTATGCCGATTTGGCGCAAACCCTGGTACTGATGCCGCCGAAGCCGGAAAGCGGTGAAGTCAGTACGCTGCTGAATACGCTCGGCAACATTGGCGCACAAACTGGCTTACCGGCGCTGCGCGTGCAGATGAGCGATGACTGGAGCAAAGCGAAAAGCACTGATGCCGATGTGCTGTTGATCGGCACGCTGCCGGCGGATCTGCAGGACAATCCGTCGATCACTGTGCTGGTCGATCGCGCCCGCAGCTGGATAAAGATGCCGTCACGGCCGGTGAGCGCGCAAAACGTGCCGGTGACCGACAGCGATCGCGCGCCAGAGAGTCAGACCGGCATCAGCTCACGTGGCCCTATCGGGACGATCATTGGCTTCCAGTCACCCTTCAACGATCAGCGCAGCGTCGTGGCGCTGCTGGCCGACAGCCCGCGCGGGTGGGATCTGCTGAATAACGCGCTGCTCGACAGCGGCAAACGCGCCGCGGTATTTGGCTCCGCCAGCGTGGTACGCGAATCCGGCGTCGCCAGCGTGCGCGTCGGCGACAGCTATTTTGTCGGGCACTTGCCATGGTGGGAGCGCTTGTGGAGTGCGATGGCAACGCACCCGGTGTGGCTGGCCGTGTGCGCCGTCGCGGTGGTGATTCTGTTCGCCCTGCTTGTGTGGCGCCTGATGCGCATGGTGACCCGTCGTCGCCTTGGCGAGCAGGATGATGATGAATAAGTTGCCGCTGGCGCTATTGATCGGCGGCGCGCTCACCGGGGCCGCCCTGGCGGAAACCGGCCAGCAGGTGGCGCCGGTTGACTGGCTGCTGACGCAGATTCGTACCGGTGAATCGACCAATAAATACGATCTGGTGCAGCAGTCGCTGTACCGGCTGGAGAAGATCGATCCGGATAACCCGCAGCTGATGGCCGCGCAGATCCGTCTGGCGCTGCGCCAGGGCGATCGGGCAAAAGCGCAGACGTTACTGGACGCGCTGAAAAAAGCCGCGCCGGACGCGCCTGCCACGCGGGAATCGGAAGCCGGTTTACGCCTGACAACCGATGAGGGCCGCCAGCAGCTGCAGCAGGCGCGTCTGCTGGCCACCGCCGGCCGGCTGCCGGAGGCCAAAGCGGCCTGGGATGCGCTGTTTCAGGGCGTATTTCCTGACGTCAATACGGCACTGGAGTACTGGCGGCTGGTCGCGCGCTTGCCCGATCAGCAGCTCAACGCCTGGCGCCAGCTACAGGCGCTGGAGCAGCGCTATCCCGGCAATATTGGTGTCGAGTTACAGCTGGCACGCATGGCGTTTGAGAACAATCAACCTGATGAAGCGCTGGGCCAGCTGCGCCGTCTGGCGAATCGCGACGGCGGACGGGATGCAGCATCTGAGCTGTGGCTACAGCAGATCCAGAATCAGCCGGTCAGTGAACGCAGTGTTGCCAGCCTGCAGCAATATCTGCAGGTGTTTACCAGTGGTGATGCGCAGCAGCGTGGCGCGGACGAGCTGGCACGCCAGCAGAAACTGCTGGCCGATCCCGCTTACCGGCAGCGTATACGCGGGCTGGCGCTGGTGGACAGCGGCGCCGGGGCTGAAGCCATTGCCGCACTGAGTGCGGCGCTAAAAGCCAATCCCGGGGATGCCGAACTGATGGGCGCCATGGGCCAGGCGCAGGCGCGCGCCAATAACCGTGCGGCGG
The DNA here is from genome assembly GCF_002095485.1 of Pantoea wallisii. Taxonomy (GTDB): domain Bacteria; phylum Pseudomonadota; class Gammaproteobacteria; order Enterobacterales; family Enterobacteriaceae; genus Pantoea; species Pantoea wallisii. The sequence goes on along the minus strand of NZ_MLFS01000046.1, from coordinate 662 downwards.
CCATCAGCTGGCTGGAGAAAGCCATTCAGGCCGGGCAGGCCAGCACCCAGATAGGTAAATGGCAGTCGCTTCTGCAGACCAACCGCTACTGGATGGCGATCAACAACGGCGATGCCGCGTTGAAAAAGGGTGATATAGCCGCGGCGGAGCAGCAATATCGCAGCGCGCAGGCGCTGGATAGTCGCGACAGCTGGGCGCTTATTGGCCTCGGCGACGTGGCGCAGGCGCGTAAAAACGACGCGCAGGCTGAACAATACTGGCAGCAGGCGCTGCAACTCGACAGAGGCAATACCACCGCACAGCGCCGGCTGAATGACCTGCGCACCGGTAAAGTGCTGGCCGATGCCGACGCGCTGGCGCAGCAGGGCCAGTGGCAGCAGGCCGTGGCGAAATACCGTCAGGCGCTGCAAAGCAACCCGGATGACATCTGGCTCTCGTACCGTCTGGCCGGGGCGCTGCGCAATAGCGGCGCGGAGAGCCAGGGCGCACAGGTAATAGAGACCCTGGTGCGCCAGCACCCGCAACAGCCAGCGGCGCTCTATGCCGCGGCGCTGTGGCTCTCCTCCGGCAATCAGGATGACGCCGCCATGGCCGCGCTGCATCGTCTGCCGGAAACGCGCTGGGATGACAACATGCGCGCGCTGGCGCAGCGTCTGACGCAG
>NZ_MLFS01000045.1 GCF_002095485.1 Pantoea wallisii | reverse complement strand
CGCTGCGTGTTGACACTGTACTGCCTGCATACCGCTGTAAATTCTTCACCGGTACGGGGTGCGCATTATACGAGAAATCTTTTCCGCCGCAAGCGTTCAAAAGCAAAATTTTGCGCTTTCTGCGCGTTTGCTGCTTTAATCGGCAACCTGATGATTTCCTGCGCACCCGCTGCACACTACAGCTGCAGGAAGTGCTCGCGATAATAGGCCAGCTCAGCAATGGATTCACGAATATCATCCAGCGCCTGATGCGTTCCGGCTTTTTTGAAGCCTGGCAGAATGTCTGGCTTCCAGCGGCGCGCCAGCTCTTTCAGCGTGCTGACATCCAGATAGCGGTAGTGGAAGTATGCCTCCAGCTCGGGCATGTACTTAAACAGGAAGCGGCGATCCTGGCCGATGCTGTTGCCGCAGATAGGCGACGTGTTGGCAGGCACCCACTGCTGCAGAAATTCCAGGGTGGCCCGTTCCGCTGCCCGGTCGTCGTGCTGACTGGCTTTAACGCGATCAACTAAACCGCTGCCGGTATGCGTCCGCACGTTCCAGTCATCCATCAGCGCCAGCTGGGCATCAGACTGATGTACTGCCAGCACCGGCCCTTCGGCCAGAACGTTGAGGTTAGCGTCCGTAACGATCGTCGCGATCTCAATAATACGATCGCGTTCCGGATCCAGACCGGTCATCTCCAGGTCGATCCAAATCAAATTGTTTTCATTTCCCGCTGTCATGCGTGCTCCACTCGTTGCCAAAGTCGTCATTAGCCTGCTTTAAGGTGTATCATAGACGTTTTGCCCAGCGGGGCGAAGCCTGGCGAAAGCCTGAGAGGATGCGTGAGCAAAAATAAACTGTCGAAGGGTCAACAACGTCGCGTAAGCGCTAACCATCAGCGTCGTCTGCAGCAACGGAGTGAAAAGCCGGAACCGGATGACAGCCTGTTTGGGGAAGCGACCGAAGGCGTGGTGATCAGCCGCTTTGGCATGCACGCAGATGTCGAGGATCATGCCGGCGCCGTACATCGCTGCAATATTCGCCGTACTATTCGCTCGCTGGTCACCGGTGACCGGGTGGTGTGGCGCAACGCCAATGAAAACGGCGGCAAAGGGATTGTTGAAGCGGTACATGAGCGCCGGACCGTACTGACGCGCCCGGATTTTTATGACGGCGTAAAACCGATCGCAGCCAACATTGATCAGATCATTATCGTCTCGGCGATCCTGCCGGAGCTGTCGCTCAACATTATCGATCGCTATCTGGTTGCCAGTGAAACGCTGGGCGTTGAGCCGCTGCTGGTGCTGAACAAAACCGATTTGCTGGATGATGAGGCGCGCGCGTTTGTCGATGAGCAGATGGATATCTATCGCCACATTGGTTACCGCGTGCTGATGGTATCCAGCCATGCTAAAGACGGACTGCGCGATCTTGAAGCGGCACTGACCGGGCGCGTCAGCATTTTTGCCGGGCAGTCGGGCGTAGGTAAATCCAGCCTGCTGAACACGTTGCTCGGGCTGGATGTCGCCGGCAGTGAGATCCTCACCAACGATGTCTCTGATGTCTCCGGCCTTGGCCAGCACACCACCACGGCTTCGCGTCTATATCACTTCCCGCACGGCGGCGACGTGATTGACTCACCCGGCGTGCGCGAGTTTGGTTTATGGCACCTTGAGCCGGAACAAATTACCCGCGGCTTTGTCGAATTTCGTGAGTTTCTTGGCAGTTGTAAATTCCGCGACTGCAAGCACGATAACGATCCCGCTGCGCCATCCGCGAGGCAGTTGAGAACGGGATTATCGATATTTCGCGCTTCGATAACTACCACCGGATTCTTGAGAGTATGGCGCAGGTAAAAACGCGTAAAAACTTTTCCGCCAGCGAAGATTAACGAGTACAACGGCACAGTCGCCAACAGACCGGGGCACTGCTACAATCCGCCCCCTTTTGTATAAACCCAACGTTACTAAGCCAGGAGGCAACGGTGTTTGATCGTTTTAAACTCGGCCTGAATCATATTCTGCCTAAAAAGGCGCTAACCGAACTTGCCGGTTGGGGTGCCAGCCGTCGCGCTGGCTGGCTGACCAAAGCGGTCATCGACGTGTTTGTCTGGTACTACAAAGTCGATATGGCGGAAGCCAGCAAGCCGCATACGGGCAGCTACCGTACGTTCAACGACTTTTTTGTGCGTCCTTTAAAAGAGGGTGCGCGTCCGGTCGATCCGGATGCCTCTCTGCTGGCGCTGCCTGCCGATGGCGCAATCAGCCAGCTGGGACACATTGAAGGCGATCAGATCTTTCAGGCTAAAGGCCACCACTACACGCTGCAGGCACTGCTGGCAGGTAACGACGACCTGGCGGAAAAGTTTGTTGATGGCGAGTTTGTCACCACTTATCTTGCGCCGCGCGATTATCACCGCGTGCACATGCCGTGCAACGGCATCCTGCGTGAAATGACCTATGTGCCGGGCGATCTCTACTCGGTAAATCCGCTGACCGCGCGCAACATTCCTAATCTGTTTGCCCGTAACGAACGCGTGATCTGCGTGTTCGATACCGATCACGGTCCTATGGTACAGATCCTCGTTGGCGCGACCATCGTGGGCAGCATTGAAACCGTATGGGCCGGCACCATCACGCCACCGCGTGAAGGCGTGATCAAACGCTGGCGCTATCCGTCAGCAGAGCATGATGGCGCCGTTGTGCTGCTGAAGGGCCAGGAGATGGGCCGCTTTAAGCTGGGATCGACCGTGATCAACCTGTTTGCGCCTGGCCGCGTGAAGCTGGCCGAGAGCCTGGAAGCCGAAAGCAAAACCCGCCTTGGTCAGCCGCTGGCTATCGCCCTGCCACAGCCTGGCGAAAGCGCCCCGCTCGCCGACTAACCGGAAAACACCGCCGTGCGCCCCTCTCTTCTCCTGCTGCTGAGCCTGATGCTCAGCAGCCCGGCTTTTGCCGCCTCCGTTCCGCAAGCCAGTCAGCTCAAACAAGATCTGGATGCGGCCAAATCCGCCAAAAGCACGCCAGCGCAGACCGAACAGGTACAGGCGCTGGAAGCCGCCATCAACTTCCTCTCTGAGCGGGATGAGTCGCTGGAACGCGCGAAGCAGTATCAGCAGGTTATTGATGACTTCCCGCGGCTGGCGCGTGAGCTACGGCAGCAGATTGCTACGCTGACGGAGACCAGTAAACCGGTACGCAGCAACATGAGCAATGCCGAGCTGGATCAGGAGATTCTGCAGGTCAGCAGTCAATTGCTGGAGGAGGGGCGCCAGGCGCAGCAGGAGCAGGATCGCGCACGCGAGATCAGCGATTCGCTGTCGCAGCTGCCGCAGCAGCAAACCGATGCCCGGCGGGCAATGGCGGAGAGCGATCGCCGCGCGCAGGGTGCCTCCGCCGCTGCGTCACCTGTCGCGCAGGCGCAAATTTACGCCCGTCAGGCTGAGACCGCCGCCAATAAAGCGCGCGTCGATGAGCTGGAGCTGGCGCAGCTCTCGGCAAATAATCGTCAGGAGCTGGCGCGCATGCGGGCTGATGTGCATCAGCGCAAAGCCACGCAGCTGGATAACTATCTGCAGGCGCTGCGCAATCAGCTCAATAATCAGCGTCAGCGCGAAGCCGAACTGGCGCTGGAGCGCACAGAGCAGCTGGCGGAAAATAGCGGTGATCTGCCCGCTGCCATCAGCGATCAGTTCCGGGTAAACCGCGAACTCTCCACCGATCTCAACCAACAGGCACAGCGTATGGATCTGGTGGCGTCGCAGCAGCGGCTCGCCACCAATCAAACGTTGCAGGTGCGTCAGGCGCTAAGCACGCTGCGCGAACAGTCACAATGGCTGGGCGTATCGAACCTGCTCGGTGAAGCCCTGCGTGCGCAGGTGGCTCGCCTGCCGGAGATGCCTAAATCGCAGCAGATCGACAGCGAAATGGGCCAGCTGCGCGTGCAGCGTCTGCACTATGAAGATCTGCTGGAGCGCCAACAGGCGCTGCGCCATGAGAAGCAGCCTGACGGCACGCCGTTTACCAGCGAGCAGACGCGCATTCTTGAAGCGCAGCTCAGGACCCAGCGCGAGCTGCTGAATTCACTCATCTCCGGCTGCGACACGCTGATTCTGGAGATCACCAAACTCAAGGTCTCCAACACTCAGTTGCAGGATGCGCTGGTGGAAGTGAAAGAGGCGACGCATCGCTATCTGTTCTGGACCGCAGACGTCAGCCCGATGGGCCTCAAGTACCCGCTGGAGGTTGGCCGCGATCTGTCACGTTTGCTCTCTCTGGATACGCTCGGCCAGATGGGTAAAGCGCTGGCGATGATGTTTACCAATAAAGAGACGGTGCTGCCAATTATCGGGGCCATACTGCTGGTGGGCTTTAGCATCAGCTCACGCCGGCACTACAACGCCTTTATGGCCCGTTCAGCAAGCCGCGTGGGCAAAGTGACGCAGGACCGCTTTAGCCTGACGCTGCGCACGGTGTTCTGGTCCATTCTGGTTGCCGTACCGTTGCCGGTGCTCTGGGCCGCGCTGGGCTTCGGCCTGCAGCACGCCTGGCCCTATCCGTTTGCGGTGGCGATTGGTGATGGTATTACCGCCACGCTGCCGCTGCTGTGGGCATTTATGATCAGCGCCGCTTTTGCCCGTCACGATGGCCTGTTTGTGGTGCACTTCCGCTGGCCGCAAACCCGGGTCACGCGCGCCATGCGCTACTACTCGCTGACGGTCGGCCTGATTGTGCCGCTGATCATGCTGCTGATCGCTTTCGCTAACCTCGACGATCCGCAGTTCTCCGGCACGCTCGGTCGCCTGTGCTTCATTCTGATCTGCGGTGCACTCAGTATTGTTACCGTAAGCCTGAAGCGCGCCGGCATTCCGCTCTATCTCGATAAAGAGGGCAACGGCGAGAACTTTGTTAACCGGATTTTGTGGAATCTGATGATTGCCATCCCGCTGGCGGCGGCACTGGCCTCGTGCATCGGTTATCTGGCGACGGCGCAGGCGCTGCTGGCGCGCCTGGAGACCTCCGTAGGCATCTGGTTCTTCCTGCTGGTGGTGTATCACATCATCCGCCGCTGGATGCTGATTCAGCGCCGCCGCATTGCCTTTGATCGCGCCCGTCAGCGCCGTGCCGATATGCTGGCCAACCGCGCGCGCAGTGAAGAGGAGAAAGAGCAGCAGACGGCAGCCAACACCGATACGGTGGAGATCGAGGAGCCGGTTATCGATCTCGATGAGATCAGCGCCCAGTCGCTGCGGCTGGTGCGGTCGATTCTGACGCTGATCGCGCTGGTCTCGGTGATTGTGCTGTGGTCGGAAATTCATTCGGCGTTCAGCTTCCTGGATAACATCCCGCTCTGGGATGCCAGCACCACGGTGCAGGGCGTTGAGAGCGTGCAGGCGATTACGCTGGGCGCGGTACTGATCGCCATTCTGGTGTTTATCATCACCACACAGCTGGTACGTAACATGCCGGCTGTGCTGGAGCTGGCGCTGCTGCAGCATCTCAGTCTGTCACCCGGCACCGGTTACGCCATTACCACCCTGACCAAATATGCGCTGATGCTGATTGGCGGGCTGATTGGTTTTTCCATCATTGGCGTTGAGTGGTCGAAGCTGCAGTGGCTGGTAGCAGCATTAGGTCTGGGGCTGGGCTTTGGTATGCAGGAGATTTTTGCCAACTTCATCTCCGGCCTGATTATTCTGTTTGAAAAGCCGATTCGTATCGGCGATACCGTCACGATTCGCGATTTGACCGGCAGCATTACCCGCATCAATACGCGCGCGACCACCATTACCGACTGGGATCGCAAAGAGATTATCGTGCCCAACAAGGCCTTTATTACCGAGCAGTTTGTTAACTGGTCGCTATCGGATTCCGTGACGCGTGTTGTGCTGACCATCCCGGCGCCGGCACAGGTGAGCAGCGAAGAGGTAACAACCGTGCTGAAACAGGCCGCAGAGCGCTGCACCTACGTGCTGGATACGCCGCAGCCCGAGGCGTTTCTGGTGGATCTGCAGCAGGGTATTCAGCTGTTCGAACTGCGCGTGCACGCCGCAGAGATGGGGCACCGTATGCCGCTGCGCCATGAGCTGCATCAGCTGATTCTGCGCGGCTTTGAAGAGCACGGGATTGAGATGCCGTTCCCGCCGTTCCAGGTACGGATGGAGACGCTGGGGCGCAAAACGCCGGCCGGCAATAGCACTTCATCGAGTCAGACGTTTAAATCTGGCGGTCTGTAAAACGAAAACGCCCGGCACAAAGCCGGGCGTTTTGGTCTCTGCGAACGGTTATTTCACAAACGCTTCGCCCTGCTCAATATCTTTTTTCAGCGTATCCAGCATGCCATTCAGGGCCTGCTGCTCGAAATCACTCAGGGCCCCAGCGGACGACGCTCGGCAATACCTGATTTGCCCAGCAGCAGCGGCTGCGAGAAGAAGCGCGCATATTCACCCTCGCCTTCAACGTAAGCACACTCCACCACATTGGCTTCACCTTGCAGGGCACGCACCAGGGATAAACCAAAGCGCGCCGCGGCCTGGCCCATCGAAAGGGTAGCCGATCCGCCACCCGCTTTAGCCTCAACCACTTCGGTGCCGGCATTCTGAATACGCCGGGTGAGATCGGCCACTTCCTGATCGCTGAACTGAACACCTTCTACCTGTGACAGCAGCGGCAGAATCGTCACGCCGGAGTGTCCACCCACAACCGGGACTTCAATCTCAGTTGGCTGTTTCCCCTTCAGCGCTGCCACAAAGGTGTTGGCGCGAATCACGTCGAGCGTCGAGACGCCAAACAGGCGGTCCTTATTATACACGCCCGCTTTTTTCAGCACTTCAGCTGCAATCGCCACGGTGGTGTTTACCGGGTTAGTAATAATACCAATCAGCGCCTCAGGCGCGGTCGTGGCAACCTGCTCAATCAGGTTACGTACGATACCGGCGTTGACGTTGAACAGATCGGCACGGTCCATACCCGGTTTACGGGCTACGCCGGCTGAGATCAGCACAATATCGGCACCCTGCAGCGCAGGTGTGGCATCTTCACCACTGAAGCCTTCAACGTTTACGGCAGTGGGGATATGGCTGAGATCGACAGCCACGCCCGGCGTTACCGGGGCGATATCGTAAAGTGAGAGGTCTGAACCTGCGGGTAATTGCGTTTTAAGCAGCAGAGCGAGTGCCTGGCCAATACCACCAGCTGCACCGAGAACGGCAACTTTCATCCTGAACTCCTTATTAAGGTGGGGCAGAGATATGCCGAAAATCCATCAGGTTACGAGTTTAATCAACTTCACAGGCGATAGCGACACAGCTGTCGCGCAATAACATTACGCCGCAATCGGCTCCCGAGACATCTCTCCTTCAGAAGTCGCCTGAATGATCCAGTCGCAGCCAGAAGACTATGGACGGCAATGATCATCGATTTTGTTGTTACCACATCAATAATATAACAACTTTGCAACCTTCGCTCTGCGCGCCAGCGCGCGATTTTGGTGCAAGATAAAATTCTGTTATTATGCCCGCCCCGCAGCACGATGCCGCGAATCGCTCATCAGAGTCATTGCATAAAAATTCATCTAAATGCATAATAATTTATCTGCCGTGGGCCTGTTGCCTGCTGCAACCCTCTTTTATTGGTAGCTTATGCGAAACCCATCAAAACAAGACGACCTGATCAAGGCGTTTAAAGCCTTATTGAAAGAAGAAAAATTCAGCTCCCAGGGCGAAATTGTGCAGGCGCTACAGGAAGACGGCTTCGAGAACATCAACCAGTCGAAGGTTTCTCGTATGCTGACCAAGTTTGGCGCAGTACGTACCCGCAATGCGAAAATGGAGATGGTCTACTGCCTGCCCGCCGAGCTGGGCGTGCCGACGACCACCAGCCCGCTGAAAAATCTGGTGCTGGATATTGATTACAATGACGCGCTGGTGGTAATCCATACCAGCGGGTGCCGCGCAGTTGATCGCCCGTCTGCTGGACTCTCTCGGCAAAGCGGAGGGTATTCTCGGCACTATCGCGGGTGATGACACCATCTTCATTACGCCGGCGCGAATGTTCACCGTGAAGCAGCTGTACGACGCCGTGCTGGTTTTATTCGAACAAGAGCTATAAAACCCTGCTTACTGCCGGCAGCCTGGCTGCCGGTTGCCTTTCCTCTATACGTATTTCCCCGATTTACACGTATTAACTCTTTGTTTAATCACATGCTTTTGCATATAGCCTGTTGTTATCAGCGCCCATCCCTATTGGTACGACCTTTTAGCCTCTTTAACCTTATGCGCTATTTTACGCTGCTTTACATATTTTGCTCAGCCTTTTTCCCTGGGTATGACGCACCAGCCAGCGCGATCGCCCATGATCTTTCGCACAAAAAGATAATTTGATGCAGATCATTGTTTTTACAAATAAATAGCCGCTTTTGGTTAAGGTTTAGTCGTTTTTAATAACTTCAGGTTCTAAAAAAGTGCCATAAGGATAAAGAATAACAACCAAACATTATTAGCCGAATATTAATTTCATGTGTGATTAGATCTATACTTCTTTTCGTGATGCAAATCACACTAACCATAAAGAGAAAAACAGCAGACGAGGAAAAATACCATGAGCATTAAAACTACTATCGCAACTTTGAGTGTTCTATCTGTTCTGTCATTTGGTGCATTCGCAGCAGATTCTATTAATGCCGAACAGGCGGCGAATCTGCAGTCCGTCGGTACCATCAGCGTTAGCGGCATTGGCGGTGCGCCGATGGATATCCATCAGCAGCTGAACGCGAAAGCTGATGCGCAAGGTGCTAAAGCCTACCGCGTAATTGAGGCCTACAACGACAACAGCTATCACGCGACCGCTGAACTTTATAAATAAGGTTCAAATTAAGCGCAGTGTGAACGGCAGCCCTTTTGAGAGGCGTTTGCCCCTCAGGTTGCCCGGTAAAATTTCAGGAGAGTGAATCATGAAAACTACATTATCTGTTGCTGTATTGAGCCTGGCTTCCGTGCTGTCGTTCGGTGCCGGCGCCGCTACCCTGGTGACCAATACCCAGGCCGAAAATCTGCAGCCGCTGAACCAGACCATTAGCGTAAGCGGCGTGGATGGCGATCAGACCAACATCCGTCAGGTACTGTCACAGAAAGCGGATGCTCAGGGTGCCAGCCACTACCGCATCATTGAGAACAATCAGGACAACACGTTCCACGTGACGGCTGAACTCTACAAATAACCCAAACTGTATATCCGGCAGACGTGCTGTAGCCGGTAGAGATCGACGACCCGCTTACCCTCTTTGTGCCGCAGGTTGTTGATTGAAATGAGGAGACGAACAATGAAAATCAAAACAACCATCGCAACTGCTGGCCTGCTTTCTCTGATCGCATTTGGCGCGTCTGCCGCGCAGCTGGTGACCGATGAAGCAGCGCAGAATCTGCAACCTACTGGCCAAACCATCACCATTAGCGGTACCGGCGGTTCGCCTATGGATTACCGTGCGCAGCTGTCGCAGAAAGCGGATGAGCAAGGTGCCAACGCGTACAAAGTGATTGAAGCGCGCACCGGTGACAGCTACCACGTAACCGCAGAGCTGTACAAATAATTCCTCGTCAATACTGACGAACCCTTTGGCCCCGCCGTGCGGGGCCCTTTTTGGTTCTGTTACTGAATATTAAAGCGGAGCTGGCCCTCCAGCTCCTCTTCAGCTTCATCAAACAGTAAAATCAGCGCACCATAGCGGCGTTTCTGCCCTCTTCCCAGGTTGACGAACTCAATATCCAGCGGCAACGGCAGTTGCTCACCAATAATCACCTCCCAGAGATCGTCAAGATCGTTAATGGCCAGATCGGCCAGGGCAAAACGATCGCTAAACTGCCGGTAGAAATGCGCCTGATCGACAATTTCATCGAAGTCGAAACGCTCGCGTCTCATGGTAACGCCCTCTTACTTATGCCAGCCCGCCAAGGTGCAGCGCTTTCACTTCCAGATACTCTTCCATGCCGAGTACCGAACCTTCACGCCCCAGTCCTGACTCTTTCACGCCGCCAAACGGTGCCAGCTCCGTGGAGACCGCGCACTCATTGATACCGATCATTCCGGCTTCCAGCGCCGCTGATACGCGGAATACGCGCTGCAGATTCTGTGTATAGAAGTAGGCGGCCAGACCATATTCGGTGTTGTTCGCCCGCGCAATGACATCCGCCTCGTCATCAAAACGGAAACAGGCGGCAACGGGTCCAAACGTCTCCTCCTGCGCCAGCTGCATGCCTTCATGGGCATCGGCAATTACCGTTGGCTGCCAGAAGTTGCCGCCGAGTGCGTGGCGCTCACCACCGGTCAGCAGCCTGCCGCCTTTACTGATGGCGTCCTTAACGTGCTCCTCCACCTTCTCCAGCGCAGAGGTGGCGATCAGCGGACCGACTACCACCCCCTCTTCCATGCCATTGCCGACTTTCAGTTTCCCCACGGCTTCGGCCAGCTGATTAACGAAGCGATCGTAGATGGCAGTGTGTATATAGAAACGGTTTACGCTCACGCACACCTGACCGGCGTTGCGGAATTTGTTCGCAATCGCACCCTGGACGGCAGCATCAATATCGGCATCCTCAAACACGATGTAAGGTGCGTTGCCGCCCAGCTCCATAGAGACTTTTTTCATGGTTTCGGCGGCGTTGCGCATCAGCGTTTTACCGACTGCGGTTGAGCCGGTGAAGGAGATTTTGCGGACCGCGCTGGAGGCCATGATGGCATCGCTAATGGCGTGCGTATCACCCGCTACCGCATTGAGCACGCCGTCTGGCACGCCCGCTTTCTGGGCCAGCGCTACCAGCGCGAAAGCACTCAGCGGCGTATTATTCGCCGGTTTGATGATACCGGTACAGCCTGCCGCCAGCGCCGGCCCGAGCTTGCGCGTTAGCATCGCCATCGGGAAGTTCCACGGCGTTATCGCTGCAACCACGCCAATCGGCTCGCGCGTTGCCAGAATGCGCGACCCCGCCTTCGCTGGCGGAATGATTTCACCGTTGGCACGTTTTGCCTGCTCGGCAAACCACTGAATAAAACTGGCAGCGTATTCGACCTCTCCCTCCGCCTCCTTCAGCGGTTTGCCCTGCTCAGCCGTCATCAGCTCGCCGAGCCAGCGTTTGTTTTCGATAATGAGCTGATACCAGCGCTGTAAGATTTCAGCGCGCTGTTTGGCGGTCTGGTCACGCCAGGCGGGGAAAGCGCGTTGCGCAGCGGCAATGGCCTGTTCAGTCTCTTGCTTACCGGCTTTCGCTACCTGCGCCAGCACCTCACCGGTAGCGGGATTGGTGACATCAAAGGTTGCGCCAGCGTTATGCCACTGGCCTGCGGCGAAATAACCGGTTTTAAACAGTTCGTGTTGTTGCAGAGAGGTGGACATCATTATTCTCCTGTCAGTGAACATCCTGTCAGGAAAGTATAGATGGCAAAGTTAGCGCAATTTGTGTCAGCGTGGCATCAACAAGGCCGCTGCGCCTGGCAGCGGCCAGTTTCAGATTTGGATGAGCGTGTTCTGGTACTTATCCAGCATCATTGAGAGCCGTTTCACCGGCTCAGTCACGCTGGCAGGTGCCGCATACTGCTGTAGTTTATCCTGGTAGACATCCAGCTCACGCAGCAGCTGCTCAAAGTAGTGGCGCCGTTTATCATCGCTGCCGGCCGAGATAACCCGATCAGCGGTGTAACGCAATTGGCGGTGATAAGCGGACAGATCGGCATTAACCGGTACTTCAGCATTGCGCAGCCGCTGGTGGCCAATAATCAGCGTTAGCGCGATACGGTACTTATCAATATCGCCCGGGAAGAGATTGAGCAGCAGGAACAGCTGTTGATACAGCGCCGGCAGATGGTTTTCCCGGCGGCGAGCCTGATTGGTGGTCAACGCCGCCACGGCCGCATACATAAAGCGATTCAACAGTTTGCGCCCGGTGCGCGCCTTGGATTTATCGCGAATCAGCAGAATGACCATCATCGCCACAAAGCTGCCAATCCACTGGCCGAGGGCGTTATCCAGGAATACGTTGAACTCAAATTTCATCGGGTTATCCAGCACCAGCACATTGATGGTACCGATCAGCGCACCGAGCGTACCAATCTGGCGCCGCTGTACGAAGATGCCGCCAATGAACCCGAGCAGGCCGATCGCGATGCATAATAACAACGCACTCTGCTGAGTCGCGGGCAGAATGTAGATGAAGTAGAGCATGCCAAGCGGCACCGCAAAGGCCATGCCGTAGAAGAAGTCTTTCGCCATCATCAGCGGGTTTGGCATACGCATCGCCAGGGCAGTGATCACCGCCAGCATAACCATGCAGCCGCTGCCCGAGGTCCAGCCGGTATAGAGCCAGAACAGCGAACCGAGCGCGGTGGCAACAAAGGTTCGAATACCGTTGATCATCGCATGATGCGTTTCCGCCGGACGCGCCTGAATCACCACTTCACGCTGCAGAATACGCTCTTCCAGTGCGGTAATGCGGCTATTGCTCTTCACGCCATTGATCAGCAGCAGATACTCCGTGGCGGCGCCCACCCAGCTGGCAACCGTCATCGGCACCGTTTTGCTGCTGACGCCAATGACGCGGCGCATCACCTTCATGCGTTTATGAACGTCATGTACGCTGCTGACCTCTTTCTCCAGCAGCAGGCGATACTGCGGAGGGATATAGTCCGCGCGCGAGTTTTGAATCAGGAAGGTCTCTGCCGCCTGTGTAATCAGCGTCAGCGAGAGCGTGTTCAGCATCTGCAGGCGCCGGCTGGTGTTCTGCCAGCGGGAAGACTCCATCATTAGCTGACTGCGCATGCCGTTGAGCGCCGTGGTACGCCGCACCAGCGCGCTCCAGGCTTTATCCACTTCCTCTTTATCTTCGTGCGCCACGCACAGCTGCAGCAGTTTGTAGTGTGCCACCAACAGTGCATCCACTTCGGCATCAATCACTTTTTTGATCGAGCGCGGTGAAAACAGCATATCCGCGAGGATGGCACACAGGATGCCCAGCACAATTTCGCTACAGCGCTCCACCGCAAACTGCGGCGCCAGGGTTAATCCTCCGCTGGCGTCTGCCGTGACGACGATAATCAGCGCGGTATAACCGGCGAGACCAAGCGCATAGGAGTTTTCGACTTTAATCAGTGAGGAGAGCCAGACGCACATGCCCGCCCACATACAGCACAGCAGCAGCATGACCACCGGTGCACGCACGGTGGCAATCATGATGGTAAGCGCGGCGATACAGCCGATAAAGGTGCCGATGATGCGCAGAATACCGCGATAGCGCAGTGCGCCAGAGTAGGGATCGCCCCCGGCGGCAAAGGCGGTGCCTCCGGCCACGATACCGGCCGTCATTACCGCCCAGCGCGGCGTTTCCAGATTGAAGTGAAAACCAATCATCAGCGCGGCAACCAGCGCAAATGTCAGCTTTACCGGGAAACGCAAAAACTCAATCATAACGGCCTCGCTTAACCAAACTCGCGCAGGCGGTTAAAGAACTGCGCCAGTGGCGACACTTTGGTTTGACGATCCTGCTCACCGGTTATCACCACGGTTGCCGTTGTGCCTGCCGGGAAGCGGTTGCCGGGCTGGTCGTCGAGGCGAATACGCACCGGCACGCGCTGCGCCAGACGCACCCACTCCAGGTTGGAGTCGATTGTCGCCATACCTTTGCTGTCTACGCTGCTGCTGCTGTTCGTCACGCCCGCTGCCACGCTGTCTACGGTGCCACGCAGCACGGTATTGCTGCCCAGCGGCGTAACCTCTGCGCGGAAGCCCGGACGCACGCCATCCAGCTTAGTCTCTTCCATATAAGCCAGCACGTAGAACGAGTGCTGCTGTACCAGCGCCACGGCAACGGAACCGCGCGTAATAAACTCGCCCTGGTAGACATTGAGGTTGGTGACCCAGCCGTCGGACGGGGCTTTGATCGTGGTGCGATCGAGATCAATCACAGCCAGATCGCGCGTGGCGATCGATTTTGCCAGCTGATGTTCGCTGGTTTGCAGATCGCTGTTTGATTGTTCGATCGCCTCGCGCGACATTGCGCTGGTACCAAGCTGGTTACGACGCGCCGCTTCACGACGTTTTTCGTTTACCAGCGCCTGGTAATATTCGACATCCGCCTGGGCTTGATCCAGCGCTTTCTGATAACGCGGACGGTCAACGATAAACAGCGTGTCACCCTTTTTGACCAGCTGGTTATCATGCACCGGCACGTCGGTGATCAGGCCGGTCACGTCCGGCGAGATCGCCACCACATCGGCGGAGAATTTGGCGTCACGCGTCCACGGTGATTCGGTATAGAACACCCAGGCGCGGAAGATGATCACGATAGCGATGATGACCAGCAGGAGCGTAATCGCGTAGCGCGCGATTTTTCTTATTAGCGCTTTCACTTAAAAACCTCAGACGAATAAACGGGATACAAGGTAAAACACACAGCAATACAGCGCTGTGTTAAAAAGTGCCGGATGCCACACCAGATCGTAAATTCCGCTGGGGGTCAGCACGCGTTTCACCAGCCAGAACAGCGCCAGCGAAACCAGTAGTTCAATGAAGATGGGCGGAAAAGACAGCCCGAATACGACAAATACCGGAAGCACACTCATTTCGGTTCCTTAGTTCGACCTTGCCGGATTGCACCGATACCTTTCCCAGCCCGCACACCTTGCGGCGTGAGGTTTGATGAACAGGAGATGGTAGAGAGACTGATGGCAACATTCAGGCCGCGTTGAGCTAATCATAGCGTATCATCGGATAAAACACGGCCGTGTTAAGGTGCGGTGAACAGACCCAGCGTGCGTATAGTAACGCGCTTGACTATACGTTTTCTACATATTGTGAGCTAAATCACTTTTTAGTCAGAGTAAACAATGGAACGACTGAAAGGCATGTCCATTTTCGCCAAAGTGGTTGAATTAGGTTCATTTACCGCGGCGGCGCGTCAGCTTCATCTGAGCGTTTCGTCTATCAGTCAGATCGTGGCCAAACTGGAAGATGAGCTGCAGGTCAAGTTGCTGAATCGCAGTACGCGCAGCCTTGGCCTGACCGAAGCCGGCAAGATTTATTATCAGGCTGCCGCCGGATGCTGGCGGAAGCGAGCCAGGTGCACGAACAGCTTTATGCGTTTAACAATACGCCGATCGGCATTTTACGCATCGGCTGCTCATCGACCATGGCGCAAAACGTTCTTTCGGCGATGACCAGTGAGATGCTGCGGGAGTATCCCGGCCTGAGCGTCAATCTGATGACGGGGATTCCGGCACCGGATCTGATTGCCAACGGGCTGGATGTGGTAGTACGCGTGGGCGAGCTGCAGGATTCTAATCTGTTTTCGCGTAGGCTGGGCGCAATGCCCATGGTGGTGTGCGCCGCGAAGAGTTATCTCGCCCAGCATGGCACACCGGAGAAGCCGGGCGAGATCGATAACTTCTCCTGGCTGGAGTACAGCGTACGGCCGGATAACACGTTTGAGCTGGTCGCTCCGGAAGGTCTGGTGACGCGCCTGACGCCACAGGGGCGTTTCGTCACCAATGATTCGCAGACCCTGATTCGCTGGCTGAAAGCCGGTTGCGGTATTGCCTATGTACCACTGATGTGGGTGATTGATGAGATCAATGCCGGAGAGATCGATATTCTGTTTCCACAGTACCACTCCGAACCCCGTCCGGTGTATGCGGTATATACCGAGAAGGATAAGCTGCCGCTTAAGGTGCAGGTGTGTATCGACTATCTTACCGAGTACTTTAAACAGGTGGCACGGCAGTATCAGCAGCATCGGAAAAGCTAAGACTGGTGCACCACGCTGTCAGGGCCGCCAGCGCCGCAGCTAATGTGCCCGGTACATACACTGCGCCGTACTCGTCAGGGCATGTAGCTGCTGCTGTTGCTAAGGGCTATCCGCAGCGCTGAGGCTTTTACGTTGGGCCAGGAGCTACGCGCATGGATGCGCGTAGCAGACCGGGCCGGTCAGGAGGACCGATCCCGGTCGGTCCGTCGGCACGACGTGAACGCCGAAGGCACCGCATTAGCGGCGCGAGGACTGCCCGGCAACAGCAGCAGCTGCTTGCCACGCACAAAAAAGGCCGCCATGAAGGCAGCCTTTTATACATGATGCGGAGAGTAAGCTTACGCCGTACCGCCCACGGTAATTTTATCCAGCTTCAGGGTTGGCTGGCCCACACCAACCGGCACGCTCTGGCCCTCTTTACCGCATACGCCAACGCCTTTATCCAGCGCCAGATCGTTACCCACCATCGAAATCTGCTGCATCGCTTCAATACCCGAGCCGATCAGCGTCGCGCCTTTCACCGGTTTGGTCACTTTGCCGTTCTCGATCAGATAGGCTTCAGACGTCGAGAACACAAACTTGCCGGACGTAATATCCACCTGACCACCGCCAAAGTTTGGTGCGTACAGGCCGTATTCCACGCTTTCGATGATCGCCTGCGGCGTTGATTTACCTGCCAGCATATAGGTATTGGTCATGCGTGGCATCGGCAGGTGTGCATAGGACTCACGGCGACCGTTACCGGTTGGCGGCACGCCCATCAGGCGCGCGTTGAGCTTATCCTGCATATACCCTTTCAGCACGCCATTCTCGATCAGCACATTGTACTGCCCCGGCACGCCCTCATCGTCCACTGCCAGTGAACCGCGCAGGCCTTCAATGGTGCCATCATCGACCACGGTGCAGAGCTCTGAAGCGACCAGTTGCCCCATTTTACCGCTGAACACAGAGGTTTCGCGGCGATTAAAGTCACCTTCCAGACCGTGACCCACCGCTTCGTGCAGCAGCACGCCCGGCCAGCCGGCGCCCAGTACAACCGGCAGTGCACCCGCCGGTGCCGCTACTGCGGAAAGGTTTACCAACGCCAGGCGCACCGCTTCGCGTGCCCAGGCATCAGCTCGCACATCGCCGCTCTCATCAGCAAGGAAGAATTCGTACCCGGTACGCGCACCGCCGCCGCTGGAGCCGCGTTCGCGCTTACCCTGATCCTCCACCTGCACGCTGATCGACAAACGCACCAACGGACGAATATCTGCAGCCAGCGTACCGTCGGTAGCCGCCACCAGCACCTGCTCATACACGCCGCTCAGGCTGGCGTTAACCTCCTGCACGCGCGGGTCAGCGGCGCGCGCCACCTGATCAACGCGATGCAATAAAGCAATTTTATCTTCGCGCGTCAGGCTATCGAGCGGATTGACCGGCGCATACAGCGAGCGATTCATCACCGCCGACAGGGTGTGCGCTTTGCCGTTGCCCTGCTCGCGCACAATGCTGCGCGCCGCTTCGGAGGACTGACGCAGCGCATTCAGGGTAATCTGGTCGGCGTAAGCGAAGCCGGTTTTCTCACCGCTCACCGCACGTACGCCCACACCCTGATCAATATGATACGAGCCATCTTTAATGATTTTATCTTCCAGAACCCAGGATTCATGGAAGCTGGACTGAAAATAGAGATCGGCATAATCCAGACGACGTTCTGAAAGCTGCCCTAACAGGGAAAAAAGGTCCTGCTGATTAATGCTGTTCGCAGCTAGTAACTGCTCACTTACCAGATTCAGAGTCATCGTTTCTCACTCATTATGTGCTCGGATAGTCATAGCCTGCGGCAATTCCCCGGCGGCGTCAAATTCACTTCTTATCGGTATCACGCGGTTTGCGCAGCACTTCATTGATTTCTGGTTTATCCAGCGGCCCGCTGATGTGATAGCGCAGCAGCGAAATCTTATTCCACAGCGGCCCCAGCACTTTGCTGGCAGCAAACACCGCCGCCCCCACCACCGGGTTAATGACAAACGCAGTTGCCACACCAACTGAGGCAGAGATTTCCGGCGCGACGACCGCTTCCATATCGATCTGGCGTTTAACTAAATCAACTTTCCCCTGCATAGCGATGTCAGCCTCCAGGCCGTCCACCAGCAGGTTATCGGTACGCATCACACCGTTTTCAATCCACGCGGTGCCATTTATGGAGTCGAAATAGAAACCGTCGCTAAAGGTATCGTTAAAATCAAATCGCAGCTTGCGCAGCAGCGCATCGAAACTCACCAGACGCAGCAGCTGACCGGCGCGGCCGGTATTCACATCGGCAATCTGGCCTTTGCCAAAGTGCGTTTTCAGCGTGCCGCTCAGCGTCTCTTCGGAGGGCTGCCACGGCGTCGCACGCCAGTGCAGATCGTAATCGACCTTAAACGGCGCATCGCGCAGCGGCGTATTCATGCCAAACCAGTTGGTGGCATCGTTAATGTTGCCGCCACTCAGGCTGCCTTTCAGTGAGGTACGCTGATCGCCAGGCTTATTCACCCATTCACCATTCACTCTCAGCGTTGAGCTGCCGGTATTCACGCTGCCGTTAGTAAGCGCTAACGTATCGCCCTGCGGTTGCAGTGTGGCTTTAAGATGACCGAATTTCTGTCCGCGCAGCCAGCACTCATCGCAGTTAAGCTGCAGTGCCGGCCAGCTGCTGAAATCGATGCCGCTATCGCCGCTAAACGGTGAACTGCCGCTGCTTTTACCTTTATCCGTCCACTCAGGATTGTAATAGAGGTAGTTCAGATCGATCTGCCACGGTGCACGGTGCGCGGTTTTGAGGCTGCCGCGCAGTTCACGGCTCTCCAGCTGCAGCTGCGTGTTGCCGGTCGGGCCTTGGGTCACGGTGGCGTTCACATCATGCCACTGCTGTCCGCCCAGCGTCAGAGCGGGCGTCCGCAAAATCACATCGCCCGGCAGGAGCGCGCCACCCACTTCGGTCTCGCCCTGTGCATTGCGCGAGCCACCGCCGCCGGCCATCAGGCCGAGCCAGGCTTCGCCATCCATCGCCGGCAGATTAAGCACCATGCCACGGCTATCGGGCAGCTTCGGCGTGCTTTTCGCATCATTCAGCCAGATGCCGCGATCAACGCGCAGCTGCGGCTCCAGAAGCCAGCGACTGTTAAAGCGATGATGTTCGCGCACGCTACCGCTGAGCGTAAAGCTGTTAAGATCGCCGCTGGCATTAATGGCGACGGGCAACGCTTCGCCAGCCGCTTTATCCAGTGGTGCAGGTAAGTGACTACTTACTGATTTGCCATCACCCTTGATATCGACCTGATAATGCGCGCCACCTTTGTGCGGCAGCGTAATATCGACATTGCCCTGCCACGGCAGGTTGCCCGCCAGCTTACTGCTGACTGCTTCCGGCAGCGCCTTCAGCTTCGCCAACTGCCAGTCACCCAGCAATTTAACGTTAACCCCGAAATCGTCAGGACGCTCCGTGGTGGTAAAACTTACGCCGGTTGGCTGTCCGAACCAGTTGGCCTGCATCTCTTCACTCTCCAGGTTCCCGTTGTTGTAACGGAAGCGCCCGGTGAGGTTCTCCAGCGTGGTGTTCAGCGGCTTGATATGCAAGCTGTTATTGTTCATCACCACGTTGCCGCTGGCGTGTACCCGCTCGCCATCCAGCGGAATATCCAGGTTGAGTTTACCGCGCACGTTACCGCCAATCTGCAACTGCTGCAGCGCGGCGCCAAGCGTCTCTTTCAGCGGTGTCTGATTAAAGTAGTCAGCGATATCCTGCCCTTCACCGCTCAGGTCGCCATCGATAATCAGCTTCTCTTTGAGGTAATCCGGGATCACCGCGCTTACGTTACGCGCATCAACCTTGCCCAGTTTCGTCTGTTCCGCCTTCATCCACAGACCGTCGTTAACGAAGTCGAGATCGATATCCAGGTTTTGCAGGGCTGGCCAGCCCGGCTGGAACTGATACGTGCCATTGCGCAGCGGCACCGTCACTTCAAACAGGCCATCATGGTGTTTAAACGGGAACAGCCGCGGATCGCCGGCGAACAGCAGCGTCGCATTATCCACCTGGCCGCCTTTAATCGCTTCGCTCAGATAGTGGGTCAGATTGTGGCCCATCAGCGGCGTCGGGAAATAGCGCCAGGCGTCACCGGCGTCCGTCACGCGAATGCCCGCCAGAATATCCAGCCGCGGTGCTTTACCGATGTTTTGCTGATAGCGAAAATCGCCGCGCGCCCACAGGGAGCGCGCCTGCACATCCAGCTGATGACCATCAAGAGTCAGGCCGTTGCTGTCGTTTTGCCAGTTGAGCTTGCCGGTGATCTGCTTAATCTGCAGCGGCGCCTGGAACATGTCACCGTACGGCACCTCCGCTTCGCCCATCGCCACATCCAGCAGGCCATTACTTACGCTGCCGCTTGCCGTCCCGCTCAGATGGCTGATGCCCGGCAGTAATTTCCAGTGCTGCCATGACATATCGCGCCACTTCGCCTGCAGACGCGTTTGCTCTGGCTGCGCCAGCGGTATGTCCAGCGCCAGCGCGTCAAGGTAACCGCGTGGCTGCAGTGCGCGCCAGTTATCCAGCAAGGTGGGTGAAAGTGGAGTAAACAGCGGTACCAGCGGGGCCAGCCGCTGCAGATCGAGCCGGGTCGCGCGTACGCGAAGCTCCGCCCCGCTCTCTGCGCCCATCATCTGTTTATTTTCCGGCTTCCACAGCAGCGAGAAGTGACCGGCATCCCAGGCTACGCCATCGGTACTGATGCGGGTTTGCGGTACGGCCAGGCTCCAGCCATTCTGGAAACGTGCCAGATGCGCGGTCAGGCCATCAACCTGCAGCTGATGTTCGCCCTCTTCACCACGCCAGCGCGCACCGCCCTTGCTCAGCAGCAGATCGCCGGCGTAAACATCACCATCCCGCAGATTCACCCACGCGGCAAGGCTGAAACGGGCGCTCTCCAGGCTGGTATTGTCGCGCAGCCAGCGACCAATCCACGGACGCACATCAACATCGTCCGCCTGCATCCAGATGCGTCCCTCATTCAGCAAGCCATTGGCATCGTTAAGATCGAGACGAACCTGCACCACACCGTGCTGGCCGGTAAAGCTCGACAGGCTCACCTCGCCTTCGGCGCGATGGCGGTTCTGCTCGTTTAGCCATGTCAGGCGCGGAATCGCCAGCTCAGCGTGCTGGCCGGATGGCGTCAGGAAACGGATGCGGCTGTCGCGCAGGTCAAAGTGGTCGAACTGACGCAAAAACAGATCGTTGATTTGCGCCGGTTTAAAACTGTTTGTCTTTTCATCACTGGTGAGCAGCGGACGGTTGGTTGCCAGCTGTAGCTGCCAGAAGGTGAGATCACGGAACTGCCAGCGCCAGTGCAGCAGCGACTGCCAGATATTCAGCGCCAGGTTAACGCGACCAATGTGAAGCTCGCCCTCCTGCTTCATATCAATACGCAGATCGCGCACCTGCAGGGTTGGACCAAAGTTTTCCCACTTGCCCTGCAGCTCGCTGGCGTCCACGGTGACGCCGCTGACGCGGGAGAGAGTCTGCAGAATATCGCTACGATAGTTGTTGAGATGCGGCATCGCCAGGCGCAGCCCGCTGACCAGCAGCGCCACAATAACAATGATTGCGGCAAGCAGCAGTAATAGAATCCCCGGCAACCGCCTCACACACCTCTCCTTGCTGTCCGTTGGGTTACGGCGTTTAGCTCATGATTACATCATGACGACGTCAAACTGCTCCTGAGTGTAGAGCGGTTCAACCTGCACTTTGACCTGTTTGCCGACAAAAATTTCCACTTCCGCCAGCGCATGGGACTCTTCGCCCTTCAGCGCTTCCCCCACCGCCGGTGAGACATACACCAGGAAGCGGTCAGAGTCGTAGGCGTGATGCACGCGAACTATTTCACGCATGATCTCATAACAGACGGTCTCCACCGTCTTCAGCGAGCCGCGCCCTTTACAGACCGGGCAATCCGCACACAGCACATGTTCAATACTTTCACGCGTACGTTTACGCGTCATCTCCACCAGGCCAAGCGCGGAGAACCCGTTGATACCGGTCTTCACCCGATCTTTGCTCAGCGCGCTCTCCAGCGAATGCAGCACGCGACGACGGTGATCGTCGTTACTCATGTCGATAAAATCGATGATGATAATGCCGCCCAAATTGCGCAGCCGCAGCTGACGGGCAATGGCCTGAGTCGCTTCGATATTCGTATTGAAAATGGTTTCATCGAGATTACGATGACCAACAAACGCGCCGGTGTTGATATCTACCGTGGTCATCGCTTCCGTTTGATCGATGATCAGGTAGCCGCCGGATTTCAGCTCAACCTTGCGCTCCAGCGAGCGCTGAATCTCGTTCTCTACATCGAAAAGATCGAAAATCGGCTGTTTGCCGCTGTAGAGCTCAAGCTTACTTGCCATCTCCGGGATGTACTCGCCGGTGAACTCCACCAGCAGGTCGCAGGTCAGGCGTGAATCTACCCGAATGCGGTCCAGCGCCGCGCCGGCAAAATCGCGCAGCACGCGCTGCGCCAGCGCCAGCTCGCCGTACAGCAGGCAGCGCGTCTGATTACGCTTTTTGCGCTCGCTGACTTTAGTCCACAGACGCTTAAGGAACGCGGCATCCTGTGCCAGCTCCTCTTCGCCAATCCCTTCGGCGGCAGTACGAATGATAAAGCCACCCAGATCGTCACAGTAAGCGGCTACCACCGCTTTCAGCCGTTCGCGCTCAGCTTCACTTTCAATACGCTGAGAAACGCCCACGTGCGAAGCACCCGGCATAAAGACCAGATAACGCGACGGCAGAGTGATGTCAGTGGTCAGGCGGGCGCCTTTAGTGCCCAGCGGATCTTTTACCACCTGCACCATCAGATCCTGGCCCGGACGCACCAGCTCGGCGATATCGCGCACGATAAAATTCTTTTTCTCATCACCCGCGACGCACTCCGTGTGCGGCATGATGTCAGACGCATGCAGAAACGCGGCTTTATCCATGCCGATATCCACAAACGCCGCCTGCATGCCCGGCAGCACACGGCTGACGCGCCCTTTATAAATATTGCCCACAATGCCGCGTCGCGCTTCGCGCTCAATGTGGATCTCCTGCAGAATGCCGCCATCAATATAGGCAACACGGGTTTCAGAAGGTGTTACATTCACCAGCAGTTCAGCCGTCATCTTGTCCCCTTAACGCACGCAGCGACTGAAAATGGCTCAGCAGCTCACCGGTTTCCACCAGCGGCAGACCTACTACGGCGTGATAACTTCCATTAATCCTGCGCACGAAATTGCCGCCAAAGCCCTGTATGCCATACGCACCGGCTTTATCCATCGGCTCGCCACTGGCGATATAGTGCGCAATCTCCCCGGCACCGATCGTGCGGAAAGTCACATCCGTGGTCACCAGACAATCGAGTTCGCCCTGTGTATCCGCCAGCGCCACCGCGGTCATCACCTGATGCGTGTGTCCGGAGAGTTTGCGCAGCATCTGCGCGGCATGCGCTGCATCACGCGGTTTCTCCAGCACTTCGCCGTTGAGCACCACGATGGTATCGGCACCCAGCACCGGCAGGTCCTGCGGCGCCACGCGCACGCCCGCACGCGCCTTATCCTGCGCCAGGCGGCGTACGTAAGCTTCAGCCGCTTCATCCGGCTGACGCTGCTCTTCCACTTCGGTGATCAGGCGCTCAAAGCGCAGGCCAAGCTGTGTTAATAGCTCACGCCGACGCGGTGAGCCAGAAGCCAGGTACAGGGTTATCATTGTATTCCTTACTGAACGGCAAACTGACGGCGTATCTTTCTCATTAATAAGAATAGCCAGGGCCACAGAATGCCGTCGACTACGCTACTCCAGAAGATTTCCGGGCGGAAAGAGATGTCGATCACCAGGAATTCCGCCCAGAAAACAATCACATCCACCGCCAGCGACAGCACCATAACCATTAATGCCTGCTGCCACAACGCCAGATTTCGGAATAGCTGAAATTTGAAGGCCACCAGATACGCGATAATGCTGAAGGCCAGCGCACGCACGCCGAGCGTGGAGCCGGCAATCAGGTCCATCAGCGCGCCAAGCACAAAGCCCGTGCCAACATTCACGCGGTGCGGTAACGCCAGTACCCAGTAGATAAGAATCAGCAATAGCCATGACGGCCGGAACATATAGAGCTGTTCCGGCCAGGGCATGATTTGCAGGATAAGAGCAATCAGAAAGGACAGCCAGATAACCCAACGTCCCTGGCTGCGATAGCGACTCAAGGCTGGCCTCCGCGTACGTTCGCCGGCGTACCCTGCGAACGGCCGTTAGCGGACGGCGACGGTGGTCCCATTTGCTGACCCTGCTGCATCGCGGCGGGTGCCGGTGGCCCCATCTCCCCGGCGGGCGGCAGGACCTGCGGCATCATCTGCATCAGGCGTTCGTTGGCCACCCGGTGCACTTCGTCCGGCGCCATCGGCATTTCACCGTTTTTATCCGCGCCCCACAGCAGCAGCAGATAGCGCAGGCGCTGCAGGCCAGCGGTCGGACGCGCCTGGATTACGGTATAGGCACGTTGCGTATCGACTTTCACCGATGAGACCACGCCAACCGGATACCCTTCCGGGAAGCGACCGCCTAAACCAGAAGTCACCAGCACATCGCCCACGCGAATATCGGTGTTACCAGGCAGATGCTCCAGCTGCAGATCCTCGCTACAGCCGTTACCGGCGGCAATAACGCGAATATCGTTGCGCAGCACCTGAATCGGCAGCGCATGCGACGCATCACAGATCAGCAGCACGCGGCTGGTCAGCTGACCGACCGCAACAACCTGTCCGACCACGCCTTTATCGCTAATCACCGGCTGACCTTCGTAAACACCGTTTACGCTGCCTTTGTCGATGACTACCTGATCGGTATAGGGATCGGTGCCGGTGGAGATCACCTGCGTCACCATTTTGTGCTCATCCTGACGCAGCGGTGAGCCGAGCAGCTCACGCAGACGCGCGTTCTCCTGCTTGTATTGCCCCAGCATCAGCAGGTCGCTGTTTTTCAGGAAGAGCTCACGGCGCAGCGCTCTGTTCTCGAGCTCCAGCTGCTGGCGTGACGCCAGCGTTTCGGAAACGCCGTCAAGAAGCTGTCGTGGGCCGTTTGCCAGAAAGTAAAATGGACTGACCGACGTGTCCAGGTAGTTGCGAATCTGGGAGAAGGTGCTCACGCGGCTGTCAGCGATGATAATCGCGATAGCTACAATGACCGCCAGAAAAAGGCGCAACTGCAGGGAAGGCCCCCTGCTAAAAATCGGCTTCATAAATTCTGCGTGTTCCTCGACATCAGGGAAGAAGCGTTAGTCGCATGACTAACGCCTCCAGGGCTGGACGCTGTTCGCCGTCGTGCGCAGCATCGCCTAAGGCGCTATTCCCTGCGCAATTTGACCACGGTCGCAGCCGTTGAGGAGTTACTCCTCGCTGAACAAATCGCCGCCATGCATGTCGATCATTTCCAGGGCTTTACCGCCACCGCGCGCGACGCAGGTCAGCGGATCTTCTGCCACCACTACCGGAATCCCGGTCTCTTCCATCAGCAGACGATCAAGGTTACGCAGCAGTGCGCCACCACCGGTCAGAACCATGCCGCGCTCGGAGATATCAGATGCCAGCTCCGGCGGGCACTGCTCCAGCGCTACCATCACCGCGCTCACGATGCCGGTCAGCGGCTCCTGCAGCGCTTCCAGAATTTCATTAGAGTTCAGCGTAAAGCCGCGCGGGACGCCTTCTGCCAGGTTACGACCGCGCACTTCGATTTCGCGGACTTCGTCGCCCGGGTAAGCAGAACCGATCTCATGCTTGATACGCTCCGCAGTCGCTTCACCAATCAGGGAACCGTAGTTGCGGCGTACGTAGTTAATGATAGCTTCATCGAAGCGATCGCCACCAATACGTACAGAAGAGGAGTACACCACGCCGTTCAGGGAGATAACGGCAACTTCAGTGGTTCCCCCACCGATATCGACCACCATCGAACCGGTCGCTTCGGATACGGGCAGGCCGGCACCGATAGCGGCAGCCATCGGCTCTTCAATCAGGAACACCTCACGTGCGCCTGCGCCCTGCGCAGATTCACGAATCGCACGGCGCTCAACCTGGGTAGCACCAACGGGTACACACACCAGTACGCGCGGGCTTGGGCGCATAAAGCTGTTGCTGTGCACCTGCTTGATGAAGTGCTGGAGCATCTTCTCGGTGACGAAGAAGTCGGCGATCACGCCGTCTTTCATCGGACGGATAGCGGCGATGTTGCCAGGCGTACGGCCAAGCATCTGCTTTGCATCATGACCGACAGCCGCTACGCTCTTTGGCGAGCCGGCACGATCCTGACGGATGGCAACCACAGAAGGCTCGTTCAGCACGATGCCTTGTCCTTTTACGTAAATCAGGGTATTGGCAGTACCCAGGTCAATGGACAAGTCATTGGAAAACATGCCACGAAATTTTTTAAACATACTAAGGGATAATCCTGCAAGCTGGGGGCGGAAAATAAAATCCGCCTACTTTACCAACCACGCGAAGCCGCTACAAGGCGCAAAAACGTTCTGCTTCGGTGAAAAAATATGCTGATGCGTTTTTCAGGTCAGCGCGCTGCGCATCCGTCGTTGTTAAATGGCGCTAACCGGCACTTTTAAACGCAAATTCACCGGCATGAGCGGGTGAATTCCGACATAAAATCTAACATTTCCGCCCACCAGGGGAACCGGCTGAGCGTATCCTGACGCAGAAAAATGGCTGCCTGCAGGCAGATCCGCTACCGAAGGGCTAAATACGGTAACGTTGTGAGTGCTTCTTGACGTTACTGTTGACCGGTAGTGAAGGCGCAAAGAAGTCGCCCTGACCGCCTGACACCCCTAATCCTGCCAGGGTTTGCCATTCGGCGCGCGTACGCACGCCCGCAGCAAACACCCTGGTTGGCGTGGATGTACATACCTCCAGCAAACTCTGCACAAACAGCTGATTTTCTGTACGACGCTCAATGTTGCGCACCAGGCCCGGATCAAGCTTAATCACCTCAATCGGGAGCTGTTTGATATACGCGCTGCTCACCACCGTTAATCCGGCCTGATCCACCGCAATACGGCAGCCAAATGCCGCCAGCATCCGAAAAACCGGCATTAAGCGATTGATGTGTTGACAGACATCCGCCTCTGCAAGTTCAAATAAAAATCGCCTGCGTTGCGATTTATTGCACTGCAATAGCAGTTTTTGTAGCCAGACCTGGAAGGGGCGCTGCAGAAGCGAATCGATGTTCAGCGGCAGCGCCAGGGTCTCATCCGGCCACACTTCAGAGAGCGCAGCAATACGCGTGACCAGCTGGCGATCCCAGCTTTCTGCCAGCCCCAGCTGCAGCACCAGCGGCATAAACTCGCCGGACACCACCTCTTTATCGCCATCAAACACGCGCGCCAGCATTTCACGATGGTGAACCTTCCCGTCCAGCAGCACGGCCGGTTTCTGATACAGACGCGGGCCGCCGCGGTTGAGCGTATTTTCCAGCAAGGTACGCCAGCGCACGCTGCCGCGCCCCATATCCAGCGCGTTGCCCTCGCCCACTGACCAGTTATTGCCGCCCTGCAACGCAGCACGGCGCGTGGCCAGCTCGACATCTTCCATGACCTGCGGCACGCTCTGCCCGCTGTGCCAGGCGCTGATGCCGATGTGAATCAGATCGTCACGGTCAATCATGCGCATGGGCGGCAGAGAGTCCACGGCGTTGACCAGCTGATCGGCGATGCTGTTGGCCTCTTTCAATGTACGGTGCGGCAGCAGCACGGCGAAGTCACTGCGGAAATAGCGCGCCAGCAGCGCACCGGGATAGCGCAGTACAAAGGTAGAGAGCATGTTGATCAAATCAAACAGGTACTCCTCCACCAGCGTCGGGCCGAGGGTTTCATGCAGAGTATCGAGATCCGGCAGGCGCACCATCATCACCACGCCGTGCGTACCCACATCTTCCTGATCCTCCAGTAGCGTGGCCAGTTGGTTATCAAAGAACAGGCGGTTGTTTAGCCCGGTGCGCGAATCCTGTGCGGCAAACGTACGGATCAAGGTATCGATACGCAGCCGCTGTTCGCCGGCTTCCTGAAGATCGCTGAGCAAAGTATCAATGGCACGACTGGCTTTGGGCGGCCACTCCGCCACCGCGTCGCTGCGCGGTATGCGATCGCCAGCCAGAATACGCTCGGCGCGCGCCTCCAGCCGCTCCATGTGCTGCCAGCGCCGGTTGAGCCAGCGGTGCGTCATCACCAGCAGCGCCGACATAATCGCCACCACGGTCAGAAGCACGACCAGCGTATAAGCGCCGGTAAAAGAGCGAAACCAGGTTTTAGCGGGATCAAGTACTACTACGCGCAGTGAGAGGCCGGGCCCGTGCATCAGCGGAATGTCGAACTGGATAAAGCGGTTTGGCTCATCCTCCAGCATTGGATTTTCATGGCGGGCCAGCTGGAAAATGGTGCTGTTGCCATTGTGCAGCTCAATTTGCTCCGCGTTGATTACGGGCATCAGACGCGTCAGCCATTGTGCCAGCGACTGCGGCGATTGCGTCGCCAGCGCTCTGTCTACCTCGGTCGCCAGCGTCTGTACGCGATTTTCCACGCGCTGCTGCGAAAGCCAGATAAAACTAAAAGCGCAGCCTACCAGCATGAGTAACATCGCCAGCAAGCTTAATAATGTAATAAACGCAGAAAACTTAGTTGTTAATCGCATCCCTGTGCCTGTATCACTGCGGTTATGAACGGTGTCAGCCGTCCGCGCCAGCCCTGATGGCGCAAACCTGAGCAAAATATCACAAATAACCGTGCAGATCAGCGCCATCCCGGCAGCAATATTGCCGAAGCGCGAGTATAACGGTAAAGATTGCGCCACTGACTTTCGCTCCGGCTTTTTCGGCCTATTCTCAACAGAGCGTATGAGCCAGGAAATTTCATATTTTGCCCGCGAAAATGGCATGACGGGCGGCACTTTAGCATGCTGAACGCAGTTACTTTATTCGCCGGAGAACACCATGAAGTTCAATCGCCCTCTTACCGAAGCTGATGTTACACCGGAAAGCATCTTTGCTCTGCGCCGCCGTCAGGTACTGAAAGCACTGGGGCTGGGTGCCGCAGCCGCTGCGCTGCCTGGCGCTGCGCAGGCCGACGTGCTGAGCTGGTTTAAAGGCAATGACCGTCCGCCAGCGCCGGCCGGGCGCGATCTGCAATTTACCAAACCGGCCGCCTGGCAGGCTGATTTACCGCTGACGCCCTTTGATAAAGTGTCCGGCTACAACAACTTCTATGAATTCGGCCTCGATAAAGCCGACCCGGCCGCCAACGCCGGCACGCTCAAAACCGATCCGTGGCAGCTGCGTATTGAAGGGGAAGTCGCCAAACCGCTGACGCTGGATATGGATGACATCTTTAAACGCTTTGCCATGGAGCAGCGTATTTATCGGATGCGCTGCGTCGAAGCGTGGTCGATGGTCATTCCATGGGTAGGTTTTGAACTGAATAAACTGCTGAAGCTGGCTGAGCCCACCAGCAATGCGCGTTACGTTGCCTTCCAGACGCTCTATGCGCCTGATCAGATGCCGGGCCAGAAGGATCGCTTTATCGGCGGAGGGCTGGACTACCCTTATGTGGAAGGTCTGCGGCTGGATGAAGCGATGCACCCGCTCACGCTCCTGAGCACCGGTGTCTACGGCAAAGCGCTGCCACCGCAAAATGGCGCCCCCATCCGCCTGACGGTGCCGTGGAAATACGGTTTTAAGGGCATTAAATCGATCGTTAAAATCACCCTGACGCACGATCGCCCACCGACGACCTGGAGCCAGATCGCGGCCAATGAGTACGGCTTCTACGCTAACGTTAATCCGCATGTGAATCATCCACGCTGGTCGCAGGCCACGGAGCGCTTTATTGGCTCAGGCGGTATTCTCAACGTCGAGCGCCAGCCTACGCTGCTGTTTAACGGTTACGCCAAAGAGGTGGCTTCGCTCTATCGCGGCCTCGATTTACGGGAGAACTATTGAGTGCGCCTGACCCTTCGCCATATTACTGTACTCAAAGTGGTACTGCATCTGGCGGCCTTTCTGCCGCTGGTTTATCTGTTTATGGCAGCCATTCAGGGCTGGCTGAGCGCCGATCCGGCGAAAGATATCCAGCACTTTACCGGCAGAATGGCGCTTAAGTTGCTGCTCGCCACGCTGCTGGTTAGCCCGCTGACGCGCTACCTGAAACAGCCGCTGCTGATCCGCACCCGCCGCCTGCTTGGCGTATGGTGTTTTGCCTGGGCCAGTTTGCACCTCACCAGTTACTACCTGCTGGAGCTGGGCTACGATCATCTGCGCTTGCTGGGCAGCGAAATCCTGTCGCGACCTTATCTGTTACTGGGGATGATCAGCTGGGTGGTGCTGTTTGCGCTTGCCATCACCTCTTTTCAACGCGCGCAGCGCAAACTCGGCCGGCGCTGGCAAACCCTGCATAACGGTATCTATCTGGTGGCGATCCTCGCGCCGATACACTATTTGTGGTCAGTAAAAGTCTTTTCACCGCAGCCGTGGATTTATGCGCTGTTAGCGCTGGTGCTGTTAGGCTGGCGTTACAATAAGTTACGCAGACTCTTCTCCCGATAACTTCTCTGCGGTTGTGTTCCTGCTGCGATTTCTGTTAAAACGTGTGGCCTTCGGGCCGCTCCGGATCAACTTCGCAGATAAGACCAGTATTTTGCTGCGAATTGCCTCGAAACGGATATAATGCCCGGCTTTATTGCAAGCGAAGTCTTCTTTTTCACTCTGAAGAGTGACAAATGAAGGATGTCGCGGTATTTTACGCGATGCCTCACTGATTGCAGGAGATAGCCGCAAGATGGCGCACAAATTTCACATACTGCTGTTGAACGGACCCAACCTGAACCTGCTGGGTACGCGCGAGCCTGACAAGTATGGTCACACTACGCTGGCGCAGATTGTCAGCGATCTGACGCAGCAGGCCGATCAGCACCATGTGAAATTGAGTCATTTGCAATCGAACGCAGAGTTCCAGCTGATTGATCGTATCCATGAAGCCCGTGGCAATGTGGACTACATCATTATCAACCCGGCTGCGTTCACGCATACCAGCGTTGCGCTGCGTGATGCCCTGTTGGCGGTAAGCATTCCCTTTATTGAGGTGCATCTCTCTAATGTGCATGCACGCGAACCGTTCCGACATCACTCCTATCTTTCCGATGTATCCACCGGCGTCATCTGTGGACTTGGCGCAGATGGATACTCGTGGGCTTTACAAACGGCAGTAAAACGCCTGTCACATTCCAATTAAACAGAGTACGGAACCACACTCATGGATATTCGTAAAATTAAAAAACTGATCGAACTGGTTGAAGAGTCCGGCATCGCAGAGCTGGAGATCTCCGAAGGTGAAGAGTCCGTTCGTATCAGCCGTTCACCTGCCAGCATGGGTTATCCGGTTATGCAGCAGGCTTATGCTGCGCCAATGATGCAGCAGCAGCAACCTGCGCTGGCAGCGGCAGTCGCGCCGGCAGCCGCACCTGTTGAAGCGGCAAAACCAGAAATGAGCGGTCATATCGTGCGTTCACCGATGGTCGGTACCTTCTATCGCACCCCAAGCCCGGACGCGAAAGCCTTCGTGGAAGTGGGCCAGAAGGTCAACGCGGGCGATACCCTGTGCATCGTTGAAGCGATGAAAATGATGAACCAGATCGAAGCCGATAAATCCGGCGTTGTGAAGGCGATCCTGGTGGAAAGCGGCCAACCGGTTGAATTTGACGAGCCGCTG
Organism: Pantoea wallisii; assembly: GCF_002095485.1. Lineage (GTDB taxonomy): Bacteria > Pseudomonadota > Gammaproteobacteria > Enterobacterales > Enterobacteriaceae > Pantoea > Pantoea wallisii. The sequence continues at coordinate 11,343 of NZ_MLFS01000045.1, read as the reverse complement.
GTCGTCATCGAATAACGAGGCGAAGCATGCTGGATAAAATTGTCATTGCTAACCGTGGTGAGATCGCCCTGCGCATTCTGCGTGCCTGCAAAGAGCTGGGCATCAAGACTGTTGCGGTACACTCCACGGCAGACCGCGACCTGAAGCACGTGCTGCTGGCAGACGAAACTGTCTGCATCGGCCCGGCGCAGTCGGTCAAAAGTTATCTGAATATCCCGGCCCTGATCTCTGCTGCCGAAATTACCGGCGCAGTTGCGATCCACCCGGGTTACGGCTTCCTCTCTGAGAACGCCGATTTTGCCGAGCAGGTTGAGCGCTCCGGCTTTATCTTCATCGGTCCAAAAGCCGACACCATTCGCCTGATGGGTGACAAAGTGTCTGCGATTACCGCGATGAAGAAAGCGGGTGTACCAACCGTACCGGGCTCCGACGGCTCGCTGACCGAGGACATGGATAAAAACCGTGCCATCGCGAAGCGCATCGGCTATCCGGTCATTATTAAAGCCTCCGGCGGCGGCGGCGGTCGCGGTATGCGTGTCGTACGCAACGAGAAGGATCTTGAGCAATCCATTGGCATGACGAAAGCGGAGGCCAAAGCGGCTTTCAATAACGACATGGTCTACATGGAGAAATTCCTCGAGAACCCACGCCATATCGAGATTCAGGTGCTGGCCGACGGCCAGGGCAACGCCATCTATCTGGCAGAACGTGACTGCTCAATGCAGCGTCGTCACCAGAAAGTGGTCGAAGAAGCGCCTGCGCCAGGCATCACGCCGGAACTGCGTCGCTATATCGGCGAGCGCTGCTCTAACGCGTGTGTTGAGATTGGCTATCGCGGTGCGGGTACGTTCGAATTCCTGTACGAAAACGGTGAGTTCTACTTCATTGAGATGAACACCCGTATTCAGGTTGAGCATCCGGTTACCGAGATGATCACCGGCGTGGATCTGATCAAAGAGCAGCTGCGTATTGCTGCCGGTCAGCCGCTGTCGATCAAACAGGAAGACGTGATTGTACGCGGTCATGCGGTTGAGTGTCGTATCAACGCCGAAGATCCGAACACCTTCCTGCCAAGCCCGGGCAAGATTACCCGTTTCCACGCGCCAGGCGGTTTTGGCGTGCGCTGGGAATCGCATATCTACGCCGGCTACAGCGTGCCGCCGTATTATGATTCCATGATTGGCAAGCTGATCACCTACGGTGAAAACCGTGATGTGGCGATCTCGCGCATGAAAAATGCGCTGGCGGAGCTGATCATCGACGGCATTAAGACTAACGTCGAGCTGCAGATGAAAATCATGTCCGACGAAAACTTCCAGCAGGGTGGCACCAACATCCACTATCTGGAGAAAAAACTCGGCCTGCACGAGAAGTAAGCGTAGCGCAGAGTCATGCAGAGGCCGGTTAATCCGGCCTTTTTCATTTTTGTTACCTTTGAGGTTGCATAATGGATGGGCGTTTTTTACAAGCGAACAAAGAGGCGCGCTGGTCGTTATATCTGACGCTGGCGTATCTTGCCGTGTGGGGCGTTTCTGCCTGGCTTGGTGGCACCCAAAGCGGGATAACCGGTTTGCCGCTGTGGTTTGAGCTCTCCTGCGTGTTTGTTCCCCTGCTGTTTATCGGCCTGTGCGGGCTGATGGTGCGTGTGGTGTTCCGCGATATGTCGCTGGAGGATCGCGATGGAAACTGAAATCATTCTGCCTCTGCTGGCGTATCTGGTGTTGATCGCCGGGCTTTCGGTGTTTGCCATGCGCAAACAGCGCCAGGGCAACTTCCTCACCGAATATTTTCTGGGCAGCCGCTCCATGGGCGGATTTGTGCTCGCCATGACTATCACCACCACCTATATCAGCGCCAGTTCGTTTATCGGCGGGCCCGGTGCAGCCTATAAATATGGTCTTGGCTGGGTATTGCTGGCGATGATTCAGGTGCCTGCCGTGTGGCTGTCGCTGGGCGTGTTGGGGAAAAAGTTCGCTATTCTGGCGCGCCGCTACAATGCGGTGACCCTTAACGACATGCTGTATGGCCGCTATCGCAGTCCGCTGCTGATCTGGCTGGCGAGTATCGCCCTGTTGGTGGCATTTATCGGTGCGATGACGGTGCAGTTCATTGGCGGCGCGCGTCTGCTCGAAACTGCGGCCGGCATCCCTTACGATACCGGCCTGCTGATTTTTGGCGGTACCATCGCGCTGTATACCGCCTTTGGCGGCTTTCGTGCCAGCGTGCTTAACGACGCGATGCAGGGACTGGTGATGCTGGTGGGCACTTTTCTGCTGCTGTTTGCGGTGATCCATCAGGCCGGCGGTCTGGAGACGGCCGTGACCAAATTGCGCACAATCGATCCACAGCTGGTCTCGCCGGAAGGCGTAGGCAATGTAATCAACCCGACTTTCCTTAGCTCGTTCGCGGTGCTGGTCTGTTTCGGGGTGATCGGCCTGCCGCACACGGCGGTGCGCTGTATCTCCTATAAAGACAGTAAAGCGATGCATCGTGGCATTGTGCTGGGCACAATCGTGGTGGTGGTGCTGATGCTGGGTATGCATCTGGCGGGTGCACTGGGCCGGGCGATTATCCCCGACCTGACCATTCCGGACCGGGTGATCCCTACGCTAATGATCACCGTACTGCCACCGATGGCGGCGGGGATCTTTCTCGCTGCGCCGATGGCGGCGATCATGTCCACGATAAATGCGCAGCTGCTGCAATCCTCCGCTACGCTGATCAAAGATCTCTACCTGCGTATTGCGCCGCAGCACAGCGAGAACGAAGCACGTCTGCGGATGATTTCAGGCACGATTACCTTTGTGCTCGGTCTGCTACTGCTGCTGGCGGCGTGGAATCCGCCGGATATGATTATCTGGCTGAACCTGCTGGCGTTTGGTGGCCTGGAAGCGGTATTCCTGTGGCCGCTGGTGCTGGGGCTGTATTGGGAGCGCGCTAATGCCGCCGGTGCCCTCAGCGGCATGCTGGCAGGTGCTGGCTGCTATACGCTGCTTGCCGGTCTGCACATTGAACCCTGGGGTTTCCACCCTATCGTACCGTCTTTGATCTTAAGTCTGCTGGCCTTCCTGGCAGGCAATTTGTTTGGCAGCTCGCCTGACGCGCGCGACGCTGCACTGGAATAAAGAGAACCGCTATGCCATGGATTCAAATTAAAATTAACAGCACCGGCGAGCACGCCGAAACCCTCAGCGATGCGCTGATGGATGCAGGTGCTGTTTCCGTTACCTTTCAGGATACGCACGATAACCCGGTCTATGAACCGCTGCCGGGTGAAACCCGCCTGTGGGGCGATACCGATGTAATTGGGCTGTTTGACGCCGAAACCGATATGGATGACGTAGTGGCGATGCTGAGCCAGCACCCGCTGCTGGGATCAGCGTTTCGCCATAAGATCGAGCAGATCGAAGATAAAGACTGGGAGCGCGAGTGGATGGATAACTTCCACCCGATGCGTTTCGGTGAGCGTCTGTGGATCTGTCCGAGCTGGCGGGATGTGCCCGATCCGGATGCAGTCAATGTGATGCTGGATCCCGGCCTGGCCTTTGGCACCGGCACGCATCCGACGACGTCGCTGTGCCTGAGCTGGTTGGACGGCCTCGATCTGCAGGGCAAAACCGTGATCGATTTCGGCTGCGGTTCGGGGATCCTCGCCATTGCTGCCCTGAAGCTGGGGGCTGCGCAGGCGATCGGCATCGATATCGATCCGCAGGCGATCCAGGCCAGCCGCGATAACGCCGAGCGTAATGGCGTGGCCGATCGTCTCTCGCTCTATCTGCCGCATCAGCAACCCGACAATCTGCAGGCGGATGTCGTGGTGGCGAATATCCTGGCAGGCCCACTGCGTGAACTGGCGCCGCTGATTAGCGTGCTGCCTAAATCCGGTGGCCATCTCGGGTTGTCAGGCGTGCTGGCCAGCCAGGCAGAAGCGGTATGTGAAGCTTATGCGGATCGCTTTGCGCTGGATGCCGTGGCGGAGAAAGAGGAGTGGTGCCGCATCACCGGCGTGCGCCGCTAAGCTTTACTGCGGTCAGCCCATGCTGGCCGCAGCCCACCCGAGACCTGTCTCAAAAAACCTGCTCTGCCGTTTCTTTACACTCGAATCATTACACTCCTGCCCCAGGCGATAGCGCTATCCCTGTTACCGGTGCCCCATGCGGTGCCTGACAATGATAAATCGCTTAGTGAATCGTGATAATGAAAATCAAACACTCTTTGTTCGCCCTGCTCCTGGCAGCGGCGCCTTATGCTCACGTTCAGGCTGCCGCCTGGGATTACGCGCAACCCCAACACTGGGGCGATCTCTCTCCGGATTTCCACCTTTGCAAACAGGGCGTGAACCAGTCACCCATTGATATCCGTCAGGCAGTTTACGCCAGGCTGCCTGCGCTGGCGCTGGAGCTGCAGGCGCGCCAGGCAGCGATTGTTAATAATGGCCATACTGTGCAGGTCAATCTGCAGCAAGGTGATACGCTGAAACTGGATGACGAGACCTTCACGCTCAAACAGTTTCATTTCCATACCCCGAGCGAGAATCTGATTGATGGCAAACGCTATCCGCTTGAGGGCCATTTTGTTTTCAGTAATCAGCAGCAGCAGCTGGCTGTAATTGGGGTGATGTTTGTCACGGGAAGCGCGAATCCGGTGCTGGGTACACTGCTTGATGCGCTGCCCGCGCAGGTTGATCAGTCCGCCACGCTGCAGGAGGATGTAGACATCACGTCACTGCTGCCTGTCGATCGCCACTACTTCCGCTTTAGCGGTTCACTGACGACACCGCCCTGTAGCGAAGGCGTGCGCTGGCTGGTGATGAAGCAACCTGTATCAGCTTCTGCAGCGCAGCTACAGGCTTTTAGTGTGGCACTGGGTGCACAGGGCAACAGCCGTCCTGTTCAGCCGCTGTATGGCCGTCTGGTTGTCGAGTGATGCAATCTCCACCAGCAACCTGATAAAAACAGGTCGCTTTTTCGCCTGGATACCGCCATTTCTCTGGTTAATTGAGGGAAGTGGCGTTTTTTATATTGTGATTTCGCGCATATTTTTAGAAAAACGTTTGGTCACAATTTCGGCGTATTTTTTTAATTAACTGAATTATAAAGAGTATTGCTAAAAGCCCGCTCTGTGACCCTGATTCCCCTGCTTTTTTACGGCGCATTGTTCAAAGTTTGGCCTTTCATCTTCCTGAAAAAATGCGTAATATACGCCGCCTTGCGAACAGTTAGGGTCACTTCTTTTTCATGCGCATTGGACACCATCAGCTACGTAATCGACTCATTGCTGCACCTATGGCCGGAGTTTCCGATAAGCCATTTCGCACGCTATGTTACGAGAACGGCGCCGGCATGACTGTCTCCGAGATGCTGTCATCAAACCCGGAAGTTTGGGCCAGTGACAAATCGCGGTTGCGTATGGTGCATAGTGACGAGCCCGGGATTCGTGCCGTGCAGATTGCCGGTTGCGATCCTGATGAGATGGCTGCCGCCGCGCGCATTAATGTGGCGTCAGGCGCGCAGGTTATCGATATCAATATGGGCTGCCCGGCTAAAAAAGTGAATCGTAAGATGGCTGGCTCAGCGCTGCTGCAGCACCCGCAACTGGTGGAGTCTATCCTCCGTGCGGTGGTGAACGCAGTGGATGTACCGGTTACGCTGAAGATTCGCACCGGCTGGGACAAAGAAAATCGTAATTGTGTAGAGATTGCCCAATTGGCTGAACGCTGTGGCATTCAGGCTCTGACCATTCATGGCCGCACGCGCGCCTGTTTGTTTGAAGGGCATGCTGAATACGACAGCATTCGGACAGTTAAGCAGAGCGTCACCATTCCGGTTATCGCGAATGGTGACATTACTGACCCGCACAAAGCCAGAGCGGTGCTCGACTATACCGGAGCCGATGCTCTGATGGTTGGTCGCGCTGCTCAGGGAAGACCGTGGATCTTCCGGGAAATCCAGCATTATCTGGACACAGGGGAGCTGCTGGCACCGAAGCCGCTGGCTGAAGTGAAGCATATGCTGATTGGACACATACGGGAGCTGCACGACTTTTACGGTCAGCGCAAAGGATACCGTATTGCCCGAAAACACGTTTCCTGGTATTTACAGGAAAGTGCTCCTGACGACCAGTTTCGGCGCACATTCAACGCCATAGAGGATGCCAGCGAACAGCTGGAGGCGTTGGAGGCATACTTCGAAAATCTTGCGTAAACGAAATAAAGAGCTGAAAGAACTATGTTCGAACAACGCGTAAATTCTGACGTACTGACCGTTTCTACCGTTAACTCACAGGATCAGGTGACGCAAAAGCCTCTGCGTGATTCGGTTAAACAGGCACTGAAGAACTATTTTGCTCAACTGAACGGTCAGGATGTGAGTGACCTGTATGAGCTGGTACTGGCTGAAGTCGAGCAGCCTCTGTTGGACATGGTGATGCAGTATACCCGTGGCAACCAGACCCGTGCAGCCCTGATGATGGGTATCAACCGTGGTACTCTGCGTAAGAAGCTGAAAAAATACGGCATGAACTAATTGTTCGTTGCTGCGATAACGCCAGCCTTAGGGCTGGCGTTTTTGTTTGTGCGTCTGATGCATAGCAACGCATGAAACAATTGTCGTCAAAATGGTAACGATAGTTGCAATTCCCTGCGTGATTTCCCGCCTCTCTTAGCGCCTGAAATTGCCCTGATATCGGGCGCGATTTGACTTTTGTTGCACTCTGTTCCCCCAATGGCCGTGATCCTGAACCGGTTCAGCGGTAAACCTGCCCTGCTATACATCCCTTCCATGAGCGTTAGCTCACACTGCTTCCATATAGTGAAACTTTTTGCACTATTTGTGATCGTGGCGACTCGTCATGCCGCCTTTTGGTGCGCGATAGTAGCCGTGACTTTCCGGATACTTCTGCTTGTGAGCAGATATTTCCGGTGAATTCAGGATTCTGTAAACCTGGCATCAGCTTTGCAGAGTTGTGGATGGCTCAGGCCATAGAAAGAGATAAGCGCACAGTAAAGTGCGCGCAAACATAACAACACACGATATCGCCACACAGGATGCTTTATGAAAAAGATGATGCTTTCCACTCTGGTCGCTGCAGCCTCGCTGTTTGCCGTTGCCCAACAAGCGCATGCCGGCACAACGCTGGATGCCATTAAGAAGAAAGGGTTTGTGCAGTGTGGTATCAGCGATGGTTTACCGGGGTTCTCCTATGCTGATGCCAGCGGTAAATTTACCGGTATCGACGTCGATGTCTGCCGCGCTGCAGCGGCCGCCGTTTTTGGTGACGCCACAAAAGTAAAATATACCCCGCTGACGGCCAAAGAGCGCTTCACTGCCCTGCAGTCGGGTGAAGTGGATATCCTCTCGCGTAATACCACCTGGACCTCCTCGCGCGACGGCGGCATGGGCTTCCTGTTCGCCGGTGTGAACTACTACGACGGCATTGGCTTCCTGACGCATCAGAAAGCGGGCCTGAAAAGCGCCAAAGAGCTGGATGGGGCCACCGTATGTATCCAGGCCGGTACCGATACCGAGCTGAACGTCGCGGACTACTTCAAAACCCATAAAATGCAATATACGCCGGTCACCTTTGACCGTTCTGACGAATCTGCGAAGGCGCTGGACAGCGGCCGTTGCGATACCCTCGCCTCCGATCAGTCACAGCTTTATGCCCTGCGTATCAAGCTTGGTAAGCCAGAAGAGTTTATTGTCCTGCCGGAAGTGATCTCAAAAGAGCCGCTGGGCCCGGTGGTGCGTCGCGGTGATGATGACTGGTTCACCATCGTGAAATGGTCCCTGTACGCCATGCTGAATGCGGAAGAGATGGGAATCAGCTCGAAGAATGTGGATGACATGGTGGCGAAACCTACCACGCCAGATATGGCGCACCTGCTGGGTGCAGAAGGCGACTTCGGTAAAGATCTCAAGCTGGATAATAAGTGGGCTTACAACATCATTAAACAGGTGGGTAACTATCAGGAAGTGTTCGATCGCAATGTGGGTAAAGATAGCGCGCTGAAAATCGCGCGCGGCCAGAATGCGCTCTGGAATCAAGGGGGCATTCAGTACGCACCACCGGTTCGCTAAGGTTTTTCTGCCAGTCGGGCACCGCTTTCTGCGGTGCCCACGCGTATTCTTCACTGAGGTTTCAACATGTCGCAACGCCCAACCGTAAAAAGGGATTTTTCATTCGGTAATCCTACGGTTCGCGCCTGGCTTTACCAGATTCTCGCGATTGTGGCAGTGGTCGCTGTAGTGGGTTATCTCATCCACAACACAGTGATCAATCTTGCTAATCGCGGCATTACTTCCGGCTTTGGCTTTCTGGAGCGCAGCGCCGGTTTCGGCATCGTTCAGCATCTGATTGATTACACCGAGGGCGACACCTACGCACGCGTATTTATGGTGGGGTTAACCAATACCCTGCTGGTATCTGCGCTTTGTATCGTGTTTGCATCAATCCTCGGCTTCGCTATCGGCCTGGCACGTTTATCCGATAACTGGCTGCTGCGTAAACTATCGACAATTTATATTGAGACGTTCCGTAATATTCCACCGCTGCTGCAGATCTTCTTCTGGTACTTTGCCGTGCTGCGTAACCTGCCAGGCCCGCGCCAGGCACTGAACGCTTTCGATCTGGCTTTTGTCAGTAACCGCGGCCTGTATATGCCGTGGCCCGGCTATGCCCCGGGTACCTGGCCGTTCATCATCGCGCTGGTGCTGGCGATAGCTGGCAGCCTGGCTCTCTTCCGCTTCAACCGTAAACATCAGCTGAAAACCGGAGAGCTGCGTCGTACCTGGCCTGTTGCAGCCGGCTTGATCGTGCTGCTGCCTTTGATTGCGCATACGCTTTTCGGGGCGGCAACGCACTGGGATGTGCCGGAACTGCGCGGTTTTAATTTCCGTGGTGGCTTCGTCATGATTCCGGAGCTGGCTGCGCTAACGGTGGCTTTATCGATCTATACCTCTTCATTTATTGCAGAGGTGATTCGCGCCGGCATTCAGTCCGTGCCGCACGGCCAAAGTGAAGCAGCGCGTTCTCTCGGCTTACCTCACCCGGTAACGCTGCGCCAGGTCATTATCCCCCAGGCGATGCGCGTCATTATTCCGCCGCTTACCAGCCAGTATCTTAATATCGTTAAGAACTCCTCGCTGGCAGCGGCCATTGGCTATCCGGATATGGTGTCATTGTTTGCAGGCACGGTGTTGAACCAGACCGGGCAGGCGATTGAAACGATTGCGATAACCATGGCGGTTTACCTGATTATCAGTTTTACCATTTCATTACTGATGAACCTCTATAACCGCAAAATTGCGCTGGTTGAGCGATAAGAGAACGGGAACATTATGTCTGTGACCACACACGAAACACCCCCGGTGGCCAATAATCCGCTGAACAAGGTCTGGCTTTGGGTGCGCAAAAATCTTTTCTCCAGCTGGCTTAACACGCTGCTCACGCTGTTCAGCCTGTGGATTATCTGGAGCGTGATTCCGCCCGCCCTTAACTGGCTTATCTTTCAGGCAAACTGGATAGGTGAAACCCGGGCTGACTGCACCAAAGAGGGCGCATGCTGGGTGTTTATCCACGCCCGCTTTGGCCAGTTTATGTATGGGCTTTATCCTCATGAGCTGCGCTGGCGTATAAATCTGGCGCTGGTGATCGGCTTACTGTCGATCATACCCATGTTCATTAAATCGATGCCGCGCCGTGGCCGTTATATCGCCTGCTGGGCAGTGATCTATCCAATCGCTGTCTGGTTGCTGATGTATGGCGGCTACTTCGGACTGGAACGCGTGGAGACCCGCCAGTGGGGTGGCCTGACGCTAACGCTGATTATCGCTTCCGTCGGAATTGCCGGCGCGCTGCCGCTGGGCATTTTGCTCGCGCTCGGGCGGCGTTCAAAAATGCCTGTCGTACGCACATTATCGGTGATTTTTATTGAGTTCTGGCGCGGGGTACCGCTGATCACGGTGCTGTTTATGTCATCGGTGATGCTGCCGCTGTTTATGGCCGAGGGTACCACCATCGACAAACTGGTGCGGGCGCTGGTCGGGGTAATTCTTTTCCAGTCAGCATACGTTGCTGAAGTGGTGCGCGGCGGTCTGCAGGCCCTGCCAAAAGGACAGTATGAAGCCGCTGAATCCCTGGCTCTTGGCTACTGGAAAACGCAGGCGCTGGTGATTTTACCGCAGGCGCTCAAGCTGACTATACCCGGTCTCGTCAACACGATTATTGCGCTGTTTAAAGATACCAGTCTGGTGATCATTATCGGCCTGTTTGATCTGTTCAGTAGCGTACAGCAAGCCACCGTCGATCCCGCCTGGCTGGGCATGTCGACAGAGGGCTATGTGTTTGCCGCGCTGGTCTACTGGATTTTCTGTTTTAGCATGTCGCGCTACAGCCAGTATCTGGAGAAGCGCTTCCATACCGGGCGTAAATCGCACTGAGGTTTTATATGACACAAGCAATGACAAATGCGGCTAACGCTATGATGATTTCGCTCGAAAACGTGAATAAATGGTACGGGCAATTTCACGTGCTTAAAGATATTAATTTACAGGTGAAACCACGCGAACGTATCGTGTTGTGCGGGCCTTCTGGCTCCGGAAAATCGACCACGATTCGCTGTATCAACCATCTGGAAGAGCATCAGCAGGGGCGTATCGTGGTTGATGGTATTCATCTGAATGATGACGTGCGTAACATTGAGCGCGTGCGTACTGAAGTCGGCATGGTGTTTCAGCACTTCAATTTATTCCCGCACCTGACCGTATTGCAAAACTGTACGCTGGCCCCTGTGTGGGTGCGCAAGATGCCAAAAAAGGAAGCGGAAGCCCTGGCGATGCACTATCTGGAGCGCGTACGTATTGCCGAGCATGCGCATAAGTTTCCCGGCCAGCTTTCCGGAGGGCAGCAGCAGCGCGTAGCCATTGCACGGTCGCTGTGTATGAAGCCTAAAATCATGCTGTTTGATGAACCCACTTCAGCGCTTGATCCGGAAATGGTGAAAGAAGTGCTCGATACCATGATTGGTCTGGCAGAAGATGGCATGACAATGCTGTGTGTAACCCATGAGATGGGCTTTGCGCGTACCGTTGCCGATCGGGTGATCTTTATGGATCGCGGTGAAATTGTAGAGATGGCACCGCCAGAACAGTTCTTCGCTAATCCGCAGTCGGAACGTACGCGAGCATTCCTTTCGCAGGTTATTCATTAACTTTAAAAACTAACAGAGGCCTCTGTGCAGTATGGCAGAGGCTTTTTTTATGACCCTTCGCAGGCCATGAGAGATAACACAATGCAGAACTGCAGATACAAAAAAGCCCTGAACAGATGTTCAGGGCTTTCGTG
>NZ_MLFS01000044.1 GCF_002095485.1 Pantoea wallisii | reverse complement strand
ATGGTGCCGGAGATGGAGGCGCGTACCGCGCTGGATCAGGGTCTGTTGCAATCTCTGTTACCGGACTACACGGCGAAAACGCTGGGAATTTATGGCCTTTATATGTCGCGCGAACGCCAGCCCGCCGCGCTGCGCGCTTTTCTGGATGCGGTTGTGCAGCAGTTAACTCGTTGATTAGCGTGATATACCTTTCGCGTAAGCGCTGAATTTCAGCCTGAAATCGCCAGAAAAAGCAATGTATGTACCGCTTGCTCATTAACGGCGCGCGGCTGAAACAGGGAAAAGTGCGACACTCACTGTGCCGGGCTGCTATTATCTGCGCGGCGCAAAGCTAACGCGTTGCGCATAAAATTAAGACGAATAATCAACGGCTTCGGTTGTAGCATCAGCCTGAAGCGTATGGGGTAGAGCAGTAATGTTGCATGATGTCGGTATTATCAATGTTTGGACCTTTCTGGCGGGTGCGCTGGTGATTATTTTGCTGCCCGGACCCAATAGCCTGTACGTGCTGCGTACCGGCATGAGTCGCGGAGCAAAAGCGGCGACCCGGGCAATCGCGGGCGTGATGCTGGGGGATCTGGTGCTGATCTTTCTGGCCTGGGCGGGTGTCGCGACGCTGATTCGTACCAGTCCGCATATCTTTATGGTGGTAAAGTACCTCGGCGCGATGTTTCTGCTCTATCTCGGCGCGAAGATCATTATCGGTACGCTGCGCAAACGTGACAGTGAGCAGCCTGCCGAGGCGGTAAAACAGGAGAACTACTTTCTGCGCGCGCTTTTGCTTGGCGTTACCAATCCGAAAGCGATCCTGTTCTACGTCTCCTTCTTTATTCAGTTTATCGATCCGGCGGTGACGCACACGGCCCCGGCATTCGCCTTGCTCGGTTTAATGATCCAGGGAATCAGCCTGAGCTACTACACTATCCTGCTGCTGGCGGGTGCAATGATGGTCCGTTTCCTGCGCAGCCGCGCGCGACTGGTGAAACTGGCGAATATGCTGACCGGCATGCTGTTCTTTGGTTTTGCGGTGCGTTTAGTCAGTGCCCAAAGCTAAGCATATTTTCCGGCTGTATTCAGGACGACCTGAATAGTGCTTCAGCCTTTTCCGGGACGACCTGGTAAACAGAGGAGCTTACCTGATGGCCTGGATGATGCTGATAGCCGCAGGGTTACTGGAAGTGGTTTGGGCATTTACCATGAAAATGTCCGAGGGTTTTACGCGGCCGGTGTATGCGGTGATTACCCTGGTGGCGGTGATAGTGAGTTTTGTCATGCTCTCATGGGCTATGCGATCGCTGCCGCTGGGAACCGCCTATACCATCTGGACTGGTATCGGTGCGGTTGGGTCGTTTGTTGTCGGATTGTGGTTCCTTGGCGAGTCCGCCAGCCCGCTGCGTATTGCCGCTGCGTTACTGATTGTGGCCGGGCTGGTGATGATGAAAATTGCGTCCTGATATTGGTATGGCCTTAGTAGCAGTGTAGGGATGACGCTGCTATGAACATTCATGCCATCAATTAAGCGTTTTTGTGTGTATAAAAATTGAATATTACTAAGCTATTGTAATATTTATTAAATATTTCAACTATGACGAAAATACTGCTACGTATAGCACTTCACCGGCATCGCTTTTCTTTCGAAAGCATTTAATCATTACCTTTAAACGAAGAGTATTGCCGACACTTACAAATAAATCTTTTTCTTTAAGGGGTGTCCGTATCTTCTGGGTCAACAACCTTGGGACCTTTGCTGGAAGGGCAGTCCCGGTGTTAGGCTGGATTATTGTAAGTCGGGATGTGTCAATAATCGCTTTTAAGTCACTGAATCATTATAATATGCTGGTTCGACAAGAGGATAAAATCTGGTGACTCAGGAAATAAAGAAGCAGGTTGAGGGTTTTTTAAAAAAAGAATTGCCGTTAATCACATCTATTTTTTTGTGAAAAATTGAGGTGGGTGACAACGAACCCCTGCAGGATGTATATGAAACTGAGGATATCGTCGATATGCTTGATAAATATTTTCAGACTTTTGAAGTTGAACATCAACTTTTCACCTGGGCTGATTATTTTCCATGGCAAAAGAAAACTCTTTTTTTAGATAAGAAAACAGTAAAAAAAAAAGCCTTTAACCATTTCAATGTTAGTTCAGGCAGCTGAAATTAAGCGCTGGTTATACTGATATAGTCAGGTGCCGTATGTTTTTAATCAGGCGTATTGCGATCTTGCGACCATTAAAATATTTTGAGAATACCGTTTCCGGCTTTAATCAAATAAAATCTTAAATATCGAACTTGTTATCTATTTGATTCCTGTGAATTTTTATAAGGGATCATCCTTAATAGTTACAACATACTTTTAATATCCTTTTACATCATATCAGCATCGTGCCTTGATGGCTCACCAGATAATGGGAAAAATCAGGCTGCTAAACAGAAGCAGGGCAGCATCCTGCTGCCCTGTAAACGGACTATGCCCGCATCGGTTCGCCACGTACCGGGCGCTCGCCGGCAACGAAGTAATCGGCTTCGCTGCGCGGCAGTGGCTGACGACCACGGATATTATCCGCAATCTTCTCGCCAATCATAATGGTTGTGGCATTGAGGTTACCGGTGATGATCAGCGGCATAATCGATGCATCGACCACGCGCAGGCCGTCCAGACCATGCACGCGGCCTTCGCCATCGACTACCGCCATGGCATCGTTGCCCATCTTGCAGGTTCCGCAAGGGTGATAGGCGGTTTCGGCGTGGTTGCGCACAAACTCATCCAGTTGTTCATCCGTCTGGCAATCCAGGCCGGGGCTGATCTCTCTGCCGCGATATTTATCCAGCGCAGGCTGATTGATGATCTGGCGCGTGATACGAATTGCATCGCGGAACTCATGCCAGTCCTGCTCATGTGCCATGTAGTTAAACAGGATTGCCGGATGGCGACGCGGATCGCGCGATTTTATGCGCACATGGCCGCGGCTTGGCGAACGCATAGAACCAACGTGACACTGGAAACCGTGCGCCTCAACCGCATTCGAGCCGTTGTAGTTAATGGCAACCGGCAGGAAATGGTACTGAATATTGGGCCAGGTAAACTCTTCTCGGCTACGGATAAATCCGCCGCCTTCGAACTGGTTACTGGCGCCAATACCGGTGCCATTAAACAGCCATTCGGCACCAATCTTCGGCTGATTCCACCACTTGAGGGCCGGATAGAGTGAAACCGGCTCTTTACACTCGTACTGCAGGTACATCTCAAGGTGATCCTGCAAATTTTCACCCACGCCCGGCAGGTCATGCACCAGGGGAATATCGAACTTTTTCAGCAATTCGGCTGCGCCCACGCCGGAGCGCTGCAGAATCTGCGGCGATGCAATGGCACCGGCGCACAGCAGCACTTCCCGACGGGCATGTACGGTATGCGATGTATCGTTACCGCCCTGTAAATACTGCACGCCCACGGCCCGCTTGCCCTCAAACAGGATGCGGTCGGTGGTGGCATGCGTGATGATTTTCAGGTTCGGCCGTACTTTTGCGGTATCCAGGTAGCCGCGTGCGGTGCTCGAACGGCGGCCTTTCGGCGTCACAAAACGATCCATCGGACCGAAACCCTCCTGCTGGTAGCCGTTCAGATCTTCTGTTCGTGGATAACCCGCCTGGACACCGGCTTCAATCATCGCCGCAAACAGCGGATTGTTGCCGGGTTTGCAGGTAGTAATGCTTACCGGACCTTCACCGCCGTGGTAATCGTTAGCGCCGATATCGCGGGTTTCCGATTTACGGTAGTAGGGCAGGCAGTCAAGGTAGCTCCAGCTTTCCAGTCCCGGCTGCTGTGCCCAGTTATCGAGATCCATCGCATTACCGCGGATGTAGCACATGCCGTTAATCAGCGATGAGCCGCCCAGCCCCTTACCGCGCCCGCACTCCATTCGGCGATTATTCATGTGCGGCTCGGGCTCGGTTTCATACGCCCAGTTATAGCGTTTACCCTGTAACGGATAAGCCAGTGCCGCAGGCATCTGCGTGCGGAAGTCAAAACGGTAATCGGGACCGCCAGCCTCCAGCAACAGTACATTTACGTTGCTGTCTTCGGTCAGTCTTGTTGCCAAAACATTCCCTGCGGATCCGGCTCCGATAATGATGTAATCAAATTCCATTAGTCGCTCCTCAGGTTAAAGCTTAATCAAAATACGGACTGAAAACGGGTCATCTCGACCTGAACGGATTTTACCTGGGTATAGTTCTGCAACGTCATCAGGCCATTCTCGCGGCCAACACCCGAATGTTTGTAACCGCCCACTGGCATCTCCGCTGCGGATTCGCCCCAGGTATTGATCCAGCAAATACCGGCTTCAATCTGATGGATCACGCGGTGCGCGCGGTTGAGGTCCTGTGTGACCACGCCAGCAGCAAGACCGTACTCCGTGGCATTAGCGCGGCGCACCACCTCTTCCTCGGTTTCATAGGTGAGAATGGACATCACCGGCCCGAAGATCTCTTCACGCACGATGGTCATCTCGTCGCGGCAGTCGGTAAATACCGTTGGTTCAACCCAGGCACCGTTATCAAATTCTGCACCGGTCATACGCTTGCCGCCGCACAGCAGGCGCGCGCCTTCGCTGATACCGGATTCGATATAGCGCATCACGTTATCGCGGTGGGGGAAGCTCACCAGCGGGCCAAAGTTGGTCGCCGGATCGTTAAGGTCACCGGCTTTGATGCGGGCCACGCGCGCTGAAATTTTTTCCTCAAACGCGGACTGCAGGCTGGCAGGCACAAAAACGCGGGTACCGTTGGTGCACACCTGGCCAGAGCTGTAGAAGTTCGCCATCATGGCAATATCTGCGGCGAGATCGAGGTCGGCATCATCAAAGATGATCAGCGGCGATTTACCGCCCAGCTCCATGGTCACATCTTTCAGCGTGGAACCCGCCGCGTTAGCCATCACTTTCTTGCCGCTGGCGACACCGCCGGTGAAGGAGACTTTATCGATGCCGGGGTGATCGGTCAGTAGCTGGCCGGTCACGGCACCGCGCCCGTTCAGTACGTTGAACACGCCATCCGGCACGCCCGCTTCGGTGTAGATTTCAGCCAGCTTCAGTGCGGTCAACGGCGTGACTTCGCTGGGTTTGAAGATCATGGCGTTGCCGGCTGCCAGCGCCGGCGCCGATTTCCACAGTGCGATCTGAATCGGATAGTTCCACGCGCCGATGCCGGCTACCACGCCAAGCGGTTCGCGGCGGGTGTAGACAAAAGCGGTATCACGCAGCGGGATCTGCTGGCCTTCAAGAGAGGGGATCAGGCCGGCGTAGTACTCCAGCACATCCGCACCGGTCACAATATCGACATATTGGGTTTCACTCAGCGGCTTGCCGGTATCCAGCGTCTCCAGCGCCGCCAGTTCGTCATTGCGCTCGCGCAGGATATCTACGGCGCGACGCAGAATGCGCGAACGCTCCATCGCCGTCATGGCGGCCCAAATTTTCTGGCCTTTTTGCGCTGCGGCAACCGCGCGATCAACATCCGCCTGATCGGCTTCGTGCACCTCGGCCAGCACTTCGCCATTGGCCGGATTGATGGTCTGGAACGTTTTGCCCGCCGCTGCCGGGATCCATTTGCCATCAATGTACAGGTGTTGCTCGGTGAATCGGGACATGATTTCTCCTTCCTCAGTGATTCGGTGTGCCAGCAAGCTGCTGACGAATGAATTGGGTGGTGAGCGTCCTGGCAATCGCCAGGTTAAACGGTTTTCCGCTCAGCGCGGCACGCAGCCACAGGCCATCGATTAACGAGGCGAGACCATGCGCCGCCAGCCTGGCCTGTTCGCGGGGGATCTCCCGGCGAAATTCGGCGGCCAGCGTGGAGAACAAGCGACGGCTGCTCACTCGCTCCAGCCGGCCCAGCTGGGGCTGATGCATACTGCTGGCCCAGAAATCGAGCCAGGCCTTCATCGCCGCGCTGTGTACCTGCGTATCATCAAAGTTACCTTCGACGATGGCCAGCAGCCGCGCTTCGGTTTTCGCGCCCGCCAGCGGCTTCAGCCGTGCGGCCACTGCATCGCGCAGCTGGCGCGTCACATCACGCATAGTGGCTTCAAGTAATCCGTTTTTATCTTTGAAGTAGTGGCTGATGATGCCTGTCGAGACGCCGGCACGGCGCGCAATCTGCGCAATCGTTGCGTCATTGATCCCGACCTCATTAATTGTGCTTAGCGTTGCATCAATCAGCTGCCGACGACGAATCGGCTGCATTCCCACCTTTGGCATGACTCCAGCTCCACCTCAATGTTAGACCACTATTAAAACTTTTTTTGATTGCACGTTCAATATAAAAAAGAAAGTTGTTAGGATACTGTGCTTCGATTGTTACAAAAGCCAAACGGTGCGCTACGCTTGGTAGCGGTTTATCACCGTGCTTAATTGCCCGGAGGAAACGCAGGAAGTACAACAACAAGACCAGTATCAGTGGTCACGCTAATTTATTGAGTAATTACAGGAAATTAACCAGAGGTAACCGATGATTAATCCACCTGCCAGTGAAAAAGACAGAATCAATCCCGTGGTGTTTTACACCTCAGCCGGACTGATTCTGACATTTTCACTTGTCACCATTTTGTATAGCGATCTCGCTGCCAGCTGGATACAGACCGCAGTGAACTGGGTGTCGACCACCTTTGGCTGGTACTACATGCTGGCCGCAACGCTCTATATTGTTTTTGTCGTATACATGGCGTGTTCGCGCTATGGGGCGATCAAGCTTGGACCGGAGCAGTCCAAACCGGAGTTCAGTCTGCTGAGCTGGTCAGCGATGCTGTTTGCCGCCGGGATCGGTATCGACCTGATGTTCTTCTCGGTCGCCGAGCCGGTCACGCAATATATGCAGCCGCCGGAAGGGGCAGGGCAAACCATGGAAGCCGCACGCCAGGCGATGGTCTGGACGCTGTTCCACTATGGTCTGACGGGCTGGTCAATGTACGCGCTGATGGGTATCGCGCTGGGCTACTTTAGCTACCGATATAATCTGCCGCTCACCATCCGCTCTGCGCTGTACCCTATTTTTGGTAAGCGCATCAACGGTCCCATCGGCCACACCGTGGACATCGCAGCGGTGATTGGCACTATCTTTGGTATTGCCACTACGCTGGGTATCGGCGTGGTACAGCTGAACTACGGTCTCAAAGTCCTGTTTGATGTGCCGGAAGGATTGACGGCGCAGATGGCACTGATTGTGCTGTCGGTGATTATTGCCACCATTTCGGTGACCTCGGGCGTGGACAAAGGCATCCGCATCCTGTCAGAGCTGAACGTTGCGCTGGCACTTGGCCTGATTTTGTTCGTGCTGTTTATGGGTAAAACCGACTTCCTGCTTAATGCGCTGGTGCTTAACGTTGGTGATTACGTCAATCGCTTCATGGGCATGACGCTGAATACATTCGCCTTCGATCGTCCAACCCAGTGGATGAATAGCTGGACGCTGTTCTTCTGGGCCTGGTGGGTTGCGTGGTCGCCATTCGTCGGCCTGTTCCTGGCGCGTATTTCACGTGGTCGTACTATCCGTGAATTTGTGCTGGGCACCCTGATCATTCCGTTTACCTTCACGCTGCTGTGGCTCTCGGTATTTGGTAATGCGGCACTGTATGAGATCGTTCACGGTAATGCTGATTTTGCCCAGGAGGTGATGGCGCATGCGGAGCGCGGCTTCTACAGCCTGCTGGCACAGTATCCGGCGTTTAAACTCAGCGCCTCTGTGGCGACCATCACCGGCATGCTGTTTTATGTCACCTCAGCGGATTCCGGCTCACTGGTGCTGGGGAACTTCACATCGAAGCTGAAAGATATCAACAGCGATGCGCCGAACTGGCTGCGTATCTTCTGGTCTATTGCAATCGGGGTACTGACGATGGGGATGCTGATGACCAACGGTATCTCGGCGTTGCAGAACACGACCGTGATCATGGGCCTGCCATTCAGCTTCGTGATCTTCTTTATTATGGCCGGGCTCTATAAATCTCTGAAGGTAGAGGATCACCGGCGCGCCAGTGCCAGCCGTGAAACCGCGCCCTATATCCCCGCCAGCAACGATCGCCTTAGCTGGAAAAAGCGTCTGTCGCGCCTGATGAACTATCCGGGCACACGCTACACCCAGCAGATGATGGAAACGGTTATCTTCCCGGCAATGCAGGATGTGGCGAAGGAGCTGGAGCTACGCGGCGGCCGCGTTTCGCTGGAAAATGTGGCACCTGAGGAGGGACAGCCGCTGGGCTATCTGGATCTGCGTGTGCATCTGGGCGAGGAGCAGGATTTTGTCTATCAGGTGTGGCCACAGCAGTACTCGGTGCCAGGCTTTACCTATCGCGCGCGCAGCGGAAAATCGCACTATTTCCGCCTGGAGACGTTTCTGCTGGAGGGCAGTCAGGGCAACGATCTGATGGATTACAACAAAGAGCAGGTGATTATCGATATCCTCGATCAGTACGAGCGTCACCTCAACTTTATCCATCTGCATCGTGAAGCACCGGGCAGCAACATCACCTATCCGGGGGTATAACACGCCGGGCAGCTGCTAAGCGGCTGCCCGCTCTGTTTTCTCTCTGCCGGACGCGCACATTCCCGGACGGCAGCTAGACTAACAAGTCAGTCTGAAGGGGAAAGAGATGAAATTAGGTTTCGCGTGTAAATACTTTGATCACCAGGCTAAACAGCCCTATCCGTTTAAAACCACCACCCGCACCCGTTTCCTCGGCATGGAATCCGGGGCCGCAGCTGCACTGCTGTTCTCGCTGGCGCAAAACAATCTGCAAAACCTCTATCTGACGCTGGAGCATCTGGCAAAGCTACCGGATGCGCTGCGCATGATGCGTATCGGCAGCGATCTTCTGCCGCTCTATACTGTGCCCCAGGCGACACAGCTGTATGGCGACATGCTGAAAGACCTGAAGCCTCTGCTGAGCCGCTGCGGGGAGATTGCCCGGGCAAATAACATTCGCCTGTCGTTTCATCCCGGTCAGTACACGGTGCTGGCCTCGGACAATGAGGGCGTCGTGGAGCGCGCGCTGGAAGACGTCGAGTACCACACTACCTGCGCGGTGCTGATGGGCTATGGCAGAGCATTCCAGGATTTTAAAATCAATATCCACATGAATGGTAAAAAGGGTATTGAGGGGTTCACTTCGGCTTTTGGCCGTTTAAGTCCGGAAGCCCGCAACATGCTGACGGTAGAGAATGATGAGATCTCCTGTGCGCTGGATGATGTACTCCAGGCACGGGCACTCTGCCCGGTGGTGCTGGATATTCACCACCATTGGGTTAAAGAGAATCAGTTTATTCAGCATGATGACCCGCGTATTGCGCTTATCATTGAATCATGGCGCGGCGTAAGGCCGGTGTTGCACTACTCTATCGCCCAGGAAGGGCTGATACCCGACAGCGGTTTTCCCGATCAGCGTGATTTAGCGGTATCAAAAACCAAGCTGCGTGCGCATTCAGATTACTACTTTAATCAGACACTCAATAACTGGGCGTTATCATTTACGCCGTTCGACATTATGTGTGAAGTGAAGATGAAAAATCTGGCACGCGATCGACTCTATCATTATGCGCAATCGCGTCGCTGAATAAGCAGTATCGCGGTGTACCACGCGGCACCGCGATATATTATTAATTACTTCACGGTGCGTTTATTTGTGCGCTGCATCCATGCCCATAATCATGGTATCCACGGCAATTTTGAATCCTGCCGCATTCGCCTGGTCATTAGTGGTTTTTGCTGACGTTTCACGCAGTTTTACCTGCTCCAGCAGCTGCGGCTTAATCGCTTTATCCGTCCCGTTGACCGCCCAGTTAGCGCCGCGATAGCAGCTCAGAATCATGGCTTTACGATAGTCATCACCCTTTGGTCCCGCATCTTTCAGGGAGAGCGTGATGCCAGTGATCTCTTTCATGACGCGCTCAAACTCGGCGCTACTGCGTTGCGGTGCCTGATTATCACAAACATCCTGCACATGCTCACTGAATGACTGCTTATCGATTTTAGTATTATCAATCATCTTCATGTGGCTCTGGTAATTCTGATTATCCCCTTGCGTATAGCTATTATCGGGTTTACCTGAGAGCACCATTTCAGCCTGTGCCGCAGTGGAAAGGAATAACGCAGCAATAATAATCTGTCGTTTCATTGTGACTCCTGTCTGAATTAAATTTTAAATGCAATAACCTGTGCAGAGAGCGTTACGGCGAAAATAAAAATGCGCTGCCAGAGTAGGGCAAATAAAAATGATTATCAATGTTACACAATCACGGCGCGGTTATTACAATGGCCACGCGACGGTTCTGCACACGTCCCTGTGATGTGGCGTTACTGGCAACCGGAGCACTCATGCCCAGACCACGCGTCACGATATTGCTGCGCGGGATAGCGGCGCCCTGAGCCCATTGCGAGGCGACCGCATTGGCGCGCTTCAGCGACAGCTGTTGGTTATAATCCGCTTTGCCATAGTTATCGGTATGGCCATCGATGCGCAGGTGGGCAATGCCGGTAGCAGCCAGATTTTTCGCCATCGTCGTTATGCTGACTTTACTGGCCGGCGTTAAATCTGCCTCATTAACGCCAAATAAGATTTTATCTGACAGGCCCAGTCCCCAGCCTTCGGCGTTCGGGGTAAATCCGGCCTGACGCATCGCGGCAATCTGCTCCGCGCTGAAGCGTTCTGTTGACTGGCAACCCACGCATGCCAGCACCAGTACCAGCAAAGATGATTTCAGTTTCATACGCGTACCTTACTCATTCCTTTGTTTTTATACATATTCATGTCGGCGCGTTCCAGAATCGACGCCACCGAATCCCCGTGTTGCGACCAGGCATAACCGATCGTCACGGATGTGGTGATCGGTGTACCCTCTGCTATCACTATCGGCTGGGCAATAGCAGCACGAATATCTTCCGTAAGCTGCAGCAGATCGTCTTCACCGGTACGGCTGCTGATCAGCATGGCAAACTCATCGCCCCCCAGCCGCGCAACCATATCCTGCTGATGCGCCAGCGCGGCAAGCCGTGCGCCGATGGCTTTCAGCACTTCATCACCGGCAGCGTGCCCCCAGCTGTCGTTGATACTTTTAAAACGATCGCCATCCAGAAACAGCAACACAAAATTCTCCTGCGCCAGCTGCTGATCAAGCAGCTGCGACAGCCGTGCAACAAAGGCTGAACGGTTAGCCAGGCCGGTAAGCGGGTCTTCGAGTGCTTTCGCCGCCAGCGAGCGGTTATCCCGTAACAGCGACGCCTTGAGCGTCTGCATCTCACTCAGCAGCGAGTTGAGATCTTCAGAAAAGAGCTGAAACTCCCTGGTGGGATTACGCGGAATACGCTGGGAAAAATCACCGGAGCGGATGACATAGTGGATGGAGCTGGTGATATTACGCAGGGAGACCAGGATACCGCGATGCAGGAATTCGCTTAGCAGGAAGGAGATGATCAGGACGCACAACATACCGCTGGATAAGATCATCACGGAGTAGCGGATAAAATCCGCGGCGCCATTGACAGTGCCATCCAGCGTTAAGGTACCCACTCTGTTTTCTGTGTGGGTAATCGCCACATCAAGGGGCTTCACGTAGATCCAGCGGCGCAGCATATTCTGATACCAGCTGCTCTGATCCTGCCGGTCGTGCCAGTTTACCAATACGGTATTGCCTGCCGTAACCAGCCGGGCAGAAGCAAACATGCCCTCATTACCCAGCAGGGCTATTTTGTTATGGGCGTCGTAGCTGTCCTCAAATACCGTGGCAGCCGTCAGGCTGGTACTCAGCGTGGCCGCAATTAACTCAAGGTTGCGTTTTTCATAGCGTTTAATAAATAGCAAAGAGGTTGAAGTCAGCAGCAGCCAGCACAGCAGTAAAATAACGGCGGCGTTAATGGTACTGATTTTGCGCAGCTTATTGCGTATCGATGATTTTTCATTGTTTATTCTGGTGGATGTCATCTTATTTGCTTCCTTTGCGGGACAGCAACAGCACGTCCGGGCTCACTCTGACACCGCTGCGGGCCAGGGAGTCCAGGTTCACGGAAAATGCCGTGTGATCGCCAGTAAAGATCAGGCAAAAGGCCGCGCCTATGGTGCACTCCGGATTATTTTCGGCAATAGCGAGCAGGGCTTTTCCCTGTAACCGGGAGAGCAGTGCAGTTTGTTGCTGCGGTGACTGGTCACCAAAATAGAGGGCATCGCAGCGAGTAGAGGCCACATCACTGGCATCATGAAGCCAGACGACGCTGAAGGGCGCTGCGACCGCCTGGTGACCGGACGGAAACGAGAGATGCTGTGCGGAAGATAAAATGCAAAGCTGCGGTGCCTGGGTTAAACCGGGCCAGTGCGTAAAACTGATAATGCCGCTGACAATGCGATTCGCCTGATTATCCTTTGGCGAAAAATTTTCGCCCGCCACGGCGCCAGGATAATAAAAGAGCAACAGCAATGGCAGGGCACACAAAAAATGACGCAGCGCCTGCAGCAATGAAAGCAGGGCGCCAGCTCCACAGGCTGATGATAATTTAAATAACATAGCGCTATCTCTGAACAGCAAGGCAGAAATAGTACCATCGTCATGTATAAAAGAGTATCAATCAGCCGTTGCGCTTACGTTATTTTAACGACCAGAACACATTGTCCTGGTCCGCGTTAAAATAGAGTTTCACGCGCGAATGGAATTAAAAATCGGCTTGCGGAATAAACCATTCTACTCAAATGACAGGTTGCGCCCGTTGCTGGCGATGACCTGCTGATACCACCAGAACGATCGTTTCCGCACCCGGTTAAGCGTACCGTGGCCCTGATCGTCACGATCGACGTAGACAAAGCCGTAGCGTTTACTCATCTCGCCGGTCGAGGCCGCCACCAGATCAATACAGCCCCAGGTGGTGTAGCCGATCACCGGGATGCCATCGGCAATGGCTTCGCCCATCGCCTGGATATGCTGCTGCAGATAATGGATGCGGTAATCATCATTGATTTCACCCGCCGCGTTGATCTCATCGCGCGCGCCCAGACCGTTCTCCACCAGGAACAGCGGTTTCTGGTAGCGGTCATACATCATGTTCATAGTAATACGCAGGCCCAGCGGGTCGATGCCCCAGCCCCATGCGCTACGCTGCAGATGGGGGTTGGTCAGCGACTTGACCACGTTAGCCGCGCTGCTGTTCTGCTCATTCATCTCCGCTGAAGCACAGCGTGAGGCGTAATAGCTAAAGGAGATGAAATCTACCGTGTGGCGCAGCGTGTCCGCATCTTCCGGCGCCATAACAATCTCAACCCCTTTTTCACGGAATACGCGCGCAGCATAAGAGGGATAAGCGCCGCGCGCCTGCACATCAATAAAGAACAGGTTTTCACGATCCTTTTGCAGCGCAGCCCAGACATCTTCCGGTTTGCACGACCACGGATAGAAGTTGCCACCCGCCAGCATGCAGCCGACCTGATTGGCCGGGTTGATCTCATGGGCGATCTTCGTCACCAGCGCGCTGGCGACCAGCTCATGGTGAGCTGCCTGATATTTCACCTGGTCGTGATTTTCGCCCGGTTCGAATACCAGGCCGGCGCCCGAAAAGGGGCTGTGCAGCAGAATGTTGATCTCATTAAACGTCAGCCAGTATTTCACCAACCCCTCGAAAGCTTCAAAACAGCTGCGGGCATAGCGGGCAAAGAAGTCGATCATCTTGCGATTGCGCCATGAACCGTAGTACGTCACCAGATGCATCGGCACATCAAAGTGGCACAGCGTCACCAGCGGTTCGATGCCATATTTACGGCACTCTTCAAACACGCTGCGGTAAAACGCAATCCCTTCGGCGTTGGGCGTCAGTTCGTCGCCGTTGGGATAGAGCCGGCTCCAGGCGATAGAGGTGCGAAACACCGTAAAGCCCATTTCAGCCATCAGCGCGATATCCTCTTTGTAGCGATGATAGAAATCGATGGCCTCATGGCTGGGGTAAAACTCATCATCACGCAGGGCAAAGCGCTTCTCCAGCCCCAGCTTCACCGGCATGCGGTGAGCGCCGAGGGGAAGCATATCCACCGTAGTCAGCCCTTTACCGCCGGCCAGATAGCTCCCCTCTGACTGATTGGCGGCCAGAGCGCCGCCCCACAAAAATCCCTCAGGAAATGTCACTTCAGACATAAATAACCTCAATTACAACTCAACGTTAACTGGCGCGAATCGGCTTCACGGTTTCGGCCGCACTATTCGGCTGGGCCGGCTCCGCAACCGGAATATCTTCAAAACCGAGAATCAGCGTAAGTACAAATGACAACACCACGGAGAGCAGCATGACGCCGCCGACCCACAGAATGCTCACTGGATTGGTCGGATCAAAAAATTGCACGCTGGTGAACAGACCCGGCGAGGCCATTGAATGGCTGGCGAGGCCGCCAATCCCCGCAACCGCGCCGCAGATAAAACCGCTGATCAGGCTGGCGATCAGCGGGCGTTTCAGCCGCACCGCCACGCCGTAGAGCGCCGGTTCGGAGATACCCGCAACAATCGCGGAAGCGGCCGCCGCGAACGCCGTCTGACGCAGCTCCGGATTTTTTGTTTTAAACGCCACCGCCAGCGAAGAGCCGCCCAGCGACAGGTTGGCGCCAATCTCGGAGGGCATCACCATGCCCTCTTTACCGGTTTCAGCAATGGTCTGAATAATGGTTGGCGTAAACACGCGGTGCATACCGGTCATCACCAGCAGCGGCCACAGGCCACCCATAATGGCCACGGAGAGCCAGCCAAGATAGCCGTGAATGGTGTAAACCAGCGCGGAGATACCGCTTCCGATCCAGATGCCCAGCGGCCCAATCAGTACAATGGCAATTGGGGCGGCAATCAGCACGATCAGCATCGGCTTAAGGAAGTTTTTAGTCACCGCCGGCGTGAAGCGATCAACCCAGTATTCGATATGCGACAAGATCCAGGTCATCACCAGCGCCGGAATCACGGTGTAGGTGTACTTCACCGCCGTGACAGGAATGCCGGCGAACTCCACCGCCTGGCCCTGTGCGGCTTTCGCCATGAGCTCGATAAAGTTGGGATGGACCAGCACACCGGCAATGGCGATCGCCAGCGACATGTTGGTCTTAAACTTCAGCGCCGCAGAGGCTGCCACCATAACCGGCAGGAAGAAGAAGGCGCCGTCGCCAATGACGTTGAGGATAATCAGCGTGGACGCGCCTTTCTCCAGCACGCCGCTCATCTCCAGCATCATCGCCAGCAGCTTCACCATCGAACCGCCGATAATGGCAGGGATCAACGGCGACATGGTGCCGACCAGCGCATCAAGAATGCCTGCGCCAATGGTGCGCAGGGTGATTTTGCGCTTCTGCGGTGTCTGCACGTCGCTGCCGGGCATGCCAAGCTTCAGAACCTCCTGATAGGCCAGGTTAACATTATTACCGATGATCACCTGGCACTGCGTATCGCTGTGTACCACGCCCATGACGCCGGGAATCGCTTTTAATGTCGCATTATCAATACGCGCACTGTCTTTCACCACGAAGCGCAGACGCGTCATGCAGTGCGTGACCGCTTCGATGTTATCTAAGCCGCCGAGCGCAGCGACGATTGCCGGCGCGGCTTCCGCATACTTGTTAGCCATGAATTGTCGTCTCTGTTTTGTAGGGTAGAGGCTGAATGTTTTATAACCATGAGAAACCGGTTTCACAAAATCATGAAGAAGCGTATTTATTCAGGCAAGATATTTAAAAATAAATTTCCTGGTTTGTGATCGTGATCGAGTTGGCGTGCCTGCGAAGAAAAATCTCCGCTGTTTTCATTGCTTAGGTACACTGCAGCCATTGGCGAGTGAAAAGAGTGAAGCATGGCAACCATACTTGAGGTGGCAAAAAAGGCGGGCGTCTCAAAAGCGACGGTCTCACGCGTGTTATCCGGCAACGGTTATGTCAGCCAGGAGAAGCGGGAAAAGGTCTATCAGGCCATTGCCGAGACCGGCTTCCGGCCTAATCTGCTGGCGCGCAATCTGGCAACCAAATCCACACAAACGATTGGTCTGGTGATCACTAACACCTTGTATACCGGCAGCTACTTCACCGAGTTGATGCAGCACTCCGCGCGCATGCTGGAACAGCAGGGCCGCCAGCTGCTGCTGGTGGATGGCAAACACAGTGCAGAAGAGGAGCGGGCCGCGATTCAGTTTTTGCTCGATCTGCGCTGCGACGGCGTCATCATCTATCCGCGTTTTCTCACTATCGACGAAATGGACACGATTATTGCGCAGCACGATCATCCGATTCTGGTGATCAATCGCCGCCTGCGTCAGCACGACAGCTACTGTATCTATTCCGATCAGCAGCAAACCAGCGCCGCCGCAGTTACGCGGTTGATTGCCCTTGGGCATCGCGACATCGCGTTTATTACCGGCTCGCTCGATTCGCCAACCGGGCGTGAACGCCTGGCGGGCTATCGCGCCGCACTGGAGCAGCACGCGATTCCGGTGAATGACGCACTGATTATGGCGGGTAAATGGCAGGCGCAGCAGGGCGCGGCGGCGGTAGAGGCGCTACTGGCGCAGGGCAGCACGTTCAGTGCCCTTGTAGCCAGTAATGACGACATGGCGGTAGGTGCGCTAAAAGCGCTGGCCGCACATCAGATCCGCGTGCCTGAGCAGGTCGCGGTGCTGGGTTTTGATGATATTCCGCTGGCGCCGTACACCATCCCTTCGCTCACCAGCGTGAAGATGCCGGTTACGGAGATGATTCAGGAGACCATAGAACGTCTGATCTCGATGCTCGACGGGGGAGAGATGCGCAATCGGAAAACATTTACCGGTGAGCTGATTGCGCGTGAGTCAATCGGGCCCGGACCTTACGGCCGTCCTTAATTATTCAGTAACGCCTGTTTGAACGAAAAGATATGCACGCGCGCCGCGCTCTCGGCCTCAGCGACATCGCCGTGCTCCAGCGCGCTGATAATCGCCTCGTGTTCGGCAATCACCTCCTGCATGTGCCGGGCGCTGGAGAGCGTAGTGGCCCAGAACCGCTGCGCCTGCGCATGAATAATACTGAGGATATCCGATAAACGGCTGTTGCCGGCGATATCTGCCAGCACCTGATGAAACTCGCGATCCAGTAGCATCATCTGCTCACGATCGCGCTTCTCGCCGGCTGCGGCAATGCGCTGGTTCAGCGCGCGCAGCAGGGTAATTTGCGCCGGGTTAACGCGCTGCGACGCCAGCCGTACGCACAGCGCTTCATTGACCAGCCGCACCTCAATCAACTCCAGCGCATCGTCAATCGACAGCGGCGACACCATGACCCCTTTGCGCGGAATAACCTGCAGTAACCCCTCGGTTGCCAGCCGGTGCACGGCCTGATTGACGGGCGTGCGGCCCATCTCTAAATCCTCCATGACCTGCGCAGTATTGAGATATTCGCCCGGTTTATAGCGCAGCGTTATCAGGCGATGCCTGAACGCCAGGTAGGCCTGTTCATTTAATGACACGGCTTTTTGGCTGGCCTGTGGGTTCACATTTTCAGCAACTGAATCACTCATTACGCAGATCCTTTTTTGGGTACTGAGACATCTTACACAAAAACCTGGCATGAAAATGGCTATCTTGAAATTGCAGTGAAATTTCACAAGCATTTTTCATCAGGAGATCAAGTCATGCACTTACGCTTTACAACCGGCCTTGCAGACGCGCCACAACTGGATGTTGACGTTAATCAACTGGTGATTGCCGGCTGGGTAGGCCGCGATCGGGACGCTGTCCTGCACCATATCAGGGAGCTGGAGGCGCTCGGCGTGCCCGCCCCTGGTGCAGTACCGCTGTTCTACCGCGTTACCACCAACCAGCTCAGCCAGCAATGTGAACTGGAAGTCGTGGGCGAACAGACCTCCGGCGAAGCAGAGCCGTTTGTGTTTTTCCATCGCGGCGAATACTGGGTCTCGCTGGTCTCCGATCACACCGATCGTCATCTGGAGACTTTCAGCGTGGCGCTCTCTAAGCAGGCCTGCGTCAAACCGGTTGCCAGCCAGGCGTGGCGTATGGCCGAGGTCGAAGCGCACTGGGACCAGCTGGAGCTGCGCGCCTGGATTAACGTGAACGGTGACTGGGTAACCTATCAGGAGGGTACGCTGGCCTCGCTCTTAACGCCGATGGATTTACTCCAGCGCTACTTTGCCGGCCAGCCGGTCAGTGAAGGTTTTGCAATGTCATGCGGCACGCTGAGCGCCATTGGCGGCATCCGGCCAGCGAGCGCCTTCCGCATGGCGCTGCACGATCCGGTGTTAAACCGCACGCTGGAACATCACTATGTTACCGGCGCGCTGCCGGTAGTGGCCTGAGGAGAGCGCAATGACCACACTATGGCAAGCCAGCCAGCAACTCAGCGCCGGCGAGAGCGATGCGGAAACGTTCACCGATCAGGCCCTCAGCGCGATCGGCGCAGAAGCTGGCGAAGGTACGCGCGCGTTCACGCATGTCTATGCCTCCCGGGCGCAGCAGCAGGCGCAGCAGGCAAAAGCACGCTGGCAGCAGCAGCAACCACGCAGCGCCATTGATGGCCTGCCGATCAGCATTAAAGATCTGTTCGACGTGGCCGGTGAAATCACCGCTGCCGGCTCCCGCGTTATGCGGGATGCGCCACCCGCGCCAGCCAGTGCGCAGGTGGTGCAGCGCCTGATGCAGGCGGGAGCGGCCATTGTCGGCAAAACCAACATGACCGAGTTCGCCTTCTCTGGCCTGGGCATCAATCCCCATTACGGCACGCCTGCAAACCCATGGCAGCGTGCGGAGAAGCGCATTCCCGGCGGCTCGTCCTCCGGCGCAGCCGTGGCCGTGGCAGACGGCATGTGCCTGGCGGCCGTAGGTACCGATACCGGCGGTTCGGTGCGCATTCCGGCAGCGCTGTGCGGGCTGACAGGCTTTAAACCCAGCGCCAGCCGTATTATGCAGGCCGGAACACTGCCGCTCTCAACCTCACTCGATAGCATCGGCGTAATCGCGCATGACGTCCGCAGCTGCTGGCTGCTGGATAGCGTGATCGCCGAACAGCCGTTGACACTCTCCGAACGCGATCTCACGCAGGCCCGCTTTGCGATTCCGCAAACCCGCGTGCTGGATGGGCTGGATCAGCAGGTCAGTCATGCCTGGCATCATGCGCTGGAGACGCTGCGCGCGCAGGGCGTGACGCTGGTGGAGCTGCCGCTGACAGAGCTGGCGGAACTGGAAACCATGAACGCGCGCGGCGGCATCATCGCCTTTGAAGCGTGGCAATGGCACCAGACGCAGGTGCAGCAGCACGCCGCCGCTTATGATCCGCAGGTACTCACGCGTATTCAGCGCGGCAGCGCCCTGAGCGCGGATGATGCTGAGCATCTCTATCAGCAACGCGCCAGCTGGCAGCAGCGGGTCACTCAGGCGATTGCACCCTTTGATGGCGTGCTGATGCCGACCGTACCGCAGATTGCGCCCACCATTGCGGAGCTTGACGATAGCGAACGTTATCGCCAGGTCAACCTGCTGATGCTGCGCAACACCAGCGTCATCAACATGCTGGATGGCTGCGCCATCTCGCTGCCATGTCATCAGCCCGGCAGTGCGCCAGTGGGATTGATGCTGGCTTCTGGTCACGATAACGATGCGACGCTGCTCAGCTGGGCGCTCGCTCTTGAATCCACCCTGCAACGGAGTCTCCAGCCATGACACATCCTCACGGCATGTTATTTGTCGCCACTAACATCGCGGCAGAAGATGAAGCGGATTTTAACCAATGGTATGACCACGAACACGTTGAGGAGCGCGTCGCCATCGGCGGCTTTCTGAGCGGCACCCGCTATCAAGCGCTGGATGCGGAGCGCAAGTATCTTGGCCTGTACGAAACCACCTCGCTGGAGACCTTTACCAGCGCCGATTACTACGCGGCCTTTACCCGGCAAACCGCCTGGTCAGTGAAAAACCTCGACCGAATGATCAATCCCATGCGCCGCGTCTGTGCTATCACGCATCAGCAGGGTAAAGGCAGCGGCAGCCATCTGGCGGTGCTGACCCTGCAGGCTGGCATGAACAGTGCAGCGCTCAGCGCCTGGCAGCAGCGCGTGCAGCAGACGCCTGGCTTGATCGCCTCCCGCGTGCTGACGCCGGACACCACGCTCAGCACGCCGCTGCCGCGTGAAAATGCAGAGCACCGCCCGATGCACCCCATGCTGCTGCTGAGCTGCTCAGACGCGCAGGTCTGCCAGACGCTGGCAGCCAGTGCGGCGCAGGCTCTCACGGCGCAGGCGCAGTTCTATGCGCTGAGCTGGCAGTTGACCAAACAGGAGATGGCCCATGGCTAATACCGACTCAACGTTACAGCACGCAGCACGTGCGACGGCCAGCAAAAGCAAAACCGGCCGCCTGGCGGCAGCCAGCTCAATTGGTACGGCGCTCGAATGGTATGACTTTACCGTCTACAACATCATGGCCGCGCTGATCTTTAACCATGTGTTCTTTCCCAGCTTTGATCCGTTGGTCGGTACCATCCTGGCATTCTCAACCTATGCAGTGGGCTATATCTCACGGCCAGTGGGCGGTTTCGTCTTTGGTCATCTTGGCGATGTGGCCGGACGAAAGGCGGTCCTCATCACCACGCTGGTGATTATGGGCGTTACCACTGCGCTGATGGGCTTGCTACCGGGTTATGCAGTGTGGGGCATCTGGAGCCCGATTCTGCTGGTTGCGCTGCGCTTTATACAGGGTATTGCGCTGGGCGGCGAGTGGGCCGGTGCGGTGCTGTTGTCAATGGAGCATGGCGAGGCCAGCAAGCGCGGACGTAATGCCTCTTTCGCCCAGGTCGGCCCCTCTTGCGGTACGCTGATTGGTACCGGCTTCATCACATTGGTGACGGTGTCACTCACTGGCGAGCAGTTCCAGGCCTGGGGCTGGCGCATCCCGTTCCTGCTAAGTCTGTTGCTGGTGCTGTTTGGCCTGTGGTTACGCCGTGGCGTGGAAGAGACGCCGACATTTGTCGCGATGCAGCAGGCGGAAAAGACCACCCACACGCCGCTCAAAGAGGTATTCGTACGCTATCCACGTGAACTGCTGATTGCTGGCGGATCGCGCATTGGCTCAGACGTGCTCTATGCGCTGGTGGTGGTGTTTACCCTCACATATGTCACCACGGTATTGCAGCTTCCGCGTCCGATAGCGCTGCTGGCTACCATGCTGGGCGCGATCGGTAATGCGATAACCGTACCTGTGTTTGGCGCGTTATCGGATCGGCTGGGGCGCCGACCGGTCTATATTGCCGGTGCGCTGCTGGCGATCGTCTGGTCGTTCGTCTTCTTCGTGTTGCTGGACAGCTCGCAGCCGCTGCTTATTGTACTGGCGGTGATCGTGGGCTTACTGATCCACGCCATCATGTATGGCCCGCAGGCGGCGTTTGTGACCGAGCAGTTCCCCAGCCACGTACGCTATGCCGGTTCATCGCTGGCCTACACGCTGGCCGGCATCATCGGCGGGGGCTTTGCGCCACTAATCATCACCTCGCTGTATAAGGAGATGGGCAGCACGCTGTGGGTGTCGCTCTATGTCAGTTTTGCCCTCGCCATTACGCTGTTTGCCTTATGGAAAGCTAAAGAGACCGCACACAAACCGCTGTAGTGATCTCTGGCGACGGATCGCCACCTTTACGCTTCGCTAACCGGTGCGGTGGTTGAAATTTGCGGCAGCGGAAGCGGCCGCCCGATGTAGTAACCCTGGATCGCATCGCAGGCCAGGTCCTGTAGCTGTGACATCTGCATCGGCGTTTCCACCCCTTCCGCCGTCACTGACAACGCGTACGCTTTGCCCAGCCCAATCATATTTTCCACCACCTGGCGCGCCTGCTGCGATTCGGTGAGCGGCGAGATAAATGACCTGTCAATCTTGATTCCATCAAACGGGAAGGCGCGCAGATAGCACAGCGAAGCATAGCCGGTACCAAAATCATCAATCAGGAATTTCACGCCCAGCGCTTTTACCGCCTGCATCACCGCCAGCGTTTTTTCAGGGTCGCTCAGCAGCGCGCTTTCCGTCACCTCAATTTCCAGCCGCTGACTGGGCAGGCCGCTCAGCTGCAGTACGCGGGCGATACGCTCAGGCAACGCACCATCCTGGAGTTCGGTAGCCGAGATATTGACCGATACCGCCATCTCCGGGCGGTAACGCGCGATATCACGACAGGCGTTGAACAGTACCCAATCGCTCAGCGCGCTGATCAGACCGGTCTCTTCGGCCAGTGGAATAAACTGATCGGGCATCAGTAAGCCCAGTCGCGGATGCTGCCAGCGCACCAGCGCTTCTACCGCGCTGATACGCGCCGTTAACAGATCGTAACGCGTCTGATAGACCAGCCGCAGCTGATCCTCCTGTATCGCTTCGCGCAGCGCGTGTTCCATTTCACGCCGCTGTACAATTTTCTCCTCCATGTCGCGATGGAAGAAGATCCAGTGATTGCGTCCGCTGTTTTTGGCCTTATAGAGGGCAATATCCGCAAAACGCAGCAGATCGCTGGCGTTATCCGCATCCTGCGGCGCCAGAGCGATACCGAGGCTGGCGCCAATCTGGATGGTGTTGTCATAGACCATAAACGGCGCGTTCAATTGCTTAATCAGCTGCTGGCAGAGCGCATCAATTTGCGCGTGCGTACCGGCCTCCGGCAGGATAATCACAAACTCATCGCCGCCCAGGCGTGCCACCAGCCCATTACCGTTGAGCGTACTGCGGATGCGTTCGGATACTTCATGCAGGACTTTATCGCCCGCAGCGTGACCAAAGAGATCGTTAACCGGCTTAAATTTATCCAGGTCGATCATGATCATAGCCAGCATAGGCTGTGAAGGCATCGGCAGACTCAGTTTGCCGGTGAGAAACTCACGCATCTGAACGCGGTTTGCCAGGCCCGTGAGCTCATCGAAATGCGAGAGATAGTGCGCGCGCGCCTGTGCTTCCATCTCCAGCGTAACGTCGGTCGCGCTGCCGCGAAAGCCGGGATCGCCTTGCGCCAGGCTAACGCGTTTGAGGGTCAGATTGCAGTAGCGTGGTTGATGCTGCGCGGAAAGGTAGCGGCAGCCGCTCAGCGTAAGTTGTCCGCCGGCATGCTGAAACTGTTTAAGCCTGTCGCGCTGGCGTTCGTCACACAGTAAAAATTCGTCAAGCGTACGCTGCAGCCACTCTTCGCTGTTAAAGCCGGTGACAACCGGAAAACGCCCGGAGATCCAGCTGAAGCGCAGATGCGCATCCATCTCCCAGATCCAGTCGGTAGTGGTCTCGGCAATGTCGCGGAAGCGGCGTTCGCTGGCGCTCAGCGCCTGCTGACTTTGCGCCAGCAGCCAGGTATTTTCATCATTCAGCTGCGCTTTACGCAAGGCACTGCGCATCAGCATCAGCGCGCCAAACAGGACAATCAGCATGGTAAGAATCAGCAGCGGCAGCAGGCCCGTCAGCAGGGTACCGCCGGGATTGGCGTTCTGCCAGCGCAGCAGCGCAGGCTGTCCATCGGTGCTGAGCCGCAAACTATCCGCCAGCGGTTCAGCGGAGGCAGGCAGCGTAAAATCAACGCGCAGCTGCCTGATGCCATACTCATGACCAAGCTGTAATAGCTTGGCGGGCGTCAGGCGGTCAGCAAAGATCATCAGCGAAGGCGGTCCGGCGACCGGCTGAACACTGTTATCCCCGCCGGTGGTGATCCAGGAGGCACTGATCAACACCAGTTGATGGTTTGCCACCACAAAGCGGGAGAGCGCTTTACCGTCGCTGTTCTGCAGCAGTTGCTGCAGGATGGGCAGCAGATCGCGGCCGAGCCAGGCGCTAAAAGAGCGCGGCTGCGGTTTCCCGTCAATCACGCTATAGACGGTCTCGCCTTGCGGCGAGATGACAAACACGCCCTCATAAGCGAAGGTCTCAAACAGGGATTCGCCCAGGTTCTGCCTTGTCCATGCCCACTCTTTATTCACCGTGCGATGCAGATTCTCATACGCCTCGCCCCATTCGGCATTATCGGAGAGATGAAACTGCATCACCTCCTGACGCGTCAGCAGGGCCTTTTCCAGCAGCAGATGATTTTGTCGCGTGTTTTGCTGGTTGAGATCGCTGGCAATAAAGCACAGCGTCACCAGGGCCACCATAAATGACAGGATAATTAATGAGAGCATGAGCCGCATCGGCAACTTTATCAGTCCACGCATCCGGCCGCTTGCCGGAAATTCCATCGGAGAAGGCTTCGCTTTCATAGGCTTATCACAAACCATAAAGTGATATTTAATAAGTATCTTTTTGTTATCGGCACACTGACGCGGAACCTGGGCGATATGACGTAAAAAAAGCCTGAGCGCCGTGGTAAGTCTTGTCAGTTAAGAGGTGAAACGCGTATTTCCACTTGCACATTTCATAGCGGCGCAATTTATTGTGCGATGAATCGCGCCGCGACGAAATGTGCGCCTGGCGGACTCAGAGCTTAACTAAACGATATGATGAACAACGTGGTGCTTTTTTGTGCAGCTAATCAGAATTAGTCTGATTGATTAATATTCCAGGGCAGTGCTAATTTGGCTTAACTTTACTGCTCATCTTTCCTGAGGGAATCATGCAACCACGTATTACGCATCTCGATGGGATGCGCGGATTAGCGATCCTGATGGTTATTGCTTACCACGCTTATGCGCGCTGGCCTGAATTATTACCGTTTGTCGCCACCACTCAACATAATCCCCTGTTCTCATTTGGCTGGATAGGCGTGCAGCTATTTTTCATGATCTCCGGCTTTGTGATTTTTATGACTTTGGATAAATCACAGGGTTATATAATCTTCCTGCAAAAACGCTGGCTGCGCCTGTTCCCGGCGATGCTGATTGCCAGCGTACTGCTATTTTTGGCTGGCGGCTTTTTTCCGGAGTGGTCGCTGATGACGCCTTACGTGAAAAATCTGCTGCCTGGCTTAATTTTCCTTAACCCGGAAACGCTGAGCCAGCTAACGGGCGTGGAGTTTCGCTCTATGGCTGGCTCGTTCTGGTCACTTTATGTGGAAGCCTTATTTTATCTGATTATCGGTGCGATCTATTTTACGCTGGGACGGAAGTATTGCCTGCCTGCCCTGATCGTACCAATGTTAGCCCTGAGCGCGTCATCTGTATTAAAGTCACTTGGGCACCCTTTGCTGATTGATGTTATATCCAAATTTGGCTTTATTCACTACGCCTGGTTTATGGTTGGATGTCTGGTGTATGAGCGTTTACATGGGCGAGATAAACTTTTTCATTATGGATTAGTGGTACTGGCGCTACTGATTAATTTTAGTTACTACGTAAAGAATAGTGGTGTTATCTCCCTGGCGCCGCTGCTGTGCGTCATGCTGTTTTTTATTGCCAGTTTTTATTCAAAACAGATTGAACGTTTTCTTTCGATCAGGTTTTTTACCGCCATTGGTTTTGTCAGTTATGCGCTCTATCTGATCCACGAAAATCTGATGATCGCGCTGCTGATTAAAATGCAGAGATATATTAAGAGTGAGGCGGTAATGCTGCTGATGCCTGTTCTGGTAGCTGGCGGGCTCTATATTGTGGCCTGGCTGATCACCCGATATGCGGAGCCTGCGCTGCGTCAGCGCCTTAAGGGCAAACGCCAGGCTGTGCCAGCAGCGAAAACCGGGCTTTTACCGCCCGAATAATGATGCTTATTCCCTGCGGACTTGCATCATTGTTGCTTCAGCCTTGATGCATATGTGTATCTGATGTTGACTATCGGCGTGGCGACCCGTCAGGGCCGCCAGCCATGTCCCGTCACACATCCAGCCGATGGATCACATTCACAAACTCATGCACGCCGCTGTTGATCTCCCGCAGGCTGCGCGAAAGCACGCTGATCTTCTCTTGTTCGGTCACAACAAAGTGCCGTACCTCATCCAGCTGCTGATACATCTGCTGAATCAGCGTAGCGTTCTGCTCAACGACCTGAGAAATCTGTCGGGTTGCGCTGGCGGTAGAGGCGGCCAGCCGGCGGACCTCACCTGCGACCACGCTAAATCCTCGTCCGGCTTCGCGGCCCGCGCCGATTCGATGGCAGCGTTCAGCGCCAGGATATTGGTTTGCGACGCAATCAGGTTAATCGTATCCACCACTTCACTGATGCTCTTTGCCGAGGCTGTCAGTTGCGCGCCAATTTGCGTTGCGGCGTTGACCTGCTGCGCCACCAGGCCGGAGTTACGGATCGTCTCGTCCAGCACTTCATTGGCGTTATCGGTGATTTGCGAGGTCTCTTCTGACGTGGTTAAGGCAATATCCGCGACGCGCTTGGCGGCCTCAACGCGGGCGGTGATGTCGGAGGCGATCTTAATCACTTTGTACACCTTGCCATCACCGTCAAACACCGGGTTGTAGCTCGCCTCCAGCCAGATACGTTCGCCGCTGGCGGTTTTACGCTCAAAGCGGCCGACAAAGTGCTGACCATTGCCGATCTTACGCCAGAAATCCGGGTTCTCACGGTAGAAGTTATCAAAGCAGAACAGACGGTGATGCTGACCGGCAATGGCCTCCAGGGTAAAGCCCATATGGGTCAGGAAGTTGGCATTGGCGGTGATTATGTGGCCGTCCGGCGTAAATTCTATCACCGCCATGGAGCGGTCCAGCGCAGTGATCACCGCCTCTTTATGCTCCAGCTCCTGATGACGCGCGGTAATATCGCTTGCCACCTTGATCACTTTATAAACGTTGCCTCTTTCATCGCTCACCGGGAAGTAGGTGGCGCTCAGATAGAAGCGCTGATGCTGCTTATTAAAGCGTTCGAAAATACCGGTAACCGACTCCCCCGCAGCAAGGGTCTGCCAGAAGTGAATATAGTCAGATGACTGGCTATAGGCCGGGCTGCAAAACAGGCGATGGTGCTGGCCCTGAATCTCATGCAGCTGATAGCCGGTGACCTGGAGAAAAAGGGGATTGGCGCTGAGTATTTCACCGGTGGGTGAAAACTCAATCCAGGCGACGTGCTGTTTAATGGCGTTAATGTCTTTCACTACGTCACCGGTTTTGGTAAACGGCAGAGAGTAGCTCGATTTTTTCACCCCGAACATGAGAGACCTCAGGCGATTGTTATGCTGTTGAACAAAGTGCGCGAGAGCGTTATCCCGCGCAAACGCATCAGCACATCACAGGATGTGCCGTATGATTTCCCCTGTCGTTCATTCACCTGCAGCATATCGCGGCGGGGATGTCTCGCTGCATAGGGCTTATGCAGGTCGGGGTTTTTTAGTCATAACTTACCTGGTGTTGTGGCAGCAGTGATAAAGCTGACTCTGCTTTACCTGTTTAGTTATCGACGCGCACAGCGAAAATTTGAGTAAAAAAAGTGTTAAAAGCGCAGCCGTAAGAGAATCAATATTAATTTTTTATTACCTTTCCGGCAGATGCGCTTATATTAACGCGCAACTTGTCGTTCACATCTCAACGCGCGTCATCAGGGGTAAGCATGATTTCTGCACAACGTAAACCCGGTGCAGCAGGTGCGCCGCTCAATGTCGGTTTTGTCCTGCTCAATCGTTTTACCCTGCTGCCGTTTGCTGCATTTGTAGACTGCCTGCGCCTGGCCGCAGACGAGGGCGATCGCAGCCGCCAGCTGCGCTGCAGCTGGACCTTCATGTCCGCGTCCGGTGAAGAGGCGATGTCGAGCTGCGGGGCAGTGATTTCACCCTGTGAAGCGTTAAAAAATCCGGAGAGTTTCGACTACATCGTCGTAATTGGCGGCGTACAGGAGGAGAAAGATAAAACGGACTATCGCGCGCTGGAGTACATTCGCCTGGCCGCCCGCTTTGGTACGCCGCTGGTGGGGCTGTGTACCGGCGTGTTTGCACTGATTCAGGCAGGCGTGATGAAGGGAAAACAGTGCTGTGTCAGCTGGTATCACCATGGTGATTTACAACGCCGCTTTCCGGACATCACGCCGGTGGCCGACCGCATCTTCGTTGATGAGGGCAAACTGATCACCTGCGCGGGAGGTGTCGCGGCCGCCGATGTTGCGGCATACCTGATCGAGCGCCATTTGGGTCGCGCCTGGGCGATCAAAAGCCTGCACATTATGCTGATTGACGAAGCGCGTCCGACGGCGCATCCGCAACCGCAACCGGTTATCTTTGAGAAAATTAGCGATCGGCTGGTACGCAGTGCCGTGGATATTATTGCTCAGCATATGGGTGAAGTGATTGCGGTGGAGCAGCTGGCGCAGCGGCTGAATACCTCCCGGCGCAATATTGAGCGTAAATTTCAGGATGAGCTCGGTATCAGCCCGCAGCGTTTCGCCCGGGATTTACGCCTGCGCTATGGGCTTTGGCTGCTGCTGTACACCACCAAAAGCGTCACGGAGATCGGCGAGCGCTGCGGCTTCTCCGATGCGGCGCACTTTTCCCGCCATTTCCGCGATGCTTTCGGTTATACGCCTTCATCGACGCGTAAGCAGTCTGCTAAACGCGATCAGCAGCATGTTGATCCATTCTTTATTCATATCGATAGCACCATTGATGGACGTTGATTTTCGCGCCTTTTTACGCTTGCGCTATTAATCTGCACCACAGTACCGCGCTTTTTGCCATCCCCGCCACAGGCTAACCCGCGTAGCCGCGCCCGGCATCATCACCATTTCTTATTTATACGTGACTGAGTTCAAATAATGCAGCGCCACCTATATTTTTAACTGCATGATTTATATGAAGTGTCGCGAAGTTGTCATGTTTCCTGTCGCAAACATTCAAGCTTAATGCTGAAGGCTTTGGGTAACGTTAATCGGGTACTTAATCCGTTATCTGAACCTGATTCGAGGGTGAAGCAATGAATGCAAATGATTTGAATAGCACGGACCCACAGCTGTTTGCCGCAGTGGTTGAAGAACTGGTACGACAGGAAACCCATATTGAGCTGATTGCTTCTGAGAACTACGCCAGTAATCAGGTGATGTCATTACAGGGCAGTCAGTTGACTAACAAATACGCAGAAGGCTATCCCGGCAAACGTTATTACGGCGGTTGTGAGCACGTTGATACTATCGAGCGTTTAGCCATCGAGCGCGCCTGTATGCTGTTTGGGGCCGATTACGCCAACGTGCAGCCGCACTCCGGCGCACAGGCAAACGCCGCAGTGTTTATGGCATTGATTAAACCGGGCGACACCATTTTAGGGATGAGCCTGGCGCACGGCGGCCATTTAACTCACGGCGCTGCGCCAAATGTTTCCGGTAAGCACTACAACGCCGTGCAGTACGGTCTTAATCAGGAGACGGGCGAAATCGATTATCAGGAGGTTGAGCGACTGGCTAAGGAGCATCAGCCGAAGCTGATCGTCGCGGGGTTCTCCGCCTACTCGCGCATTGTGGACTGGAAGCGCTTCCGCGAGATCGCCGACAGCGTGGGGGCATGGCTGATGGTTGACATGGCGCACGTTGCCGGTCTGGTTGCAGCACGCTGCTATCCTAACCCGCTGCCACATGCACATGTTGTCACGACCACCACGCACAAAACACTGCGTGGGCCACGCGGTGGGCTGATCCTCTCCGCGCTGGGTGATGAAGCACTGTATAAAAAACTTAATGCCGCGGTATTTCCGGGTCAGCAGGGCGGCCCGCTGATGCATGTGATTGCCGCTAAGGCGATGGCTTTCCGTGAAGCCATGGATCAGGACTTTATTCACTATCAGGCCAAAGTGATCGACAACGCCAGAACCATGGCGAAGGTCTTTATCAAACGCGGCTACGACATTGTCTCCGGCGGCACCGACAACCACCTGTTCCTCGTCTCACTGATTCGTCAGGACATCACCGGCAAAGAGGCTGATGCAGCACTGGGCCGCGCCCATATCACCGTTAATAAAAACAGCGTACCTAATGACCCGCAAAGTCCCTTTGTGACCTCCGGGCTGCGCATCGGTACGCCTGCCGTTACCACGCGCGGTTTTGGCGAAAAAGAGTGCGCCACCCTGGCGGGTTGGATTTGCGACATTCTCGATGTGCTGGCGAAGAAGCAGGACAGCGACAACATCGAAGCCTGGGTGCGTTTCAACGTGTCCGAACTGTGTGCCAGACATCCGGTATATGGCGACCACGCCCAGCAGCGTATGGCACAGAGAGCTATTGCCTGATTCTTTTCCGGCGCAGCCCGGAATATTAAGGAGACGAATATGCAACGTTTTTCCGGCTTCGGGCTGATTAGCCACGGCCTGAGTTACCACGAAAACTGGCAGAAGATGTGGCGCAATCCAACGCCGAAAAAATCCTACGACGTGATCATTATCGGCGGCGGCGGACATGGTCTGGGGACGGCTTATTATCTGGCAAAAGAGTTTGGCATCCGCAATGTGGCGGTGATCGAAAAAGGCTGGCTTGGCGGCGGCAACACCGCGCGTAATACCACCATTGTGCGCTCCAACTATCTGTGGGACGAAGCGGCCGCGCTGTTTGAGCACTCAATGAAGAAGTGGGAGGGGCTGACGCAGGAGCTGAATTACAACGTGATGTTCTCTCAGCGCGGCGTGCTCAATCTGGGCCACACCCTGCAGGATATGCGTGATATCCAGCGGCGCGTAAATGCCAACCGGCTCAACGGTATCGATGGTGAAGTGTTGAATGCGCGTCAGGTACAGGATCTGGAACCGCTGCTGGACTGCTCGGCGCGGGCGCGATTCCCTATCATGGGCGCCTCCTGGCAGGCGCGCGGAGGGGTAGCGCGTCACGATGCGGTGGCGTGGGGCTTTGCTCGCGGCGCCGATGCACACGGTGTCGATATCCTGCAGCAAACAGAAGTGACTGGCCTGATGATCCGCGACGGCCAGATCTATGGTGTCCACACCAATCGCGGCGACATTGAAGCCAAAACCGTAGGTTGCGTAGTGGCGGGCAACTCCGGCGTTCTGGCAAAAATGGCGGGTATTCGCCTGCCGCTGGAGTCACATCCGTTACAGGCGCTGGTATCCGAGCCCCTGAAGCCGGTAGTCAACACCGTGGTGATGTCGAATCACGTGCACGGTTATATCAGCCAGTCGGATAAGGGCGATCTGGTGATTGGCGCCGGCATTGACGGTTACACCGGTTATGGTCAGCGCGGAAGCTATCCGATTATCGAACATACCCTACAGGCCATCGTTGAGATGTTCCCGGCGTTCTCACGCGTGCGCATGAATCGCCAGTGGGGCGGCATTGTGGATACCACGCCTGACGCCAGTCCAATCATTTCGAAAACCAGCGTCAACGGGCTCTATTTCAACTGCGGCTGGGCACGGGTGGCTTCAAAGCCACACCGGGATCGGCGCATGTCTTCGCGGCGAGCCTGGCGAAGTGTGAGATGCATCCGCTGGCGGCCCCGTTCTCTATCGATCGTTTCCATACTGGCGCGCTGGTTGATGAACACGGCGCAGCAGCAGTGGCGCACTAATCTGGCACGAGAGGATATCTGACATGTTTCATATTTACTGTCCATGGTGCCAGGAGCACCGCGAAGAAGAAGAGTTTCATGCCAAAGGTCCGGCGCACCTGGCGCGGCCTGCCGATCCGGAAAACTGCAGCGATGAGGCGTGGGGCGAATACCTGTTCTTCCGTGATAATCCGCGCGGCGTGCATCACGAGCTCTGGGTACATGCCGTGGGCTGCCGTAAGTTTTTCAATATCACCCGCAACACTGTTACCTATGAAATTCTGGAAACCTACAAAATCGGCGAACAGCCGGCAACAGGTGCAGAGGCTGACGTTGTGACGCTACCGCGCCGTCAGGATGCCCAGCCGCAGCCTGCACCGCAGACAAAAGTGCTCGCGGGAGGCGCATCATGAAGCAGATCAATCGCCTCAGCCACGGCGGCCGCATCGATCGCTCCCGTCCTCTCACCTTTAGCTTCAACGGTAAAACCCTGCACGGCTTTGCCGGCGATACGCTGGCTTCCGCGCTGATTGCCAACGGCATCGACGTCGTAAACCGCAGCTTCAAATATTCCCGACCGCGCGGCATCGTCGCGGCCGGTGCGGAAGAGCCCAATGCGGTAGTGCAGCTTGGCAGCGCTGAGCAGACGCAGATCCCCAACGTACGTGCTACGCAGCAGGCGCTGTATCAGGGGCTGGAGGCGCGCAGCACCAACGGCTGGCCAAATGTCGATCGCGATCTGATGGGCGTGGTGGGCAAAATAGGCGGGCGCTTTATGCCACCGGGTTTCTACTACAAAACCTTTAAGCAACCGGCTTCCATGTGGAAAACCTATGAAAAGTATATCCGTAAAGGGGCCGGGCTGGGTCGCAGTCCTGGGGCGGCCGATGCCGATATCTACGATCACTTTAACCAGCATTGTGACGTGCTGGTTATTGGCGCGGGGCCGGCAGGACTGGCCGCCGCGCTGGCTGCCGGGCACAGCGGAGTACGCGTTATTGTTGTGGATGAGCAGGAGGAGATGGGCGGTAGCTGCTGGATAGCCGTGAGCAACTTGACGGTCAAGACGCCGCGCAGTGGGTGAGTCAGACGCTGACTCAGCTGGAGAACATGGCGAACGTCCAGCTGCTCAGCAGAACCACGGCCAATGGTTATCATGACCACAACTTTGTGACGCTGATTGAGCGCCGTACCGATCACCTGGCCATCACCGCGCCACTGATTAACGGTCAGCGTCAGGCGCGCCAGCGTATGCATCGCGTGCGCGCCAAACGCGTCGTGCTGGCCACCGGGGCACACGAACGCCCGCTGGTCTACAGCGGCAACGACATTCCCGGCAACTACCTGGCTGGCGCTATCTCAACGTATATCCAGCGCTATGGCGTGATCCCGGGTAATAAACTGGTGGTCTCGACCAGCAATGATGAGGGCTATCGCGCCGCGCTGGACTGGCTGGAGAGCGGACGCGATGTTGTCGCAATCGCTGATGCACGGCCCACGCCGGACGGCGATCTGGTGAAGCTGGCGCGACTAAAAGGCATTGTAATCATCACCGGCAGCGCGGTGATTGAGGCGCATGGCACAACGCGCGTACGCAGCGTAGACATTGCACGCATCAATACCGAGCGGTTCGTGGTCGCCGGAAACGCCACGCGCTATGCCTGCGATACCGTGGCCAGCTCGGGCGGCTTCAGCCCGGTGATACACCTTTCATCTCACACCGGTGGCCGCCCCCAGTGGCGTGACGATATTCTCGGCTTTGTGCCGGCACCTGTGAAAGGGATGCTAATGGCAGGCGGTGCACAAGGCATTTACAGTTTAGCGGCCGTGCTCAATAGCGGGCGTGAAGCGGGCATGCGTGCGGCCTGTGAGGCCGGCGGGCAAGAAAAAGCGCCTGCCTTACCACAGGCCCGTACCCGCCGTGACGGGGCTGCAATTGCGCTATATCAGGTACCCCATCGCAAAACCACGCTGCGTGCGCCTAAGCAGTTTGTCGATCTGCAAAATGACGTAACGGCGGCTGCCATTGAGCTGGCAACGCGCGAAGGCTTTGAATCGATAGAACATATCAAACGTTACACTGTCATGGGTTTTGGCACCGATCAGGGCAAGCTGGGAAATATTAACGGTCTGGCGATCGCCGCCCGCGTGCTGAATCGCACCATCCGGAGGTGGGTACGACGGTGTTTCGTCCTAACTATACGCCCGTCGCCTTTGGCGCCATCACCGG
The DNA here is from genome assembly GCF_002095485.1 of Pantoea wallisii. Classification (GTDB taxonomy): domain Bacteria; phylum Pseudomonadota; class Gammaproteobacteria; order Enterobacterales; family Enterobacteriaceae; genus Pantoea; species Pantoea wallisii. The sequence continues at coordinate 9,340 of NZ_MLFS01000044.1, read as the reverse complement.
CAGGCACTGCAACGAACTGTTCCAGCCGGAGCGCTATACCGCTTTGCATCAGTGGCATGTGGAGCAGGGCGCGATGTTCGAAGATGTCGGGCAGTGGAAACGTCCGTGGTACTTCCCGCAGCACGTAAACGGAAAGCTGGAGACGCTGCACCAGGCGGTCGTACGTGAATGCCGTGCGGTACGCGAAAGCGTGGGCGTGCTGGACGCCTCAACCCTCGGCAAAATCGACATTCAGGGGCCGGATGCGCGTGAATTTCTGGAGCGAGTTTATACCAATAAGTGGGCGAAGCTGCCGGTTGGGCGCGTGCGCTACGGCCTGATGTGTCGCGATGACGGCATGGTGTTCGACGATGGCACCACCAGTTGCCTGGCGCAGAACCATTTCCTGATGACCACCAGCACTGGCAACGCTGCCACTGTGCTGGAGTGGCTGGAGCTGTGGCACCAGACCGAATGGCCTGAGCTGCAGGTCTACTTCAACTCGGTGACCGACCACTGGGCGACTATTACCCTTACAGGTCCGAAAGCGCGCGAACTGCTGTCAACGTTCTGCGATATCGATCTCAGCCGCGACAACTTTAAGTTTATGGACTGGAAAGCGGGCAAAGTGGCTGACGTCCCGGCCAGGGTGTTCCGCATCTCATTCACCGGCGAGCTGGCCTATGAAATTAACGTACAGGCTAACTATGCGCTGCACGTGTGGGAAGTGCTGTTCCGCCACGGTAAAAAGTACAACCTGACGCCCTACGGCACGGAAACCATGCACGTCTTACGTGCGGAGAAGGGTTTCATCATTGGCGGCCAGGATACGGACGGGTCCATGACGCCGCACGATCTCGGCATGGAGTGGTGTGTCGGCAATGACAAGCCCTTCTCATGGATCGGCAAACGGTCTCACAGCCGCACCGATGTGCTGCGTGAAGATCGTAAACAGTTGGTGGGTCTGCTGCCGAAAGACCCGCGCGTCGTGCTGGAGGAAGGCGCGCAGGTGGTCTTCGATCCGCAGCACGCCATTCCGATGCCGATGTCCGGCCATGTGACTTCCAGTTACTACAGCCCGACGCTAGACAGCGGTTTTGCGCTGGCGGTGGTGACCGGTGGTCATCACCGCATGGGTGAAAGCGTCTGGCTGGCGAGCGCTGATGGCCAGTTCCGTGAAGCCAAAATCGTCAGCCCAATCTTCGTTGATCCAAAAGGGGAGCGCCAGAATGTCTGAGTCTTTCGCTGTGTTTAACACCCATCCCACCGCCGGGGTACAGGTGGAATCCCCGCTGGTGTGGTCGTATCAGCAGACGCTGCGCCGGTTGTGGAGGGGAAAGCCGGCATTATCTTGCGTGAGCGGCCCTGCCTGGGGCATCTGACGCTGCGCGGTGCGGCAATCGCGCTCGACAGTGCACTGCGTGCGGTGCTGAGTCTGTCACTGCCGGCGCAACCTCTGTCGATCACGCAGGATGCCTCTGGCGATTACAGCGCACAGTGGCTATCGCCGGATGAGTGGTTACTGATTGTGCCGCCGGGTGAAGAGTTCGAAGTTGAGAACCGCCTGCGTGCTGCGCTGGAGGATGCGCATGTTGCTATCGTCAACGTCAGCGGCGGGCAAACGTTGCTGGAGCTGGAGGGTGAGCACGTACGCGATCTGCTGCAAAAATCGGTGATTTATGACGTGCATCCGCAGAACTTTCCAGCGGGCAAAGGTGTGATGACGTGCTTTGCCAAAGCGTCAGTGATCCTGCGCCGCCCGGATGCGCAACGCTGGCAGCTGGTGATTCGCCGCAGCTTCGCTGATTACAGCTACCGCTGGCTGCTGGATGCCGGCGCAGAGTACGGCATTGACGTATTGAGTTAATCCCTTATTCAGGCACAGACCGCTCCGGCGGTCTTTTACAGGATGCTGGCTATGAGTCGTAACAATACCAACTGGATTATCACCGCGCAGTGCCCGAGCAAGCTGGGCAGCGTAGATGTTGTGACGCGTTTTCTTAAGGAGCAGTGCTGCTATATCAATGAGCAGCATACCTCGATGATAAGTGTGCCAGACGCTTTTTTATCCGCACCGAGTTCCAGCCACAGCGGGCGGGATTTGATGCAGGAGCGTTTCGCGATGCATTCGGTACGCGGGCCGCTGAGTTCGATATGACCTTCGACTTAACCGAGCCGGGATACAAGGTACCGGTTGTGATCATGGTTTCAAAAACCGATCACTGCCTGAATGATCTGCTGTATCGTCATCGTGCCGGCAAGCTGGCCATTGATATTAAAGCGGTTATCTCCAACCATCCTCTGCTGGAGCCGATCGTCACGTGGCACGGTTTGCCTTATCACTATTTCCCGGTGGCAGAGGAGAATCGTGCCCGGCAGGAAGCGCAGATTTGGCAGGTTGTACAGCAGACCGGGGCGGAGCTGGTGATACTGGCCCGCTACATGCAGGTGATGTCGGCTGATATGTGTCAAAAACTGGCCGGACGTGCCATCAATATTCATCACTCGCTGCTGCCCGGATTTAAAGGGGCCAAACCCTATCATCAGGCTTACGACAAAGGGGTTAAACTGGTCGGGGCGACGGCACACTTTATTAATGAAGATCTCGATGAAGGACCCATTATCAGTCAGAAAGTGGAGGTGGTAAGCCACTCTGATTACGCCGATGATTTGGTGGACAAGGGGCGTGATATTGAGCGCCTGACGCTGGCGCACGCGGTATCCTGCTATGCCGAGCGGAGGGTCTTTTTATACAACAACCGCACCGTGGTGTTCTCCCGCTAAGGTGCAGTGCGTATGGATAATTACCCAAACATCGATCCTGCACTTCCTGCGCCGCCGCTGCGTCCGGATATCCGCATCGGCTTCGTACTGATGAACAACTTTACTTTGCACTGTGTGGCGGAGCTGATCGAACCGATCCGCTTTGCCGCAGATGTGTCGTTTCTCAGCCGACAGATCTTCTGCCAGTGGGAGTGGATGAGCTGTGATAACCAGCCGGTGACGTCAAGCTGTGGCATGTGCATCACGCCGACAACCCGGTTCGATCTTTATGCTAACTGGGACTATGTGGTCTTTGCCGGAGGCTTGCTGGATGAGACGCGTCATCCGGCGGATTCACTGCTGCGCGAAATGGTAACGCTACAGCAGCAGCGTACTCCGATCATTACGCTCTGCAGCGCCACCTTTATGGCGGCAAAAGCGGGTTTGCTCAACGGTAAAAAGTGCGCGATCCACTTCACTACGCGCGATGAGTTTCGTCAGCGCTTTCCTCAGGTTACGCCGGTGATCGATCAGACATATATCAGCGATGGCGGCATCATCTCCTGTCCGGTAGGCACCGCCCGCGATCTGGCGCTGGACATCATTCAGCAACACTGCGGTGAGTTACGAACCAGGAAAGTACATAAGTATCTGCTAATGGATGAGCCAAAGCGGCGCGCTTCGCCCGGTACCATCGCGCGTCAGCCGGCGCTGAAAACCTATGACGACCAACTGGTACAGCGCACAATTGCCTATATGCTGCAGCACCTGGCGGAACCGGAACCGCTGCATATTATGACCGAATCGCTGCAGATTACGCTGAGGCAGCTTAATCAGGCTTTTTTACTCAGCACCGGTGATACCGCTGCGGTGCACTGGCGAAAGCTGCGGCTGGAACATGCGCGAAAATTAATGACCGGCAGTAACCTCAGTATTAATAGCGTGGCAAAATCGTGCGGCTTTTCCGATGCGTCCCATTTAATTACCTGGTTTCGTAAACAGTACGGTGAAACGCCTGCTGATTATCGTAAGCGACGACGTGATGTTGGGCGATTAATTACGCCAGAAAAGATTTGATAATTAATCACCGCCTGAGTTGCGGTGATTTTTTTGTGACCTGAATATCGCATTATAAAATGTCATGCAATAATGCATGCTTTTTCTTTACCTGCTACGCTCTCTTAATTAACGCCTGTTGCATTCAGATAAGTTAGCGCTGTTTCACAAAAATAAGAAAAGGATATGAATGAAATGTTAATAAGGCAAAAGCCTGTTTTTACTGGATATTGCCTGGCGGGCTGTGGCTAATCTTACAGGATAGTGCTTTTTTATATTATTTTCGCCCGGCGTGTATGTTGACCAATTGTTAGAAGCAGTGCAATTATTTCCTTACGAATTCACGGAAATGTTGTGAGGCTGAAAATGAAAGGTGCAACCTGTAATCTGATAGCGCGCACGGGCATTCCCCATAAAGCGTATGGCAGGCACCGCGCTAAAGGGAAAGTCAGAAAGATTGATGTGATATTCTGCGCAGTAAGCAATGGCATTATTGAAACATCTTATATTAAACCGGGCAAGACGCTGATGCGAATTATACAGGCATGCTGGCGGCTCATCAGTGCTCCCAATACCCATAAAGCAGAGAAGAGAAATTTCCATTATTAGATTATCAGGGCTCAATGAGCCCTTCTGTTGTTTGTCCTTAACATCATTCTTACACGCTATTCTCAATAATTATATTTAACGTGTCGGGTACGCTTTATCGCAAAGCGGAAATATCAAACAGTCTGTATACTGCGTACTCTTCCGCAGGGGCGTGGCTGTGCGCTTAACTACCCGCACGTTAATTGCCGGAGGCTAAAAGAATATGTCCACAACGATCTCAATCGAAGATGTACCGTTTAATCGTTTTCATAAAATACTTACCGTGCGTTCGGTCGGCGGTCTTTTTGTTGACGGTTATGTGCTGAGTATTATCGGTGTGGCGCTTGCCACGCTCTCACCTCAATTGGGTCTGGATGCATTCTGGCAGGGCTTGATTGCTGCCTCGGCGCTGGTGGGCATTTTTGTCGGCGGTTTTATTGGCGGTGCGCTAACAGATAAATTAGGACGTCGTCTGCTCTATTTTGTCGGGCCGGTGATGTTCGTGGCATTTTCCGTGGCGCAATTTTGGGTGCAGAGCGGGGAGCAGCTATTCGCGCTGCGTTTTATGATTGGCATCGCTGTGGGTATTGAATATCCGGTGGCGACGGCCTTTCTGGTGGAGTTTTTACCGAAGAAGCAGCGTGGTCCTTGTCTGGCATCCCTTAATGTCATGTGGTTTGCCGGTGCGGCGGCAGCCTTTATTGTCGCTGAATCGCTGCTGCACGTTGGTGGCGAAAATGGCTGGCGCTGGACGCTTGCCAGCACGGCGGTGATTGGCGCGCTGCTGTTTATTATCCGTCTTGGCACGCCGGAGTCGCCTCGCTGGCTGATGAGCAAAGGCCGGCATAGTGAAGCTGAAGCGGTTATCCGCCGCGTCTACGGGCCACGTTTTAGCCTGGCCAATCTGCCGGAGAATCGTGACGGCAGAAAGCTTAAAATCCGCGATCTGCTGCACGCTGGCTACGGGAAGCGTATGGCCTTCGTCTCTATTTTCTGGACCTGTTCAGTTACGCCAGTGTTCGCGGTATATGCGTTTGCCCCGCGCGTACTGGACGCACTGCACCTGAGCGGAGAGTGGGCATCGTATGGTTCGATTGCGATCACGCTGCTGTTTGTGGTGGGCTGTGTACTGGCAATGCGCAGGGTAAATACGCTGGGACGACGTAAGCTGCTGATTCGCAGCTTCCTGTGGTCAGCGCTGGCGCTGCTGCTGTTGGGCTGGATGAATAATGGACCGTCACTGCTGATCCTGGCGCTGTTTGGCGCTTATGCGGTATGCATCGGTGGGGCGCAGGTATTGCAGTTCGTTTATCCCAACGAAATTTTTCCTACTGAGATACGCGCCGGAGCGGTTGGATTCAGCGCCTCGCTTTCACGTATCGGTGCAGCGGCAGGCACCTGGCTGATTCCGCTCTCGCTGCAAAACCTTGGCATTGCCAGCACCATGTATATTGCAGCGGGCATTACGCTGACAGGACTGGTGGTTTCATGGCTGATGGCTCCGGAGACTAAAGATCTTAATCTGGATGATGCGGCATCGCTCAGCACCGATCCGCAGGCGTATGCGCGTTATCGCGACACGATTCAGTCAGAGCGCCCACGCTCCGCGATTAACGATCGTATCTGACGGAGGAGGCGATGGGTTGCCAGCCAGCCTATCGCCAATAAAATTGCATGTAAAATGTATGTTAATTTTAAGTTGTATGCGCTGTAATAGCCCCGGTGATTTACGACGCGGATAACGATAATGGCCTCCACTTTGTGTCAAACCCTTAACATAGACTGGCCCCTGATCCAGGCCCCGATGGCGGGTGTATCGACCCCGCAACTGGCAGCAGCAGTGAGCAATGCCGGCGCGCTCGGTTCAATAAGCGTTGGCGCGGCAACCCCTGAGCAGGCAGCAGAGATGATCGCAAAGACGCAGCTGCTGACCCGCAAACCGTTTAACGTTAACGTTTTTTGTCATGCGCCAGCGGTACGCAACGCTGGGACAGAAGCTGCGTGGATCGCGCGTTTTAGCGGCCTTTTCGCGCAGTATGGTGCTGAGCTACCCCGGCAGCTAACCGAAATCTATCAGACCTTCCTGCACAATGCGGCGATGCTGGAGGTGCTTGAACAGGCGCGTCCGGCGGTGGTGAGTTTTCATTTTGGCCTGCCGGATGCGGCCGTCATTGAACGGTTAAAAAGCTGTGACATTGTCACTTTAGCCAGCGCGACCAGCCCGCAGGAGGCGGCAGAGATTGCGCGTCGCGGTATCGACGTGGTGGTTGCACAGGGTTATGAGGCGGGCGGACACCGCGGGCAGTTTGATCCCGGAGAGATCGATCAGCAGCTGTCGACCTTTGCGCTGGTGCAGGCTATTCGCCAGCAGAGCCGCATACCGATTGTTGCCGCTGGCGGCGTTATGGATGGCCGCGGCATGGCGGCCATGTTAAAGCTGGGCGCCGGCGCGGTGCAGCTTGGTACCGCGTTTATACTCTGCCCGGAGTCGGCCGCCGGTGCCGCATACCGTACGGCATTGAAACAGGCCGATCGCAGCGGCACGGAAATGACCGCTGCCATCTCAGGGCGCCAGGCGCGCTGCCTGCGCAACGCTTTCTGTGCCTTCAGTCAGGGTATCCGCGCAGAGGAGATTCCCTCTTATCCACTCACCTATTCACTGGGCAAAGCCCTTGCCGCTGCGGCAGACTTACAGGGGGAGCCGGGCTTTGGCGCGCAGTGGGCAGGTCAGGGCGCGGCGCTGGCGCGGGAGTTGCCAGCCGCTGAACTGGTCGCCACGTTAATCAACGAGTGGCAAAGCGCCTGATCGGTAACGTAGCCGGAGAGTTCTTCCGGCTACCGTCTCTTCAGAGCTCAAGCGCGCGTGAGACCGCTTCCGGCATCGAGGGACGGCCGTTTGCCAGGCAGGTGGCGACGAAAGTGGCTTCAGCGTAGACCACGCCTTCCACTTTAATCTGCTGCACGAAGTTGACGCGGTTGCGCTTCTCGTTTCTCTCCAGCACACAGGTCACTTCAACGTTATCGCCTTTCACCAGGCTCTTACGGAAGCGCAGGCTGTACTCCAGCACCATATAGATTTTGCCCTGCTTAAACTCCTCTTCGATATCAATACCCAGGGCTTCGCGCATGTAAGCGTGGCGCGTCCACTCCATATAGAACGGATAGTAAAGCCCGTCCACGACGCCCTGAAAATCAATGTGGCTATCATCAACATCGTAATGCTTTGAGAACATTTCTGGTTCCTGTTTTCATTGGTATGCGAAAGAGGCAGAGCGCCACTCACCGGGAGTTAACCGGTGAATTGCACTCATTAATCAGGCTTTTACCCGCAAAATGTGGCGCTGAAAAAGTGCCAGAGTCGCCGACTTCCCGCAATCTGCTTTGTGTTACAGAGCATAAAAGTGTCGCTGTGCTGCTGAGCAAGTGGCGCCTGGCAGCGTCATTCAGAACGGACCCCACTTGATCGCCACGCCAATCAGCAACATGACCACGCAGATGACAAACCAGATGGCAATAACCGGTGCCACAAAGCGCAGCCACTTACCGTAAGGTACACCTGCGGTGGCCAGCACGGCCATCAGCACGCCGGAGGTTGGGCTCATGCAGTTCACGATGCCTTCTCCCAGCAAGACCGCCTGTACCATGACCTGCCGCGTTAGCCCAAGGTTATCGCCCAGCGGGGAGAAGATGGGAATCAGCAGTGCCGATTCACCCGAGCCCGAGGAGATGCCAAAGTGAATCAGCGCCGCGCTGATAAACATACCAATGGTGGCGGCGTGCGTCGGCACGGGTGCCAGCAGGTCGGAGAGGAAACCGACAATCGGGTCCAGCACGTTGCCCTGCTGCAGCACCAGTGAGATAGCTGCCGCCATACCGACGATAAACGCGCCTTTAACCAGCTTTGCACAGCCGGCAAGAAAGGTGTTGGCGATCTCCGAGCCGGAAATACGGCCCAGCAGCCCAACGATTATGGTCAGCAGAATAAACATCGCTGACATCTCATTGGTGCCCCAGTGGAATTTCACCGTGCCGGCGATAAACAGCACTAACGCCAGCGCCGTAGTGCCCAGAATCAACGTGTGGCGGCCGGTCACCTGCAGCGTGTCGCTCTCCTCCGGTGGCTGCGACGGCCGCAGCATACCCTGCTGGCGCGTGCGGCGAATCGACCAAATCAGATAGATAACAGCAGTGAGCACAAACAGCAGGCAGGTGAGCCCGCGTAACAGCATGCCTGAGAACAGCGGCAGCTGCGCCAGATGCTGCGTCAGGCCGGTAGTCGCCGGATTAAGGATCGCCACGTTGAAGCCAGCCGCGCAGGTCAGATAGACCAGTGCCGCACCCAGCATCGGTGACAGGCCCATGGAGCGTGCCACCAGCAGACCGATAGGCACAAAGGCGACCACCGCATTCACCACCACGCCTGTGGTACCCAGCAGGGCGAAAATCACCGCAAAGATAATCACGATGCGCGCATCGCTTAGACGTGTGCTGCGTGACAGTGAATTGAGCGCGGTCGCAATAGCGCCGGTTCTCTCAATCACCGCCAGCACGCCGCCGGTAAACAGAATCAGAAAGATAATCGGCGCCTGCTTCACCATACCCTGGACGATCGCCATAAAGATCTCCAGCGGATAGACGCCGCTTTGTGCCACGGCGTGCAGGCTGCCTTTGACCGCAAACTTAATGCCTTCCCGCGTTTCATAGTCGTAGACACCGGCCGGGATCAGCCAGGTCGCCACCGCTGACAGCACCAGAATAATAAACAGTAACAGATAGGGGCTCTGTCCCTTATCTGACGCCGCAGCCGGCGATGCGGCTTGTTCAGTATGCAAATGCGTCATGGCGTCTCTCCTCCGGCAATGATGCCGGCCAGTAAAGCCGTACGATCCACAATATCGGCCATGATGATGTGTTCATGGCGGGCGTGAATACCGGCACCGGTGGCGCCCAGGCC
>NZ_MLFS01000043.1 GCF_002095485.1 Pantoea wallisii | reverse complement strand
CCGGTTGCCGCCGCTGCGGCTGCGGGCGTTGCCTTCTGGCTGCATAGCTCACCGCAGCCGGTCAGCGCACCGGCTGCGACCCTGACCGACGCGCCTACGCCTGTTATTGCACCGCCGGTGACGCTGACCAAAGCAGAAACCCTTGCAGCCACGCTGCCGCAAGCCCTCGCCACTGTCAGCGCAGCACCTGCGCCGGCTGTTGCGCCCGCCCCGGCGGAGATTGTGGCGGAGCATACTGAACCTGCAAAAGCTGACGATCTGATCATGACGGCAGACGATGCGCGCATTGGCTCCGTAAAATTCATTAACGGTAACTGGCGGGTCACGCTGCGTCAGACCAATCTGCCCACCGGTAAGCCCCCCAGCCTGCGCTATCAGATTCGCAACGGCAAAGGCACCGCGTTGATAATCCAGGGCGATAATATCCGCTGCAAAGCCGATGTCACCGCCGCCATGACCAGCGCCGGCACCATGGTGGTGCGCAGCCGCTATACTGCCAGCTGCAGTGATAAATCGCGCTATCGCATGCCAGAGCTGGTGTGTAAGGCCGGTGATGGCATCGCCAGCTGTACTGCGCAATATGGCGCAGACCAGGCATTCCCGTTGACGATTAAGCGTGAGAGTAAGTAACCATGTTGGCTCCCCTCATCGATGACAAACAAAAAATCACGCTGATTGAAGATAGCGGTGTGCAGTTTCTTGATTTTGGTTTGCGTTTACCGGCGCTGCAGGCGCGCCGTCAGTTTGTCCGCCAGACCGCAAACGGTCCGCTGCTGCGCCTTAACGTTGACGGTAACAGCGGCAAGTTCCTGCTCTATCCGGAAGATGGCAGCGCAGCAGAAGTGGTGCGTCCGGAATCGGACATCGCGCTGGCGGATTCGCTGCTGCTGCTGGCTAACCAGTGGCTGCCGCTGCCGGTACTGCGCTGCACCAGCGGTCGCCGTTTTATCGGCGGACCGGACAACTGGGCGCGCCTGCATCTGGCGCCGCTCAGCCAGCCGGATGCGGCGGGTAACACGCACTGCATCACCCTCGCCTTTGATACCCGCCTGATGGCGGAGCAGGACGGCGGTGAACAGCTCGGCCTGAGCAAAGCCGATGCGCAAAACGGCGTCAGCTTCGCCCTTGCCTGGCACAACTATGAGCTGGGCGAATTCCTTGACCTCACCTGGGTGGATGGCTGGCTGCGCGAAACCTTCAGCCAGCAGGTTAACGCGCTGCAATCACGCCGCGAACAGGAGCTGAACCAGGCGCTGCGTGAGTTTGAGTACCAGGCGCACTATCTTAACCTGCTGGAGCTACTCGGCGAGCAGCTCGACCTGGCCGAGATCTATATTCAGGCCAGCTCGCTGCAAACCCCGGCGGTGAATGTCGATATCATTCTCGACGTGGGCAACTCGCACACCTGCGGCATTCTGGTGGAAGACCATGCGGAGGAGAGCAACGGCCTGCGCCAGACATATGAACTGCAGCTGCGCGACCTGTCGCAGCCGCACCAGGTCTATAACGAACTGTTTGATAGCCGGCTGGAGTTCGCCGAAACCCGCTTCGGTAAAGCCAGCTTCTCGCTGGAGAGCGGGCGTGAAAATGCCTTTATGTGGCCCTCGCTGACCCGCGTCGGACGCGAAGCCAGCCGCCTCGCCCTGCAGCGTGCCGGCACGGAAGGCAGCACCGGCCTCTCCAGTCCACGCCGCTATCTGTGGGATGAGGCACGTTATCAGCCCGGCTGGCGCTTCAACGCCAGCGGCAGCAGCGATGAGCCGCAGGCCACCGCGCTGCCCTTTACCCTACTGCTTAATGATGAAGGCCAGCCGCTGCATGCGCTGCCGGAAGATGATCGTTTGCCGGTGTTCTCCGCCAGCTACAGCCGCAGCTCGCTGATGACCTTTATGCTGTGCGAACTGCTGGCCCAGGCGATGATGCAGATGAACAGCGTGGCGCAGCGTCAACGTATGCCGCAGAGCCAGGCGCCGCGTCAGCTGCGTCACGTTATTCTGACGCTGCCTTCGGCCATGCCGAAGCCGGAGCGTGAGATCTTCCGCCGCCGCATGCAGGAGGCCATCGCGCTGGTGTGGAAAGCCGAGGGCTGGCATCCGGCAGAGGAGGATTTCAGCGCTGCCAGCCAGGCCACCAGCCTGCGCCCGGTCCCGGACGTGCAGATGGAGTGGGATGAAGCCACCTGCGGCCAGATGGTGTGGCTGTTCAACGAAACCCAGGTTAACTTCGCCGGCCGTGCGGAGGACTTCTTCAGCAGCATGGCGCGCCCGGATCGCCCGCGTGAAGTGGATGAAGTACCGGGCAAGAGCCTGCGCATCGCCTCAATTGATATTGGCGGTGGCACCACCGATTTGGCCATCACTCAGTACCGTCTGGACGATGGCCAGGGCAATAACGTGAAGATCACGCCGCGCCTGCTGTTCCGCGAAGGCTTTAAAGTGGCCGGTGACGATATTCTGCTGGATGTGATTCAGTTGTGGATTCTGCCTGCGCTCCAGCAGAGCCTGCAAAAAGCCGGGCTGACGCTGGCGGAGCCGCTGATGCATAAGCTGTTTGGTCACGACAGCCGCATGGACGGACAGGCCACGCTGCGCCAGCAGGTGACGTTGCAGCTGTTTATTCCGCTGGCGCAGGCGGTGCTTGAACGCTACGAAAACTGGGACCCGCTCGATAGCCACAGTGAAATCAATGCGCTGTTTGGCGAGCTGGTGCCGCAAAAACCGGCCAACAGCGTGCTGGCGTTTGTGAACGGTGAGATCCAGCGCACCCTGGGCGGCGACAGCCGTTTCGATCTGCTCGAGGTGCCACTGGTGGTCAGCATGGCGCAGCTGCATGCAGAGTTTCTGCAGCACCGGATGGCGATCATCCCGGCGCTGCGTGCAATGTGTGAAGTGGTTTCGCTTTATCAGTGTGATGTGCTGCTGCTCACCGGCCGACCGTCGCGCTTCCCCGGCATTCAGGCGCTGGTGCGCCATCTGCAACCGCTGCCGGGTAGCCGTATTCTGTCGCTTGAGGGCTATCACACCAGCGACTGGTATCCGTTTAACAAACAGGGCCGCATTGATAACCCGAAATCAACCGCCGCCGTTGGCGCGATGCTCTGCCTGCTGGCGCTTGATCTGCGTCTCAGCAGCTTCTGGTTCCGCGCCGGCGATTTCGAACCCTATTCGACGATCCGCTACCTCGGTGTTCTGGATGAAAACGCCACCCTGAGCGACGATAATCTCTGCTACAGCGATATCGATCTCGATGACCAGGGTTTTGCGCTGGATCGCAAAAGCAGCTTCCGCATCCGCGGCAATGTTTGCCTCGGCTTCCGCCAGCTGGAGAATGATCGCTGGCCGGCATCGCCGCTCTATAGCCTGAGCATTGTCGATCCGCAGCTGGCGCGTAAAGTCGCCGGCGAGAGCGTGCTGCGCATCAAGCTGGCCGTACAGCCGGGGCCGGACAATTTCGGTCCTGAGCGCCTGGTGCTGAGCGATGCGCGGCTGGATGACGGCACGCGCGTGCCGCTGGAACAACTGAGCCTGAAACTGAATACGCTGTCCGCCACTGGCAATGCGAATGCGCAATACTGGATCGACAGCGGGAGCGTCTGTAAACGATGAGAACTGCGAAAAAAGCTACGCCAGCCACACCCGCCAAACGTTTGAGCCTGCTCCAGGAGACCCTCGACGGGGCGCTGAACTGGGTCGACAACCATCAGGCGCACTCACCGCGCCTGGCGCTGGAGGCAGATACGCTGCGCCTGCAGCTGCGCCGGGCACGGGTGGAGAGCCATGCGCTGGCGCGTCAGCTGGCGCGCCCGGTAACGCTGGCGCTGTTTGGTCAGTCGCAGGCGGGGAAAGCCTGGCTGCTGAGTGAAATGGTGGGCGATGCGCAGGGCCAGCTGATTGCCCGCCTCGGCGATCGCACGCTCAACTACTTTCAGAATATCAATCCGGGCAATGTCGATTTTGCTATCGCCACCCGCTTCAGCCACCAGCGCGAAGCACAGTCCGGCGCCTGGCCGCTGGAGATGACGCTGCTCAGCGATGCCGAGCTGATTCGTCTGCTGCTGGCCTGCGCCCGCACCGACGCCCAGCCGGATACGGCGGTAATCGATGCCGCGCTGCAGCGCCTGCAGCGCCACCGGCAGAGTGAGATCCAGCCCGGACTGGATAGCGATGCGCTGATCACGCTGTGGGCCTGGAGCCGTCGTCAGCACCGCCATGCCGCCGTGCTGGATCGTCACTTCTGGCCGCAGGCAGTAGAACTGGCGCCGTGGCTCAACGTTGACGACCGCGTGCAGCTCTTCGCCCTGCTGTGGCCCGGCCAGGCTGCGCTGAGCGAAAGTCTGCGCACGCTGCTGCATCTGCGTCACCAGCTTCGTCAGGCGCCGCGCGTGCTGGCGCCGCTCTCGCTGCTGGCCGATGATGCCGCGCTGCCGGCCGAAAAACTGATCGGCAACGAGGCCGATCACGATGAGATGATTGAAGTGTGCCCGATTGTCGCCAATCGGTCAGGCAAACCGCAGCATGTCCCGCTGGGTCTGCTGGCGCTGCTGACGCTGGAGATCACCCTGCCGCTCTGCTCCACGCCGCGTCAGGCGCTGTATGACGACGCCGACATGCTGGAGCTGCCGGCGCCGGGCACGCCCGCCGATCGCAACCAACAGGCCGAGCTGGCGCAGCTGCGTCAGCGCGATCCGCTGCGCGCCACGCTGCTGGAGCAGAAGCGCGCGCTGTTACCCGGCCTGTACGCTGCACGCCAGGGCATCGATCTGATGCTGATCTGTACCGCCGCCAGCCAGCGCCAGGATGCTGAACTTGCCGCCAGCGCGCTGCGCGAGTGGCACCTGCATCAAAACATCAGCAAGCCGCGTCTGATCTGGGCGATTACGCCGCACGATGCGCGCCATCAGCAGCAGCAAATTAACGTAGATGAAGCGGTGCAGCGGCAGATTGGTCAGCCGGGACAGAACTGGGGATCGATGCTGGCGCTGGATCGCGCAGGCGTTGATCGCATGGGCAGCTGGTTGCAGGATGAGATGCAGCCGGAAGCGCGCCGCGATCGTCTGGCGCAGCAGCTGAGCGGCCTGCAGCAGAGACTGGTGGAGCGCCTGCAGCCGTGGACCGAATCCAGCGCAACGCCGGAGCAGGCGGCGCGCAAACAGGTTATCTCAGACACCCTGCTGAAGTGCCTGCAGCATCGTACTGGTTTGCACGGTGAGCTGCTGGAGCGCCTGCAGCCCTCCCGCGAAGCCGTGCGCCAGCTGTGGCTGAGCCAGGGCAGCGGCACGGTCAGCGCGGCACACAGCAGCAAAACTGCCGCGACGGAGCAGAGTTATTTTGGTATCGGCTTTGAGTTCGATCTGTTTAAAGACGAGCCGGTTACCGCCGCTGAGCCGCGCGCTTCAGCCGGTCAGCGCGATCAGCAGTTCCCGCAGCAGGTCTTTGCGCTGTGGCTGGAGCATCTGCGCCAGCTGCCGGAGAGCCGCAGTCTGCTGGCGCTGCTGAACGTTGATAAACCGACGCTGGAGCTGCTGGTTGAGGAGCTGATCACCGCCAGTTTCCGTCTCGATATTCTGAGCAAACTGCAGAGCGCGCTCAACGAACCGGATGCGCAGGCCAGTGCCTATGAGGCCCGTACCGATCGCCAGGTGTCACGCGCGATGACGGTGCTGGGGGATTTTGTTGCCTGGCTGGGCTTTTTACAGCGCCCGGAGAGCGAACGTCCTGAGAGCCGCGTGAATCGCGGGCAAACTATCTTTGTCCGACCGCCGGCGCCCAGCGTGAGCTTTTCACCGGGCCAGCGCCTGACGCGCCTCTCCGCTGCGCCGGCCAATCACACGGCTTACTATATCTACGACTGGCTGGTAGGGCTGAATACGGTGATTGTGGAGAATAACGGCTACACCGGCGGCGGCGATCTGCCGGCTAATGCGCGACAGATGCTGACCATTTTACTGCTGCCGCTGCACGTTTAATTACTGCCAGACCAGGCGCAGCTCGCCCTCCAGCTGCTGCGCCGCCTCCTTTAACAGCGCCAGCACCGGCGCAAACTCTGCGCTTTCGCCGGCCGGCCCGGCATGCAGCAGATGCAGCGTGGCGGGCAGCGTCATACCGCCCGTCAGCCAATCCCATAGCGCATCCAGATTGTCGCCAAATCCGGCCGGGCCACCGCTCTGCTGCACCAGCGCCTGATAAAAGGCCTGACGATCGTTGAGTCGTTTAAAATCAAAGCGAAGGGTCAGCATGATCAATGTACCTGTTGAAAGCTGCGGTAGTGATCGCGGGTGAGGAAGATCAGCCCGTCTGAAGAGTAAAGCAGACGATCCGCATCGCGGTGGCCGCAATCATAGTTGACGTCCGCCTCATACCACTGCCGACCCGCCTGCATGGGTAGCCGCTTTTCACGGTTGCTGAACCGATCGCCGCCAATCGCCCTGCCCGGCAGCACCTCGCACAGATTGCCTTTGCCGGGGTTCCAGCCCTGACGACGTGCTTCGCTTTTCGTGAGGTAGAGATCGGGTAACCGGTGCTGCAGCGCGCGCGCCACCGTTTTGGCCTCGGTACGTTGGGCGATATCCGCCGGCTGACCACGTTGAGCGGTAAGATGCGGCTTGAGTCCGACCCAGCTGACAACCAGCGCCAGCAGTAATCCAATCCAGAGTTTTTTTGACATGGTGACATCCTGAAGTACAGGACGGCGATGATAGCAGGTTTAACGCGGAGAAAAACGCGGGCCAGCATGGCTGGCCCTGGCGGAGGGTTACTGCATCGCGCTGGCACTGTGCCCGGCGTGACGACGCCACGCACCCGGCGCTACGCCATACTGGCGCTTGAAGCTACGGTTGAATGACTGCTGTGAATCAAAGCCCAGCGAAATCGCGACGTTGAGAATCGGTTCGTTGGTGGTCGTCAGGCGGTCCGCCGATTTTTTCAGTTTCTTCGCCCGGATGTACTCACCCAGCGGATAGCCGGTGTGCTCTTTGAACATACGCTGCAGGTGCCATTTCGAGTAACCGGCGCGGTCTGCAACGGTGTCCAGATCCAGACGTGCTTCAATGTTGTTGTCAATCCAGTCGATCAAATCATGAATAAAAGCGTCGCTCATCATCCCATTCTCTCCCGTCGCCATGGCGAACAGTATCAGTATCAGTTGCAATTACACTTTAAGGGTGACTGACTATCGCAATTAATGCAAGTTTTATTATTGCATTAAATGCCGCACTCGTCGTAGGGGCTTTCCGACACCGCCAACGAATTGATCAAAACCGCACATAAAGTGTATCAGATATTCTTGCAGTTGCAGTTCGCACAAGCCTACACTCATCGCGTTTTAATGCAATCTTAAAAGTTGCAGATTTTTCGTACGTCTCCTTTTTTTCACCAAAGCGGAATAACAACAATGCATCTGCAAACGTATGGGGTTCGTCGGGCCGTAAGCCTGTCAGGAGTGATGTTGCTGGGGAGCCTGCTGGCCGGTTGCGACCGCGGCGTGGCGCAAAATGCCCCGCCGCCGCCGCCCGAAGTGAGTGTCGCGCAGGTGGTAGAGCAAAACGTCAGCCACTGGGATAGCTTCAATGGCCGCATTGAAGCGGTGCAAAGCGTACAGCTGCGACCGCGCGTGTCGGGCTATATCGATCAGGTTAACTATCGCGAAGGCGATGAGGTGAAAAAAGGTCAGGTGCTATTCACCATTGACGATCGCACCTACCGGGCCACGCTGGAGCAGGCGCAGGCCGAACTGGCCACTGCGCGCAGCCAGGCGGCGCTGGCCCGCAGTGAATCGGCGCGTACCGACAAGCTGATTGGCACCAACGTGGTCTCTCGCGAAGAGTGGGAGCAGCGCCGCTCTGCGGCACACCAGGCGCAGGCCAGCGTCCTCTCGGCCCAGGCCGCGGTGGATGTGGCGCAGCTGAATCTCGATTTTACCCGGGTGACGGCCCCGATTGATGGTCGCGCCAGCCGCGCCATGATCACCACCGGTAACCTGGTGACCGCCGGCGACAGCGCCAGCGTGCTGACCACGCTGGTGTCGCAGGATCGCATGTATGTCTATTTCGACGTTGATGAGTCTATCTACCTGCAGTATCAGGCGCTGGCGCGTCAGGGACAGAATCGCGGCTCGCTGCCGGTGGAGATTGCGCTGACCGGTGAAGCAGGTTTCCCGCATCGCGGCACCGTCGATTTTCTTGATAACCAGCTCACCGCCAGTACCGGCACCATCCGCATGCGCGCCACGCTGGATAATCAGCAGCGCCAGTTTACCCCTGGCCTGTTCGCCCGCGTGCGCTTACCCGGCAGCGCCGACTCCCGTGCGCTGCTGATTGATGACAAAGCTATTCTGACCGATCAGGATCGAAAATACGTTTATGTGATTGATGCGCAAGGCAAAGCCGAGCGCCGTGATATCCAGCCAGGCGATATGGCTGATGGTCTGCGCATTGTGCAGCAGGGTCTGAAGCCGGGCGATAACGTGATCGTTAATGGCCTGCAGAAAGTCTTTATGCCTGGCATGCCGGTGAAAGCTCAGCCGGTGGCGATGCGCTCCGCTCAATAATAATCGAGACTGCCTGTTATGGATTTCTCCCGCTTTTTTATCGACCGACCGATCTTTGCGGCGGTGCTGTCGATTCTGATTTTTACGACCGGCCTGATCGCCATTCCGCTGCTGCCGATCAGTGAGTATCCCAATGTTGTCCCGCCCAGCGTGCAGGTGCGCGCCGAGTATCCGGGCGCCAACCCGAAAGTGATTGCGGATTCCGTGGCGACGCCGCTGGAAGAGGCGATCAACGGGGTGGAGAACATGATGTACATGAAGTCGGTGGCCGGCTCCGACGGCGTGCTGGTCACCACCGTGACCTTCCGCCCGGGTACCGATCCTGACCAGGCGCAGGTGCAGGTGCAGAACCGTGTGGCGCAGGCCGAAGCGCGTCTGCCCGAGGAGGTACGCCAGCTGGGCCTGACCACGCAGAAACAGTCGCCAACGCTGACGCTGGTGGTGCATCTGTTCTCACCACACGGCAAGTACGATTCACTCTACCTGCGTAACTACGCCACGCTGAAGGTGAAAGATGAGCTGGCGCGCCTGCCGGGCGTCGGTCAGATTCAGATCTTCGGGGCCGGTGATTACGCGATGCGTGTCTGGCTCGATCCCAATAAAGTCGCGGCGCGCGGCATGACGGCCTCTGACGTCGTCAGCGCCATGCAGGAGCAGAACGTGCAGGTCTCTGCCGGCCAGCTGGGCGCTGAGCCGACGAAAAAAGAGAGCGATTTCCTGCTGTCGATTAACACCCAGGGTCGGCTGGAGAATGAGGAGCAGTTTGGCAACATCATTCTGAAGACCGCCGACGATGGCACGCTGGTGCGCCTGCGTGACGTAGCGCGTATTGAGATGGGTTCCGGTAACTACGCCCTGCGTTCGCAGCTGAACAATAAAGATGCGGTGGGGATCGGTATTTTCCAGTCGCCAGGGGCTAACGCCATCGATCTCTCCAATGCGGTGCGGGATAAAATGGCCGAGCTCGCGACACGCTTCCCGGACGATGTGCAGTGGGCAGCGCCTTATGACCCTACCGTGTTTGTGCGGGACTCTATTCGTGCCGTGGTGCAAACGCTGTTTGAAGCGATTGTGCTGGTCGTCCTGGTGGTGATCCTGTTCCTGCAAACCTGGCGCGCCTCGATCATCCCCCTGCTGGCGGTGCCGGTTTCGGTGGTCGGGACGTTCAGCGTGCTCTACCTGCTCGGCTTCTCACTGAACACGCTGAGTTTGTTCGGGCTGGTGCTGGCGATCGGTATCGTGGTCGATGATGCCATCGTGGTGGTGGAGAACGTCGAGCGTAACATTGAGCAAGGCTTGTCACCGGTGGCGGCCGCGCATCAGGCGATGCGCGAAGTGTCCGGACCGATTATCGCTATCGCGCTGGTGCTGTGTGCGGTGTTCGTGCCGATGGCGTTTCTCTCTGGCGTGACCGGGCAGTTCTATAAGCAGTTTGCCGTGACGATTGCTATTTCGACGGTGATTTCAGCCATTAACTCGCTAACGCTCTCCCCTGCGCTGGCGGCGAAATTACTGAAACCGCACGGCACGCCGAAAGATATTCCCGGGCGCCTGATTGATCGTCTGCTTGGCTGGCTGTTCCGTCCGTTTAACCGCTTCTTCCAGCGCAGCTCAAACGGCTATGAAAACATGGTTGGCAAAACGCTGCGTCGTCGTGGGGCGGTGTTTGGCGTGTATGTGTTGCTGCTGGTTGGTGCCGGCTTTATGTTCCACACCGTGCCGGGCGGATTTATCCCGACTCAGGATAAGCTGTACCTGATTGGCGGCGTGAAGATGCCGGAGGGTTCATCGCTGGCCCGTACCGATGCGGTGATTCGTAAGATGAGCGAGATCGGTATGAATACCGAAGGCGTGGCCTACTCGGTAGCCTTCCCTGGTCTGAACGCGCTGCAGTTCACCAATACACCCAATACCGGCACGGTGTTCTTTGGGCTCAAGCCCTTCAGCGAACGCACCCGCAGCGCAGCAGAGATCAACGCAGAGATTAATGCGAAGATTGCCAAAATCCAGCAAGGTTTCGGCTTCTCGATTATGCCTCCGCCGATTCTGGGGCTGGGCCAGGGCTCCGGGTATTCGCTGTACGTGCAGGACCGCGCAGGGCTGGGCTATGGCGCGCTACAGACGGCGATCAATACGCTTTCCGGTGCCGTGATGCAGACGCCAGGCATGATGTTCCCGATCTCCTCGTATCAGGCGAACGTGCCGCAGCTGGATGTGCAGGTGGACCGCGATAAAGCGAAAGCGCAAGGGGTTTCGCTGACCGAGCTGTTCAGTACGCTGCAGGTCTATCTGGGTTCGTCATACGTTAACGACTTCAATAAGTTTGGTCGTACCTGGCGCGTGATGGCGCAGGCGGACGGCGATTTCCGTGATAGCGTGCAGGATATTGCGAATCTGCGTACCCGTAACGATCGCGGTGAAATGGTGCCGATTGGCAGCATGGTGAATATCACCACCACCTATGGCCCGGACCCGGTGATCCGTTATAACGGCTATCCGGCTGCGGATCTGATTGGTGATGCTGACCCACGCGTGCTCTCCTCAGCGCAGGCGATGGAGAAATTGGAGGGGCTATCTGGCCAGGTGCTGCCAAACGGTATGAATATCGAGTGGACCGATCTGAGCTATCAGCAGGCCACGCAGGGTAACACCGCGTTTATCGTGTTCCCGGTCGCGGTGCTGCTGGCCTTCCTGGTGCTGGCTGCCCTGTATGAGAGCTGGACACTGCCGCTGGCGGTAATCCTGATTGTGCCGGTGACCATGCTCTCAGCGCTGGTCGGTGTGTGGCTGACCGGTGGCGATAATAACGTGTTTGTGCAGGTTGGCCTGGTGGTACTGATGGGGCTGGCGTGTAAGAACGCCATTCTTATCGTCGAGTTTGCGCGCGAGCTGGAGATGCAGGGCAAAGGGATTGTCGAGGCCGCGCTGGAAGCCTGTCGCCTGCGTCTGCGCCCGATTGTCATGACCTCAATCGCCTTTATCGCCGGTACCGTGCCGCTGATTCTGGGTGAAGGTGCCGGCGCCGAAGTGCGTGGTGTGACCGGGATTACCGTGTTCTCGGGCATGCTGGGCGTGACGCTGTTTGGCCTGTTCCTGACGCCGGTGTTTTACGTCACGCTGCGTAAGCTGGTGACGCGTAAGCAGCAGCCGGCAGCGGAGGTACAGACCGGATAAGAGCGGCATTGTCGCAGAGAGATCCGGGCCTGCGTGCCCGGATTTTTTTTGCCTGTTGGCGTGGCGCAGGCCCTGGCAGGTCACATCACAAATTTCACTGCTGCGGATGCTGAGCGTGGTCAGATGGGAGGGTGAGCACGCCCGGAACGGCGGACTTTTGGGTCGCCACTCCAAAATATAAAAAAATTTGGGTATGCAGCAGCTACAGCGGCGCCGGGGATTGAATAAAAGGAGGGAGTCGGCATGGCGACCCAGGGGGGTCGCCGCGGTGGAAATGCGCGTCAGGGATTAGCGGATTTTTTTGCTGCAATCGGCGATATCAAGATCGGGCAGCGGCTCGCAGTTACTGGTATCGCGTTTCTTCAGTTCTGCCAGGGCATCGGCGACGGTGCGGGTCTCCAGCACCTTCAGGGATGCCTCTTCCGCCTCTTCGGCGATCGATTTGAAGTACCAGCACAGGTTGGCGCTGACCAGACAACGTGGCGCCACATCCGGACGGGATGCCCAGAGCTTTTTATCTTCAATCACCGAAGTATAAATATCGCGCAGCGTGATCTCAGCGGCCGGGCGACCCAGGTGGATCGAACCGGTACGGCCGAGCGTCGAGACAATGATGCCATCGCGCGTTAACGGAACCATAAGTTTCCGAATGAAACTGGGGTTCGCTTCAAGACCATAAGCCAGAATGGCGCTGGTCGAACGTTTACCCAGTTGCTCCGCCATCGCTACGCTCAAAACCATCTGCAAAGCTGTCGGGAAGCGGTAATCTAGCATTTCAATTTCCTGAGTTGCGGCCTATCTTCTTGTTTTTATACCGCTGCAGTGAGTAATCAATGAGCAATAAATATAACAAACACTGTTGCTTTTTAGAAGCAAGCAGCCGTGATCAAGGCACGGATTCATCATTTGTCCGGCCAGAAGCGCACAGGCTGCTTAGTTTCGTGCGCCACTTGCCGGTTGCTGAGGCTGATGCGGCAGTTTCTGCTTCAACACGATGACCAACACAACGTTGATCAGCGCCAGCACACACAGCAACCATAAGGTGACACTGGCGCCAAACTGCTGATAAACGTAGCCGCCAGCGAGGGGTGTCAGAGCCTGGCCAATCAGCGCCGGACGCGCCATACGCCCTGCCACAACTGCATAAGCTTCTGGTTTGACCATCGCCAGCGGCAAAGTTCCCCGCACAATCGCTCGCAAACCGTTTCCGGCGCCGTACAGCACCATACTTACCAGCGCCCACTGCGGATAACAGGCCAGCAGCAGTAATCCCAGCGCGACCAGCCCGACAGAAAAAAAGGCGGTCCAGACAGGATGCCCGCGCTTAAAGGCGATATCGACAATACGCGAGCCCACCTGGCATGGCCCGAGAATGGCGCTGATGGCCAGCGCAGACGCCAGCGTATGGCCGCTGGCCTGTAATAAGGTGATTAACTGCACCGAAATGGCCGTCATGATCACCGACGCCAGCGTAAATATGGTGCACAGCAGCCAGAAGAGCGTGGCGGAGAGATCGCTCTCTGCTGCCCTGCCACTCTGTGCACGCTGGCGCAGATCGCCCTGCGGCGCCGGCAGTGCAAAGTGATACGCGGGCAAGACGGTCAGGCACAGAAGCGCGGCAATGGCGAAACAGGCGCCCCGCCACTCCAGCCAGTGAATCAGTAACGCCGTACCCGGCCACACCAGCGACGTGCAGAAACCGGAGATCAGGGTAATGCCGGTGATCGCGCCGCGCGCCTGGCCTCCATAAAGCGTCCCGAGCGTGGCAAACAGCGCATCATATAACCCCATCGCCATGCCAACACCGATAATCAGCCAGGCAAAAAGAAACAGCAGCAGATGGTGGCTAAGGCCCATGATGATCAGCCCTACCGCCATGACGCCCCCGCTTGCGGCCAGCAGCATGCGACCGCAGGAACGGGCGATAAGCCGTCCGCTCAGGGGCGCCAGCAGGCCCGAAATCAGAATACCCAGCGACAGCGCACCGTAAATCCACTGCTGTGACCAGCCGGTGTCTGCGGCAATGGGGTTTGCCATCACCGCCATCAGATAGAAAGAGCCACCCCAGGAGAGGATCTGTATCAGTCCCAGCGTAACGATGGCTGAGACGCCAGGTTTAGGGGGATGCACCACAGCGTAATTCCATTAGCAGGCAAAGCGTTGTTATAACACGCTAATCCGGTGACGAAAACGCCATCTCTTCTGATTAACTGAATCTTTGCACATACGTGACAAGCCTGCGCTTATAGTATAAACTTAATAGTATGTTGTAACTATAAGGGTGTAATGATGCGCTACGACCTGGTTGCCGATTTACATGAATGCGTGAACGCACTGGAGTATGGACTGGGCGAACTGCGCCAGATGCTTGAGCAGCAGCCGCTACTGGTGGCGCGCGTGTTCAGCCTGCCGGAAATTGAAAAAGGGCATGAGCACGATGAGATCGCGCGCATTGACGTGACGCAGCACCTTGGCAAACGCGCGCGTGAGATGGCGCTTGCCCACTACTGCCGCCTGTTTATGCAGCACCAGTCCGAGAAGCTCAGTACCAAAGCGGCGGTGCGGCTACCTGGGGCGATATGCATTGAAGCGGATGATCAGATGAATCAGCACATCACACAACAGGTTGCAGAGATCAACGCGTTGAAACAGCGGCTGGAGCATCTGATTACGGTTGAATCCGGCCTGCCGAGCGAGGCGCGTTTTGAGTTTGTCCATCAGCATCTGCGCGGCCTGATCACCCTTAACGCCTATCGCAGCGTCACCGTGCTGAATGCGCCTGATACCCTGCGCTTCGGCTGGGCCAATAAGAACATCATTAAAAACGTGACGCGGGAAGCGGTGATCGAGCAGCTGGAGCGCAGCCTGAAGGCTAATCGAGCGCAGGCACCCTGGACGCGTGAGCAGTGGGCCGAAAAGGTACAGCAGGAGCTGGAAGCCATTCGCGCCCTGCCCGCGACGGCAAAACTGAAAATCAAACGCCCGGTCAAGGTGCAGCCCATTGCGCGAATCTGGCGCGCCAGCGAGAAAAAGCAGATACAACAAGCCTGCCCGTCACCGCTGCTGGTGCTGTGCCGCGATAAAACCCAGGTGCCCACATTGGGTGAGCTGCTGAATTATGATGCGGAGAACATTACACATCGCTACAAACCGCTGGCGCAGCCGCTGCACCTGATCATTCCGCGCATGCACTTATGGAGCGATCGCCTGTAGCGTAAAAAGGCCAGCATGGCGCTGGCCTGTTACAACGTTACTGCTTCATACTGCCAACCATCTCTTCCGGACGCACCCACTCATCAAACTGCTCTTCAGTGAGGTAGCCCAGCTTCAGCGCCGAGCCCTTCAGCGTCAGGCCCTCTTTATGCGCCTTCTTGGCAATCTCGGCCGCTTTGTCATAGCCGATGTGGGTATTGAGCGCTGTCACCAGCATCAGCGACTCATTCAGCAGCTGGTCAATGCGTTCGCGGTTCGGCTCAATGCCCACCGCACAGTGGTGGTTAAAGCTGTCCATCCCGTCCGCCAGCAGGCGAATCGACTGCAGGAAGTTATGGATAACCATCGGACGGAACACGTTGAGCTCAAAGTTACCGGAAGCGCCACCCATGTTGACGGCCACATCGTTGCCCATCACCTGGCAGCAGAGCATGGTCATCGCTTCACACTGCGTCGGGTTCACTTTGCCGGGCATGATTGAGCTGCCAGGCTCGTTCTCCGGGATGCTGATCTCACCAATGCCGCAGCGCGGCCCGGAAGCCAGCCAGCGCACATCGTTAGCGATCTTCATCAGCGATGCCGCCAGCCCTTTCAGCGCACCGTGCGCATGCACCAGCGCATCGCAGGTGGCCAGCGCCTCAAACTTATTCGGTGCCGTGACAAAGGGTTGTCCGGTCTGGTCGGCCAGCGCTTTTGCCACGCGCACGGCATACTCCGGATGGGTATTGAGTCCGGTGCCTACGGCAGTACCGCCCAGCGCCAGCTCAGCCACGTGCGGAATACTGTTTTCGATGTGTTTGAGGTTATGCTCCAGCATCGCCACCCAGCCGGAAATCTCCTGGCCCAGCGTCAGCGGTGTGGCGTCCTGCAGGTGGGTACGACCAATCTTCACGATGTCTTTGAAGGCGGCAGACTTTTCGCTCAGCGTCTTTTTCAATACCTGGATTTGTGGAATCAGCTGCTCCCGCACGGCAATGACCGCTGCCACGTGCATGGCGGTGGGGAACACATCATTGGAGCTTTGGCTCTTGTTCACATCGTCGTTCGGGTGCACCAGACGTGACATGCCGCGCTCGCCGCCCAGCAGCTCACTGGCCCGGTTGGCCAGCACTTCGTTCATGTTCATGTTGGTTTGCGTACCGGAGCCGGTCTGCCAAATCGCCAGCGGAAACTCGTCGCTGTGGTGATCCGCCAGCACCTCATCGGCCGCTTTCACAATCGCGTCTGCCCGCTCTGCCGGTAACAGCCCCAGATCGCGGTTGACCTGCGCAGCGGCGCGCTTGGTCAGCGCCAGCGCATGCACCAGCGCAACGGGCATCTTTTCGGTGGAGATGCGGAAGTGCTCAAGCGAGCGCTGCGTTTGTGCGCCCCACAGTTTATCGGCGGGTACTTCGATGGGTCCCATTGAGTCTTTTTCAATGCGATTGGCTGCCATGACTACGTCTCCTTAGCTCAGATTTTGAGGTATTCCGCCTAAAGTCGTCTTCCCGCGACGCCTTAAAGCGAGCAAGATTGTCACATACAAGAAATTAACATTATGCGAGCCCATCGCGTTTATTGCACTTGTTCGTGTATTTTCTATGGCACTTTCTGCTTTAATACGCCTGATTACTTACCGTTATTAAGGGTAAACGATGCAAAAATTGAACAATTCGCTGCAAAATTACGCATGGGGCAGTAAAACTGCCCTGACTGAACTGTACGGCATCGAAAACCCGCAGGGATTGCCGATGGCGGAGCTCTGGATGGGCGCGCATCCGAAAAGCCCCTCAACTGTAGTCGTGAACGGGGAGACGCGCTCGCTGCGTGATGTGATTGATGACGATCGCGCTGCCACGCTCGGTCATGCCGTGGCTGAACGCTTTGGTGAGCTGCCGTTCCTGTTTAAGGTGCTGTGTGCCGATCAGCCATTGTCGATTCAGGTGCACCCAAGCAAAGCAGCAGCAGAGGCCGGGTTCGCGCGTGAAAATGCCGCCGGTATCCCGCTAAGCGCCGCTGAGCGTAACTACAAAGATGCCAATCACAAGCCGGAGCTGGTCTATGCGCTGACGCCATTCCAGGCTATGAACGGTTTCCGTGAGTTGCCGGAGATAGTCTCTCTGCTGGAGCCGGTAGCCGGTGCGCATCCGCAAATCGCCCATTTCCTTGAAAACGCAACTGAAGCGTCGCTGGCAAACCTGTTTGCCACCCTTCTTTCACTGAAGGATGCCGCTAAATCGCTGGCGATCGGCGTGCTGAAATCCGCACTGAACGGGCGTGAAGGCGAACCCTGGCAAACCATTAAAACCATCGCCAGCGACTATCCTGATGATAACGGCCTGTTTTCGCCGCTGCTGCTCAACGTGATTACGCTGCAGCCAGGCGAAGCGATGTTTCTGTTTGCCGAAACGCCGCACGCTTACCTGAAAGGGGTGGCGCTGGAGGTGATGGCCAACTCCGATAACGTGCTGCGCGCCGGCCTGACACCGAAGTTTATCGATATCCCGGAGCTGCTGGCGAACCTGAAATTCCAGGCGAAACCGGCAGCAACGCTGCTGACACAGCCTGAACAGCACGGCGACACGCTCAGTTTCCCGATTCCGGTAGAGGATTTTGCCTTCGCCATTCATACCCTCTCCGCGACGCCGCAAAGTCTGGCGCAGCAGAGCGCCGCCCTGCTGTTCTGCATTGAGGGCCAGGCGGTGATTGAGAAGGCGGGCGAGCAGTTGGTGCTACAGCCGGGCGAATCCTGCTTTATCGCCGCCAGCGAATCACCGGTGAACGCCGCAGGCACGGGCCGGCTGGCACGCGTCTATAACGCGCTAAAGTGAACCGGCTGACGCTTCCGGCATTAACTGCTATTATTTCAAACTATTAATTAAAACGCCTGCGGGCGTTTTTCTTCACCAGTCGCGCGGCCTGCGGGCGTGCGGACGCAAGGATAAGGACGACTCAGCGATGAAAAAGACCAAGGTTGCCGTAGGTGTTATTGTGGCGCTCGGCGTGATTTGGACCGGCGCATCCTGGTTCACCGGCAAGCAGCTGGAGAGCCACAGGGATGAGATGTTGCAGAATGCGAACGCACAGATCAACGCTTACGCGCCGAAAAGCCGTCTGACGCTTAGCTATCAGGATTACCAGCGCGGCGTGTTCAGCAGCCACACTAAACTGGTGATTCAGGCCAGTTCGCAAACCGAAGACAATCCGCTGCTGAAACCGGGTCAAAGCATCGTCCTTAATGAAACTATCGATCACGGTCCCTTCCCGTTTGCGCAGCTGAAGCGCGGCAACCTGATTCCGGGCATGGCCTCCGTGCATACCGAGCTGGAAAACACCGATGCGGTGAAGAAGCTGTTCGAACTGACCAACGGCAAATCGCTGGTTAACGCCGATACCCGCGTGGGCTACAGCGGCGCGACCGATACCGATCTGACCCTGCTGCCCGTGGACTACAGTAATGCGCAGACCGGCGATCGCCTGGCGACCAACGGCGGCACGCTGAACATCAGCGCCGATAGCAAAGGCGATAAGGTGAGCCTGCACGGTGACTTCTCCAGCATCGCGGTAACCAGTAAAAATCAGCTGGAGCAGCCGGTGCTCTTCACCCTTAACGGTCTGAAACTGGGCGGCGATACGCACCTCAGCCCGGAAGGCGTGCGCGTGGGCGATCAAACCATTGCGCTGGATAAACTGGAAGCCAGCATCAATGGTCAGGAGGGACTGACGCTTGAGAAGATGGACGGTAAATCCTCTTTCGATAACAAAGACGGCAAGATTGGCGGCCAGATCGACTATCAGGTCGATAAGATCAGCCTGCAGAAGCAGCCGTTTGGTGAGGCAAAACTGGCGATGAAGTTCGCGCAGTTTGATGCGCAGGCGGTGAAAACCTTCTCTGATACCTATAACGCACAGATGCAGGATCTGCTGAATCAGCCGGGCCTGATTGATGATCCCATCCGCTATCAGGCAAGCGTGCAGACCATCCTGAGAAATAATCTGCCGCTGCTGCTGAAAGGCGCCCCGACGGTCAGCATCGCCCCGCTCAGCTGGAAAAATGAGAAAGGTGAAAGCACCTTTAACCTGAATGTCGGCTTTAGCGATCCGGCCAGCGTAAACGGTGAGCCGCAGAACCTGGGCGCGGCCGTTGATCGCGTACTGAAAACCCTCGACGGTAAGCTGACTATCAACATGCCAATGGCGACGGAAGTGATGCGTCACGTTGGACTGGCTGAGGGCTATCAGGGCGACGATGCGCAGAAACTGGCGGATCAGC
This sequence comes from Pantoea wallisii, assembly GCF_002095485.1. Lineage (GTDB taxonomy): Bacteria > Pseudomonadota > Gammaproteobacteria > Enterobacterales > Enterobacteriaceae > Pantoea > Pantoea wallisii. The sequence goes on along the minus strand of NZ_MLFS01000043.1, from coordinate 24,325 downwards.
AGGTGAAAGGTCTGGCGGCCATGGGCCAGATGTTCCGCCTGACGCAGCAGCAGGACGATAACATCACCACCAGTCTGCAGTATGCAAATGGCCAGGTGACGATGAATGGTGACAAAATGTCGCTGGAGCAGTTCCTGTCACGCTACATGCTGGGTGCGCCAACCAGCGAAGGCATGCCAGAGTAACCCGCGGAGAGTGATCTTCTCCCGGCGGTCGCGTGGCAGGGATGCCGCGCGCCAAAGCCCGCAAAATGCACTCATTGCCGTGCGCCCTATCCCTTCCCACCCTTTGCGCAACCTTCCGCGATAAAATTTACCGGCATGCGCCACGCTTCACCCGGTCAATTAACCACTGCGCACCAGTCGTGGCGGCACAATCAACGTCTGAATCTCCGCATCCGGCTGCGCCAGACGCTGCAGCATCCGCTCTGCTGCGCGGCGGCCCACATCCCGCGCTTCACTGCTGACAAACGTCAGCGCCGGATCGTTAACCTCACGCTGCGGATCATCATTGAATCCTACCAGCGCCAGCTGTTGGGTGTAGTAGCTATCGACCGCCTCTTCGCCCATCGTCCGTCCACTGTGCAGCGCGCCAAAGTAGCAGCCCAGCGTGGTACTGGCGTTGTGAGCGAGAATGGCGGTGATACGCGGATGATGGTGCAACAGCGTCTGCGTCAGTGCTGACACACTCTGCTGGCGCTCATCGCACTCAATAATCCAGTCCGGGCGAAACGGCAGGCCATATTGCAGCAGCGTGGCGCAGTAGCCGCCGATACGCTCAGCGCGCGTAAGCGACGAACCCAGCCCGCCAAGCCAGGCGATACGCTGATGTCCCTGGCGGATCAGATACTCGGTGGCGATGCGCGCGGCCTGGCTATTGTCCGGGCGCAGCGAGTCGATGGTGTCCAGGCTGCTGGCGCGCGCCGCACAGATCAGCGCAATGTTCTGCTCCTGTGCCTGCGCCACCAGCGTCTCCGCCTGTGCAACGGCGCCCCCCAGCACAATACCATCCACCCCCTGCGCCGCCAGCGAATCGAAACAGCGTTGCAGCTGCTGACCATGCTGGCCGCTCTGCGTCAGCACCAGGACTTTGCCCTGCTGCTCCAGCACTTCGCTTAACCCGGCCGTCATTGCCGCATAAAAGGGCTGGCTGAGATCGCGGACGATCAGCCCAATGACCCCGCTCTCTCCCCCGCGTAGCACCGAAGCTGAGCGGTTACGGATATAGCCCAGCGCTTCAATGGCCTGATTCACCCGCGCTGCGGTGGCTGCCGAAATGCGCCCTTTGCCTGATAACACCAGCGATACTGTGCTGACTGACACGCCTGCGGCCTGCGCGACATCATGAATCGTGGTTTTTTGCTGGGACATAGGGTTCCGTTTCTGACGACTCGTTAAGAAACAACGTGATAAAACGTTACACTGATTCCCGTAAAAATAAAGCAGTCGATTCGTTTCGCTTTGTGATTATTGCCACAAAACGGGTTGGTAAAACGTTTTATCATCCTTTACCACTTTGATCCGTTGTTACTTTTTAGCCAGGAGTATCTATGTCCACCAGCCGACCCAAAATGTCGCTCTGGGAATTTTTCCAGAGCCTGGGTAAAACCTTTATGTTGCCTGTCGCGCTGCTGTCATTCTGCGGCATCTTGCTGGGCATTGGCAGTTCGCTCAGCAGCCACGATGTGCTGACGCTGATTCCGCTGCTCGATCAACCGCTGTTGCAATACCTGTTTATCTGGATGGCGAAGGTGGGATCGTTTGCCTTTAGCTATCTGCCGGTGATGTTTGCGATCGCCATTCCGCTGGGTATGGCACGCGAAAACAAAGGTGTCGCCGCGTTCGCTGGCTTTGTGGGCTTTGCGGTGCTGAACCTCAGCATTAACTTCTGGCTCAACATCAATGGCATCCTGCCAACGACCGATGCAGCGGTACTGAAAGCCAATAACGTGCAGAATATTCTCGGCATTCAGTCTATCGATACCGGCATTCTCGGGGCGGTGGTTGTGGGCATTGTGGTGTTCTGGCTGCATGAGCGCTTCCACACGATTCGCCTGCCCGATGCGCTGGCATTTTTTGGCGGTACGCGCTTTGTGCCGATCATCACCACCCTCGTAATGGGCCTGCTCGGTTTGGTTGTACCGCTGATCTGGCCCTTCTTTGCCCGCGCCATCACCGGCCTTGGCTGGATGATTAACAGCGCCGGTGAGTTTGGTCCGATGATCTTCGGTACCGGCGAGCGCTTGCTGCTGCCGTTTGGCCTGCAACATATCCTGGTGGCGATCATCCGCTTTACCGACGCCGGCGGCACCATGGACGTATGCGGTCACAGCGTCAGCGGCGCACTGACCATCTTCCAGGCGCAGCTGGCATGTCCGGAGACCCACGGCTTCTCTGAAAGCGCTACCCGCTTCCTCTCTCAGGGCAAAATGCCGGCGTTCCTCGGCGGTCTGCCGGGTGCGGCTCTGGCGATCTATCACTGCGCGCGTCCGGAGAACCGGCACAAAATTAAAGGGCTGCTTATCTCCGGCGTGGTAGCCTGCGTCGTGGGTGGCACAACCGAACCGATTGAGTTCCTCTTCCTGTTTGTAGCGCCGGTGCTCTACCTGATTCATGCACTGCTCACCGGTGTCGGCTTTACCGTGATGGCAATTCTGGGGGTCACCATCGGCAATACCGACGGCAACGTGATCGACTTCTTCGTCTTTGGCGTGCTGCACGGTCTTTCAACCAAGTGGTACTGGGTGCCGGTGATTGCGGCGATCTGGTTCGTGGGTTACTACGCTATCTTCCGTTTCGCCATTCTGCGCTTCAACATCAAAACGCCGGGCCGTGAAGCCGAAAGCAGCAGCGTTGAACAGCAGGTGAGCCGCGCCGGTGTAGGCAAATCGGGCTACAACACGCCTGCCATTCTGGCGGCGCTGGGCGGTATTGATAACATTACCTCGCTGGACAACTGTCTGACGCGCCTGCGCCTCTCCGTCGCGGATATGGGTAAAGTGGATGATGCCGCGCTGAAAGCCAACGGCGCGATTGGCGTGGTGCACCTTAACCAGAGCAATCTGCAGGTGGTGATCGGCCCGCAGGTGCAGTCGGTGAAAGATGAGATGGCTCATTTGATGAGCGCAGCGGTGTCGTGATGCAGAACGTTGACTTTGATCGCGTGGTGGATCGCCACGGTAGCTGGTGCACGCAGTGGGACTTTGTCGCGGATCGTTTTGGCGTTGCGGATCTGCTGCCCTTTACCATCTCCGATATGGATTTTGCCACCGCGCCCTGCATTATCACCGCGCTGCAGCAGCGGCTGACGCACGGCGTCTTTGGCTACAGCCGCTGGCAGCATGACGATTTTCTCTCCGCCATTCAGCACTGGATGCGCAGCCGCTTCGCCACCAGCGTGGCGGCGGACACGCTGGTTTACGGCCCTTCCGTGATCTATATGGTGGCGCAGATGCTACGCCACTGGAGCCAGCCGGATGATGAAGTGTTGATCCACACGCCCGCTTACGACGCGTTTTACCACACCATAAACGCCAACCAGCGCAAGGTCCTGTCCCTGCCGTTGCAACGCCGCGGCAGCCAATGGCACTGTGACATGGACGCGCTGGAGACGCTGCTGGCGCGGCCGCGCTGTAAGGTGATGCTGTTGTGCAGCCCGCATAACCCCACCGGTAAAGTGTGGCAGCCGGAGGAGCTGCACCAGATGGCAGCGCTGTGCGCGCGCTACGATGTAAAGGTGATCAGCGATGAGATTCACATGGATATGGTGCTGAGCGACGTGCACCACACGCCATGGAGCGCGGTCGCGCAGTCCGCGTGGGCGCTGTTCACCTCCGCCTCGAAAAGCTTTAATATTCCGGCGCTGACCGGTGCGTGGGGCATCATTCCCGAGGCGGCGGATCGCCAGGCGTGGTTTCACGCGCTGAAGCAGCAGGATGGGTTATCTTCGCCTGCGGTGATGGCGCTGGCCGCCACCGTCGCGGCCTACCGCGAGGGCGCGCCGTGGCTGGATGCGCTGCGCGCTTATCTGCAAAGCAATATGCAGCACATCGCGCAGCGGCTGAACAGCGAACTGCCCTTGCTGGCATGGCAACCGCCGCAGGCGACCTATCTGGCGTGGATCGATTTGGCGCCGTTAGCCATTGATGAGACACAGCTGCAGCAGCGGCTGATTGAGCATTACAAGGTGGCGATTATGCCAGGCAGCACGTACGGTAGCGTTAGCCGCAGCTATCTGCGTCTGAACGCAGGCTGCCCGCGCAGCAAGCTGGATACGGGTCTTGACCGGCTGATTGCAGCGTTACAGTCGTTCTGAATAGCAGCGGATGCTGATTAATGCAGCATCCGCTGTTCGCTTTGCGCAAATCGCTGGCGCTGTTGCGCAAGATGTTTTTATAATGCTCTGCACTTTACGTTAATTCAGCGAGTGCAACATGATTGATGCAAAACTGCCCCTTACCGATATCCACCGCCACCTTGATGGCAACATCCGCGCCCAAACCATTCTCGATCTCGGCCGCCAGTTTAATCTAACGTTGCCTGCTACCACGCTTGATGCCCTGCGTCCGCACGTCCAGGTCACGGCGAACGAACCGGATCTGGTTAGCTTCCTGCAGAAACTCGACTGGGGCGTGAAAGTCCTGGGCGATCTCGACGCCTGCCGCCGTATCGCACTGGAGAATGTCGAAGATGCCGCACGCGCGGGCATCCATTATGCCGAACTGCGCTTTTCACCCGGTTATATGGCGATGACCCACAACCTGCCGATCGCCGGCGTGGTAGAAGCGGTGATTGATGGCGTGCGCGCCGGCGTTAAGCAGTACGGCGTGGATGTAAATCTGATCGGTATTATGAGCCGGACCTTTGGCGAAGAGGCGTGCCTGCAGGAGCTGGAGGGTTTACTGGCGCACCGCGATGGCATTACCGCCGTGGACCTGGCGGGCGATGAGCTGGGCTTCCCGGGCAGTGAGTTCCTGAGCCACTTCAACCGCGCGCGCGATGCCGGTTTCCGCATTACCGTACACGCCGGTGAAGCGGCCGGCCCTGAGAGCATCTGGCAGGCGATTCGCGAGCTGGGCGCAGAGCGGATTGGTCACGGCGTGAAGGCGATCGAAGACCGCGCGCTGATGGATTTCCTTGCCGAGCAGCGTATCGGTATTGAGTCCTGCCTGACCTCCAACATCCAGACCAGCACCGTATCATCGCTGGCGGCACATCCGCTACAAGCCTTCCTCCAGCACGGCATTCTTGCCACGCTGAATACGGATGACCCGGCGGTTCAGGGCGTTGAGCTGGCGCATGAATATACCACCGCTGCCCCACAGGCGGGTTTGAGCGCAGCGGAGATTCGTCAGGCGCAGGATAACGGTGTGACCATTGCCTTTTTGAGTGAGGCTGAAAAAGCCGCGCTGCGCCAGCGCGTGGCGGGATAGTCGATTCGTTGCGCCGGGAGATTCGGCGCCTTTGCCCGGCGCCGCACGTGCGGCGCCGGGCAGCGTGGTTATTTCAGTGACAGGGTCTGACGCTTTTCAGCAGACTGCAGGCCAAGCTCAATCAGCTCCATCACCTGAATCGCCTCTTCGGCTTTCACCGGGTTCTCACCGCTGCCGGCAATCGCATCACGGATCGCTGCGTAGTAAGCGGGATAGTTACCCGGCAGGGTCAGCAGCTCTTTCTCTACCATCACCTCGCCTTCGGCCAGCGTCAGCGTGCCGTTACGCATATCGTAGCCCCACTCTTCACGCGGCGGACGCTCGCCCGCTTTCAGGCGATCCTCCTGCGGATCAAGACCGTACTTCACGTAGCTGCCGCGCGTGCCGTGCACCACGAAACGCGCAGACTCTGCTGCCACCAGCATGCTGGCGTGCAGCACCACGCGACGGGTGGGATAGGTCAGAACCGCGTGGAAGTAGTCGGTGGTTTGTGCGCCGGGACGCAGCTCCGCCAGGTCGACGTTAATGGCCACCGGCGGTCCAAACAGCTGTAACGCCTGGTCCAGCACATGCGGCCCGAGATCAAACCAGATACCGCTGCCCGGTCCTTTCATTTCACGCCAGCGCTGGCGCACTTCCGGGCGGAAGCGATCGAAGTGCGACTCAAGATAGCGGATGTCGCCGAGCGTGCCATCGTTGAGCAGCGATTTCAGCGTCAGGAAATCGCTGTCCCAGCGGCGGTTATGGAACACCGATAACAGCAGCCCTTTGGCTTTAGCCAGCTGATCAAGCTCACGCGCCTGTGACAACGTCACGGTAAAGGGCTTATCCACCACCACATGTTTACCGGCGTTGAGTGCCGCTTTGGCTAACGGGAAATGGGTGTCGTTCGGGGTTGGAATTACAATCAGCTGCAGCGTAGGATCATCCAGCAGCGCCTGAGGATCGGAAACGACCTGCACCGACGGCCAGTCGGCGTGCACCTTGCCGGCGTCGCTACTGGAGATCGCCGCCAGCTCCATCTCCGGCGTACCGGCGATTAGGGGTGCATGAAAGGTTTTGCTGGCAAAACCGTAGCCAATCAGGCCGACACGTAATTTATCGCTCATTCTCACTCCTCTTGTTCGTGACCTGACTGATTTAAGACGAATCAGTCAGTAAGAACAAGGCGGAATCACCTGAAAACTCAGGAGATCGCACTCCGTGCCGGTTGCCAGCTCTCCTGGGCCACTAACGCATCGTGCGCATCCTGACTGCGGCGACGGAAATCGCTGGGGCTCACGCCTACGCGTTTGCGGAATACGCGGGAGAAGTAGAGCTGATCGTCATAGCCCACTTCACGCCCTACCGAGGCAATCGGTTCCTGGGTCGTTTGCAGCAGTAGCTTGGCACGAATCACTCGCTGATCTTCACGCCAGCGCAGCAGGTTAATGCCCATCTGCTCGCGGAACAGGTGCGCCAGACGCGAAGGCGAAAGACAAACGTGGCGCGCCACCTCTTCGATCTTGACCTCGCTGGCGAGGTGATGCGTCACGTACTGGCAGGCTTCGATCACCCGCGGATCGCGGATCTGCTGATGGCTGCGCGGATCCTCCTCCACGGCACGCAGCAGCAGGCGCTCCAGCAGATTCATCGCCAGCTCCTCAGCGAAACGTCGGCCCGAGTTGTGGGTCTGTTCAATGCTGGCAAACAGCCGGTCAAATTCGGCACGCAGCGCCTCCGGCAGGCGTAAACGGCCTACGCCCTGGCTCTCATCCTGCCACTGCAGCCAGTCGGTCCAGTAAGCGCGGGGACGGAAATAGACCCAGCGGTGGTGCCAGCACGGGCTGTCCGGCGCGCGGCCGTAATAGTGCGCAGTTTTTGGCTGGAACAGCAGCAGGTCGCCTGGCTCACAGTCAAACGCCGATTCACCATCAAATACCCGGCCCTGACCTTTGATGGTCAGATTGAGGATGTAGCCTTTCATGCCGTGCGGGCGATCAATAAAGAAGTCGAGCGGGTCATTTGCGTTAATCGGCGTCAGTCCCGCCACCAGCCAGGCGTTGAAGGGGTAGCCAGGCAATAAGGGGTTCTGCTGCTCACTCGGCGGTTCACGGTGGTACATAGTGCCCTCACTTTACGCAAGATGAAGTGGCGCAACCCCCGGTTGCGCCACGGTTATCAGGCGGCTTTGCTTTTCTGTTTGTAGCGGTCAAAAATCACAGCCGCTAACAGTATCAAACCACGCACCACATACTGTGAGAATGGCGAGATATTCAATAAATTCATCGCATTCTCAACGGTACCGAGGATCAGTACCCCGGCAACCACATAGGAGATTTTGCCAATACCGCCCTTCAGCGACACGCCGCCCAAAACGCAGGCAGAGATGACAATCAGCTCATATCCCAGCGAGGTCATCGGCTGGCCGCTGGTCATGCGTGAAGCCAGAATGATGCCGGCCGCAGCCGATACCAGTCCGGAAAGGATAAAGATAATGATGCGGGTACGCACCACCGGTACACCCGCCAGACGCGCTGCTTCTTCATTACCGCCAATCGCCAGCGTATTACGCCCGAAGGTGGTTTTGTTGAGCAGGAAACCAAACACAATCATGGTAGCGATGGTCAGCCAGATGGGTGCCGGTACGCCAAGCCAGTTAGCGTAGCCAAGGGTAAAGAAGCGCTCGTCCTCAATGCCCACGGCTTTACCGTCAGAGAAGATATACGCGAGGCCGCGCACAATCTGCATGGTCGCCAGCGTGGTGATCAGCGCATTGATCTTCAGACGGGCGATAACGAAGCCGTTGATAAAGCCGGTCGCCATGCCCAGCAGCAGCCCTGCCGCCACGCCAATCCATAAACTTTCGGTCATGTTAATGACCACCGCCGTCACCACGCCGGCGCAGGCGATCACCGAGGCCACGGAGAGGTCAAAATCCCCCGACGCCAGGCAGAACAGCATCCCGCACGCCACCATGCCGGACATCGACATCGCCAGCCCAAGCCCTTTCATATTGATGAAGGAGCCAAAGTTGGGCACGAAAATTGCGCAGACAATAAACAGCAGCGCAAACACCACCAGCATGCCGAAGTTGTCCCAGATACGTCCGAGTTGCAGCCCACTGCGCTGCGCAGGTGGCGTATTGGACGTGGTAGATGAAGCCATGATTACTCTCCTTTACTTCAGGCCACGGCGGCCGCTTGAGGGGTTTTCGGCATAGCCAGGCTCAGCGTCAGCTGCTCCGTGGCGGCGTCGTGGGATAATTCACCTGCGATTTCGCCTTCGCGCATTACGACAATGCGGTCGGCCAGCCCCATTACTTCAGGCAGATCGCTGGAGGCAAACAGTACCGCGATGCCCTTGTTCGCCAGCTCATAAATCAGGTTATAGATCTCATGTTTGGCACCGACATCAATGCCGCGCGTCGGCTCATCGAGCAGAATCACGTGCATCTCTTCCGACAGCCAGCGGCCGAGAATGGCCTTCTGCTGGTTACCGCCCGAGAGGTTCATGATCAGCTGCTGCGCACCCGGCGTTTTGATGTTCAGCGAACGGATATGGTGATCGGCGTTTTTTGCTTCCCACGTGGGTTTGATCAGGCAACCGGCGCTAAGATTGTGCCGCCGTGCGCTGATGTTGATGTTTTCACGCACCGAGTGCACCGGAATAATGCCTTCGGCTTTGCGATCTTCCGGGCACAGCATGATGCCGGCGCGGATGGCGTCAATCGGCTCGCGGATGTTCAGCTTTTTGCCATCCAGCGTGACCGTCCCGCCGCGCAGTTTCGTCGCCCCAAACAGCCCTTTCATCAGCTCACTGCGTCCGGCGCCGACCAGACCAAACAGCCCGACAATCTCCCCGGCGCGTACCGTCAGTGAAACGGGCATACGCACGCCCTTCGCCTCCACCTGGTCCAGCTGCAAACGCACGGGCCCCAACTCGCGTGGCGCGTAACCATAGATATCCCCCAGATTGCGGCCCACCATCGCCTGCACCAGATCGTCATGATGGGTATTTGGCATATCGGTAAAGGTGCGGACGTAACGGCCATCTTTGAACACGGTGATGGCGTCACTCAGGGCGAAAATTTCCTCCATGCGGTGCGAGACATACAGCACCACGCGGCCCTCTTCCCGCAGCTGACGAATCACGCGGAACAGATGCTCGATTTCGCGCGCGGACAGCGAGCTGGTTGGCTCATCAAAGGCGATGATGCGCGCATTGCGCGCCAGCGCTTTGGCGATCTCCACCATCTGCCACTGCCCCAGCGACAGGTACTTCAGCGGCATGTCGGGATCGATATCCATGCCTAAATTTTTCAGCTGCAAACCCGCCTCGTAGCGCAGCAGCTTGCGGTTTACCAGGCCCCGCTTGTGCGGCAGCTGGCCGAGATAGATATTCTCCGCCACGCTCATCTCCGGCACCAGATGCAGCTCCTGGTAGATAATGGCTACGCCGGCATCCAGCGCCTCAACGGTGGTATTGAAGCTTTTTGCCTCGCCTTTAATGCGGATTTCGCCGCCGCTGGGCTGATAGCTGCCGCTGAGAATTTTAAGCAGCGTTGACTTTCCTGCCCCGTTTTCGCCCATCAATGCGTGCACTTCCCCGGCGCGGCACTGGAACGAGATATCCTGCAGCGCTTTTACGCCAGGAAAGGTTTTGCTGATGCCATGAAATGACAGAAAAGCGTGATCCGTGTTCATGGGAACTCCTCTAAGCCTCCCTACTTCGCACCGTAGCGGCGTTGGCTGTCCACGTTTACCCCGGTCACTTACTTCAGTAAGCTCCCGGGGATAAACGTGCTTGTCGCCTTGCTACAGCACGAAATATGTCGGCTGCCTGTTAATTAACATCACATCCAGGACGGCTAAAAACCAACTTACATCAGCCTTTCTTCGCCAGCTCGGTTTTAAAATTGTCGCGGGTAATCAGCACCACATCGGTCACCTCGGTAAACTTCGCCGGCTCTTCACCTTTGGTTACCCAGTTGTAGAGCATCTGGCTGCTCTTATAGCCATGCACATCCGGGCTTGGCAGCAGTGAACCGTAGAAACCGGTCGCGGCGCCTTTTGACAGTTCGCTTATCGCATCAACGCCGTTAATGCCAATGCCGATGACGTCCGGCGCTTTAAAGCCCTGGCCTTCGGTGGCGCGCACGCCGCCCAGTACGGTGTTATCGTTCATGCCGACAATCAGCCAGTGCTTCACTTCCGGATGCTGCACCAGCAGCGAGTTACCGGCGTCAAACGCGCCAGGGATATCGTTGGATTTGGTTGGCACCTGATAGATCTGCTTCTCCGGGAAGCCTGCCGCTTTCAGCGCATCCATTGAGCCGCCGGTGCGGCGACGTGCGGTATCCAGCTCGTTAGCGGTAATCGCCATCACCGCTGTCTCTTTCACGTCCCAGCCACGCTTCTGCATCTCTTTGTACAGCTCTTGCCCCTGACGCTCGCCAATTTTGGTTGCGGCCATCATCACCAGCGGCACGGTATCCATTGGTTTGCCTTTGGCCGTCACGAACTGGTCATCAACCGCGATGACTTTCAGATCGTAGCTGCGCGCTTTGGCCACAATGGCCGAGCCCAGCTTGGGATCGGGCGTACAGATCACAAATCCTTTCGCGCCGCTGGCTGCCAGACTGTCGATGGCATTGAGCGTTTTCTCGCCATCCGGAACCGCGATTTTGATCACTTCGAAACCGAGATCTTTGCCGGCTTTATCGGCAAATTTCCACTCGGTCTGGAACCAGGGCTCCTCCGGCTGTTTGACAAGAAATCCGAGTTTCATGGTCTCGGCGATAGCGGATTGTGACATAACCGCGGCGAGACCTACCGCCGCCAGCGCTTTAGTGAATTTATGCATGATGCTCTCCGGCACAATGGGGTTTTTCGCTGTTAATTAAGAATCGGTGTAAACGCTACCAATCAGACTTCACGTTTGGGTACAGCGCAAAATCAGCGCGTTAGCTCAAAGGTTGTACAAAGGCTGTGCAAACGCTGGGCTAGTTGTAGCGGGAAAAGCAGCGAAAAATGTAGAGCGGTATCACATCCTAAAACGATGACTAAATTCTCCATATATTCAGCCAAATTAACCGGTCATTAACTTTTGCTGTCGATCACACAACCCTGGCGATGACAGAAAAGTGCATATTCTCAGCCGCTGATGACTAACCGCTCAGGCGGCGACATTCCAGGATAGAGCCAGCTAACTCACACAGGAGAATCCCAATGGGCGCTGGCGCTATCACAATTGGGCTGGATTTTGGCAGTGACTCGGTGCGCGCGCTGGCAGTTGACTGCCACAGCGGCAAAGAGCTGGAAAAAGCAGTAGTGAATTATCCGCGCTGGGCGAAGGGTGAATTCTGCGATGCGCACGTCAATCGCTTTCGTCACCATCCGCAGGATTACATTGATGCACTGGAGCAGGCGGTGGTCAGCGTGGTGCAGGCCTTAACACCGGAACAGCGAGCTGCAGTAATAGGGATTGGCGTAGATTCAACCGGCTCAACGCCGGCGCCTGTTGATCGCGATGGCAACGTACTGGCGCTGCGTCCGGAGTTTGCCGACAATCCCAACGCCATGTTTGTGCTGTGGAAAGATCACACTGCCATTGAAGAGGCTGAAGAGATCAACCGCCTGTGCCGCAGCGGCCAGTTTACCGACTACACACGCTATATCGGCGGCGTTTACTCCTCTGAGTGGTTCTGGGCAAAAATTCTGCATGTCTCACGTGAAGACGCCGCAGTGCGCGAAGCCGCGGTCTCCTGGGTGGAGTTGTGCGACTGGGTGCCTGCCCTGCTGAGCGGCACCACCGCGCCGGCTCAGCTGCGCCGTGGGCGCTGCGCCGCCGGGCATAAGTCGTTATGGCATCCGGAGTGGCAGGGCTTACCGCCGGCGGCGTTCTTCCGCGCGCTCGATCCTATGCTGGTGGAGCAGCTTGACTCCCCGCTCTTCACCGAGACCTTCACCGCCGATGTGCCGGTTGGCACGCTGAGCACCGAGTGGGCGCAGCGCCTGGGGTTATCAACACAGGTCATTCTCTCCGGCGGTGCTTTCGACTGCCATATGGGCGCCGTCGGCGCCGGCGCGCAGCCCTACACGCTGGTGAAGGTGATTGGCACCTCAACCTGCGACATTCTTATCGCGGACAGCGAAACCGTTGGGGATCGCGCAATAAAAGGCATTTGTGGCCAGGTCGATGGCAGCGTCATGCCGGGTGCAATTGGCTGCGAAGCCGGTCAGTCGGCATTTGGTGATATCTACGCCTGGTTTAGCCGTCTGCTCGGCTGGCCGCTGCAGCAGGCGGCAGCGCTGCACCCTGAGCTACAGCCGCAGCTGGCTACGCTGCAGCAGGATCTCATCCGCAGGCTGACAGACGCCTGGGCTGCCAATCCACAGCTCGATCACCTGCCGGTGGTACTGGACTGGTTCAATGGCCGCCGCACGCCGGATGCCAACCAGCGCCTGAAAGGGGTGATCACCGATCTTAACCTGGGCACCGATGCGCCGGCGCTGTTCGGCGGTCTGATCGCTGCAACCGCATTCGGCGCGCGCGCCATTATGGAGTGCTTTGAACAGCAGGCGATCCCTGTACAGAGCATCCTGACGCTTGGCGGTATCGCGCGGAAATCCCCTGCCATTATGCAGGCCTGCTGCGATGTGATGAACCGTCCGCTGGATATCGTCGCTTCTGACGAGTGCTGTGCGCTGGGGGCGGCAATCTTTGCCGCCGTGGCAGCCGGCGTATACCGCGATGTGCCGGCAGCCCAGCAGGTCATGGCGAGCCCGATTGAGATCACCCTGCATCCCAATAGCCTGCGCGTTACCGCTTATCAGCAACTCTATCAACGTTATCAAAACTGGTGCCAGGCCGCTGAACCGCAGTATGCCGCCCGCGCCGCATCCGCTAAGTAAAGGAGCGATGAATGGAACAGAAAGTTTGGTTTGTGATTGGTACACAGCATCTCTACGGAGCGGAAACTCTGCGTCAGGTGGAACAGCACGCGCGTCAGGTAATAGATGGACTGAACCAGGCGGGCACATTGCCGGTGCCGCTGGAGCTGAAGCCGCTGGTGAAGTCACCGGATGAGGCGCTGGCGCTGTGTCGCGAAGCCAATCATGACAACCAGTGCGCTGGGATCATCACCTGGCTGCACACCTTCTCGCCAGCCAAGATGTGGATTGGCGGTTTAAGCATTTTGCATAAGCCCCTGTTGCAGTTCCATACCCAGTTCAACGCGGAGATTCCATGGGACAGTATGGACATGGACTTTATGAACCTGAACCAGACCGCACACGGCGGCCGTGAGTTTGGCTTTATTGGTGCACGCATGGGGCTGCAGCACAGCGTGGTGACCGGCCACTGGCAGGATAGCGCCAGCCAGCAGCGCATCGGTCGCTGGATCAACGCTGCGCTGGCGAAACAGGCCAGCCAGCAGCTCAAAGTGGCGCGTTTCGGCGACAATATGCGTGAAGTGGCCGTAACCGAAGGCGACAAAGTGGCGGCGCAGATCCAGTTCGGCTACGCGGTTAACGGCTGGGGCGTCGGCGATCTGGTTGACGTCGTCAACAGCGTAAGCGACGGCGATGTGCATGCGCTGGTGGATGAGTATGAGAGCCAGTATCTGTTCAGCGAAGCGGCCTCGGTGCACGGTGACAAGCGCCAGAACGTGCTGGATGCCGCGCGTATCGAGTTGGGCCTGAAGCGTTTTCTGGATGCTGAAGGCTGTAAAGCCTTTACCACCAATTTCCAGACGCTGCATGGCATGACACAACTGCCTGGTTTGGCCGTACAGCGTCTGATGGGCCAGGGCTACGGTTTTGCCGGCGAAGGCGACTGGAAAACCGCCGCACTGCTGCACATTCTCAAAGTGCAGGCCGGTAATCGCGCCGGCGGCACATCCTTCATGGAGGATTACACCTATCACTTCTCACCGGGCAATGATCTGGTTCTGGGCTCGCATATGCTGGAAGTGTGCCCCTCTATCGCCAAAGAGGAGAAGCCGCTGATTGATGTGCAGTTCCTCGGCATTGGCGCGAAAGCCGATCCGGCGCGGATGATCTTCTCTACCCCAGCCGGACGCGCGGTCAACGCCAGCGTGATCGATCTTGGCGATCGCTTCCGCCTGCTAGTCAATGTGGTGGATGCGATTGAGCAGCCAAATCCGCTGCCGAAGCTGCCGGTTGCCCGCGCGCTGTGGCGCGCCCAGCCCTCGCTGGCGACTGCCTCTGAAGCCTGGATTCTGGCTGGCGGCGCACACCATACGGTGTTCAGCCAGGCGCTGGATTTAGATGATATGTATCTGTACGGCGAGCTGAACGGTATTGAAGTGCTGGTGATTGATGAAGAGACGCGCCTGCCGGCATTCAAAGATGCATTGCGCTGGAACGAAGCGTATTACCGAATGAGTCGTTGAGCGTAAAGTCTGCTAATAAAAAGCCGCGCACTGTCGCGGCTTTTTTTCATTCGGCGAAGGGGCAAAATTGGCCACTTCTCTTTTTTTAGGCGACGGGCCTGCCTGTTTAAGGCGCGATTATTCGCGCCGCTACGATTGGGCAGAAATCATGATCCCTGATGCCAGCCAGGTGATCTGCGCCATCAGCAGGATCGTAAACGCCCTCGCGCATATCAATGTGTGTTCAACAATTTTTGTCGCGCCTTCAGCAGAGTTGCAAACGCCCGGGCGCATATCAATGCCGGGACACGCAGCCGGGTTAGACCATACGAAGCCAGTAACCAAAGGCCGGCATATTCACAGCCATGGCCATGCCTGACGACCAGCGAAGGCCCGCCCGGAGAGCAAAGCGTCCGCGCCAGGGATGGCGCGGCCGATCGGCAGGATGCCGGGTTCCTTTGCGATCGGGCGGGCCTTTGCTGGCCCGGGCGCCTGGACGTGCAGCCAGCACCCCGCGCCGCGCCAGGTGCGCATAAATGCGCACCCTACAGTTAAAAACCGCAAACGTAACCCGGTGCGCATAAATATACAGAGTCAACTGCGGAGAATAGACGCAGCCGGGTGCGCGCCTGTGCGCACCCGGTGATATGAGGAAAAATCAGGAGGTCAAACGCTTAACCGGCGCATTCTGCTGGCGATCCCACATCACAGTCAGCAGACGCTGCAGTGCGATAAAAGCGAACAACAAAATACCGATGGCGATTTTGGTCCACCACGAACTCAGCGTACCGTCAAAATTAATCCAGGTCTGAATCAATCCCTGAATCAACACGCCAAACAGCGTCCCCAGCACGGTGCCTACTCCGCCGGAAAGCAGCGTTCCGCCAATCACCACCGAGGCAATCGCGTCCAGCTCCACGCCCAGACCAGCCAGCGCATAGCCCGCCGAGGTATAAATTGAAAACACAATTCCGGCCAGCGTCGCCAGCGTGGTCGAGAGCATATAAATCTTAATGGTGGTGGCGCGCGTTGACACCCCCATCAGCTGTGCCGACGTCAGATTACCGCCGATGGCGTACACCTGATTACCAAACCGCGTACGGTGCGCCAGAATAATGCCGCCAATCACCACCACCAGCATAATCACCGCCAGCAGACTCAGACGGCCGCCCCCCGGAATTTTCCACGCCAGACTCGACAACGTGGTGTACAGCGGATGATCAATCGGAATCGAATTCTCAGACACCAGATAACTGCAGCCGCGCAGGAAAAACATCCCCGCCAGCGTAATAATAAAGGCCGGGATCTTCAGCGCATCAATCAGCCAGCCCATCATGCCGCCAAACAGTGCGCCCAGCGCCAGAATCAGCGCAAACGCCAGCAGCGGATCAACATGGTAGTCCCCGATGATGCGCGCCAGAAACACCCCGGTAAAAGCGATCACCGCCCCAACCGAAAGATCGATACCGCCCGACAAAATCACGAACGTCATCCCCACGGCAATAATACCGAGAAAAGCGTTATCGGTCAGAATGTTGCAGATCACACGCGTTGAAGCAAAACCGGGAAACTGACTCAGACAGAACAGATATCCGGCCACAAACACCAGCAGCGTAATCATCAAAGGCAAATGGCGCTTAATCATTTCGGACGTCTCCCTCTCAGCATGGCGATAAAGCGCGGCGACTGCAGCAGTAACACACACATTACAACGACGGCTTTCACTACCTGATTAAGCTCCGGCGGGAAACCGGACAGCAAAATACCGGTATTCATCGACTGAATAATCAGCGCGCCAACCAGCGACAGCACCAGATTAAAGCGTCCACCCATCAGCGATGCGCCGCCGATCACCACTGCCAGAATCGCGTCCAGCTCCAGCCACAGCCCGGCATTATTGGCATCGGCCCCGCGAATATCGGCCGCCACGATCAGCCCCGCCACCGCCGCGCAAACCCCGCTAATGGCATACGTGGACATCACCACCAGCCAGCCGTTAACCCCGGCGTTGCGCGCAGCGCGCAGGTTAATCCCTACCGCCTCGATAAACAGCCCCAGCGCGGTTTTGCGCGTCAGCAGCCACACCGCCAGCGCGACCAGCAGCGTAATCCACACCGGTACCGGTAACAGCCACAGCGACCCGCTACCGAACCACGCCAGACTCTCGCTATTGAAGGTAACAATCTGCCCCTGAGTAATCAGCTGTGCCACACCGCGCCCCGCCACCATCAAAATAAGCGTGGCCACGAACGGCTGAATCTTCAGTAATGCGACCAGCACCCCGTTCCATAAACCGCACGCCAGACCGGTACCCAGCGTCGCCAGAATAATAAAGCTCAGACTATGACCGGCCACCGTCAGCGTTGCCGCTGTCGCCCCGGCAATCGCCATCACCGCGCCCACGGAGAGATCAATACCGCCGGTGGCGATCACCAGCGTCATCCCCACCGCCAGCAGCGCTACCGGCGCCGCACGGTTCAGGATATCGATCGGGCTGCCGAACAGGCGGCCATCCTGCACGTGAATGGCAAAAAAGTTATTGGCCACCAGGCTATCCACCAGCAACACCAGAATCAGTGCGACAATTTGTGGCATGCCCGGCGGCAGTTTCGGCTTACGCCGTTCAGGTTTTTCATGAGTCATAGGCGATTCAAGCATGTTGTGCTCCTCCGTCCGCGATAGCGTTCACAATCGACGCTACCGACAGCTGCTCCAGCGGAATTTCGGCGACCTGCTTCAGATCGCGCATAATCAGCACGCGATCGGCATAGCCCACCAGCTCTTCCAGTTCAGAGGAGATAACCAGCAGCGCCAGTCCATCGGCGCACAGGGATTCAATCAAACGAATAATCTCGGCGTGCGCGCCCACATCAATACCGCGCGTTGGCTCATCGAGAATCAAAAACTGTGGTTTGGTCACCAGCCAGCGCGACAGCAGCACCTTCTGCTGGTTACCGCCGGAGAGCAGTTCCACCGGCTGATCGGCGTGCGGCGTACGGATGCCAAGGCTCTTAATAAAACGCTCGGCAATCGCCTGCTGCTCGCGCCGTTTGATAGGACGTAGCCAGCCACGCTGCGCCTGCAGCGCCAGAATAATGTTCTCACGCACCGATGCGGCACCAATGATGCCGTCGGTTTTACGATCTTCCGGACAGAATCCCATACCAAGACGTGACGCCTTCGCCGGCGTACGGATATGCTGCACTTTGCCTTTAATGGTGGCGGTTCCGCGATCGGCCCGGCGAATGCCGAACAGCACTTCGGCGGTCTCGGTCCGCCCGGAGCCCAGCAAGCCGGCCAGGCCCACCACTTCGCCCGGCCGCACCTGCAGGCTAAACGGCTCAATCGTGCCCTTCTTGCCATAATCTTCAAAAGAGACCACCGGCTGATTACTGCGCAGCGTACTGCCCTGACGCTGTAGAGCGGTCTCCAGCAGCTCACGCCCCAGCATCAGCTTGATCAGCTCTATCTGCGGTAGCGAAGCGGTATCGCGCGTGGCGATATACTGACCATTGCGCAACACGGTAATACGATCGGTAATGCGGTACACCTGATCGAGAAAGTGAGTAACAAAAATCAGGCTCATGCCTTTGGCTTTCAGCTGCGCCATCAGGGTAAACAGCATCTCAACTTCACTGGCGTCCAGACTGGCGGTAGGCTCATCCAGAATCAGCACCTGCGCGGAGAGATCCACCGCGCGACAAATCGCAATGATCTGCTGCATCGCCACCGAATAGTGGCCCAGCGGACGCGTCACATCGAGTGCAAAGCCATAGTTGCGCATCAGCGCATCGGCATCGCGCATCATGCGCTTGCGATCGATCATACCGAAACGGCGCGGCTCGCGGCCAATATAGAGATTATCGGCCACCGACATATTGGGCAGCAGATTCACCTCCTGATAAACGGTACCGATGCCCATCTGCTGCGCATCGGCCGTGCTCTGTGGCGCAATAACGGTGCCGTTGAGCGTAATGGTTCCGGCATCGCGGGTATAAACGCCGGTCAGCACTTTAATCAGGGTCGATTTGCCGGCGCCATTCTCCCCCAGCAGCGCCATGATCTCGCCTTTGCGAATACTGAACGACACATTATCCAGCGCTTTAACGCCGGGAAAGCCTTTGCTGATGCCGCTCAGGGTCAGCAGCGGTGTCTCATCGAAACTGCTCATCAGGTTCAACCTCGCTTACGTCATGAAAAACCGCCCCGGAGGGCGGTCGCGGGGATCAGTAACCCATATTCTTTTTCTTATCCAGCTCCGCCTGGGCATCGGCAGGCAGGAACAGTTTCGATTCGGTTTTGATGATTTTAGGTGGCTGCGTGCCATCTTTTTTGAACTTCTCCAGCGCATCAAACGCCGGGCCGGCCATGTTTGGCGTCAGTTCAACGTTGGCGTTGGCTTCGCCTGCCAGCATGGCTTTGTAGATATCCGGCACGCCATCAATTGAGCCGGTCAGAATATCTTTACCCGGCTTCAGGCCCGCCTCTTTAATAGCCTGAATGGCACCGATCGCCATATCATCGTTATGGGCGTAAACCATGCAGATGTTCTTGCCGTTGTTCTCCGCTTTGATAAAGCTCTCCATCACCTCTTTACCCTTACTGCGGGTAAAGTCGCCGGATTGTGAGCGCACCACTTTAATGTTGTTGTGTCCGGCGATGGCTTCGGCAAAGCCCTTCTTACGATCGATGGCCACGCTGGCGCCGACGGTGCCCTGTAACTCAACCACGTTACACTGCTTATCGCCGACGGTTTTCACCAGCCAGTCGCCAATCAGTTTGCCCTCCAGCACGTTATCTGCCGTAACGACAGCCATATACAGCGACTTATCTTTCACGACGATAGCGCGGTCCAGCAGGAATACCGGAATTTTGGCGTCTTTGGCCTCTTCCAGCACGGGCTCCCAGCCGGTCTGTACCACCGGCGCGATAAAGATTGCATCAACGCCCTGCGCGATAAACGAACGCACGGCTTTGATCTGGTTTTCCTGCTTCTGCTGCCCATCGGCAATCTTCAGCGTAATGCCGCGCTTCTGCGCTTCACTTTTCGCTACGTTAGTTTCTGCTGAGCGCCAGCCTGATTCCGAGCCAACCTGAGAGAAGCCTACCGTCATATCGGCTGCCAGTGCGGAGGCACTGAGTGCCGAGCTCACCATGGCGGTCAGGAGTAAACGTTTCCACATAATTTTCATTCCTCTGAAGGGAGTGTGCTGTAGGGGTACAAACGCGGTTTAAGCCTGGCGTAAAAGCGAGAAAACTAGCGCGACATAGTTCACAAAACAGAATGATTTAAAGGAGTTACGCGTATCACCATATTGAGAATGCCTTTCAAGGTATGGACAAAATACCTGGCTTTTATTACAACGTGGGTTAAATAACTGTAATAAACAGAAGTGGTTATGCCTTGCGCCACTGGAAGCGATTACAACGACTGCGTAAAGAATGGTTATCGTCGTTTACGCCCGGCAATGATCGTTTTTGTGATAATTCGCACACTTAGTGAGTCTGCGTTTCAAAGCTTGTACATAAATATGCTGGCGGGGTTGAAATAAATCGCGGATTATTTGCCGCTACGCTGGCAAAAATATGCACGCTAAATAAGAAAAATTAAAAACCCTGCAAATAAACAGGCTTTTCATCACCCTGGCCGCGCGGCTTGCCAGGGCCGGCATGGGGGCAATATGCGCTGATTAACATTGCGCGTTATAAACAATAAAAGCGTAAAAAAGATCCTTTTGATGCGCGAATTGGCTCACGTTGTCTGAATTTTACTTTTTTTTCGGGCTGGATATGGACTCTGTTCGTCTGCTCCCTATACTTGGGCACTTCTCCGTATTTTATTGTTAATGGCAATCATGACTGCGTTAGATTACCTGCTGAAGTTTCGTAAAGTGAATAATCTCGAGAGCCTGGAAAAACTCTACGATCATCTCAATTATTCTCTGACTGATGACAGTGAGATCATCAATATGTATCGCGCCGCTGACCACCGCCGTGCGGAGCTGGCTTCCGGCGGTCGATTATATGACCTGGGCTGTGTGCCAAAATCGGTCTGGCGCTACGTGGTGTAAACTCCGTAACCCTCCTCTCTGCCCTGTTGCAGTGTCCAGATCGGGCGTGTCCCGTTTGGACATGCTACGCTCTGCATCGCCCTCTTTCTGGTAACAGGATCTTTTACATGTCCGAATCGGTAAACCCGCCGCGTATCGCCGGCTGGCTGCTGCTGCCGTTGGCCTGGCTGATAATGACCATGCTCACCAGCGCGCTGGTGGTGGCGCTATATCTGCGCCCGCTGTTTGATAGCGAGTTGCGCTCCACGCTGTTTGATCATGCTGATGTCTTAATGACGCAGTGGCTGGTCTCGCTGCTCACGGCGGCCGCCGTCTGGCTCTACAGCATCTGGGTATGCTGGATCTTCTGCCAGCGATCGCGTCGTCTGCCGCGTCATTACATCATCTGGCTGTTAGTGACGGTGCTGCTGGCGCTCAAAACCTTCGCCTTTACGCCGGTTGCCGACGGTAAAGCGATCCAGACGCTGCTGCTGGCGCTGCTCTCCGCCGCCGTGTTCGTGCCCTACTTCAAACGTTCACAACGGGTAAAACAGACGTTTATCCGGCCATAACGGTGCGGGTTTCGTCAGGAATTTAATTCTGAGTGCTCTCTGCCGTTGCACAATTTGCGCGAAGGTTGAGATGCACCTCTCAATTCCGGATAATAGACGCCTTTAGGCTTCCCAGGTTTTAAAATGACCGATTACTTACTTCTCTTTATTGGCACCGTGCTGGTGAACAACTTCGTGTTGGTCAAATTCCTCGGCCTTTGCCCATTCATGGGCGTGTCAAAAAAACTGGAAACGGCCATTGGCATGGGACTTGCCACCACCTTTGTGATCACCCTGGCGGCTATCTGCGCCTGGCTGGTGAATCACCTGATTCTGGTGCCGCTCGATCTGGTCTATCTGCGTACCATGGCCTACATCCTGGTGATTGCGGTTGTTGTGCAGTTTACAGAGATGGTGGTGCGTAAAACCAGTCCGTCACTCTATCGCCTGCTGGGGATCTTCCTGCCGCTGATCACCACCAACTGTGCGGTACTGGGTGTGCCGCTGCTGAGCGTGAACCTTAATCACACCTTCCTGCAGGCCGCGCTGTACGGTTTCAGCGCCTCGCTGGGCTTCTCGCTGGTGATGGTGCTGTTTGCCGGCATGCGTGAACGCCTGGTGCTGGCCAACGTGCCGGCGCCCTTCAAAGGTAACTCGATTGCCCTGATCACCGCAGGCCTGATGGCGCTGGCGTTTATGGGCTTTACCGGTCTGGTGAAATTCTGATATGACCGCGATCTGGATTGCTATAGCTGTACTCACAGCGCTGAGCCTGGTATTCGGCGCGCTGCTCGGCTACGCCTCGCGCCGCTTTGAGGTGGAAGAGGACCCGATCGTCGAACAGATCGATGCGATTCTGCCCCAGAGCCAGTGCGGTCAGTGCGGCTATCCTGGCTGCCGGCCGTACGCCGATGCAGTGGGCAACAACGGTGAAGCCATTAACAAATGCGCACCGGGCGGCGAACAGACCATGCTGAAACTGGCCGCGCTACTAAACGTGGAACCGCAACCGCTGGATGGTGGTGAAGAGGTGCTGGCGCCGGTGCGGACCGTGGCGTGGATAGACGAAGCCAACTGCATTGGCTGCACCAAGTGTATCCAGGCCTGCCCGGTCGACGCCATTGTCGGTGCCACCCGCGCCATGCATACCGTGCTGAGCGATGTCTGCACCGGCTGTGACCTGTGCGTTGCCCCCTGCCCGACCGATTGCATTGAGATGCGCCCTGTTGCCACGACCACGGCCAACTGGAAGTGGGATCTCGAAACCATTCCTGTACGGGTGATTCCGGTAGAACGTCATGCTTAATCTGTTGAATCTGTTCCGTAAAGAGAAGCTGTGGGATTTCCAGGGCGGTATTCATCCGCCTGAGATGAAAACCCAGTCCAGTGGCACGCCGCTCAGCCAGTTACCGCTGCCTGAACGCTTTATTATTCCATTGAAGCAGCATA
Source organism: Pantoea wallisii (assembly GCF_002095485.1). Taxonomy (GTDB): domain Bacteria; phylum Pseudomonadota; class Gammaproteobacteria; order Enterobacterales; family Enterobacteriaceae; genus Pantoea; species Pantoea wallisii. Next base: position 1,468 of record NZ_MLFS01000043.1, on the reverse strand, counting down.
TCGGTCACGAAGGCGAAATCTGCGTGGCGCCGGGTGATAAGGTGCTGCGCGGGCAGCCGCTCACCTTTGGCAGCGGCCGTATGTTGCCGGTGCACGCGCCAACTTCCGGTGAGATCGAAGCGATTGCGCCGCACATGACGGCGCACCCTTCCGGTCTCTCTGAGGTGTGCATTTTCCTGCGCGCCGATGGTGAAGACCGCTGGACGCAGTTGGATCCTCAGCCCGACTACCGTTCGCTCGGCCGCGATGACGTGGTCAGGCGCATCCATGCGGCCGGTATCGCCGGTTTAGGCGGTGCAGGTTTCCCGACTGCCACCAAATTGCGCGGCGGGCTGCGCGGCGTAAAAACGTTGATTATCAATGCCGCCGAGTGCGAACCCTACATCACCGCAGACGATCGCCTAATGCAGGATTACGCTGCCGAAGTGCTGGAGGGCAGCCGCATTCTCGCCTGGGTACTCCAGGCAGAGCGCGTGCTGATCGGCATTGAGGACAACAAGCCGGAAGCCATTGCTGCGCTGAAGCAGGCGCTGGGTGGCGATCGCGACGTACAGATTCGCGTGATTCCCACTAAATATCCTTCCGGCGGCGCAAAACAGCTAACCAAAATTCTCACCGGTCTGGAAGTGCCGCACGGCGGGCGCTCTACCGATATCGGCGTGCTGATGCAGAACGTTGGCACCGCCTGGGCGGTGAAGCGCGCCATTATTGATGGCGAACCGATCACCGAACGCGTGGTGACGCTGACCGGCGATGCCATCGCGCAGCCGCGCAATGTGTGGGGGCGTCTGGGTACGCCCGTCAGCCATCTGCTGCATCAGGTGGGGTTCAACCCCGGCGCACGCCAGATGGTGATCATGGGCGGCCCGCTGATGGGCTTTACGCTGCCATCTCTCGACGTGCCGGTGGTGAAGATCACCAACTGCATTCTGGCCCCCTCCTCTCAGGAAATGGGCGACACGCAGGAGGAGCAATCCTGCATCCGCTGCAGCGCCTGTGCCGATGCCTGCCCGGCGAAACTGTTGCCGCAGCAGCTGTTCTGGTACAGCCAGGGCGGCGACCATGAAAAAGCGCGCGCGCACCATATTGATGACTGCATTGAGTGCGGCGCCTGCGCCTATGTCTGCCCGAGTAATATTCCGCTGGTGCAGTACTATCGTCAGGAAAAAGCCGAGCTGCGGGCCATCGACCTGGAGGCGAAACGCACGGCGGAAGCAAAGCGCGTTTTGAAGCGCGTCAGGCGCGCCTGGAACGTGAGAAGCTGGCGCGTGAAGCGCGACATGAACAGGCAAAACAGCGCGCGGCACGTAGCGATCAGGGCGAGCGGGAGGCGGCCGTGGCGCGTGTGAAAGCGCGTCAGGCGAAGACGCCAGAACAGGAAGCCGCCGAGCGTGAGGCGCGCCACGCGCAGGCGCTGGCGCAGCAGGCAGAGAAACAGGCTGAAACGCAGGCGCTGAGCCGTCAGTCT
>NZ_MLFS01000042.1 GCF_002095485.1 Pantoea wallisii | reverse complement strand
GTCCCCTGCAGACGTCTAACGCGTCATTCAAGTTGTTGCACCATATAGCTTTTATGAGATTGGGTTAAATTTTTACCCAGCAATTTACCCATTGCAGCCGGAAATCAGCTTGTTTTTGAATTCGAGGTGGTCACGATATTTCCAGCGGGAACGTCCACTGATTTTGATGGGCTGGCAGAGGGTGCCGTCTTTAATGCGGTCGTAGATGTAGGTCTTGCCGAAACCAGTATCGGCCATGATGAACTTCAGGTCAACGAGCGTATCCTCGCGAATTTCCATGATTGCCTCCGGGCGATGGTTTACCTGTGACATGACGCTGTCACTTCACAGGTAGCTGAAGATAATTTTGATTACGATGATTGCTGCGATGGTGATGATGAGGTGGAGAGGGGTGATCATGCGGCTGGCTTCAGGAAGAGAATCCAGTGTGTTTTGTCGCTCTTTCCGGTGCGCTGCCAGATTGTTGGCTTGTGGTCGGTGAGGACGATGACCTTCTTTACGGGAATCTGAGTTTCATTCCATTTAAATACCAAGGTGCCGTGTGGCCGCAATACTCTGAACGCCTCCGCAAACCCAGCGCGGATATCGTCTGGCCACGTCTTTCTATCGAGTGCGCCATACTTCTTTTTCATCCATGCTTCGGCGCCAACTCGCTCTAGGTGAGGCGGGTCAAACACTACTTGGGCGAAAGTGTTATCAGCGAAAGGAAGTGCACGGAAATCTGCGATGATGTCCGGGCTGATTTGCAATGTGCGTCCATCACACAGGGCATGCTGCTCTTCACGGCGATCAGTGAACACCGCTCGGCTATCCTGCTTATCCATCCAGAACATGCGAGAACCGCAGCACATATCCAATATGCTTACTTCAGACATAACAACTCCTCACGCAGAGCGAGATAAAGGTTAATAGGGGTGGGGGATTACTTTGTTGTAATGGGGTTATGCTGGCTGGGTTGCTCTTTCGTATTGCTCTCTACTAACAAAAACATCCTTGCAGTCATCGGTTACCCTCACCCATCTGAGTATTTCCTCTCCATATCCGGAGTGGTCGTTTTCATCAGCGTTAAGCCAGTAATAAGCACACTTATCTGGTTCTTGCACGTAACCATAAACCTTTCCTTTCGATAGTCCGCCCGCATCCTGGGCTATGTAATTCACATGCTCAGGCCATCCACCGTGCTTTGGCAGCTCCTGAACTAACAAATCAATCAGCTTCATGCCGCCCCCTTAAACTGCTTAGCCCGTTCTACCTTCTGATAATCCTCACCACACTCCTTGCTGCAGAAGCTTCCCTTACTGATAGCCTCCTCGCAGTAGTGGCACTTGCCGGTAAACTCAATGGCAGGGCGCTGGCGGTTCTGTAGCGCTACATCCAATGTTCTCTGTATTAACTCTGAGGCTTCGTCTGCTATGTCGCACATAGTGATTCTCCAGATTTTGGTCACAAAAAAACCGCTCTCGCGGCTATCGGTAAACAGGTGAGCACTCAAGCTGCGCCATTGGCCGGCGCTGCAGTATTCGCTCTTTGATGGATTCGCAGGCTGCCTTGTCGGGATAAATGCGTTCGGAAACAGGAAGGGGCAGGCCTGATGCAATGATGAGGGCAAAGCCGATTAGCATGGTTGCTCCGTCTTGCGGTAAAGAGGTATGTCTTTATTGCCAAATTTAACCGGGCTGCATTCGAAATTACTGTGATGGCTTCGCAAGGCAACTCCGGCATCATCAGTGAAGCAAAATGGCGCACTAAACGCCTTGCGCAGCGCCAGCAGCTCCTTTGCCATAGCTGAAGCATCACCACACTGTACGTGGTCATCTTCAGAAATTTTCTCCAGCCTCTCATCGCTAATCATGATTTCACCTCCCCTCCACGCGCTTAAACTCAATGACCCACACCCACGGGTTAGCCTGCCAGCTTTCCTCACCGCTTATGGACTCCCACAACCCACAAAAAGAATCAACGGCAGACATATTGCAGCGGAGACCATTTTTAGTGCCGAGCGGGAAATATTCGTGATACATCTGCGGCATTTCAGGTTCATGCGGGTACGGCTCAATCCCTTCTGCTACTGCATCCTGTTCGCTGATATCCTTCAACCGCTCCACACGAACGCCGGTAATCTCCAGCGTTATGCGGGAAGCCCAGCGCGGCATGTGGATGGATGGGTGCCAGCGGAAAGGCACGTGTACATCGCTTTCAGGGCTATAAATACCGCGCACACCATCCACGACTTCGATGTCCAATCGCCGATCATCATCGCTGCGTACCAGACACGGTCATTTGGGTAGTAATTCGCAAAGTCTTCACTCCACGTCTCACGCACCCACAGGCGATCACCTACTGCACCGAACGGGCTGGTGTAGCCTTCATCCTCGCTGGCCACACCAAACACCTGCTTCTTAGCTGGCTGAAGGTAGCCATCTTTATCGACCACGCCGGGCGTATACCAGCGCGCGGTAAAGTCCGTTTCCAGCTCCATATTCATCGGGGAGAAATCAGCCGAGGGCTGCACCTTCATAATCCGGCGCGTCTGCGTCTTGCTGCCGTTCAGGACGGCGCGCACCATGTCGCCGTTTAAGAGAATTGGGCGCTCTTTCATGGCTTCACCTCTGTACGCATATTCCATGCTCTGGCGGCCATATTCAGCTTGTCACGGCCAACCATCTGCGCTGATTGAGCGTCACAGCTGTGGCAGCGAACGATTGCTGAGCGGTCAGGACAGTCTTCTTCGTACTGGGCGAATACCTCTACGCTCTTAGAGCCGCAGAATGGGCAGGGTTTAAGCTCAATATCAGCCATCACGCACCATCCTTCTTGCTGATCGTGATCGTCATTGCAGCCACAAATCGATCACTGCCTCTAATCGTGCCCAGGCTTTTGAAAAACCATCATGAATTCGTCCATCGAAGTCATTGAGAAGTGTTGTACAGGCCCCAATGCCCAGCTCCGCATCGTTTTCAAAAGCAAATGAGCACACCATCGGCATTTTGTGTTCTTTACAGATATCGATGATTTGCTTCATCAGCGGGCTTATCTGCTCGTCGTAAACACTTTCCAGGTTATATAATTCTTCCATCACACACCATCCTTAGCTGCATCGGCGCGGAGTTGGCCGGCGAAATGAACAGCGGCAGCAGCTATCGCAGCATGCCTACGCTCTCCATCACCAAAAAGCGAGTCGCCATCCAGCGTATCGACAATGCGCTGATGGTTTTCTGCCAGCATCTCCACACCCTCAGCACGCACAGTGTTGAGGATGGCGTCAGCAGCTGGGGTTTCAACGTTAGGCAGTAGGGTGTAATCACACCACTCAGTGAAACCTTCAGCGCAGTTATCACCCTCTTCAACGGCTCGCAATCCCGTCATTGTTGCGCGCTGCATGACGATACCCCATACCACACCCCCAACTTCATCGGACCAGCCATCACAAGCCTGCTCGCGATAGTATGCGATCTCTTCATTGGCAAATTTCCGAGCTTCATCTGCCGTTTTGAACTCTTCATATCCGCAATCCCCGCCATAAGCGAAGAAGCCCTGCGGCCCGGCTTTCAGCGCCGCATTCTCCGCCGCCAGCGCATCCCGATTTTGCTGCAGGGCGGCAATCTGCATGTCACGCCAGCCAAGCTCAGCGGCGATATCTGACTTACTGTGCAGCTGTTCCGCTGTCATAGCCATGACATGGTTTCCATAGAAATTCCCCGCGCGGTCCATTTCCAGCAAATCACGTTCTGCATAATGCTTCTTCATCTCTTTCCCCTTATTAGCCAACCGGGTACAGGCCGGCTTTCATTAACCTTTCGCGGCGCTGCGCGGCTTCTGTGCACTGCCGCCTCTTCTCTTCGCTGCGGTTGACTAACTGCTTTCTGCTTACACAGCAGTCGTTGCGTGTGGTGGGTAAAACGCGGCGCGGCTTCCTTGCGAGCGTGTAGGTACGGTCGATTGCCCGGCCAACCTTCACAGGGTCAGATGCCTCAACTTTCATTGTTTCTCCCGGGCGGCGGAGAAGGTCTTGAATGTTGCTGTTGAACTCCGCGAGGGACATATTAAAAAGGGCGCATAATTCGCGCCCGGTCTTCGGTCCTTTACTGAGTTGCCACGCCAGTCTTTCCTTAAACCCGCTGTTGGGGTGGTTGTTGCGGCGGTAGTGGGCAATCTTGCGCATGATTATTCTCCCGGGGCGTTGTCCAGTACGCTGTATTCGGCGCTGAGAACTGACGCGTTATCCTGGTCAATGTCGCTTTCGGCTTTCTCATCGAGTACAACAGCCTTCTGCATTTCGATACTGACCGGCAGGTATTTGAACAGGCGACGGATGACAGTTTTCTTTGCCATCTCCTCCCAGTGCGTTACCCACGGGCCATTGCCTGATGCTTTGCTCTGCGCCTTAACCTTGTTGACCTGTCCTGTGGTCATCACCTCGAACTGTGTGCCGCCATCCTTGAGGCGTGCTACGGCGTAAACGTGGGTAATCTCAGCATCTTCATTTTCGCCCGGGCGGTGAATCAGGTTCTCTTCCAGTCCGTACTCGAAGCTGAATTCATCACCTGCGCGCACGACACGGGCTGACAGGCTGACTATCTGGCCGGAACGGCGGGCAAGGTCAATCATGCCGCGGTAACCAATAATCAGCTGTACGTTTGACTGGCCTGATTTAGCGCGTCCGTTGCCGAAAGGCAGGAGGTAAGCATGGCCTAGCGCGCCGCCGGGCTCCAGTCCGAGCTGTGAGCACTGTACGACGGCACCGATAAAGCTGCTCTGGTCACACTGCGCCAATGCTGGCGTTTTGCGAATCTCGGTCGTGACAATTCGAATCATGCGGTCGGCCGTCATGTGACGTGGTAGCGCCGCGGCAAGCTGGCTTTTCATTGCTGGCTGGTTCATGAAGCCGACAAGCGTCTGCTCCGGAGTTCTTGCTACCTGATTGCCCTGTTGCGTTTTCTGCAGGTCAGCAGCTGCCAGTGGTGGCTGGTTAGACATTTCGGATTTCCTTAGCCCAAGGTGGAAGCGATAAAGTTGCGATGCCCGGCCATTCATTCCGTGACAGGCATTCTGAATAGGTGATGAGGTTTGACTGATACTCGGCGCGCCCGGCGGCTTTGGTCTCTTCGTCCAGGAAGAAAACCTCTGTCGGATATCTGCCGCAATCAATGGTGGTGCTGGTGACGACAAACACGAAAGTAGGGCGCTCGCCAAATTGGGCGGCATACCCGTCTGTGTAAAACGCGTCCTGAACGTGATAGCGCAGGTCGTAGAATTCCCGCCTGAACTTCTTCATATCCGCGGTGGTTTTCACGTCGACAATCCAGTGCCAGTCAGGGATAAATTTATCCGGCCTGCAGCGGCACAGGTTGCCCGTGCTTTCGTCATTCCAGTAAATCGAGGCCTCAGCATGGCCCTGCGCTGCAATCATCTGCTTAGCGATAGGGTGGGCCATTACCGAGCCTCGCATCAGCTCAACCTTGCGTGCGTCGTCGTGCGTTATGGGTACCGCACCGTCCTTTTCGCACTGTTCAAAGAACTCCTTTTCCTCGGCTTTCCCTGCGTGGTGCGCCGGTTTACTTCCGGGCCTACGCGATACATATCAGCAAATCGCTCCGGCTCCAGAACTGCGCAGTGGAAGTCCGTTCCGAGGTCAAGCGCTTTCGTTTTTTCGTTGTCTACCGGCGCATCCTTACGCCACTGGAAAATTGCAGGGCTGCGGGCAATGTCGTCCAGCTGCGACTTACTGATGCCGGGCCCGGAGTGATACGCCTCGTTGCTGATGTCGTAGTAAATTCCCGGCTCCATCACGCCACCTTATGTATCAGTGCATTTACGCCGCGCTCACGTTTGCCGGTATCTATCATCAGCTCCCGCAGCACCTCACCCAGCTTTATGTGCCAGTCGTCGTCATGGTCCAGCATGGCAACAGCGTTGCGGTCATAGTGCTGGCTCAGGAATGCGATAGCAGCCATTGTCAGCGGGTTAACCTGGTGCCGTGCCTGCCAGTCATCCACATAGCCGGCAACCTCCTGCAGGTCATCATCCGGCAGAGAGTCGGCAATGCTTTGCACCTCTGCGCGGTCTCTCTGCGTCAGTCGAATGTTCATTTGCGCTCCTGCATGCCGAGCATTTTCAGCATCTGGTTGATGAACGGATAATCCTGAGTGCGATCAATCTGGCGCTGACGCTCAAGCTCTTCCTGCTGCTTGCGGTACTGTTCCGCTGGTGTTGGCGCGCTCATGGCTGGCCTTCTTGTGTGATGACCTGAACCAGACGCTCCCAAAGCTGCTGCAAGCGACTCTTTGGCTGCCAGTGCATAACTTCTGCGCCGGTCAATTTGAAAGCGAATTGGCTTGATACAGATGTGTTGATAGAGGAGCTACCCAGATGGGCAGCCCCAGCAGTTGCAAATTGCATGGGTAACTCCTGATTAAATTCGGTGATTGGTGTTGAAAAAAGAAGCCAGCATTGCGCTGGCTAAGGGATGATAATTTGTTAATTACGCCCGCTGTCTCAAAGCTAAAGCGTGGTGCGTAGCACCTCAAAGCCGTCTAAGCAGACAGCTTTACGGTGTTACTCAGCAGGTGGTTCGGGCAGCGGCATCCAGTGAGTTACCTGAAACGCTAAATCATCCCAATCGGTCATCCCTTCGTTATTGTTAGTGTCGCAGTCCTGAAAAACCCTCCTCCCGAAAGCAGTGTGATACCATGAGGTTCCAATTCCATATGAGCCGAAAGTTAAGTATTTCCCGTCCAGCTCAGGCTTCATTTCACTGCACTTAATCCACTCCATACCCTCTCTCCTGTAGTGGTTACTGGCCAAGCGCCTTAAATATTGCGGCTCTCGCTTGGTGATTGCGTGGTCAGGCCCATATTCCTCATCATCTGCCACTCTTATCAGAAGGCCCTGAAGCGCCTCTAAGAGCTCAGGTGCCGCTGCTATCAGGTTGGCGTTTGCCAATGTCTGCTCTCTGTTCGGCAGGAACTCTTCGCTACTTTGTAAATAACAAATATCAGAACACCCATCAGCCATGACGTTGATGCAAAATATGTCTTTATCGGAAACGCAATTATGCTCAAAACTCCACTTACCCGGCGTACCCTTAAATCCTTCCATCACTCCTCCCACTTACCGCACAAAAATAAACCCGCTCGGGGCGGGTTATTTACCATTCGTAATCGTGACTTGGCGGTACAGTTGCTTGCGTGTGTCCGATATTGATAGCCTTATCGGGCGCTCTGCCATCGCTACCAAGCCAGTCAACACAACGCTGTGCTACCTGCCGGTTTCTTTCGGCGTGCTGTAGTCTCATTTCCTGTCGGCGCTTAAATGAGAACAGAGCATCATCCTTGTTGTGCGATATAGCGCGACACCGTCCTGCATACTTCGGAACACGCCGCTCGCGTCCATACAGGCATTCAAACCCATACTGATTTACCGTATGAGCCCTGACCATGAAATAACACTTGGTTTCACGTATCGCTTTGAACGTTTTCAGTGTTATCTCAATTCCATGCTGAGTGATGACTGCGTCATATCGATAGAAAAAGCGCTCCTCCATACTCACCTCTCTTAATCTCTGCTGCGTCCACGATGGGTGGACAAAAAAAGGCTGCGGGTTAGGCAGCCTTATTCTTCGATGTATTCCCAGTTTTCGTTGTAGCCATACTCTTTCGGGTCAACGTCTGGGCGGGTTAGCTTGAAAGCGAATTCTGTCCATTTGCGCTTTTCATCCGGCGATTGGTCTCCCCATCTCGGCGCGATGTCGCTGGAGTGGATGAGGTCGCCCTTGATGTGGTACTGACCACAATTAGAGCCGGTATCTTCATCCGCGTATCGGATCTGAAACTCAAGATGAGGGAAGCTCTTTGCCATTTCTTCGAAAATTGGGTCGGGACTAGCCCATGCAGTATCGAAGCGGATCTGCAATTCGGCGCCTGATTCAGCGTGGCGATTGAGTCGCTTTTTAAACAGTCGCTTGGCGTAAGCTGTGACATGCGTCTTGCGGTGACGATAACCGAGCTTAACGCGTTCTTTTACCTCAGGAATCGGCATCTCAACGTCATATGCATTCCACTTGGTTCCCCACTTCATTCGTGACCAATCGTACCAGGAATAAAATCCGTAACGACTTTTGTTGTCTACCCGAAGGTGTGCTTGCTGAATCACCTTTTTGATGTAACTTGATTTCGAACCTCGCAGTCGAAGCTTTTCAGTAACTTCAGCAATATCCATGACATCGCCAAAGTAGAAGTCAGCCATGGGCTTCCCAGCAATAGCCGAAGCCATCATTTCAACATCACTACTTTCATCGATATGCATGCTCTTTGGCATGCGAGTGATGTTATTGAAGTCGATGCGGCCGTACTTATTGGTGACAGAGCGAATGAATGCGGCGCGCTCTTTGTTGGTGCCGCCAATGACAGTGACCTCATTGGTAATGTGATTTGGCATTATTCCCTCACTTAATGATGTGCGTTGCGTCTTTGCGAATCTTGCGATGCCCCGCCTGATACAAGGCAACATCCGGTAAGCACATCGCTGTGCTCTCATGCTTCTCACGCAGACTCGGTGAGGTAGTGGCGCGCTCAACTCGCGTCATGTGCTTCGGTGCTACTGCTACAGCTTCAGGCTCAATGCCAAACGCTGCGTCGATGATCGAACAAATGGTGTCACGCTCTATAGCCACCGCACGGCGGCGAGCATGGCGACGAGTCTTTGCGTTCTCAGTTACTGATTTGCCGTAAGTGATTACTGTCATGGTGGCCTCCTGAAATGGTTTTGGTGGTGTGGTGATCGCGGCACTGAGTCGCCACTCTCACTTATTTCCTGAGCGCCCTGTTTCTGTATTGGCAAAAAACTATCTGCCCAGCCGGTTTTCAGGTCTTATCACACTGCTAGCGTTGCGCCTCGCTTGAGGACACCGCCACCACACCCCAAACCCATCTCGTTTGGTTGTTCGCGCTTTGTCAGCGCACCTGTTCTGTTAAAGAGCTAACTTCCTGTTCCTACTGCCTCAGCGTCCTGCTGATGGACTTAGAATATGCGCATCACGCATATGCGTCAAGCGCATAAAATAATAAATTGGTAGTTGTCGGGGTAAAATTAGATGATGCGTTTGAATTTAAAGGAAAAATAATTTTGCGGGGTATAATGCGGCAGGCACAAAAAAGCCCGCATATAGCGGGCTGTGAAGTAGGGGAGTCTTACCCGTGGCGTCTGAACTGCTGCGACTGGCTGAGCATGACCCGGCCAGAGACGTGCAGCATCGGCATTTCTTCTTCAGAAATTGACCACTCACGGTAACGAGGGTTGTCTGATATGACGATCAGCTCGCTTTTAACTTTCTGCAGGCGCTTAACAAACATGTCGCCATTGAAGTTGAATACGTAGATGCCATCGCCATCGAAGTTGCTTACAGCAACGTCTACAAAGATAAGGTCGCCAGGCTCGATCGTTCCTTCCATGCTGTCTCCGCGCACGTTGATCAGCTTCACAGATGACTCTGGACGATTGCCAAAGATTACCCGCGCCTGGTCCGGAACATATTCAATCGACCTTATGACTTCGACAACATCTTTGGATGGCGAGCCATCTCCGGCGCTCGCTGAAACATCAAGTACATCAATCCTGTACACATCTTTTCTCCCCTTTTTTATAATGGAACTTACACTGTATGAATCTACAGTATCATCAGGTTCATTAGAAGAGAATAGCTCAGATACAGGAACTGAAAGCGCACCCGCAATTTTTTCTATCAGGTCAGAACTGTAACCCTGCTTGCCGCGCTCAAGGCGTGACAGGTTGCCCACGTCGCTATCAACACGCAGGGCCAGCTCATTGAGTGTCATCTTATTCGCTTTGCGAATATGTCTAATCTTGTCGCCTATTTTCATGGCGGTTATTTAACCCTTTTTTATGCGTGACACGCAAAGCGCCTTGCGCATATTTTCTATTTCGCATATTATGCGTATAGCGCATTACGGAGGTGCATTATGACAACGCCATTACGGAAAATGCGTGTAGAGAAAAAGCTAACAATTTCCGAAGTTGCCATCGCCACAAAGTTAGACGTTGGCAACCTCAGCCGGATTGAGCGGGGGATTCAGGTCCCATCACTCGAAACGGCAGAGAAATTATCTCAGTTCTTCAAAGGCAAGATTACTGAGATGCAAATCCTCTATCCGCAGCGATACATGAAAGCAGCTGATACCGCAGCTTAAGAACTGCCGCTCTTTACCAATCTGATCCGCCGACAACGCGGGAACTAATTTAAGTGGCAATCCCCCACGGATTGCTCACGCAACTACCTATTTAAGCTAAGGAAATAGTAAACAATGGAACAGGCAAATTCACGCAAATCTACCATTGCGTTTATCGGTCGCCACTTACTGGCAACCGCACACCAGGCTTTAACGAATACCCGCCAGACAGTTGTAGCGAAGATGCTCAACGTAGCTGACTCCACCGTGCTTCGTCGGACGGAGAAATACCCGGAACTGATGGAAACTCTCGCCGCTAGCGGTGTAGAGGATTTTGTCATGCAAGGGGAAAAGAAGATGCCGCTTGAGCAGTATCGCTGGCTGATGACGGTAGCGATGGAATTCGCGAAGTTGCAGTTGGAAATGACCAAAGAAAAAGCCCCGAGCTGCGCTAACAGCTTCGAGGCCTGATGCGAAATGACTGGATCAATTCACAGGAGTCATTATGTCAAAGAAACACGTTGTGTACCAGGCAGAAATGCACAAAAACCTTGCCCGAGTCGAGTTCTGCAAAGCGTTCAACCCGAAGGTGGCTGAGAAGCTGAAGCACATTCTGGAAGAGCACAGAGCGAAGGAGAAAGGGCAATGAGTACAGCCAGATTATACGATTTCAGCGCTGCTCATGAGCGCAGGAGTTCGCGGATGGAAAACCAAAAGCAGGGGCACTTCGCACTGTTCAGGAGCCTTCTGTCCAAGGAATGGGCCAGTGATACGGCGAAGTTTGCTCTGTGGGTGAGGATAATTGGCCAGGCACAATACAAGTCACGCACTGTCGAGTTCGATGGTGTTTCATGGGATTTGCAGGCTGGCCAGCTCGTTACGAAAGTTTCAATTCTCGCCCGGAAATTAAAGGACTCCCAAGGTAACGAGAAGTCACCAAAGCAAGTTCGTGACATGCTCGAATTCTTCACCAAAGAGAAGATGATCACCTTCTCCGGGAACCGGCACGGAACGGTAATTACCATCATAAATTACACCGATTATCAGGGTGATTTTGAGGTAACAAACGAAGTAGGTAACGAAGTAACAAACAAACGCAGTGCTGGCGCGGCTTCGGGAGTGGTAGGGGTAACAAAGCAGGTAACAAACGAGGTCGAACAGAGTAAGAAGTTATTAGAACAAGAATATAAAAACATTACCCAAACCCGCGAGGCGGGATTGAGTGGTGAGAAAAAATTAACATCCCGTCAGGCAGGTACAAATCCCCGAGCCAGAGGAACCAATCCGAGGGCTGCCTTGCCAGACTTTGACAGGCCGCTTTTTGTTCAAACATGGAATCGAAAAGCCGAAGCGTTTGGCCTGCCAAGAATCAAAGGCATCACAACCACCACAGAGAACGGCATCAAGCGGCTCTGGAAGTCCTACCTGAAGCACTGCAAAGACACCGGCAATCAGCCAACCAGCGCTGATGCATTTCTCACTGGTTACATCACTCACGGCTATAAGCCTACGCGTTGGGCGTGTGGCGAGAATCCTGATGGAACCAAGTACGGCATCGACACTGCGTTAACCCAAAAGATGATCGACAAAGTCATCAGCGAGGAGGTATGACATGGACAGTTTAGATTTCGAGCAGCAGCTGATTGGTTCGATGCTTCTCAAGGGTGATCACGTTGACTGCAGAGACATCGCCAGCAAGCTTCCTGTTGAGTCGTTTGCCAATCACCACCTGCGCAGCATGTATCAGGCAATCGTGAAGCTGCTGGACAAGGCTGAGCCAATCGACCCGTTCAGCGTGCGCGACTCCATCCCGGAGGAAAGCCGTGATTACGTCCTGCAAATCGCTAAGCAGTGCAACTCTGCAGCGAACATCAAGGCGTGGGCTAAGCGGGTTCGCCAGTGCTGGATGCTGCGAAAAGGTGTGGAAGAGCTGAGCAAAGCGGCACAGCTGCTGGCCAGCGCAAACACGCAGAACATCAACGAGAGCATTGCCACCGCAACCGGCCTTCTGGCCAAGCTGCAGTTTGAAACCAACGATAAACTTCCGCGCCGCATCGGTGACATGATCCCCGATTACTTCAACATTCTGGAAGAGCGCATGAAGGGCACGGATTCCGGTCTGTACCTGCAAACCGGCATTGAGGCACTGGATAACGAGTACGGCGGCTTTGACCGAACCGACTTGATTGTCATCGCTGGACGTCCTGGCATGGGTAAGACGGAGTTGGCCATCAACATCTCAAACTCAATCGGCCGGCAGAAGGGAACGGGACTGCTTATCTCGATGGAAATGTCGGAGACACAGGTTGTCGAGCGTCACATCGCTGACCGTGGCGGTATATCAATCGGCACACTTCGCAACCCGTTAGGCATGAGCCAGGAGGATTACACGAAGCTTACCGGCGCCACCGGCACCTTGCTGGATGAAAAGAACTTTGTTCTTGTTGGTTCGTTCACCATCGACGAAATCATTGCTCAGGCGGAGCGCATGAATATGGACGGCGGCTTAAGCTTCCTGGCCATCGATTACCTCGGGCTGATCCCGATGCCGAAAGCAGAGCGTGCCGACCTGGCCATCGCTGAGGTCACCCGCAAGCTTAAGCAGTTCTGTCTGCGCAACAAGGTTCCGGTGATTCTGCTGGCCCAGCTCAATCGTAACGTTGACGGCCGCGCCGATAAGCGCCCGAACATGGGCGATCTCGCAGGCTCCAGCTCTATCGAGAAAGACGCTGACGTTATCGTGTTCCCTTACCGTGATGAGATTTACAACGAGAACACGGACATGAAAGGCCTGGCAGAAATCATCATCGGAAAGTACCGCTCTGGCCAGCCAAAGACGTTCTACATGGGCTGGAAGAATGGACACTTCGTTAACGTCGATCAGCAGGCCGCTGCGCAGCAGTATTCCGACAACAAAACCAAAGAGCAGCCGGCCAATGACTGGCGCTATGGGGGCAGTAATGGATGAAATGACAAACGAAATCAGGCTTGAGCTTCGCGGCAACGAGGCATTCAGGCATGTGATCGAAAGGTGCCTCGATGAGACAGAGCTAATTATAGGCTTCTGCCGGATCTATGAGGTGGAGCTTCCTCGCCAGCCACGTAACGGCTTAGAAGCGATGATTAATGAGGCTACAGGGTACCGTCAGGACACTTACTTCAAGTTCTTCGCCGCATTCATACCGTTCGTCTACCGCGTGGTATATCTGCCGATTAGAGCGTAGTTCGAGCGCGATTCCCGTTCCGATAAAGGCGGCAAGAGAAAGGGTGGGTTCTGATGGAAAAGTTAACAGCACCTCAGCAAAAGTTTCTAGACGAAATGGCGAAAACTAAAAGCCGCGAGCGCAGCCCCTATCACCGCGTAGCTAACGCACTGCATAAAAAAGGATTAGTAGCATTCGCGTTTCCTGTTGGCTGGTTTGTAACACCCAAAGGTATGCCATATGTGACCCCGGGAAAAGGAAATACCAAATGACCAATCTAACTCCCAGTGAAGCCAGAAGACTAATCGACAAGCTACACCACAACCAAACCAAAGAGCACGGCATATCGATACTGGAAGAAAAGTATCTGGCTGCCCTTGAGATTGCGCTGCCCATACTGGAGCAGCAGGAGAAGGAAGCCGCCACTCAGATTGAGAATGATGGGAGGGAAGGATGAGCGTAAAAGGCGATGCATATTACATCTCAGCAGTGCAGGGAGCAGCTGACGAAATCAGTTTTAAGGGAAGCTTCGACTGCCAGATTAGCTCAATGAATGGCAGGTTCGGCATCACGCTCTTTGATGAGCATTACGATGCAGGTGAAGGTGATATATCCGATGCGGCAAATCTCGCCCTTGCAACACTGCATGAGATTGCCAGTGTGAACGGCAAGCACCTCGCCATGTATCGAATGCAGGCAGATGTGAGCACTATCGACCTTAGCGGCGTCATGTCCATAAGAATGGTCGAGGAGAAGCCATGAACAACGTAATCCCCCTCAGACCTAAGCATCAACCACTCAAAGACACACACTCAGCCATCATCACAGCACTCAAGATGATTCGCGAGGGTGGCCACAGCACTCAATCAATCGATCTGCTTCTCAGCGCAGCAGCAGACAACCTCTATGACTACGTGGAGACAATTGAAGGAAGGTAGCAGTGGATAAACAAACTTTCTTCCTGCGTAACGAGCAGGTGCGACGAAACCTGATAGAGCAAATCAACAAACTCCCCCTGAACGACCACCATCCCCTCACTGTACGCATCACCGACTTCGACCGCTCACTACTCCAGAACAGCATGTTCCACGCGCTATGCGGCGATGTGGCGCGTCAGGCTGTCTGGATGAATGAGCAACGAACAGCGGTGCAGTGGAAAACGCTCTTCGTGTCAGGCCACTCAGTGGCGACAGGATTGGGTGCGGAAGTAGTTCCGGGGCTGGAAGGTGAGTTCTGCAACATCAGGGAATCAACCGCAAAAATGGGCATAAAGCGCATGACCAGTTTAATCGAGTACTCAACAGCGTGGGCAGTCGGCAACGGCGTTAACCTGCGCGAGGTGCGTTACTCAGGCGACTATTTTGGGAGGGCAGCATGAAGAGAAGACCATTTACAGAGCACGAGATAAAAACCATTAAAAGCCTGGCAAAGAAATGCCCCCCGGCGCAAATAGCAAAACGACTCAACCGGCCGGCATCAAGCATCCACTCCTTCATCAAAACTCACAATCTTCCGGCCGCTATCCAGACCTATAAAAAGGTTATGTCCAGTGACGTCAGGAAGGTTGTAGAGATGCGCCAGTCTGGCCTGAAGTACAGGGAGATAGCTGAGCGGACAGGAATTAACGTAGATATGTGCGGATATATATACAGGAGCTACGGATGCGCATGACCTGGTTTTCTCACCCTGAGCCCCTCGACACCAAAACCGCTGATGAACTCCTCTCCCGATACGCCGCCCGGCACGTAGAAGCAAAAAAGACACTGGCATTTGACCCGCGATTCTGGACGGTCAGCGCACTGCTGCCTGAAAGCAAATACGGGCCAATACCCAGCAAGCAGTTTGAACAGCCGATATGGAGCAGATGATGAAAGAGCGCTGCATCCGCTGCCACACCATCCTCACCAGCGAGGATAAGCACTTCCACGGCATCAGATGCCATACATGTGAAGAGGACTATTGGTATGCAGAACACTTCGACTACTTCCCACTCCGATGCGCCTGGCGATACATCTGCTATCAGGTGCGCTGGCTGTGGTGCGCCTCTTCCGCCGGATTGGGTATATGCCTGCGACCAGTGCTGCGCTGGCTGGATGGAAAACGAGAACAATCGAATGCACGGAGGGAGCGCTAAATCATCCCAAAATGCTTCATAGCGCTTTCAATCATCACTCTCTTATCGTCTGGACACTCATACACTCTCGATTCTTCCGAGCGCCTATTAGGTGCTGGCTTCATGTCGAAGCCATTTAAGTGTTTTACGTGAGCTATATGACAGGTTTTGACTACGACACCAAAGGTCGTTTTCACATAATCGTGAATCTGTTTGTAAGTCGCCATGAGTAGTCTCCAGAAATTGAACAGGAGGATAATAAATGGCTAAAGGCAATATGCCAAAGCCGAAGCAATGCCCAATCTGCACCACCGAATACATCCCTCGAAGTTCTCTCCAGAAAGTCTGCCACAACTACAAATGCGCCATGGAATTCAACAGACAGGTTGATGAGCGTAATGCTGCGCGTGAACAGCGCAAGCAGGACAAAGCAGACAGGGCGGAATGGAACAAACGCAAGGCAGATGCGAAGCCGTTAAGCCACTGGATAAACATGACCCAGCGGGCATTCAACGACTACATCAGGGCGCGGGACGGGGATATTTGCATCAGCTGCGGCAGCACAACGGCGGCCAGCTACCACGCCGGGCATTTCAGGACAACAGCGAGGGCAACACAACTAAGGTTCGATGAGGATAACGTCCACAGCCAGTGTGCATCCTGTAACGTGCACCACTCCGGCGCCATCGGTCCATATCGTATCAACCTCATCACCAAAATCGGCCTTCAGCGCGTTCTGGCGCTCGAATCAAACAATACACCTCACCGATATACCCGCGAAGAGTTAGACGCCATCAGGGCGCGCTATAGGGCTTTGCTCAGGGCATTGGTAAAGCAGAGAGAGGCAGCATGATTGACATCGTCAGCTTATCTGGTGGGAGAACATCTGGATACCTTGCTCACATCAAGAAAGAGCAAAACCCGGATACGGAATTCATCTTCATGGATACCGGTGCAGAGCACCCTAAGACATACGAATTTATACGCAACATTGTCGAACACTGGAAAATAAAACTTACCTGCCTCCGCGTTATCCCTAATCCGGAAATGAACAAGCCCAGCACTTACGAAATACTCAGTGTTAACCAGATAGGCCCCGACCTCGAGCCATGGAAGCGGATGCTCAGTAAGTATGGTCACCCATACGTTGGCGGCGCGTTCTGCACCGACAGGATGAAGACGGTGCCGTTCATTAAGTACTGCGATGAGCATTTTGGCAGGGGGAATTACACAACATGGCTAGGCATGAGAATTGATGAACCCAAGAGGATATCGCCTAAACCCAGCATCAGATACCTGGCGGAGATAAGTGATTTCGAAAAGCAGGATGTAATCAATTGGTGGAAAGAGCAGCCGTTCGATCTGGATATTCATGAGCATCTCGGCAACTGCGTTTTCTGCATCAAAAAGAGCCTCCAGAAAGTAGCTCTGGCAACAAAAGACGAGCCAGAAATGGCAGCTCAATTTATGCAAATCCTTCAGGACTTCGACACTAAGCCAGACAAGGTGATGTATCGGAGTAACACCTCACTGGAACAGGTAATCGCTTTATTTTCCGACACCGGAAGAGACGAACTCGCCTCAAGGATGACATCCATGCGCCAGTACGACACGGGTTCCTGCTCTGAAAGTTGCGAGGCATTTGGCGGGCAGATGGGGTTCGACTTTTCAATGGAGGCGGCATGAACCGAATGACGCTTGAAATGGAAAAACTACACGCTATAGCCAATGGAGACGATTTCAAGAAAAGATATTTAAAGATAAAAAATTATCACAAGAATCATTTTCCAGAATACCTCAAAGAGAAGTGGCTGCACCTGCGCATGTACAAGCGCAAAGACGGCTTTGCAGTTGACTACCGATTACTCAAACGCACAGCGAAGATGATAGGAGCGCATTATGCCGGTACGCGAGCTTAACCTCAGCAAAGAACAGCATGACTGGCTGAATGGATGGCTGGAACTATGGGGGGCATGGGTTTATTCAGGAAGGTTTGATAAGCGCCAGAGCAGCATGATAGCGAACTGGATGGCGACTGTTGAGCCGCAATCCTATCCTTACCGGCCAATGTGTAACGATGATGACGGACTCTTGATTTCTCAGGTCGTGGACTCCGTCATGTGCATCGATAAAAAAGCCTTTGGCATCCTGCTCAGTTACTACGCGCACGGCTCATCTAAGCGTGCGATTGCATCTTACTATCACAAGGTCGCAAGTCCCCGCAAAATGTCAGGGAGGGGTGGAGAAAGCATGCGCCGCCCATCCATGATTACTTGTCGCCGGGAAGTAGATGAAATACTCAACGCAAGTTTGTTCCTGTTGCACGATCCTCTGCTAAAAGCATTTAACGATCGCAAACAGGTATCGAAAATTAGAAAAGTCGCATAGTTAGTATTGACAGTAATGAGCCAATGAGCCAATATGCGCATATAGAGTGCCGTTAGTGACTTCTAAGCTTGGCGGCGCCACAAGTTCCATCACTCTGTGATAATCAAAGCGCCCTGCAGCCTACCAGTTGCCAGGGCCTTTTTGTTGGCAGTAGTCAGAATTATTGAGTGATTAAAGGTTAGCGTGCTAATAGTAATCACAGCAGCAAAAGTTAAAACTGCATCGGAATTATCTGAGACTATTGTCTCGCCCCTTCAAGAGCTAAGCCATTAAGAGTGCCGGAGATAAGCGCCGGGTGGGGTACATCAAATTCAAGAGGTCGCCAACAGGCGGCCTTTTTTCGTTTTAGCGCCATCCCAAATCAAATGATTTCCCCAATGCTGTGTAGGGGTGAGCGCTCTTTTCCTACGACTACAGACGGCACCAAGCGAATAGCGAGGTGTATATGAGTATTGATATGAGCAAACTGGCTTCAGGCGCAGCGTATGGCGCGTCAGCCGGGACGATTGCCAACGGTCTGCTGACCCGGCTTAGTCCCGATGAGTGGAGCGCTGTAGGCGTCCTGGCCGGTATCTTGGTCGCCCTGCTAACGCTCGGCATCAACTGGTATTACAAACGCAAGGCCACTCTGGCGCAGATTAAGGCGCTTCAACGCTGGCCTACCACGCCCGACCTCACCGAGGATTAACCATGGCAATGTCTAACTCACTGCGCAACAAGCTGATTGCTGCTGCAGGCGGCGGCTCTATGCTTATTGCTACGGTATTCCTCGGCGGCAAGGATGGTGTGGAAGGGCGCGTGTACGAACCCTATAAAGATGTGGCCGGTGTCTGGACCGTTTGTGACGGGCACACTGGCAAAGATATTGTAAAGGGCAAAACCTACACTGACCGCGAATGCGACCGCCTGATGTGGAATGACCTTCAGCCCGTTAAGAAAGCAGTCGATTCGATGGTGAAGGTGCCACTGGGTGAATACCCGCGCGCCGCACTCTACAGCTTCACCTATAACGTCGGCACATCTGCGTTCTCTAAATCCACTCTGCTGAAGAAACTCAACAGCGGCGACCAGGCTGGCGCATGTGAAGAGCTGCGTCGCTGGGTATATGCCGGTGGCATGAAGTGGAAGGGGCTGATGAATCGCCGCGATATGGAGCGCTCGCTTTGCCTGGCGGAGAGTGCAGATGACCTTAAAGGTTAAGATGCTTATCGCTTTCGTTCTCGCCTGTCTGATTGCGACCGTTTTCGCGGTATCGTTAGCGCTTTACTACCGGGGCAACGCCATTGACTACAAGGCGCAGCGGGATAAAGCGGCAGGTAGCCTCAAGCTGGCGAATGACACTATCACCGATATGCAGGTGCGCCAGCGTGATGTAGCTGCACTCGATGCCAAATACACAAAGGAGCTAGCCAATGCGGATGCTGAAAATGACAGGCTTCGTTCTAAGTTGGCTAATGGTAGCCGGGTGCGGGTCGCAGGTGAATGTAAGGCCGAAACCCCCGTCGCCGGCAGCGTGGGCAATGCAGGAACCGTCGAACTCTCTCCAGGTGCTGGATCGAACGTTCTCGATATCCGAGCCGGAATCATCAGCGACCAAGCCAAAGTGAGATATCTCCAGCAGTACATCAACGAGCAGTGCCTGAAGTGATCAACACAGGGCGCATTCAAGCAGTACGCTCGATGATGAAATGCAATGCCTAAATTAAGTAGGTTGTACGTTACTCCTCAAAAACCTAATCTATGTGTCATCAGAAACATTTATGTAAATTTTGAGATGAAATTTTGTAAGACATGCGTGGATTGCGGCAGGAAAAGAAATTTTTTGTCAGTGCTAATTGATACAGATAAGGATCTTTGCGAAGCGTGTTACCTAGGCCTTAGAGTTCAAGCTTTGGATGCGTTGAATCGCGGCAATCAGTCGATGGAAAATCAACCGTTTAATGGTGATGCAGAGAAGAGGGATTGATCACCCTCTGTAATGCAGCGCTAAAACGCAACCAAGCCGCCTCCTGGCGGTTTTTTTATTCACCCTGACAAACCCCAAGAAGTTTCATACCAGCTAACAGAGCACCATCAGCCTCGCATTCGCGGGGCTTTTTTATGCGCCTCGCACGCGCAACGACCCAGAACCTTTCAGGATGACTCTTGAGGAACCGGCTAGCTGTCGGAGCTCTCTGGGGGCCGAATTCCTGTGCGACAAGGTTCATCACTAAAAGGTAATTCGACATGACTTATCCAACTGTAATCGTAAGTGGCGTATCTGTTCGAGTAGACAGTGAAGGGCGCTACTGCCTGAATGACCTGCATGCTGCAGCTGTTCTGAACGGCGAGGCTACTGAATCGCAAAAGCCTAGCAAGTTCATCCGCAGCGCATCAGTTCAACGTTTCGTTAAAGCATTGGATGCCAGAGGACAAAAACGTCCTTTGGAACATAATCAATCACTTAAAGTGATTCGAGGTGGTGACTCTCAGAGTGTCTGGGGAGTTGAGATGATCGCCGTCCGATATGCCGCATGGATTAAGCCTGAGTTTGAGATTGATGTTTACAACACTTTCATCGAAAGCCGCACCAAGGCACTCGACATCCTCAACCAGTTGAACCGGCTGGACCACCTCATTGGCGGCGAAACCAAAGACATCAGCCAGTGTGCCAGCAAGATGGGTAAGTGGGGGAAAGGTGGTAGAAAGGCGCTGCTGAATGAGGCCCGCAAAAACCTTATTGACCAGCTCGATCCTGACATGGTGGCACTGATGGAAGGCAAGGCAGCATAAGAGATGAGAGAGCCTCTTTCACAACGGCTTTCATTACAGATTGAAACTTCTCACAAGTAATGTATTAAGATACGCCCATGAAATTAAAGGAGGATATATGGGCGAATCGTTAATCAGCTATAAAACCATGGTGGCAACACAATATTCTTCCTATTGGGCATTTGGCTCTATGCTTGCTGCGATAGTAAGCGCCTGTGCAACCTTAATAACTCTCCATTATGCCAGGAAGGCTCTAGATACATGGAAGCAGCAAGAAGCACTCAAGATAAAGATTGATTTTAAGAGTGCGGCCGTAGATCTTCTTTATGCTTTGGATGCTATGCCGGATAACTGGTCTCACATGCACGTCAACCTAGCTCGCGTAGCCATAGACAGAGGAGATATAAACTCGTCTGACAAAAAGCGAGAGGTGCAGATTTTCTACTTAAAGCAAGATATGGTCGAGTCGAACAGGATGGCCGAACGCCGATGGATGATGTGTAAGCCGCTATTAAAAGACTCTGAAATGCCTGAGTTATGGAAAAAGTTTCAGCATGACTTTTGGCTTTACTCGGTAAAGGGCGGCAACAAAGCTGAAATACTGCCCCTGTTGAAAAAAGTGGTCGATGAGATGGTTATCTTCTGAGAGTCATTAAAGAAAAATCAAAGGAGTGCCATGATGATGAATCTCTCCGACAAGGGATAACAGTTAGCCACGCTGTTAAGTGAAGCTGCGCGAACCAAGTCTGAGTGTTAAAGTATCGACTCAAATCATAGGGGGGCATATGGATAACTCGCACGGTTTAGTTAAAGGGTACGTGGATAAAATCAGGCAGACCGCAGTTAAGGCTCAGATGGGGGAGTCATTAGAGTCTTTAAAGCCAAAGTTTCAGGCTGTGATTAATGAAGCCCATCAGCACTTCGCCGTATGGATCAACGGTACACCGGAAGAGAACTGGCAGCATTTTATTGGACAGATAAACTTTACATCTTCACTAGGTGGAGATGAACGATTCAGCCAGGCGTTGACAATCGCCAGAGACATGGCCAAAGAGCTGCCGCCGCCCCAACGGAAAAAATAAAAGACATCGCCGCCTCCGGGCGGTTTTTTATTGGAGTAAATATGCCAGACACCTACCGCATCACAGTAACCACCAAATCCGGTGAGACGCATGAAGGCCTGATGAACCGGTCACAGCCAGAAGTGGTTAACGGTTTCATTGGCATTGCCCGCGGAGATGGTGGCTGGGTATACCTGGCTCCTGATGACGTACTCAAGATGGAGTATGTGCCGGAGCAGACTGAACAAACCGATAAGGAATAAAATATGGCAGCACCAGATTGGGAGGCCATCGAATCGGCTTACCGCGCTGGTTCGTTGTCAGTAAGAGCGATTGGTGAAAAGCATGGCGTTAACCATGCCACCATCCTCAAGAGAGCAAACAAAGAGGGATGGCAGCGAGACCTGACAGAGCAAGTCAGAACTGCCACCAAAGCCAAGGTAACCAAATCGGTAACCACGAGCGGTAACCGGTCACCAGTGGTTACTGATGCGCAGATAGTTGACCAGGCATCCGATGAAGCTGCCGCTGTCGTCATGGCTCACCGTGAAGGCTTGGCCGCATGGCGTGGCATCACCAACAAGCTGCGTGACTTCCTCGAAGATGCAGAAATCACTGAAGACAATCATGCGTCAATGTCCCGTTCGATTACTGCCGGCGTCGATGCACAAATCAAAGTGATCAACGCAGAGCGTAAGGCCTATAACCTCGATAGCGAGGAAGGCAATAAAACCGTTGATGACCTGTCTAACCTGATGGATTCATTGTCTCAGGGGGCTTAATGAAACCTGAGCATTTCAGGCTGCTGGCTGACAAGCTCTGGCGGCTAAATCACCTCTACTGGATTACCGACAAGGAAGGCAAGCCAGTACGCTTCAAGATGACGCCGGAGCAGCTTGAATACTTCGAGGCATGCATACCCGCAACATCATCCTGAAAGCTCGCCAGTTAGGATTCACCACCGAGGTGTGCATTATCCAGCTTGACGCGGCTTTGTTCGAAGCTGCCAAGTGCGCCCTGATTGCTCATACCCTGAATGACGCCAAGCGCCTGTTTCGTGAAAAGGTGAAGTACGCCTATGACCGACTACCGGCAGAGATAAGGGCGGCTAACCCGGCGAGCAACGACTCAGCTGGCGAACTGGTATTCAAAAAGGGCGGATCACTCTACGTCAGCACGTCATTCCGTGGCGGGACACTGCGTTTCCTGCACGTTTCAGAGTTCGGCAAGATATGCGCCAAGTTTCCCGACAAAGCGCGTGAGATTGTAACTGGTGCGTTTGAGGCGGTCTCAAGCGACTGCTTCACGACGATTGAGAGCACTGCTGAAGGTCGAGCTAGTTACTTTTTCGACTACTGCCAGACCGCCGAGAAGGCGATGCTGCAGGGTAAACAGCTATCTAACCTCGACTGGAAGTTTTTCTTCTTCTCCTGGTGGAAGAATCCGCTTTATTCAATCGACCCTGTGGAGCCATTACCACAGCGCCTGAACGATTACTTTGACGATATCGAGTCGAAGCAGGGCATCAGCCTGACTGAGCGCCAGAAGGCGTGGTATTACGCCAAAGAGAAGACGCTCGGCGACGACATGAAGCGCGAGTACCCATCGATACCGGCGGAAGCGTTTGAACAGTCAGTTGAGGGCGCCTATTACGCTAAGCAGTTCCGCTGGCTCTATACCAATAAGCGCGTTGGTGAGTTACCGGACAACTCGCATCAGCTGGTTCACACGTTCTGGGATATCGGTGTAGGCGACTCCACCGCGATATGGTTCGTGCGTGAAGTCGGTGATGAATTTCATGTCATCGACTACTACGAAAACAGCGGCGAAGGCCTGCGGCATTACATGAAGGTGCTGAAAGACCGTGGCTACCAATATGGCGATCACTGGGCGCCGCACGATATCGACAACCGTGAGTTTGCTGGCGACGGTAAGAGCCGTAAGCAGATAGCTGCTGAAGGCTTCGAAATCGACGGGCAGGTTTACTCAATCCGCTTCAAGGTCGCGCCAAAACTTGGCGTTGATACCGGCATCGACTCAGTGCGTGAAATCCTCCTAAGTGCGCCTTCGACTCAGCTAAATGTGAGCAGGGCATCTCTCACCTTGAGGGGTACCGCAAAGAGTGGGATGACAAGCGCGGCTGCTGGAAAGATAAGCCACTGCACGACTTCACATCGCATGGTGCTGATGCGTTCCGTTACTTCGCAGTGGCGAAAACGAACCACAAACAGACCGGTGCAATCTTCTTCTAAGGAGCTCATCAGTGAGTGAACAAAGCAACGAGGTCACATTCCTCGTTAATGCCCTTGCTGATGCTATGGGCCGTCAGCGGATGCTGTACGGTGGTCATCAGGGCAACACCAAGCGAACGAAGCTCTATGAA
Organism: Pantoea wallisii; assembly: GCF_002095485.1. Lineage (GTDB taxonomy): Bacteria > Pseudomonadota > Gammaproteobacteria > Enterobacterales > Enterobacteriaceae > Pantoea > Pantoea wallisii. The sequence goes on along the minus strand of NZ_MLFS01000042.1, from coordinate 20,992 downwards.
GAGTTTGGATATCCCAACGATCTGGATTTTGACCGCTACTACCGCGCCTATGAGCGTAACCCGGTGGCTTATGCCGCCGTGCACAAACTGCTGGATTCGTGCTGGGTTGATAAGCCGACAATCATCGATGGCGATGAAAATAAGGAATCGACTACCACGACGCCTTGGGAAGCTGCGGCGACCAAGCTGCTGGCGCGACACTGGCCGAAAATTAAAGATGCTGACCGCCGTAATCTGGTGGGCAAATACTCCGCGCTGCTGATTCAGTTCCGTGACGGTCGCGAGTGGAAAGAGCCCGTAGACAGCGCAGTGATTAAGCGGCTGGGTGACCGGGCAGTTGTTAAGCTCATCCCGGTGTGGGAATCGCAGATTAAGCCTGGCAACTTCGACACTGACACTATGTCGGATACGTACGGACAGCCGGTGAATTACCAGTTCAACGAACAGCCAGTTGGCGACGATGGCACATACGGGCCAGTTCGCAGCGTCACAGTGCATCCGGACCGCGTCATCATCCTGTGTGAAGGCTCTGAGGATGAGAACATGCTTTCAGGCGTACCTTATCTCCGGGCCGGCTACAACAAGCTTCTCGACCTTGAGAAGATTTCCGGCGGCAGCGCTGAAGGGTTCCTGAAGAACGCCAGCCGGCAGCTTGGTATTGCCTTTGATGCACAGACAGACATGGTGACTATTGCCGCTCAAGCGAAAGAGGCTGGATACGCCAATATCGGCGAGGCAATGAACGACAAGATAGCGCGCATGAATCGCGGTACCGATGCGGCGCTTGTCATGCAGGCTGGCACGCCCTCAGTGCTTTCTGTCGCAGCTGCTGACCCGTCGCCATCGTGGACGGTCACTGCCAACGAGTTCTCCTCATCAATTCAATGCCCGTTCACCATTCTGTTCGGTCAGCAGACCGGCCGCCTGGCGTCTGATGAGGACAAGGCGGACTGGGCTAAGCGCTGCAATGGTCGCCGCTGGGGATTCATGACGGCAGTGGTTAAAGCGATTCTGGAGCGATTCTGGAAGCTTGGTGTCATTGATGCGCCTCAGTCTGGTGAAGTCACACTGGCATGGTCTGATCTACTCGCACCGAGTGAGAAAGAGAAGATTGCCAATATGCAGGCGCTGGCAGACGTAGCGCAGAAAACGCAGCAGGCATACGGCACTCCGGCCATTGAGCCTAACGAGATTCGCGCTGCAGGTGAGCTTGAGCCGATTGCTGAAAACGAGTTGCCGCCAGATGTACCACCGGGAGACCCGTTAAGTGATGACGCAGAAGTTAATCCGGACACCGGTAATTCCCCGCAATAAAGCAGACCCGACGCAATCAGCTCGCCCGGTTAATCGGATGTTCCGCGACATCGACGACCGCTACTACCGCATCAAGGTGTCGCTTAAGCAGTTATTTGATGAGCGACTGACCGGCCGTGAGCGAGCCAGCAACCAGCAATCTCACGCTGTGCACGGCAATGTCATCTATCAGGTGAACGCAGGTGCTTACATCTACGACATGACAGCCACACAACTGGCAGACCTGTTGCAGCGTATGCAGATCATCCTTGATGACGCACTGCTGGAGGGTGGAAGCAACAACCTGTGGGCGCTGAGCTACGTCTCTGACGAGTATGAGCGTGGCACACATCAGGCTTTCACAAACCTGTCCGTGCAATCGCCGATATACGAGCAGCAGACCACTCTGGCGCAACTACTCAGCAGCCCGGCATATCAGAATCAGGTGGCGGACGCTTACGTCTCAACGTACAGCGACTGGCTGCTTGAATCAGACCGCGCTCGTGGCGACCTGGCTAACGTGATTTCTGATGCGATCGGTCGGGGAATTAACCCACGCGAAACCGCTCGGATTGTCAGCCAGAGGCTGGATGTGTCTATGGCCCGGGCTAAAAACATGGCGCAGACAGAGCAGGTCGGTGCACTGCGTAAAGCCCAGTGGCAGGAAACAGACTGGGCACGGGAGCGATTGGGTCTGAACACTGCAGTTCTCTGGCTCTCTGCGCTCAAATCCACCACACGCTCATGGCATGCAGCGAGGCACGGTCGAACATACACCACGGAAGAAGTTGAAGCCTTCTATGCCACTAATGGCAACCGCTACAACTGCTACTGCAGTCAGATACCGGTCATCCTGGATGATGACGGCAAAGTCGTTAACACAGGACTTGTCGAAAGGCTAAGTAAAGAGCGTCAGGAGTGGCAGCAGGCCGCTTAACCATTACCAAACGAGGACACAGCATGTCACGCATCTGCGTAAATGTGCTGTCGGTCATCAACTCCGCTTCAAACATCACCTCAGAAACTATTGATGGCGTTGAGCACATCGTCGTGAAGGACGTCTGTCCGGTTATCGACGATATCGTGCTCAATGGCGGACTGTACCCGGCAGACGAGATTACGAAAGGCTTTAAGAGCCTTGAAGGGAAGCCCATGCCTTACGGGCACCCGAAAATCGAAGGGCAGTACGTTAGCGCCAGCAACGTGCGTGCGGTCAACGAATATCACATCGGAGCTTTCGCTCGGAACGTCCGAAAGGATTCAGACCGAGTCCTGATGGACATGTGCATTAACCGCCGCTTTGCCGAAGCAACAGATAAAGGTAAAGAGGTTGTTAACCGCCTGGACGACATGAAAGCTGGCAAGGATGTAGAGCCAATCGGAGTTTCAACCGGGCTCGGGCTGAACAAGGCTGCGGGCTCAGGAACATCCAAAGGGAAAAAATACAGCTGGATTGCGACCAATCAGGACTATGACCACTGCGCCATTCTGTTGCATGAAACCCCGGCGGGTACGCCACAGGAAGGGGTGGGAATCTTCGTTAATGCCCAAGGCGACCAGCTTGAGATTCAGACTGCGAACCTGGCAGACGGATCCAACTGCACCAAAGAGGGCATCGTTAATAAAACGAAGTTCTTCTTCACCAACGCATCCAGTTTCTCATTCGACGATATAAGCCGTGCTATCGGCGACAAGCTGCGCGAAGGCCGAACAGATGATAACTGGCTTTGGCCTGAATCCATCTGGCCTGACACGTTCATCTACCGAGATGACAGCCAGTATTTCAAACAGAAGTACCTGATCAACGATGACGGCACCGCTGAGTTCGTCGGAGATCGCCAAGAAGTCGTGCGCAAACCCACTGAGTACGAAATTAAAACCAACGGAGAAACAGATCCGATGAAACACCTAATCGTAAATGCGCTGAAAGCAGCTGGTAAGCCGACCGAAGGCAAAACCGATGAAGAGCTGATGGACGCATACAACCAGATGGCAGCTGATGACGCTAAAGCGAAAGCCGAAGCCGATGAAAAGGCCAAGAAAGAGAAAGAAGAGGCTGATAAGAAAGCCAAAGAAACTGCGACCAACAGTGAAGAAGCGCCGGCATGGTTTAAGCCTTTTGCCGACAAGCTGACCACCATTGAAAACGGTCTGGCGGTAAATTCCGACAAAGAAAAAGGCGAAAAGCGCACTGCAGTTAAAGCGAAGTTTGGCCTGGACGATTTGGCGGTTAACGCTCTGGACGGCGCAGCACTGGATGGCCTGTATGCACAGTGCCAGTCATCTGTTGGCCTGAACGGCGGTATTCGTCATCAGGTGAACACTCAATCCCTCAGCGAAATGCCGGAGTAAAAAATGGCTAAAGATGGAAAGCATGTAATTCACGCTGGCGGCGTGTTCCCTAATCCGCTGCTTAACCGTGAAGGCGCAGCTGCAGCTGCCACTGCCCCGGGCACTATTGGTTTCTTCGATGCTGCCAAGTTCACCGCATCAGTGGCTGGCGCTGAGTCGGCAATTCTGTATGTGGCAAACATGGATTATCTGCGCTGCATGGGCGTGGATGACGCCATTGCTGCTGGTGAAAACGTTGTTGCCATTCAGCCGCTTCCGGGACTGTTCCTGAATGTCCGCGCTGCGGCCGGCACATACAAAAAAGGCCAACCGGTTGCCGTGGCTAATGGCCGCATCACTGCAGTTGCCGCTGACGCCGCTGTATTCGCTTATGTCGAAGAAGATAAACCAGTCACTGCGGTGGCGGGCGATCTGATTCGTGTTGTGTTCAAGTAAGGAGCACCTGAATGTTTGTATTTTCCCGTTCCATTGGCGAGCGCACCGGAAACCTTGCAGTTAACCAGGCGCAATTCGCTGAGCTGCAGATGGCGCGTAACGAAGGTGCTCAGGCCGCTGCCGATTTCCTCGGTCGCGTTCGTGGCATCCGTGAAGATGCCGGCCGACTGGATGCTGTCAACGCCGTTGATGACATTCGTCGCCTGTATCGCGCATTTGATACCACCGTGCTGGCGCAGTTTGAGCCAACCACTCAGTTCACCCTGCTGAATGACCTGATGCCACTGGCTCGATCTGTGCGCATCGAGCAATCTCGTTACGATTACGCTCGCACCGGTGGTCGTGGCTGGGCTCACACATCCATGAGCGGCCAGATTGGCGCAGCGCTGGATGCGAAGTCCTACACCTTCGACGGCACCATGGTTCCTATCCATGACTCCGGCTTCAAGTTCACCTGGCGTGACCCGATCTTCAACAGCCCGTCAGCGCTTCAGTCGCAGGCTGATGCACAGCGTGGCTCAGTGGAAGATGTGCAGCGTCAGTACGTTGACTACATGTTCAACGGCTTCCGCGATTCAGAGGGCAATTACGTTAAGTTTGACGGCCTGACCTGGAAGGGTTTGAAAGAAGATGAGCGCGTGGCTCAGGTAACGCTGACCTTCAACTTCGCCACAAGCACCGACCCGGCAGCCCTGCGTACCAATGCTATCTCGCTGCGCGATGTGGTTCGAGTTACTAACAGCCAGTACGCGCCACAGACCTGGTATGTGTCGGCTGAAATCATGTCGAACCTTGAGCGCTACTTCGACGTGAACGCGACCCGTACCGTGCTGGAGGAGCTCCTGAAACTGTCAGGCATCGCTGCGATTAAAGAAGATGCTCAGCTGTCCGGTAACGAAATCCTGATTGTTCCGCTGACTGCAGGCGTTATCGCGCCGGTTGTCGGTCAGGCTATCGGCACCGTTGCAGATCCGCGCCAGTTCTATAACAGCGATTACATCTGGCGCACATGGGGTGCGATGGGCCTGATGGTTAAGCAGGACATCAACAACAAATACTCCGTCATCCACGCCTCTTAAGGAGCAGCTAATGGCACTCGTAAAGATTCTGGCTTCAAACCTCTTTGCCGGTGCCAACTTCCAGAAACTGGAGGTTGGTAAGGTTTATGACGCAGACAGTGCGATCGCTGAAAAGTGGGTTGAGCAGGGCAAGGCTGAGACATCCAAAGAGAAGGGCGGCGAAAAGCTGTCATTCGAAGTGGCTACGCCATCCGCGCCGGTCAGCACCGATACTTCGGCGCTGCAGTCAAAACTGGATGACGCGCTGGAGCAGCTGAAAGTCGCTCAGGATGCAGCAGAAGCAAAAGAAAAAGAGCACGCCGATGCACTGGAAGCCGCTAATAAGCGCGCTGACGACGCCGAAGCAGCGCTGGCCGCAGCAACGAAAAAGGATAAGTAACCATGGCAGCCCATATCACGCTGGATGACGTAAAGCCGCTGATGGCTGAGCTGGGCTTCACGGTTCCTGATGCTGTCCTGCAGTTGCTCATCGATCAGGTTAACGTCACGTCTGCCTGTATGGACGGGGCGGGCTACTCCGAAAGCCTGCAGAAGCTGATGCTTATCTATGCAGCCGCGCGACTGGCCGCCCTGTCCGGTGCCAGAAAGATTGCTTCTCAGCATGCTCCGTCTGGCGCTTCACGCTCATTCACCTACGACAGCGCCGGCACTGATTATCTGTATCGTCAATTGCTGGCATGGGATAAGAACGGCTGCCTCGGCGGCCTGCCTATCTCTGGCGTCTCTGTTGGCTTCTTTGAAGTGGTAGGGGGTTGCTGATGAACTGGCAAACTCCGTCATCACCACCTAAGCCGTTCGAGCGCGTTTGGTTGAAAACATCAACAGGGAAGCAGACAACCGGCTACGTGAACAGTAGCGGTGAATGGGTGTTTAACTGCAAGCGTATAGCTGCTGAGAAGCCTGCTGTAATCGGCTGGAGGGCGTAACCATGTCAGAGCTATCTCGCTGGTCTTGCACCGGTAAAGCGACGTTCTGGAAGCGACTGGAAGGCCAGAATGAGTATGGTGACCCTCTGGGGTTTGCTGCACCAGTCGTTATTGATTGCGGCTATGAAGGTGGCCTGAGTAAGCGCTTGGCAGTATCGGTAATGAGCGCGTAGTTAAAAATACGTTCTGGACCGAGTTCGCCGGCGCTGACACTGGCGATTACATCGCGATCGGAGTGTTCACCGATTTAGACCCGCTTGTCGCAGGTGCTGATGAGGTGCTGCAGGCTGTGCGTTATGAGGACACTTTCGACCGGCTTGTCGATGACTGGGCGATTATTACGGGAGTTTAGCCATGGGCGTTAAGGTAAAAGGCATCCAGCAGGCCAAGCGCAATCTCGATGCACTGATTGGCGACATTCAGGGGCGCAAGGCGGTGCGGGCGTTGCAGATCGCGCTGATTATTGGCTCATCTCAGGCAGCGCTTTACACGCCTATCGACACGTCCACGTTGCTCAACAGTCAGTATCGCGAATTATCAGTGAGCGGGGCAAGACTTACAGGCAGAGTGGGTTACACGGCATCTTATGCAGCATATGTGCATGACCCGAACATCCCGCAGAACTTCCGGCGCGCTACAGCTCAGAAGGAGTTCCTGAATAAGGGCTTCGAGGATTCGCGTGATGCTATTTCCGCGGCGATCAAAAAGGAGATGGCACTTTGAATCCCCCAATGCATACGCGGGTGCGTGACTTATTCGTTGATGCCGGCCTTACAGCAGGGTTTCTCACTCAGCTTCTGGTGTGGAATGACACTGGAAAGTTGACTGATAAGTTCATTGTGTTCCGTCCTAATGGCGGCTCCGCAGTGCGGAATGACCTTGGCTCTGAATATTACGTCATGGTTGATGTCATTGGCGCTAAAGGTGGCAACGGCGCGGTGGATGTAGCAGTACAGTCCATTATCGATACCGTTCAGCAAAACCCCATGCCTAATGACTGCATTGGCCACATAGAAAACGTCGGCGGCATACCTGCTCCAGTTCTTACAGCAGAAGGAAGGCTGGTTTACCGGCTGCTTTTCGCTTGCCTCTATGGAGAGTAAGCAACACACACTCAAACAAGGTCGCCTGGTGCGGCCTTTTTTATTATCTGAAATGAGGTAAGCAATTATGCAAGGTTGCCCAACCGAGAACGGCAAGCTGTTTGGCCGTAACGTTGTGCTGGAAGTGGCGTTAGGCTGCCCCGATACGGTGCCTGCGGAAGCGGACTGGAAATCTCTGGCTGCCGGCACGTCAAAGACGCTGGACTTCTCGCCAAACACGACCAACTCAGACGCTGATGATACTGGCGGCTGGGTAGAGAACATCACTACTAACGCAGACGGCACCATCAGCTTTGAAGGTGAGGTGCGTAAACGCGATCGTCTGGACCAGTTTGGCTTCGGTAATTTCGTAAACTACTTCACTACTGAAATTGGCGCCGGCCGTCAGCCATCCATCTGGGTGCGCGTTGAAGTGGGCCCGATTGAGTTTCAGGGCTACATGGTTATCACCGCGCTCAGCACAGATGGTGGCACTAACGATATCGTCACATTCAGCACTGAGTTCAAAGTGTACGACGGCACCACCGTTAAAGTGACCAAGGTTGAAGATGAGGATACGGTAGCCGTAACCGGCGTCACCGTTTCGCCACAGACCACGTCTGTAGTGGTGGGCGCCACTCGGCAACTGACCGCAACAGTCTCCCCGACTGATGCGACAGACAAAACCGGCGTGTGGACCTCTTCAGATCCGACTAAGTTCACTATCAACAGCAGCGGCCTGATTACTGGTGTAGCGGCTGGTACCGGCACTGCAACGTTTACCACTAATGACGGTGCTAAAACGGCGCAAACAGGAGTGACTGTAACTGCCTCATAAGCATTACAAAGGGCGGTTCCGACTGCCCTTGATAATGATTCTGGAGGAAACATGGCCCCGGCAAAAGAAATAGGCGAATGCCTGATTACAGTGGGTGACGAGGATTATTTCTTTCGCCCGTCATTTGCAAACATGATGCGCATTGGCGAGCCACAGGAGATTGTGCAGGCATTTTACGACCTGCATAACGATGAGGTAACGCCGCTCTTACAACGAGCCATAGATGCGTACGGAGCTATCCCTGCGTGGTTGGCTGAACACATAGCCAATTCAAGCTATGGACGCCGCGCGCATCAGGCAGCAATGACGATTTTCACTGCGTGCTGTGAACGTGATGTAACCCCTCTGATTGGCGAGTATGTACCAGGCAGAACCGGCCGGAGAGCAATACTGATGAGACCGGGAGCAATGGACGCTTTTTCAATGATGGCAATTGCGCAATCTCTGATTACGCACGGCATCATAGGCAAGGCGAAAGTTCGTCAGCTGCAGCGTCATGAAACAGGCCAGTCGGTGCAGGAATTTAAGGCGTTCGACTATATCAACGCGGCCAGGAATCACTTCAGCATGAGCCGCGCCGAAGCCGAGCAGCTTACTATGACTGAATTTCAGCAGTTACTCGCTTCCAAATACCCGGACCAGAAAGGTTTCACCCGAGAAGAGTATGACCAGGTGGCAGATGACTATCTTGCTAAAAAGGCGAAGAGACTGGCAAAAGCAGGGTAGTTTTTGCGATTAGTTGCACGAGTCAGATGCTAGGATTGCTCACATCTTTAATTTGGGGCTAGGGATATGAAGAAAGTTTTAATGTCAATTGCGTTAGCAATGTCTGCTTTGGTTATGGCCGGGTGTGCACCTAAACCTCCATCACAAGTCGAAATTACCACAGCTAATTATGGAAGTTTGCCTGCCGATTATAAGCAGCAGATCACAAATTATATGGCATCCTCTCTCAAGGACCCAGAATCTGCACGCTACACTTTTGAGCCTACCTTCAAGGGTTATTCACAGGACGGTTCCATGACAGCCAGTGGTGGTAAAGTCACTTATGGTTATGTTGCGCCGGTGCTGGTCAATGCCAAAAACAGCTACGGTGGATACACTGGAAACCACCAGTATGTTTTCATATTTTCGAATGGCATGATGTATGAAACCACGCTGAATTACTTATATGGGCGTGTAAAGCAAGTACCGTAATGGTATCTACAAAATGAACCTCGCTCCGGCGGGGTTTTTTATTGCCCGGAGAAAGGTAATGGCAGAGAAGGTTGGAGAAATTTACTATGAGGTGGGGGCTGATGTAGCGCAGCTAATCTCAAGTGCTAAGTCAGTCGAGTCAGCACTCTCAGGCATGGCTGGAGACGCAAAAGCTACCGGGAAGGCTATCGACAGCCTTGGCAGAGAGGCAAAATCAACCTCTTCTAATCTCGATCAGATCACTTCTCATGCCAAATCTATGGACAGCTCAATGCAGACACTCAACACGTCTGTAACGGCTGTGGCAGCTGCAATTGCTCAATCGAACACGAATAGCACCGCTGCCAGCATGACGCTGACGCAAATGAATGCGGCAATGCAGACTCTAATTTCTTCTGTTAACTCTATGGCAACAGCCATTCAGTCTGCCGGCAACAGCACAAAGGGAGCTTCAAATGAGTTTTCTCGTGCTGAAACAATTATTGAAGGTCTTGGCAATCAAATCGCCATTCTTGATGAGGCCCAAGAGAACGGAGCTCGCAGCGCTGCTGTCCTGGCGGCTCAGTTGAGAGCCGGGTCATCAGCTACCGAGGAAGAAAAAAAGAAAATCGGTGATTTGACCGGACAACTGTTTGATATGAGGAACAGCACCGATCAGGGCGCTAAAAGCAGTGGTGCATGGCGTTCTCAAATGCAGCAGGCTGGTTATCAGGTACAGGACTTTATTGTTCAGGTGCAGGGCGGACAATCTGCCTTGGTGGCCTTCAGTCAGCAGGGGTCGCAATTAGCTGGTGCTTTCGGACCCAGCGGCGCAATTGTCGGAGCCGTTATTGCGCTTAGTACGGTTCTGGCCGGAACGCTTATCGCGGCGCTTAATGGTGGTAAAAATGCTATGGATGCGCTGAAAGATGCAGCTGCATCCATGGATAAGGTTATAACCGTCTCACAGACGGGTGTAGCTGCTTTATCTAATCAGTATGCAAACTTAGCCAGGACAAACTCTCAGCTCGCTACAGTCATGCGCACTCAGGTGCTGCTTGAATATAACCAGGCAATGGCAAAAGTGGGCAAGAGTATTGGCGATACATCATCGCAATTCTTCTCATTTGGCGATGTGGCGAAAGCTGCGCTTTCTGGAGGCTCAGCCAGTGTCAAGTTACTCACAACCACTCTTGATGCAGCTGGGATAAAGACTGACAACTTCAAAGAAGCATTCGATCAGCTAAGCAAGAGCAGCGTCAACAACCAGGCGACCATGTCGACCTTCATAAACACTGTTGGCGCGCTATCTTCGAAGTTAGGTATTAGCGATCAGGAGGCATTTAAGTTAGCCAAGCAGTTGGCTGACCTCAGTAAAAACCCATCACCGCAGGCGCTGCAGGATCTTGCCGTCAAGCTGCAAAGCATGACGTCTTCTACAAAAGAGGGTCAGCAGGCCATCATTGAGCTGCTTGGACCGATAGTCTCGCTGTCCCGTGAAGCGGCAAACGCAGCCTTTAACGTGGATTTGCTTAAGAAGAACACAGATAACCTAACAGACGGGCAGAAAAACCTGATTAGACAATCAGAGCGGAACCTTGCCCTGTCAAAACTGCAGGGCGAGGCGCGCGCGAGACTGCAGGAACAGTATGCCGCAGAGGATGCCGGTTTTGCTAAGGACGACCCGCATGTCAAAAAAATGCAGGACGACGCAGCTGCTACCTACAGGAACACGGAAGCACAGAAAAAGCTTAAATCTGAGCAACAGAAAGGGGCGACTCAGGCCGAAAGCATTGCACAGAAGCTGGCAAACCTGAAACAGCAAGCAGAGCTGGCAGCAGATTCAACGACCGAAATGAGCCGCGCTCAGGCCGTTCTTCAGGCGCAAATGTCGCTGGGCAAGGGGGCGACTCAGGAACAGATTGGGCTGGCTGGTAAGTATCGAGGAGAAATCTGGGACACTGCCAATGCACTCAAAGCACAAGCAGCCGCTGAAAAGCTACTTCCTGAGGCTCGCGAGAACGCCAGTTATAAACAGGATGTCCAGGATCTCAACACCGCACTGTCCGCAAAAAAAATAAGCCAGCAGCAATATAATTCGACCATGGAGCGGCTTGAGGAAGAGCACCAGGTTAATCTCGCCAAGATACGCGCAAATCAGGTGGTAAGCCCTCAGCAGGAAGCCTTGGGCACCATTGACCCCGTCCAGGCGCTGGCGAACGAAAACGCGCAAAAGCTTGCTCTCATCCAGCAGTTCGAAACGCAAAAGGGTCAGATAACTCAACGCGGTTTGGATTTGATGAACGCCTCTAACACTCAGTATGAGCAGCAGCGCATCGCGGCTCAATGGCAGATTCTAAGCCAGCAGAGTTTGAGCTATGACATGCTTACAAGCGCTGTAGATGCTTTTGCTGGCAATGCTTCTAACGCTCTGACGGGTTTACTTACTGGTACCATGAGCGTTGACGATGCCCTGCGCTCATTGGGTAACACTATTCTCAACAGTGTAATTAACTCTATCGTACAGATGGGGGTTGAATACGCCAAAAACCTCATCATCCAACAAACCTTAGGTACCGCTGCCGTAGCAGCAACTTCTGCTCAGGCTCTGGCTGCAGCTGCGGCATGGGCTACTCCTGCAGCTCTCGCTGCCACTGCTACTAGCGGCGGGGCTGCCGTTGCAGGCAACGCAGCCCTGGCTACTACTGTAGGTAGCGCTCAGGCAATGGCTCTGGCGGGCGCGCGCAAAAACGGCGGCCCGGTGTCGGCTGGCTCTATGTATCAGGTAGGTGAAAGCGGCCTGCCTGAGATATACCAGGCCAGCACCGGCAAGCAGTACATGATACCGGGCGATAACGGCAAGGTGATCAGCAATAAGGACATGCAGTCAGGTGGTGGTGGCGTGGTCATCAACATACAAAATTACACATCAGCTTCAGTTGATGCTCAGGCGGGTAATGATGGCAACGGCGGGCTGACTGTCGATGTCATTGTGGCCGATCTTAACAACGGCGGGCCAATAAGCAGTGGCATCACCAGCAACTTCAATGTTAAACGCACGCCAAGGGGGCAAAGTTAATGCCGATTATTGACTATCCCGACTGGCTGCCGCTGGCGCAAAAGGCCGGTAAAAATATGACGCTTGATACCGGGTTTTTGTCTGACCAGCCAGCCGTCGGCCCGGCTATTTTCCAGCAAATGACGGATGACCTGAAAGTGACATGGTCTCTCACATGGATATTCACGCTGGCGCAGGAGCGGGCCTTCCAACAGTGGCTGCGCAGCCCTAACTACCTTAATCGCGGACTGAACTGGTTTCGCATGAGGGTGGACATAGGGGGAGCTGGTCCTCAGTTGCAGGAGCTCCATTTCACTCAAATGCCGGTACAGACCAGCATAGACGGCGGCATTGTTACCTGGACGGGTACCGTCATCGCGAACAGGCTGAATAATGCCGATGATGATTTTGATGACATCATTGTCGAATTGCCGCCACCATGGGATTCATGGCTGGATATTGTTGTGACCGGCTATCCGGACAATCGCGATCCGGAATCACTGCCGAGGGTTCCCTGATGCCTTCATTTCGTGAATACCGGCAGCAGCGACCAACACGAGCACTGTACGATACGATTACGTTTACACATCCGTCGTTCGGCTACATTCGTCTGGTTGACAAACAGTTTTACGATAAGACGTTAGCTGGCATGGTGTACCGGCCAGCACGCTTCGAAATTGAAGAAAGTCAGCAAAGCGGCACGCCCGTTATTGATGCAACAGTGAAGTTGGGTCGCATCTCCTCTGGCGTTAAAACCGAGATGAAGAAATGGCGTGGTGCGACCCGGCTAACGCCGATCACCGCAATGCGTCAGATATTCGACAGTGCTGATACCGCAGCTCCCATCAAATCCTGGACGCTGTATGTCAAAACGGTAGATATAGACGCCGAATATGCCTCAGTAACGCTTTCCCTGACCAATCCCCTAAACAACAATGTAGGCCAACTCTATGACCCACGCGAATACACAGGCCTGCAGTACCTCTGAATTTATCGCTCGTATGATAGGCGTTCCATGGGCAAATCGGGCTTGCACGCCAGAATCCGTAGATTGCTGGGGGCTGGTGGTGCTGTATTACCGGCAGGTGCTCGGCATAGAGCTTCATCAGACGCCAGACTACGAATCAGGCGCGGAATTCTATACCTGCTATCAGGGCGACGTGATTTTCTGGCAGCGGGTACCGAACCCTTCAGAAGGTGGCATATTTGTTGGTTACACAGGAGGGCAACCGGCGCACGTCGGACTTATCCTTAACAGGAAGGCCCTGCATTCGCGCGGCGAAAACGGCAGCGTCAGGCAGGATTCAATTATGTTAATTCAGCGGGCATTCACTAAAGTGGAGTACTTTACTTATGGCGCTGATTGAGCTGCAGCGATTTCCGGGAACGCCGAAAGAGCGTTACAGGGTGCCTAATGGCACCTTTTTTTACGCTTGGCTGAAAGAGAATGACAGCGCACTCCACAGTGACCTGTTTATCGTACGCAATGGGGTTAAGCTGGGAGATGATGACGACCTTGATTTCCCCCTGACAGAGTTTGACCACGTTCAGATATTCGATCAGCCAAAAGGCGTTGTCGGCGATATCCTGAGCCCGATCTTCAAGGTAGTAGGTCAGGTATTTTCGTTTCTGATGCCCAAGCCGGCTATAGCCAATACAGGCGGCAATTCTGTCGATTCCCCCAACAACTCACTTACCGGACAAACTAACACAGCCCGTGTTTATAAAGCGAAGCCTGATATTTACGGCCAGGTGCGTTCGTTTCCTGACCTGATTCAGGAATCTATTTTCGAATACATACACCAGGCAGCAAATGATGGAGGCCTGAAGTATGTCACTGAATGGATGTGCGTCGGTATAGGCAGCTACGAATATGAATCGGTGAGATATTCAGAATCCAGCTTGGGCTCACTTGCCGGCGCTCAGTATCAGTTTTATCAGCCTGGCGAGTTAATTCCCGAGATATACGAAGGGTATGGTTTCGATGACGTTGATGGTCAGGAAGTGCCGGGCGCAAACGAATCAGGCGATTTCCCGGTGGAGTCAGCGACAGCGACGCGGGTGGTAAGCGGTCAATATAGTGGCGGTCAGATGGCGATCAAAATCATCAAGCAGTCAGATTTTGATTATTTCATGGAGCTGGTTAAGCCGCATGACGTGACATTCACTGTCAACGTCACTTATTCGACCCCGTCAGGTTCTGTAACTAAAGACGTGACATTTTCCGGTAGCCTTATATCTTCAGTTGAGACTAATGACGGCGCAGTCACTAACCCAGTTCGCTGGTATACCTTCACCTTCTCCAGGCTGTCAGGTCCGCCAGATGTGCCGGCAACAGCGACCATTAACACTACCAAGTTTATTCTGAATGATAATCAGGCGTTGGTTGTCGGGCCGTTCTTCTCGCCGGTTCCTTCCAGCCAGCTTTGGGTGCACACTCAATCACAGCTCGGTCCAACGTCAGGAACCACTGAAGTCGATGTGACGATCTGGAAAATTGATGATAACTACAATCAGTTGCCTGGCACGCAGCAGACATTTCATTTCAGCGTCAGAAATGACTACAACGAGACCAGTGAGGTGTTTTACAACACTTACAAGTTGACGCCATCAGCGGGGAATGGTCGCTATGCGGTGTCTTTCCGCCGCACCAATAACTCCAGTGATGCGAACCTGCTTAAGGTTGAAGAAATCCATTCAGTAAACGTCAGGACCAATGTAGTGCATCCTACCGATACGCTGGTGCGGGTAAGAGTGCGCGCTACCGAGAATGCGACAGGGAGCCGCGAGCGCAAATACAATGCGATCGTGACCCGCAAAACCATCAGCTACAACCTGAATGCCCGAGCGGTGGATTACACGTTGCGTGCATCACGGTCCTTTGCAGACGCTGTAGCGCATGAGTGGCTGGTTATTGGTGAGCAGCCAGTCAGCAGCATCGACCTGTATGGCCTCTACGCCATATCTGAGGCTTTGCCTGATGAGCGGCTTGGGTACTTTGATTACACCTTTGATGATGAGAACGATTCTCTTGGCGACCGCATTCAGGCTATCTGCAACGCTGCATCGGTCATCGCTTATTGGGACGATGGCGTGCTGACCTTTACACGCGATCAGAAGGTCGATTACCCAGCAGCCGTATTCAACCGGGCCAACATGAAAACGGATGAATACAAGATCACCTATGAGGCAACTCTGCCAGGCGGTTATGACGGTGTGCAGGTCTCCTACGTTCATCCAACCACCAATAACAAGACATACATCAACTATCGGGTCATTGATGGGGCTATCGTCAAACAGGAAGCGCAAAATCCAAACAAGCTGGAAGTGGTGGGGCTGCGTAATGAATATCAGGCTGATGAGCGTGCGCTTCGTGAAACCCGCAGGCTTCTTTACTCACGACTGAAGATGAACGCCAAGGTGTTTGAGGATGGCATCATTCAGGTAGGAAGTGTCATTCAGATGCCTGACATCTACGACAGCAATCAGCAGCAGGGATATATCACCGGCCGTAGCGGCAACGTCTTTGATACTAGCGAACCCGTGGCATTCTCCGGTGATATGTACGTGCTCGTTACGGACAGTCTGGGAAATCCTACGCGACGCTATGCAGCTACACCACGTAGCGATACGCGCTATGGCTTTGTGGCAGAAATACCGGTCATTCAGCTCAACATCTGGAACGGGGATACAGTCCAACTGCCATCTCGTTATGTCATCGCGACTGTAGAAGAACTGGATGCTCAACTGTGGACAGTAAATAGCATCAAACCTAATGCTGACAGTACGGTGTCTCTGACTGTTGCCGAGTACAGCGATCTGATTTACCTCTAAAAAACCTTTATCCAACCCCAGGCCAGCCTTAGCGCTGGCTTTTTTCATGGAAAAAATATGGCTACGCAACCAACACAGAATCCAGTACCAAGCGAATCACCGCGCGACCTCAAGTTTAACGCCGGGAAGATCGACGAGTTTGTTACCTCACTTGCGATGCAATATATCGACAGATTCGGGCAGGCTCATTACACGATTGAAGGTATTAATGCGCTGGCATTGCAGGCAATTAATCAGCTGGGATGGATTCCTTCTGGAACTTTCCAGAATGGCGCTACGATTACCAATCCAAATCAAACGCTAAAAGACAATTTAAGCGGCGAGTACTATCGATGGGATGGGGCGCTTCCTAAAGAGGTTCCCATTGGTTCTACGCCATCATCAAGCGGTGGCGTTGCGGTTGGAGCCTGGGTTAGCGTAGGGGACGGAGCGCTGCGAACCATGCTTGCATCAAGTTCAGGCGCTACAGGCATAGGCACCAATCACCGCGGCAATCTCGCCTTGGACCTGAACGCCTTAGATCGGCGACCGGATGGTTACGCAGGCGGCATCACCGATGTACTTGCTAATGGAAAAGACGTTGATATTGCATCTGACACAACAATAACCGCACCGCTGCTTCCTGCTGCCCGGCAGCACATTAAAGGCAACGGTGGTGTGTTAAAACAAAATACGAGCACCGCAGCCGGCATGCGTATTGAAAGTTCAGATGCAAACAATACCGTAAACTCAGTGACTGTTTCTAACCTTCGCTCAACAGGCTCTACTTTAAGCTCTGAACCGGGCAATGAAGGGTATGCAGTTTTTTTAAGAAACACTAAGTACACAAAAATACTTGGTGTTCACGCGGACAAATATACAGGTGCCGTTGCAGCTGGAACAAGTAAGAGTATTATAATTCGCGATGTCGTGGCACATGATACTACCTTCCACCCTCTCAACCCCTCCACCCGTGATGGCCGGGGTGGTTATGGCGTTATCACTGACAACATCACAGATTCTTTGATTGACGGCGTAATACTTGACGCAAAAGGTTTGGATAACGGAAGGCACATTCTTTACCTCTCGACGGGTGGTTATTCAAACACAACAGGGAACTCTAACTTTATTGCGAGAGGTTTAATTGGTCGATACGCGGACAAGGATGACAGAAACTTTTGGGGAGTTAACGTCCGTAAAAGTGAGATATTCATTCTGGATGGGATTTGCATAAGTGGAGCCAATGGCGGCCTTGCCTTTAATGTTGAAAATGGAAATATCGCCGACTTCATAGCAACCAATATCATGCTTGATATCATCAAGTATCAGGATGGCCTAGGAGTCTATGGAGTTTCCACGCCTAAAGGAACAACATATCTTGGCGCGAGATTCTTAATATCAAACTTCAATATTAGAATTCGACCTAAAACCAGCTCACTTACCGGCGCGGATTGTGTCGCTATCAGCGTAGATTATCAGAATGGTATGGTGACCAATGGCTTAACAAACGTTCCTGCGGCAGGCCTGCCAATTATTGTTAATGATGGCGCCAGCAATACGACCATAAGTAATATTCATGATAATATTCTCCCGGGTTACACTGGCAGTACAGCGGCAATGATAACCTTTGGTGGTAGTGCAGTTAGTAACATCACTGTTAAGAATATAACTACCACTCGACCTATGTTTGCCAGATTAGCTGTGGTGACAGATCTTACCGTTGATTTCCAGAGGAAAGCCCGCGTGGCCACCAATGGATCTGGCGGAACTACACTGGTAGATGCAAACTCTATAATAGCCTCGGTAACACTGTCATCTGTTGCAGTCACTATTAACTTCCCTACGCATGTAACTCAGAACGCCATAGAGAACGTTGCTGCCGCAGGAACAGCGGGTGCTTACCATGCTCTTGTGACAAACATCGGAGCCAAGACTATCACTGTCACCCTCTATACACCATCCGGAACACTAATCAATCCACAGACAACCTCTGCTGCCTTTAATGTCATCCTTTCATCATAAAAAAGGCCCGCCCGGGCCTTTCTCACCTAATTAATCTTGACTTCAGGATTTGTAATTTACTATACATATGCTTCCTATCCTCGATGAAGTGATAGCAAAATATGCTTAAAGCAAGATTCACAATCAACATCCCAATCCACATGACCCAACTCGGGACCCCATAAAATAGAGGCTTGTTCCTCACAAGGAACATAATCATAGGTATTTGCATTAAATAAAAACTGTAGCTTATTTTGCCGAAGTATATGAATGGAATGCTGAATAGGTTTTCTTTTATTTTTGCTGTGGCTAGGTAAATAACAAGGTAGCCTACAGATAACAGGGTCACATAATTGTTGTTAGCCCATCCGAGATTTTTTTCTGGCGAAATAAAAACCAGACACAATATAGACAGTGCAAGCAACATAACCCTCAACAATGGAGCTCTAAACCCATTAACATACATGCATCCTAATGCGACACCCATAGTGAACTCTGGGAATCTATGGATAGGGCTGGAGTATATGGTTGGGAATGTTGGGTTTCCCGCAATAACCATTGTTATCGGCATAATAAGTGACGCAAAGACATAAGAAGAAACCAGCCATGTAACTGGGTTTTTCTTTATGTATGGGAAAATCATAGGGAACATGAAATAGAAAAACATCTCTACAGATACAGACCATGAACCCACAAAGTTCCATTCAGAAAAAGCTTTAGGAATTATGGATTGCGTTGATGTGAAAAATAATACCAGAAGGCTAAGTATTTTATCTAAGCTCATACCATTCAAAAATGGCAGCGTTAACAACCCCATGAACATATAAGCTGGATATATCCTTGCTATCCTTGCTTTAAAGTAGTCGCTCCTTATCCCTTTTTTTGATGCCAGCGCCAGCACAAAGCCAGACAATACGAAAAAGAAAGACATTCCTATTGCACCATTATGCACAAAAGACGCAAGCCATTGCGGCATTTCAAGCTTATATCTCAGGCTGCAATGAAATATAAAAACATAAAATGCAGCTACGAACCTAAATATAGTCAGCCCGTGAAGTTGTTCTTTTTCGTTCATTTCACACATTCGCCTTATTGTCAATAGGGCTAAATCTTATCACATGTAAGGAAGATGACAAGAAACAGTAAATTATTTTGATGATTTCTTAAGCTCCAGCAGCCGCATTGCGAGTGGGGCAAGGGGGTATTAGATGGCGCCCGCAAGGGTGGCGTGGGCGGACGGATTAGTTGGAGAGGTGGTGTTATACGTTAGCAAGTATAGGATAATGCGAGTTATTTCTTTTCTTTGCTAAAAAACTTTCTCGCAAGCGATGAAGCTAATCGCCAGTCCATTTGCATCCAAATAAATATCATTAGGCACTCAATTATAATCATTGATGCCTGCCCCTTAGAGTAACCTGAAATTAGAGCCGTGGCACTGACTAGCGCGGCGAATCGTACGCATTATGTTATTGATTTATCTAACATTCAAATAATCCAAATGCTTTTATTTATTGCATATTATCATTGGTGAGTGTTTGGATGCGAGAAAAAAGCCCCGGCGACGGGGCAGACATGTACCGCGCCATTCTTAGCTGGCTGCGGGGTGGTGGGGTGGGCTGTCTTATTTCCCATCGATGTAGTCAGCCCACCACTGCATCATTTCCCGGCGCTTATCGAGGTACTGAGCATGGTTATAGATGCCACGGATGTTGTTACGGTCAACGTGCGCCAGCTGTCGCTCGATAGCATCATGCGGCCAGCCATGCTCATTGAGCACCGTACTGAACTGGTGGCGGAATCCGTGGCCGCTCGCCAGCCCTTCATAGCCTATCTGGCGGATAACAAGCAGAACAGCCGCGTCGCTGATCGACTTTGATTTATCGTTGCGCCCGGGGAAAACGAAGGATGACATTGAAGTGATAGGCTTCAGGAACATCAGAAGCTCTTTCACCTGGCGGGACATCGGCACGACGTGAATTTTGCGATTCTTCATTACATCAGCCGCAATGGTGATCATGTCGTTTTCAAAATCGATGTCTGCCCATTGCATGCTGCGCATTTCCTTTGTACGCATGGCGGTGTACTGCAGAACCTGAGTGGCCACACGGGAAATAACACTGCCTGAGTACGTGGCCAGCGCCGCGTTGAACGCCGGTATCTGCTCGGCCGGCAGAAAAGGATAGTTCTGCTTTCTGTATCCCTTCATTGCATCAGCCAGGTCGGGCGCCGGGTTATATTTAGCTCGGCCGGTTACCACGGCATACCTGAATACCTCACCGCAGCGTCGGCGGGCCTTGTTGGCTCGCTCCATGGCTCCACGCTCTTCGAACCTTCGCAGCACCTTGAGCAACGTCATCGGCTCAATCTCATCCATCTGCAGCTTTCCCAGATAGGGGAGGATGTCAGCCTCAAACATGCGCTTAAGCTCTGTCGCATAGTTTTCCGACCAGACCTGACGCTTGTGTTTGTACCATTCCTCAAAAATTGTGGCGAACGAGTCCGTTTCCTTCTCTTTGTGCTTCTTCTTTATTGCCGGATTTACTCCGATCGCCAGATCGCGCTTTAGCTCAAACGCCATGTTGCGGGCATCAGCCGGGCCAATCTCCGGATACTTGCCGATGGTGTGCACCTTCTCTTTTCCGTCGAACTGATAGCGGACCTGCCATACCTTTTTCCCGGATGCAGGAACATAAAGGAAGAGCCCGTTACCGTCAGCAACGCGATAAGGCTTTTCTTTGGGTTTAGCAGCGTCAATCTGCTTGATGGTGAGCATTGGGTAAAATCCGGATGGGTAAAATTGATTTACCCAGAATTTACCCAGGCAATTAACTGGCTGTCAACGAACTATGGCGAACGACAGCGAACGCATGATTAAGCGGATGCCTGAATATAAGGGAGTTTTGCGAACGGGTAAGGAGGGTGGCGAACTGCTATATGGC
>NZ_MLFS01000041.1 GCF_002095485.1 Pantoea wallisii | reverse complement strand
GAGTCGCGCTGAGGTCAATATTCGATGAAATAGGGCCATAAAAATGCAAACGAGCATAATATGCTAACGACTAAGCTCAACGTTTCAATGCTTATCAATCAATGCATCAGATGTTGTAAGGCGTTACAACAATCACGCGTGATAACGGTATTTCATCCTCTGTCTCCGGCAAAAAACCATGAAAACGCAGGATTGCGCTAAAGGCCGATCGTGCGTCTTCATTCAGGTCGTGATCAATCACCGCATCCATTTTTTCCGCAGCCAGCAGTCTGCGGTTCTCCTCATCCAGATCGTGACCAATAAAGACTTTTATATCGCGTTGCATTACTGAAAAAGCCTGTAGAATCGCGCTGTTGCCCCCGCCCACGCTGTAAACAGACTGGATAGAGTGATCTTTTTCCAGCGCGTTGCGCATCTGTGTAAAAGTCAGCGAATCGATACCATATCCTTCACTGACGGCCAGGTTCTTCAGATAGGGTGCCTGCTGATTTAGCGCCTGAACGAAGCCCGCCATGCGCTGTTCTTCTCCACGAAAATCCGTACTACCGATCACTACCGCGACCGTTTGCGCCTCTTTCAAAAGCCATCGGGAGAGAAGCCATGCTGCTGTTCGTCCCGCACCGATATTATCCATTCCCACATAGCAAACCCGACTGCTGTTTGGCAGGTCAGTAACCAGTGTAATCACCGGCACGTTAAGCTCCGCCAGCTCTGCAATAGCGCTCTCAAGTAACGGATGATCGCTGGCTTTGAGCAGTACACCGTAGCTGTCATTGCCGCAGCGACGCAGTTCGCGTTGCAATGCTTCAGGCGTCACCTCTTCAAAAATGTGACAACGCAGCGTCAGCCGGAAAGGCGCAAAGCTCTTAAGCTGAGAAAGCAGCGCTGCCACCGTCAGTGAGCTGAAGCGTTCCGGCGCATGCATCACCAGATCGATCGGCAGTGTGCGACCACTTGCAAGGCTGGCGCGCTGCTGTAATTCCAGATCGCTGATGGCCTGAGCAATGCGTCGGGCAGTACGGGGACTCACACTGCCGCGCTGGTGCAGCGCTCTGTCGACCGTAGCTTTACTGACGCCAGACTGAGCGGCGATCTGTTTAACAGAGAATGACCTTGCCATGAATTGAGGTCTTTTTGAGGTTATGTAGGCGTATTGTTAACTGAATGTAATTGCTATGGTCAGGCTAAGCAAGCAGACAACCCCTGGATCACCTCAATATAAAAGGACCACAAATGGACCTGAGTGAAAACAGTAGTTTCAACAATAAAGTGTTTGTTGTTACCGGCGGAACGCAGGGACTGGGCGCCGCTGTTGCCCACCTGCTGGTAAAGCGTGGAGCGCGGGGCATAGTGATTTGCGGGCGTAACGCGAAAGCCGGACGTGAACAGGCAGAACTCCTCAGCCATACCGGGTGTGAAGTGATATTTGTTGAAGCGGATATCAGCTCAGCAGAAGCCTGCAGAAAAGTGGTGGCAGCAGCGGAATCGGCGTTTGGCACGCTGCATGGGCTGGTGAACTGTGCGGGTATGTCCGATCGCGGCACTATCCTCGACACCTCTCCGGAATTGTTTGATGCAATTATGGCGGTCAACATTCGCGCGCCGTTTTTTCTGATGCAGGCGGCGATCAAACTGATGATTGCCACAGGCGTTGAAGGCAGCATTGTCAATATCATTACCATGACTTCTCATGGCGGCCAGAGCTTCCTGACAGCCTACGCCGCATCCAAAGGCGCGCTGGTCACGCTGACCAAAAACGTGGCTTTCAGCGTCATGCGCAATCGTATCAGGGTAAACGGTCTGAATATTGGCTGGATGGACACGCCACATGAGCACGATATTCAGCGGCAATATCATGATGCTGATGAGAATTGGCTTAGCAAAGCTGAGCAGGAACAACCGTTCGGGCGCCTGCTGAAGCCAGCCGAAGTCGCACGTAGCGTAGCGTTTCTTCTTTCTGAGGAGTCAGGAATGATGACAGGCGCGGTGATCGACTTCGACCAAAGCGTGGTGGGCTGCGGCGACAACGGTGGCTTTCAGCCATCACATGCTCTGACTCTGTGAGGTAAAAATGAACACTCTCTTTATCAATGACAGCCATCTCTCCCTTGATAAGTTCGCTACGCTGTGCGCGCAAACGCTGCGTAAAGACGATTTTCCCCTGGCACGTTCCGCCGATAAAAATGTGCTGATCTACCATCGTGAAGATCTGCTGGCCGCAGCAGCTACAGATCGTCAAAGCTTGTTATGTGAGCTGCATCAGGCATTGTCTGCCGGACCGGGCGTGTTCGTGGTCCAGGACTTATACAGCGACGTCTCCGTTATAGACCGCAGCAATAGCGTGTTTGAAGATATTCTCGTCAGTGAAGCAGCAAATGGCGGCGGTGGCGACCACTTTGCCAAAGCTGGCAGCAATGGCCGTATCTGGAATGCGCTGCAAAAAGTAGCAGAGCGTGACGCCGATGTATTCATCGAATACTACAGCAATCCCTTGCTGGCGCTGATTTGCGAAGCCTGGGTCGGCCCCGGCTATGAAATGACGGCACAGGTGAACCAGGTTCGTCCGGGCGGTAAAGCGCAACAGCCGCACCGGGATTACCATCTCGGATTTCAGCTCAATGAGGTAGTCGCCCGTTTCCCGCTGCCGCTGCAGATTCTGTCACAGTACCTGACACTTCAGGGTGCGGTCGCGCACAGTGATATGCCGCCAGAATCAGGGCCGACCCAGCTTTTACCGTGGTCGCAGCAGTATGCAGAGGGCTATCTTGCATGGCGAGATCCGCGTTTTATTGAGTTTTTCCAGCAGCATGCCATTCAGCTGCCACTTAAAAAAGGCGACGGATTGTTCTTCAATCCGGCGCTGTTCCATGCTGCGGGAAATAACACCACGCAGGACCACGTGCGTACGGCTAATTTACTGCAGGTCTCATCTGCCTTTGGCAAAACAATGGAAAGGGTAAATCACGTCAAAGTGATGGAAGCCATCTATCCTTGCCTGCTGAATAAAGCCTTAAGCGGTGAGCAGTTACAGGCGCTCGTGGCAGCAAGCGGTGAAGGCTACTCCTTCCCGACCAACCTTGATACCGATCCGCCGCTGAATGGCCTGGTGCCAAAAACTCAACAGCAGTTGTTACTGGAAGCGTTACAACAACGTTGTTCAGCTGAAGAGTTTATCCGGCAACTGGCAAACCATGAAAATAAGAGGAAAGCATAACCTTACGAATACAACAGGTATGGCGTAGTGCACTGACACATGCGCTACGTCATGCCGTCAGGAACTGAACTCTGTTTTATTCCTGCCCGTGGAAAAATCAGTAATGTATTTCTGACGCAGCCAGCCCGGCTACTGCGTGCAGCACGGCGTCGCTGGCCGTTTTGCAAAGAAGTACTCTGTACTGACCCGCTCTGGTGGTCCAGGCATGTTTTGGTTCATTCCAGCTGGCGACCACTCGCGGCTCCAGATCCAGTTCAACGTGGCAGCTTTCACCCGGCTCCAGATACACGCGTTTAAACGCGGCAAGCCGCGGCACATAGTGATTGTCATCCGGCTCGACAAACAGCAACGGCACGTCTGCACCGCCGCGATGTCCGCTGTTGGTGACCCTGAACGAGGCGGTGAGCTTTTTACCATCGGAGGTGACTTGCAGCTCGCCATACTCAAAGGTGGTGTAGCTCAGCCCGTGGCCAAACGGAAACAGCGGCACCTGTTGCGTGCGGGCGTGCCAGCGATAGCCAACGTCTGAGCCCTCCACGTCGTAATCCATATGGATGATACCGCCTTTAACGGGCGTGCCCGGCAGGGAGGTTGTGCTGGCCGGATCGGTCTGCTCCGGATGCGGCAGCTGCGCCTCAGAGGCCGGAAAAGTAACCGGCAGCCGGCCAGACGGATTTACACGACCAAACAGCACGCCGGCAACCGCCTCACCGCCACCGGAGCCGGGATACCAGGCCTCCAGCACCGCCGGTACTGCATCAAGCCACGGCATCGTCACCGGGCCACCGGTTTCCAGCACCACAATGGTTTTGGGATGCGTTGCTGCCAGCGTTTTGATCAGCGTGTTCTGCGCATCACTAAGTCCCAGCCCCTGCGAATCCAGCGCTTCGGACCGCCACTCATCGGCGAACACGATAACCGCATCCGCCCGGCGCGCGGCGCTGACGGCTTCAGCAAGGTTATCGCCGCTGAGATACTCAACGTCTGCTGCGCCCGATTCTGCGCGTATTGCATAAAGTGGCGACGATGGCTGGTAGACCTTGTCCGTCTGTATGCCCATAAAGTTAACGCCCGGCAGACGCAGACTGCCCACCGGTGTGACGCAGGACGAGCCGCCGCCTGCCAACACGCCGTGATCGGCATGTGCCCCCACCACCAGCAATCTTTGGGCACCGCGCGCCAGCGGCAGCACATCGTCCGCGTTTTTAAGCAGAACGATCCCCTGCTCCGCCTCACGCTGCGCGATCAGCCGGTGTGCCATATAGTCGATATCACCATGCGGCTGGGCTATGTGTTCAACGGCCCCTACAGCAAACAGGCTGCGCAGAATGCGGCGCACCATGTCATCAATACGGTTCTGCGGTACACGCCCCTCCGCCACGGCTCTCTTCAGCGGCTCACCAAACCAGACTTCTTCGTCAAGATTGGCACCGGACTGCACGTCCAGTCCGGCGAGCGCGGCTTTTTCTGCCGAGTGGGTGGCACCCCAGTCCGACATGACCCAGCCAGGGTACTGCCAGTCTCCCTTAAGAACATCACTAAGCAACCAGGCACTCTCAGAAGCCCAGTCACCATTGACCAGGTTATAGCCGGGCATTACCGAGCCTGGCTTGCCCGTTTCGATGGCCAGCTCAAACGCCAGCAAATCGGACTCACGCATGGCGGCTTCACTCAGATCGGAGCTGACGACCACCCGCCCTGTTTCCTGGGGGTTGAGGGCAAAATGCTTGACGGTTGAAACCACGTGCTGCGACTGAATACCTCGCACCGAGTGACCTGCCATGATGCCGGTCAGCAGCGGATCTTCAGAGAGGTACTCGAAGTTACGGCCGCCGCGGGGTTCGCGGATAAGGTTAGCGCCGCCTGCCAGCTGAACATTAAAGCCTTTGGCAAACGCCTCCCGCCCGACCAGCTCACCGGTCTGTTCGGCCATCTCAGGGCTGAAGGTCGAAGCCAGCAGCAGGCCCGAGGCCAGGGCAGTGGCATTATCGCCCGGACGAACATTGCCAAGAGCTGTAACGCCAAGGCTGGCGTCTGTCTGCTGCATGGCCGGAATGCCCAGGCGAGGAATGCCCGGATAGTAAGCAGCTGAGCCTATCGCGCCTTCAGGCAGCGGCTCATTACTCATCGGGATCGCCATCGGCCCTGACAGCCAGGCGTATTTCTCATCTTCCGTCATCTGCGCCAGCACGAGGCTGGCCTTTTCATCGGCCGTCAGGCCCGCTTTCTGCCACTCATGGTTCATCAGCTCTCCTTCTTTTACCGGTGATCTGCCGGCGCGTCAGGCGTTACCCTCCGGCCGGCCTTTTTTAAGTACGCTGACCAGCTGCATTCCTGCTTCAAGAATCTCACTGCGCGGCCGCGAAAAGCCGTCTTCCATCCAGTCCACCGCGATGTTCAGAAGCCCCCGCGCTACCGCTGTTGACACAATATTTTCCGTCACGCTACGCCCGGGGTTGAGCGTCTGCAGCAGGATTTGTCCCAGCATTTCACGCCAGCTTTTGCACACCTCCCGGGCTACCGGGCTGATGTACACGGCCTCAACGGCAAACATGCGCGCATCGTCAGGATCGGTGGTGAAAAAATTGAAAAAGCGCCCGAGCATCTCACGCATTTGAACGTCGGGCTCAGCAGTATTAACAGGTACATCCCGAATGATACCGATGATCCGCTGGCTGGTTTCACGGTGCAGGGCGAGGAAAAGCGCCTCGCTGTTCTGAAAGCTTTCATAAAAGTAGCGCTCCGTCAGGCCTGCTTCTTCGCATACTGCCCTTACGGTTGCATTGTGGAAGCCGCGCTCGGCAAAGATACGTGCTGCCGCATGCAGCAGCTTTTCCCGTCTTTCCAGCCGACGTTCTTCAGCGGAATTGCCGCGATACTGTCTCATAGCGCCTCCTGTAGCGTAGACCGCAATGCTAGATATGACATGATTTGATGTCAAAAAAATTCACCACCCTTTAATCATGTTACTGATCCGGCTTTTCAGTTAACCAGACTGCCATTCTCATTACTGAAACATATTTGACAACAAACAATGTCACAAATAGACTGCCGGACGCATTCAGTTTCTGACATGGACCGTTGTCACTATTGGCCGGAGTAGATATGTCTTTGAAAGATTTTGCGCTTGCGCTGGTCGTTATCGTTGCGTGGGGGTTGAATTTTGTCGTCAGTAAAATCAGCCTGGAAGGCGTGCCGCCTATGCTACTGGGCGCGCTGCGCTTTGCCCTGGTTGTGTTTCCGGCCATTTTTTTCTTCCGCCGGCCGCAAATACCCTGGCGCTGGCTCATCGCTTACGGCCTGACCATCTCCATGGGGCAGTTTGCTTTCGTATTCGAATCCATTAAACAGGGTATGCCGGCGGGCCTTGCCTCAGTTGTACTGCAGGCACAGGCGTTTTTCACGCTTATTCTGGCCTCACTGCTGCTGAAAGAAAAAATGACGCCGGCGGGCCTGACCGGCCTGCTGATAGCCGCAGGCGGACTGCTGTTAATCAGCGTTCAGGGCGCTCACGGGGCTCCGCTAAATGCCATACTGCTGACGCTGCTGGGCGCGCTGTGCTGGGCGTTGGGTAATTTGATCACCCGTCGTTTTCGCGGCGTGAACCCGATGGCGCTGGTTATCTGGGGCGGGCTCGTTCCGCCGGTACCGTTTTTTGCCCTGTCGTGGTTCATCGACGGACCGGACGTTATCGCCGCCTCGCTGCAGCACATTACGCTCACGTCGGTGCTGAGCATTATCTACCTCTCATTTGTCGCAACCCATCTGGGCTTTGGCCTCTGGAGCCGCCTGCTGGCCGTCTATCCGGCAGGTAAAGTGGCACCACTGTCTCTGCTGGTTCCGGTTGTCGGACTGAGCGCCTCCGTCTGCTTGCTGGATGAACACCTTTCCACGTCCCAGTGGTGTGGCTGCGCGCTGGTTATGGCGGGGCTCGTGGTAAACGTTTTTGGCTCGCGTCTGGCTCGCGCCGTCCGGCCACAGCGCGCCTCGGCACGCTGAAACACAGAACAGAACTCACTGAAAACCGCAGGAGAAACCAAGTGAAACCCGATCTGCTTACCCCTCTTACCCTGCCACGCGGCCCGGAACTGGCTAACCGCCTGCTGCTGGCGCCGCTCACCAATCAGCAGAGTCATCCCGACGGCACGGCCACTGAAGATGATTTTCGCTGGATTGAGAGCTGCGCCCGTAACGGCTACAGCATGGTCATGACCTGCGCTGCTAACGTGCAGGCGAACGGTAAAGCGTTTAAGGGGCAGCTCGGCATCTGGAATGACGCTCAGCTTCCCGGACTCACCCGTATGGCGGATATCATTCGCCGGCACGGCAGCGTCTCTTCCGTACAGCTTCACCACGGCGGCATGCGCGCCGGCTTTAACCTGCCGGGCTACGCCGTCGGGCCCAGCGCAAATCCAGCCTACGCCTCCCGGGGGCTGACGCAGGCTGAAGTCAGACAGCTGCGCGATGATTTCATCACCGCAGCGCTCCGCGCGCAGCGTGCCGGCTTTGACGGTGCCGAGGTGCACGCCGCCTTTGGCTGGATCCTCAGCCAGTTCCTGTCGCATACCCTGAACCAGCGTCAGGACAGCTACGGCGGCAGCACAGAAAATCGCGCCCGTCTGATTTTTGAAATCATTGACGGTATTCGTGAGGCCTGCCGCCCGGACTTCCAGATTGGCCTCAGGCTGTCGCTGGAGCGCTACGGCATGCGATTTGAAGATATCCTGTACGTTGCGCAGCGCGCGCTACGAGAGGGCAAAATCGACTATCTCGATCTGGCGCCGTGGGACATCAGCAAGGTCATGGAAGAGGGGGAGTTTGCCGGCCAGCGCGCAATCGACGTTTTTGCCCGCCTGCCACGCGGAGAAGTCAGGCTGGGCGCATCCGGAAAGATTATGAGCGCAGCCAGGGCCCGTCAGGTACTGGACGCCGGTCTGGACTTTGTCATGATCGGCCGTGCCGCCATCCTGCAGAACGATTTTCCGCATCAGGTGCTTCAGAATCCCGACTACATCACGCCCCCGCTGCCCGTCAGCGCCGCTTACCTAACGCAGCAGGGCCTCAGCCCCGACTTTATTAACTACATGCGCAACTGGGATGGATTTGTTGCGGAATGACCTGCCAACGTTAAAAGGAAGGACCATGCTCAGCTACGTTAGCTGTCCTTGGGTGATAATATGACATAACAATTTTGTGCAAATTTGCGACAGGATTAAGGGAGGTCAGAACGATCTCCTCGTGGCGTCGGATGTGAAATAACTATAAATTCAACAGAAGACGCCGTATCATTTTTGGCCTGATGCTTTGCTCCTGGCGGGATTTCCAGCCCCTGCTGAGCCTCTATATGGTGTATCTCACCTTCCAACTCCATTGAAAGAACACCCTTGAGCACAAAGAAAAACTGTCTGGAAACGGAGTGAAAGTGTCGCTTTTCAGCAGTGCCCGGGGGCATTTTTTCATGAATCACCAACATGTCCTGACGGTTAACCAGATACCAGCCATCGCACTCATCGCCCCAGACATAATGCTCCGCATTATCTTTTGAAATCACGACCCTTCTCCTTTAAGCACGTACCTATATTTCAATAACGTAAAATACCGTAACTCAAGCTGACATCATCCAAAGAGCTCCTCCAGTCATAGTATGGATAGTGACGATGTTCATTAGCTCCCTCTGTGGAAATAAGGGCTCAGGATTAGCGGAAATTTCATGCATCACGCAGGCTTGTCGTCCAGGGCAGGCGCACGATTACTCCTCTGCTCTCGTGACCCTGTTCACACTCTGCTCAAATAAAACGCATCGCTGCGGTCTGCCTGCCGGAAAAATCTCTCCCTCACACTTTTATGTTAAATAATTGTTATACCATTAGGCTAATCTTGTTAACAAAAGCTCACTCTACACTTTGAAAACCCACTCAATGAATTCTCAAATGGATATTTTTAACCTTAAATTAACATACATAATTATATAAATTAACAACTTTGGGCATTGCTCACATTCTGCTCAATAGCTTGCGAAAAGGGATATCTCCTTAAGTTAATCTCTGAACGTGGATGTAATAGCAGTAGCCTGTCCCCTTATCAGAACCTCATAGAAAGGTAACGAAATGAAATTCAACCTCGCATTAGTCAGTGCATGTGTGGTTTCCGCATGCATGTTATTTACAACACCCGTATTCGCCGCCAAACCTTATGATATCGCCGTCGTCGCCAAAGTTACCGGCATTCCCTGGTTCACCCGCATGGAGGTCGGCGTAAAAGAAGCGGCGCAGAAACTGGATGTCAACGCTTACCAGGTCGGTGCTTCCACCCCAGATCCGGCTCAGCAGGTTAAAGTCATTGAAGATTTAATCGCTAAAAAAGTTGACGCAATCATTGTGGTACCTAATGACGCTAAAGTGCTTGAGCCGGTGCTGAAAAAAGCCCGCGATCAGGGCATCATCGTATTAACGCATGAGTCGCCGGACCAGCAAATTGGCCAGTGGGATGTAGAAACCATCGACAGCCAGAAATATGCTCAGGCCAACATGGACGAACTGGCAAAAGATATGGGTGGCAAAGGGGGTTATGCTATTTATGTCGGCTCCCTGACCGTGCCATTGCACAATGCGTGGGCCGATGCCGCAATCAAATATCAGAAAGAGAAATACCCGGACATGCATGAAGTGACTTCACGTTTGCCGGTGGCTGAAAATATTGATAAGTCTTACTCCACTACGCTGGATTTAATGAAAACCTATCCTGACCTGAAAGGCATTATCGGGTTCGGCTCGCTCGGCCCGATCGGTGCCGGTCAGGCTGTACAGCAGAAACGTGCGAAAAATAAAATCGCGGTTGTCGGTATCGCTATGCCAGCCCAGGCGGCGCCCTATCTGATGCGCGGTGATATTAAGAAAGTCCTGCTGTGGGATCCGAAAGATGCCGGTTACGCCCTGGTGACGGTTGCCGATCAGCTGCTTCAGGGTAAAGAGGTTACCAAAGACCTGAGTATCGAAAAACTGGGCAAAGCCGATGTAGATATGGATAAAAAAGTGATTCGCTTTAATAAAATTCTTGAAGTCACACCAGAGAATGCGAAATCACTTGGCTTCTGATCGGACGTTTTAATTATTTTATTTTCCGGAGATTCATTATCTCCCGCGCCACACCAGGCAAATAGAAGCAGATACGGCGTCGTATGCTGTGCTGTATCTCAACTTCTGATCAGACAATAAAAATTTATACCCTGAATAATTCGGGTTGGGTCAAAGCAGAACATGCGTGAATCCCTGCGATCACATCATTTGGTGAGGCGGGTGAACGGATGCAGCCATATCCCCGGCCCGAATATACCCGGTATGCTAAAGGATCTGTGATGAATACGCTCAACACGTCCCCTGCCCCTGCTGAAGCCTTTATCAGCCTTGAGAAAATCAGCAAAAAATTTCCCGGCGTATTAGCGCTGGATAATGTCAGCCTGACGCTTAATAAAGGCGAAGTACATTGTCTGGCCGGTCAGAATGGCTGTGGAAAAAGCACCATAATTAAAGTCATTTCCGGTGTCTATCAGCCAGAAAAAGGTGCGGCAATTACGCTGGACGGAAAACTGTTTCATACCCTGACGCCGCAGCTCTCTTCCTGGTACGGCATTCAGGTTATTTATCAGGATCTCTCTCTCTTTCCCAATCTGTCGGTGGCCGAAAATATTGCCATTCATCGTTATCTACCGGGCGGTGATTTTTGGGTACATCGCGAGTCAATGCGCAAAAAGGCTGTGGCGGCGATGCAACGGGTCGGAGTTTCTCTGGATCCGGATCGTAAAGTAGAAAAGCTTTCGATCGCTGACCGTCAGTTAGTGGCAATATGCCGCGCAATCGCCGCTGACGCCACGCTGGTGATCATGGATGAACCTACGGCATCACTGACCCGCACTGAGGTTAATGGCCTGCTGAGAGTGGTGAGTGAGCTGAAAGCCGCCGGCATTTGCGTAGTGTTTGTCAGCCACCGCCTGGATGAAGTGATGGAAGTGGCCGACCGTATCAGCGTGATGCGCGACGGCAAACTGGTCGGCACCTGGCCGGCCAGTGAACTCGACAGCAATGAGCTGGCGTTCCTGATGACCGGGCAGCGCTTTACCTACAGCCACCTGCCGCACCGGGCGCCCGCCGGGGTGACGCCGCTGCTGGAGGTTAGCCATCTGAGCCGCAAGGGCCAGTATCATGATATCTCGCTGTCGCTGCGTCAGGGCGAGATCACCTCGATTATTGGCCTGCTCGGTTCAGGGCGAACAGAACTCTGCCTGAGCCTGTTCGGCATGAGTCAACCGGACAGCGGTGAGATCCGCATCAACGGCAATGCGGTGAAATTCCACTCTAACCGTGACGCTATCCGGCACGGTATCGCCTATGTGTCAGAAGACCGTCTGACGCAGGGGCTAATCATGGAGCAATCCATCTATGACAATACGCTGGTATCAATATTCGACAAGCTGCACACCCGCGCAGGGTTGATGGATCACCGCAAAGCCGCGTCGGTGGTGCAAGATCTGATCCGTGACCTGAACATTAAAGTTTCGGACAGTAACTTACCCGTAAAGACGCTTTCCGGCGGTAATGCACAGCGTATCGCCATCGCCAAATGGGTGGCGACGCAGCCACATATCCTGATCCTCGATTCACCCACTGTCGGCGTAGATATAGCCAACAAAGAGGGGATCTATCGTATTGCACGCGATCTGGCGGAGTCCGGCATGGCGGTGCTGATGATTTGCGATGAGATCCCGGAGGCGTATTACAACAGCCATCGCGTGCTGGTAATGCGCAAAGGCGAACTGGTCGCGGAGTTCGCGCCGCACCAGAGCAGCGAAGCGCAGATTGCGGAGGTGATTAATGGGTAACAGATCTCTCTCGAAACTGCTTTCACAGCACGAATTCTGGCTGGGATTACTGGTTCTGATGTTGGTGATTGGTCTGAGCGTCCGCACCAGCGAGTTTATGACGCTGGGTAACCTGACGGACGTCGCCACCAGCTACGCCATTCTCGGCATTCTGGCCTGCGGTCTGTTTGTGGTGCTGATCGCCGGTGGCATCGATATCTCCTTCCCGGCCGTCACCTCCATCGGCCAATATGTGATGGCGAGTTACATTATCCATCACGGCGGCAGCTTCCCGCTGGCCTTTGCCATGTCGATGGGGACCGGTTTGCTGCTTGGGCTGGTCAACGGTTTTCTGGTTTACTGGCTGCGCGTACCGGCGATCATCATCACTATCGCCACGCTGAATCTGTTCTACGGTTTGCTGGTGTATCTCACCAACGGCACCTGGCTGTACGGTTTCCCCGACTGGTTTATGAACGGCATTAACTGGTTCTCCTTTACTGCCGCCGATGGTTACGACTATGGCCTGACCCTGCCCCTTCTCAGCCTGCTGGGGGTGATCATCGCTACTGGTGTACTGATGAATCGTACCCGCGTGGGGCGCCAGATTTACGCCATGGGCAGCAATCGTGACGCCGCGTCGCGTCTCGGTCTGAATATTTTGCGGCTGCATTTTTACGTCTACGGTTTTATGGGTTTGCTGGCAGGCATTGCTGCCGTGGTGCAGGCGCAAATCACTCAGTCGGTCGCCCCCAACTCCCTGCTCGGTTATGAACTGACGGTACTGGCGGCGGTAGTTTTAGGCGGCACCAGTATGACCGGCGGGCGCGGCTCGCTGACCGGCACCATACTGGGCGTGATGCTGCTGGCCTTTCTGCAGAATGGTTTGACCTTACTCAGCATTTCATCTTACTGGCATCAGGTTTTCAGCGGCGCGATCATTCTGGTCAGCATCAGCAGCACCGCATGGAATGAGAAACGCAAACTGGCAAAGGGGATGTGACATGACAACCTTAAACCGACTCCTCCCCGGCGACCGCATTATCCGTTTGCAGTTGCTGATTACCGTCGCCGTTGCCGTGCTGTTCTCGTTCACGCTGGGCGGCAGCTTCTATAGCATCGGCAATTTCCAGTCGATCGCTTCACAGTTACCGATTTTGGGCATGCTGGCGCTGGGGATGGGGATCACCATGCTTACCGGCGGTATTAACCTTTCCATCATTGCCGGTGCCAATGCCTGTTCGCTGGTGATGGCGGCCATTCTGGTGGCGCACCCTAACCAGCCGCAATATTTCGCGCTGGCGATGCTCGCCGGACTGGCCGTGGCGGTAGTGATTGGCGTGCTTAATGGTGCGCTGATCGCGTATATCGGGGTTTCGCCAATTCTGGCGACGCTCGGTACCATGACGCTGATCGCCGGGTTGAATATTCTGCTGACCAACGGCGCGGTGCTTTCCGGTTTTCCGGCGGCCATTCAGTATCTCAGTAACGGCAGCCTGCTGGGCATTCCGGTTGCCCTGCTGTTATTCCTGCTGGTGGCGCTACTGCTGTGGGTCTTACTGGAACACACCACGCTGGGTCGCAGCCTGTATCTGATGGGCTCCAACGAACAGGCGACGCGCTTTAGCGGTGTTAACACTCACAGAGTCACCATCGCGGTTTACGTGCTCTCTGCGCTGCTCGGATGGGGTGCAGCACTACTGATGATGTCCAAATTTAACTCGGCGAAAGCGGGCTATGGCGATGCTTATTTGCTGGTGACCATTCTGGCGTCTGTGCTCGGCGGAGTTAATCCCGACGGCGGTTTTGGCCGGGTCATCGGGCTGGTACTGGCGCTGATCGTTCTGCAAATGCTGGAGAGCGGCCTGAACCTGATGGGCGTCAGCAGTTACCTGACCATGGCTCTCTGGGGTTGCGTCCTGATCCTGTTTATCGCTCTGCAAAACAGAAAATCATAAGCGAAGGCTTTTTAAGAAAGGAAAGAACATGGCGAGTTATTTTATTGGCATAGACGTAGGAACCGGCAGCGCCGCGCGGGCGTTTTTGATATGACTGGCCGCATGCTCGGCCAGGCCAGCCGTGAGATCACGCTATACCGCCCGAAAGCCGATTTTGTTGAACAGTCTTCTGATGAGATCTGGCAGTCTGTCTGTAACGCTGTGAGAGACGTGATCAGTCAGGCGGATATCAATCCGATTCAGGTAAAAGGCATCGGTTTTGACGCCACCTGTTCGCTGGTGGTGCTGGACAAAGAGGGCAAACCGCTAACCGTCAGCCCGTCCGGACGCAGTGAGCAAAACATTATCGTGTGGATGGATCACCGCGCCATCACGCAGGCAGAACGCATCAATGCCACCGGCCATCGCGTGCTGGAGTTCGTTGGCGGGATTATTTCACCGGAGATGCAGACGCCCAAACTGCTCTGGCTGAAACAGCACATGCCGACCACCTGGAACAACGTCGGGCATCTGTTCGACCTGCCCGATTTCCTGACCTGGCGCGCCACGCAGGATGCTACACGTTCATTATGTTCTACCGTGTGTAAATGGACATATATCGGTCACGAAGACCGCTGGGATCCGAGCTATTTCCGCCAAATCGGCCTGGAAGATTTGCTGGAAAACAACGCGTCGAAAATTGGCAGCGAAGTGAAAACCATGGGTGAGCCGCTGGGGCATGGTCTGACACAGCGCGCCGCCGCAGAGATGGGGTTGATCGCAGGCACCGCGGTCAGCGTCTCGATTATTGATGCCCACGCAGGTAGCCTGGGCATCCTTGGTGCCAGCGGTGCATCCGGCGAATCCGCGGACTTTGACAACCGCATTGCACTGATTGGCGGCACGTCTACGGCACATATGGCGATGTCGCGTAGCGCGCGCTATATCAGCGGGATCTGGGGGCCGTATTACTCAGCGATCCTGCCGGATTACTGGTTAAATGAAGGTGGACAATCCACCACCGGCGCGTTGATTGATCATGTCATTCAGTCGCACCCCTGCTATCAGGATCTGCTTAAACAGGGCAAAGACAGCGGTAAGAATATTTACGAAGTCCTGAACGGCATTCTGCGTAAAATGGCGGGCGAATCAGAGAATATCGCGTTCCTGACCAAAGATATTCACATGCTGCCCTATTTTCACGGCAACCGCTCACCGCGCGCCAACCCGACCCTGACGGGCACCCTGACTGGCCTGAAATTGTCACGCACCCCTGAAGACATGGCGCTGCATTACCTCGCCACCATTCAGGCGCTGGCGCTCGGCACTCGTCACATTATTGAGACCATGAACCAGAGTGGTTACTGCATTGATACCATGATGGCGTGTGGCGGCGGCATCAAAAACCCAATCTTTGTGCAGGAGCACTCCAACGCGACGGGCTGCGCGATGCTGTTGCCGGAAGAGAGTGAAGCGATGCTGCTTGGCAGCGCCATGATGGGTACCGTCGCGGCGGGCGCTTACGACTCGTTGCCGGAAGCGATGGCAGCCATGAGCCGTATCGGTAAAACCATCACGCCACAAACCAACAAAATCAAAGAGTATTACGATCGAAAATACCGCGTCTTCCATGAGATGTACCACGACAGCATGAAATACCGTCAGCTGATGCAGGGAGAAGCCTGATGAGTGCGGAAGAGGAATTTACCCTGGCGTGTCAGGGCTGGCAGACCTACAGCCAGGAGTTACTGGCGCTGCAGCATAATCTCAATGCCACGACCTGGCAGCAGCTGCTGATGCTGGTCACCGGCTGCAAGGGAAAAATTGCCGTGACGGGCGTTGGCACCTCGGGCATTGCTGCGCGAAAAATCGCTCACATGCTGGCATGCGTCGAGCAGCCGGCTGTGTATCTCAGCGCTACCGATGCGGCCCATGGCGATCTGGGCTTTATGCGCAGCAACGATCTGATGATCCTGATCTCACGAGGCGGCAACTCTGAAGAGCTGACGCGTCTGTTGCCGACGCTGAAAACCAAAGGCGTGACGATTATTAGCGTGACGGAGAATCCGGACTCAGCGATTGCCCGCGCCGCTACGCTGGTGGTGAAAACGCATATCCAGCGTGAAATTGACCCGCTTAATATGTTAGCCACTACTTCAATTGTGCTGGTGCTGGCGGTGTTTGATGCGCTGTGCGGCAACATCATGCTGCGCAACGGTTTCGATCAGAAGCAACTGTTGGACGTTCATCCGGGCGGAAATGTCGGTAAAACGTTGCGCGAACAGTCGTCAAATCCACAGGAATAGATCCGGTATAATGCATCCCAGTTAAAGTTAAAGCCTGAACCCACGGCCGAAATCTCAGACTTAAAGCACAGTGGCGTTTCAAAAAAACAGCAAAACTTGCTGATACAGGGTGAGAAAATTTCTTATCAGGCCAGGCGTTTACTAACCCGTTTACCCGAGGAGACCTATATAAATGTCAGTGACTAACGGTGCGCATCATATTGGCTTAGCTGTCAGCAAACTTGAAGAGAGTGCTGAATTCTTCACAAAATTGTTGGGCTGGGAAGAGGTTAAACGACGCGATGATTATCCTGCCATCTTTGTAAAAGATGACTCACTAATGATCACGCTCTGGAAAACGCAAACAGAAGAGCCGCTTAAATTTGATCGTAAAACGAACGTCGGGCTCCATCACCTGGCTTTGCGGGTTAACAGTCAGGAGGCAATGTATCAGCTTCTTGAGGTATTAAAGGAAAATCAGATTGAGATTGAATTTGAGCCAACCCTTCGGGGCGAAGGTCCATCAATGCACATGATGTGTTACGAACCGAGCGGCATCAGAGTCGAATTCTACTACGCTGCATAGTTGCTTTCTGACGTTTCTCTGCAGGAAATGCCCGGCTCAGGACTGAACGTCATTATTTCCGGAAATTTTTCAAAAATCATTGACTGAGTAGAACGTTGGTTCTACTTTTAGCGCATGAACAAGAAAACAACGAATACCCGGGAAAAAATCCTGGAAACTGCCGAGCAGCTTATCTACCAAAACGGCATCCACGCAATGGGCATGGACCTTTTGGTTAAGACCTCCGGCGTTGCCAGGAAGAGTATTTATCGCCATTTCGCAAACAAAGAGGACGTGGCGTCGGCTGCGCTGACTGAGCGCGACGAACGGTGGATGCATTGGTTTAGAACCGAGTCTGATAAAGGTGACACGCCTCAGGAGCGCATTCTGAATATGTTCACCGTTCTGAAAAGCTGGTTTGAGTCTGAAGGCTTCCGCGGCTGTGCGTTTATTAACACGGCCGGAGAGGTGGGTGACCCGGACGATCCTGTGCGGCAGATAGCCAAAATGCACAAACAGAAGTTGCTGGATTATGCGCTTGAACTCAGCGTTCAGTTGAACATTGAACATCCTGAGGCGCTTGCCAGAAAGCTGATGATTCTGTTAGAGGGCGCTATCACAACGTCATACGTGATGGGCGACTGTAGTGCCGCAGATAAGGCGCGGGACATTGCGAAAATGATGCTGGAACAGGCCTCACCCGGAACGTGAGTATCGCAAACAATCTTTAACCCGGGCGCGAAATGCCCGGGACGCTTGCCGGCAGGTTGCACGTTGGTGCCAGGGCCTGCTGTGCCAAAGGGGAAAACCTGACCAGCCCGCAACATGAAGGTTATCCTGGCATTTCGTACACACCTATTTATTAATAATCTTATATTTATGAAGATCAGATAACTGTCTGTTAAAAATATGATGGCAATAAAATAGCTGTCAGACATCAATACAACATGCATCAAACTACCACTCTCTCATCCTATTTCCTCCCCTTGCATATTCTCTGGAAAAATAAATAAAAAGGCAGATTTCTTTTAAAGAGATTGTGAAACTCCCTGCAAAACGGGCTTATGCATAGCCCGTTTAAAACTCAAACTCCTGAAAAATTCGATGCCCTCTGTTACTAAGGAAAAACCGCCATCGGGAACCTTCACGACTGCACTTCGGCTCGTTTAAACCTGTTTATCCCGCGGCTCTATTTTTTGCTCCGCGCGGTATAACACCATTCTTTACTGAGTGTTTTGACCGGTGTTGAAAATACTTATCGACTCAGGTTATTCACCCTCAAGCGACATTTTACGCCCCTCCTCTTCCTGCTTAACGCCCGAAAACAGATAAACTTAAATAGTTAATTATTACTTTAAAAACAGGTAATTAATTGAGTTTTTACGGCAAAGCTGCGCCCCTCAGAATTGTTTATCCAAAAAAAACTGTTGACGAGGTAGAACGATCGTTCTACCTTTAAGCCACAGACAGGGTACGGGGCGATACCGGTAAAGAACTCCGGAATCTGCAGAACGGTTTTCTTATCAGAACTCAGAACGGCATTAACGCCAGCAGCGTGAGCTCTCTTGTCGGAAATTCAGAAGTTATAAAAGATTTTTCTGTAGTGGACCCTTTGTCGGGTCTGCGTAACAAAAACGATTTTTACCCAAATCAAAATTTACAGGAGTTTTACCATGACCGATTCACAAGTACGTCCACCGCTTCCTCCTTTCACTCTGGAAACAGCAATTGAGAAAGTACGCCTTGCTGAAGATGGCTGGAACAGCCGCGATGCAGCTAAAGTTGCACTGGCTTACTCGCTGGATACCAAATGGCGTAACCGTGCTGAGTTCGCAAATAACCGTGAAGAAGCGCAGGTCTTCCTCGACCGTAAGTGGAAAAAAGAACATGAGTACCGCCTGATCAAAGAGCTGTGGGCGTTCGGCGGTAACCGCATCGCGGTCCGTTATGCTTACGAGTGGCACGATGACTCTGGCAACTGGTTCCGCTCATACGGTAACGAGAACTGGGAGTTTGAGGCCGATGGCCTGATGAAGCGTCGCTTCGCCTGCATCAACGACATGCCTATCAAAGAGAGCGATCGTAAGTTCTTCTGGCCACTGGGTCGCCGTCCGGACGATCACCCAAGCCTGTCCGACCTGGGTCTGTAAGTCATTCACCCGCGTCAGGCCCGCGACTGCTGTCATAGCCGGGCCTTTTCTCAACCAGCTGATGTAAAAAAATAAGCGGGTTGTAGCGGGGAAACCAGCTCCGTTTTGCAGGTGAACATTGTTACCGGGGCATTAAAGCTTCCATTTACATAGCGAGCTATGTAATAGCACAATATTAAAGGCCATATTATGAAACTTAAATCCATATTGCTGACTGCCGCAATGGCGGCCGTTTCAGCCAACAGCTTTGCCGATGCACCTCAGCCAGAGCGTCACGTGCAGGAATTCCTGAAGGCGCTGAACGGCGTCGGCGGCAAGCCGATTGAGCAGCTGTCTCCGCAGGATGCTCGTCAGGTACTGATCAACGCTCAGAAAGGCGCAAAACTCCCCGCCGCTGACGTCACCGAAAAGACGATTAACGTTGATGGCGGGACAATCAAACTCAACATCGTGAAACCGCATAACGCGCAGGGAACCCTGCCCGTCTTTATGTTCTTCCACGGCGGTGGCTGGATCCTGGGCGATTTTGCGACGCACGAACGTCTCGTACGTGACCTGGTCAGTGAGTCCGGCGCGGCGGCCGTCTTTGTGAACTACACCCCATCGCCGGAAGCGCATTTCCCTGTGGCAATTAACCAGGCGTATGCGGCAACCCGTTGGGTAGCCGAACACGGAAAAGAGATTGGCGTTGACGGCAAGCGCATGGCGCTGGTCGGCAACAGCGTCGGCGGCAATATGGTTGCAGCCGTGGCCCTTCAGGCCAAACAGTATAAAACGCCAGCTATCCGCTATGAGGTCATGTTGTGGCCTGTAACTGACGCGCATTTCGATACCGGCTCTTATAACCAGTTCGAAAACGGGTACTTCCTGTCGCGTAACATGATGAAGTGGTTCTGGGATGCCTATACCACCAAAGAGAGCGACCGCAATAACATTCTGGCTTCGCCGCTGCGCGCGACCCCCGAGCAGCTGAAGGGACTGCCGCCGGCGCTGATCCAGACTGCCGAACTTGATGTGCTGCGCGATGAAGGTGAGGCTTATGGACGCAAGCTTGATGCCGCCGGCGTTGACGTAACGGTCACCCGCTATAACGGCCTGATCCATGATTATGGCCTGCTGAACGCGCTGAGTGATGTGCCTGCCGTACGCGCCGCGCTTGGTCAGGCCGCTTACGGGATTAGAGAACACCTGAAATAGCCGCATGTAGCTGGCCGGCTCTGCCGGCTGGTCACTGACCCGGCTGGCTGTCGTCCGGATTAGCACGCAAATTCACCGGAACCGGGCCATTTAGCGCTTCTCTTTGCCCCCATTAAGTGCGTGACCCTGCTTAATTGGGGGCTTTTTTCATTCGTGCTCTTTAACGCCGTCCAGTTCGTCCGGTCAGCTTATGCCGCCGACTGACGGTAGCGGTATTCGAGTTTATCAAGGAAGGTGAACAGCACTCTGTTCATTTCACTGTAGTCATTGGCCCGTAACGCATTGCGAGACTGAACAAAACGATAGTCGGCAGCGCGATTTAAATCTCCGTCGGAATTAGCGATCAGCATTTCGACAACTGCCGGCGTAAGTTCCATATGACACTGAAAACCGTAAACCAAACCGGAATAAGCCACTATCTGACGCGGGCACCCTACGCTCCAGGCTATGATCTCCGCCTCAGGCGTAAGTCCGGGCATATCGTTGTGCCAGTGGCCCACTTCAAGCGTACTGCCAAAGTGAGAGAACAGTTCGTGCATCCTTCCTTTATCGGTCATGACGATCGGGAATTTGCCTATCTCTTTTTCCGGGCTGTGGGCAAATGCCGCACCTAATGCTTCACCAATCAGCTGGGCACCCAGGCAGACGCCGATGACGGCTCTGCCCAAATGTACGGCAGAGGCAATCAGGGCCTGCTCGGCGCCGGAATTGAAGTGCGGGCACTCGTCGAGGGTAACGGAAGGATCCTGCGGACCGCCCATGACGATCAGCAGATCAATGTTCCGCGCATCGTCGGGAAGTGGCTGCCCGGCATAAACGCGGGAAAAGGTGACCTTATGGCCACGGATCATGGCCCATGTCTCGTAAACGCCGGGCGCCTCGAAAGTTTCATGCACAATAAAATGTACCCGCACTGGAATAAGCTCCTGAATTTTGGTGTTCATTAAATAAATTGCGCTATTCCGTTAAAGCTCCGGCCTGGATAGCGTTTCAGGGATCATGTTAAACGTAAGAGGGTAATCTGAAATGCCAGTTAGCATGGATAAAGCGCCAAGACACGATGACGAAACGGGCTGGTCAGCCACGGCCATCACTTACCGGCGCGGTGAGGTCGATCTGCCCCATTACCATCTTGAAGGGCAACTACTGTTCGCGATCCGGGGCGTTATGCTGGTTGAAACCGCAGAGAGGCGATGGGTTATTCCACCCCAGCGCGCGCTCTGGATCCCGCCTTTAAGGGTTCACTCATACAGGCTTCTGTCACGTACGGAACTGCGTGCGGTGTACGTCAGCAACCGCCTGATTACTGAATGTTCAGATTTCACCCGCAGTGGCTGTGTTCATGAAATAAACGCGACGCCACTGGTCAAAGAGCTTATTGCCGGGCTTTTTACGGATGTACATAACGGCCTGATAAAGAAGAGGATGGTGCGGTTACTGCTGGAATTACTCTGCGAAGCCCCTCTGACATCGGCAGAACTTCCCATGCCACAGGATGAACGATTATCTCGTGCAGCAAACGAGCTGATGTTCAGGCACCGCTGGGAAGCGTCTTTAACAGATATGGCTGACATTGCTACTATGTCGGAACGATCTTTCTCCCGCCTCTTTTTACGTGATACGGGTTTCAGCTTCAGAACCTGGAAACAGCGCGCCAGAATATATGCATCATTAGACCTGCTCTCTGACAACGTTCCCGTTAAGCAGATCGCCTGGCAGCTCGGCTTTTCATCTCCGGCCACCTTCTCTGCTGCGTTTCATTTAGTGATGGGCGTCACGCCTGGTGAGTTCTG
Source organism: Pantoea wallisii (assembly GCF_002095485.1). Lineage (GTDB taxonomy): Bacteria > Pseudomonadota > Gammaproteobacteria > Enterobacterales > Enterobacteriaceae > Pantoea > Pantoea wallisii. The sequence continues at coordinate 23,358 of NZ_MLFS01000041.1, read as the reverse complement.
AACTGACGTGACCGTGGCTGGCTGGCTGGCTGGCTGGCCACCTGATTGACATCCGTCCTCATATTCATCGCAAGGCACGGCGGAGATAAGCGCAGAGGCAGCCCGGCCACCATGCAGGCGCCGGGCCGAATCAACGTAAAGTCAGAAAGGCCTGGTGGGCAGATATTTGCCGTCCAGGGTGATCACGGCACGGTGACCGCCTTCCGGATCTTCAACTTTCTTAATGTCCAGCTTGAAGTTAATGGCGCTGATGATGCCGTCGCCGAACTTCTCGTGAACCAGCGCTTTAAGAGTGGGGCCATAGACTGACATCATCTCGTAAAAACGATAGATGGTCGGGTCAGTCGGTATGCCCTCTGCAAAGCTCCCGCGAACCGGGATCGACTGCAGCAGCGCCACCTCATCGGCATTCAGGTCGAGCTTTTTACCCACGACTTCCGCCGCGCTGGCGGGCAGCGGATGCTGGCCAAGCAGGGCTGCCGTCACGAAAGCTTCGGACAGGCCCGTTCCGTCAACGATTTCAGCAAAGGAGAGATCTTTGCGGGCCTTTGCCAGAATGATGGTCTCGGTCAGTGCATGACGTGCGGTCTGGGTTACTTGAGTCTGGATCATGGTCTCTTCTCCTTAAATACGTACGGGGTTCAGGCAACGTGCCTGGCTTGTGTGGAAACTGCGCTTACTTCCGGATTGTCTGCCAGGGACACAAAGGCACCGGTGCGGCCGTCAAAGGCGTCGATACGCCCGCTCTCAATGTCGTAAATCCAGCCATGCAGGGTTACACGGCCCTCTTCCAGCGCCAGGCGAACCGACGGATGCGTCTGGATATTAGCCAGCTGCGCGATAACGTTTTCGCGTACCATAGCCGCAACTCTGGCCGGCTGATCGGCATGCTGGCGGGCCTCATTTACCACCCGCGCGGAGTCGGCATATTTCAGCCAGCTGGACACGGCCGGCATATGGTCCAGGCATTTACAGGTGGCAACGGCGGTCATGGCGCCGCAGTCAGAGTGCCCGCAGATCACGATGTCGTTGACCTTAAGCGCGGCAACCGCATATTCAACTGATGCCGACACGCCGCCTGGTTCCGGACCATAAGACGGCACAATGTTGCCGGCATTACGGATGACAAACAGATCGCCAGGCTCGCGCTGGGTGACCAGCTCAGGCACCAGTCGGCTGTCGGAGCAGGAGATGAATAACGCTCTCGGGCTCTGCTGGTTCGCCAGGTTCCTGAACAGCTTTACGCGCTCAGGAAAAGCGTTCTTCTGGAATTTCAGAAACCCTTCAATAATCTCTTTCATGGTTGACGTCTCAATGTCGTTTGTGTGTAACAGAGAATAAACAGCGCGTGACATAAGGTAAAAGTCTCATTTATTATGAATTAAATCAGGTAATCTTATGAGGTAAGCCATGCTCGCCCGTCACATACGGTACTTTCAGGCTGTTGCAGAACACCTCAGCTTCACGAAAGCTGCCGCCGCTTTGCACGTCTCTCAGCCAGCCCTTTCGCAGCTCGTTAAGCAGCTGGAAGAGGAACTGGGTACGCAGTTGTTTGACCGTACGGGACGTACAACACGCCTGACCGATGCCGGAGAGGCTTATCTGCAGTATGTGCGCCGGGCGTCTCAGGAGCTGAGGGAAGCCACCCGCGCTATTCATGACGTGAGCGATTTGAGCCGGGGATCACTGCGCTTAGCCGTGACGCCGACCTTCACCACCTATCTGGTCGGGCCGCTCATTGAGGCATTTCACTTACGTTATCCGGGAATAATGATTAACGTGCGGGAAATTTCACAGGAGCGCATCGAGGAGATGCTCCTTGCGGGAGATCTGGATGTGGGGATCGCGTTCGGTGAGGTGAACAGTCCGGATATTGACGCAATCACCTTGCTGGATGAGACCCTTGCCCTGGTGGTCAGCACCCGGCATCCACTGGCAAAGTCTGAATCGGTCGGTTTACAGGCACTCAGCACAGAGGCTCTCGTCCTGCTCAGTAAAGAGTTCGCGACCCGCGAACAGATTGACGGCTACTGCCGTAAACACGGCATACATCCAAAGGTAATGATGGAGGCTAACGCGCTCGGTGCGGTAATAGAAATTGTCCGCAGGACACTTTTATCCACGCTGCTACCCGCAAAGACCGCCCTTGCTCAGGCTGATCTGGTCGCGATCGCGCTTAAACCTGAGCGCCTGACGCGCACCGCAGTGCTTATGCAGCGCAGAGATGCATACCAGAGCTTTGCCGCCCGGGCGTTTACTGAGATGGCCGCAGAAGTATCCGCTCAGCTGAGTGTAGAATAAACGTTATCACTCAATAAGACGGAGGCAGAGCGGTTCAGGGATGCCGGCTGCCGTGTCGAAAAAGTCAGTACCTGATCTGTTGTGCAATAAAATTCAGATGCGAAAAAGGCCACCCGACAGGTAGCCTCTTCCGGCACTTCCCTTTGCGACCATCCCTTATTTGTGTAGCTCTGCGGTCATATGGATGATGTTACTGGTGCTGGCCTCGGTGATGGTGTACCGGGCGCCCTGCTGCTGCGCCTGCGCAGCAATTTTAGCTTCAGCACCGTCCAGTGTGGAGCCTGTCGCAGTAACAGTTTGCGCGAAGCCTGATGCTGAGATCAGTGAAAGAGCGGCAACGGCGGCGATTGACATAACTTTGATAGTTTTCATGGTCTTAATCCTTAGTTTGGGTAGTTGATACATGTCTGCTTTCGATGGAACAGAGATTAACTAACCCATGCCATAAGGTAAAAGTCTCAATTATTATCAAGTGAATCAGATAATGTTATGAGTATAGTTATACTCATCGGGCATTTTCTGATGAGCGCGAATCCCGACAGCTCCAGGAAGAGGAAGCAGGCAAGTAGCCTGAAAGCCTTATGGGAAGCCGCCGACAAGGACGGCACGCCCGTCGAAGATTAACGAACCGGATTATCGATAAATGGTCAGGATAGAGATGTTATGTTTAATGTCGTGGGGATTTTTAGTTGGCAAAGATAAAACGTCTGTATACCGTTACTGAATAATCATATACCCCTACCCTGTACACACTCCTGATTCGCCTCTCATTAAATTCACCCTTTAAAATACTATGGTTATATATATCAATAAATAGTAAAATGTTCCTTTCATTTGTCCGGAGTTATTATGAATCGTAGCGATCAAATTCTCGATGCAGCCGAGCAATGTATGCGGCAGAAGGGTTTCCATCAAACGACAATCCAGAATATTGCCAGCCAGGCAGATGTCAGCATTGGTTTGATCTATAAGTATTATAAAAATAAAGAGGCAATTATTGAAGCGCTGGTTAAAAATGTGGTGCAGCGCATGATCGCTTTACTGAATGCCGATTTCGCAAAGATCGCCCATGCGGGCGGAATCATCCATTCCGCACAAGATATTGTGCCCCCGGATGTCGAGAAAAGCATTGTACTGCTGATAGAGATATCGTCAGAAGCCACGCGCAATGAACGGATTCAGCAGATTATGCATGATGCCTGGCAGACTTTGAAAAATAATTTTATTCTGCAGCAACAGGGATTTAATCCGGCATTGGAGGCTAATGTGATTCAAACCCGTTTGTATGTAATGTCATTGGTGATAGATGGGATGATCATTCGTCGCTGTATGAAGCAACGCGACGTACCCATCAGCTTTATGTCATTTTTTGATACGGTTACGCATGACGTCAATCTGCACGCCACCACGTAAATCACTGCAACAGATGGCGGCTAAGAATACCGTCAATGCGCTTCAGTTCTTGCTGGTCCACCTTTTTCTCACCAAATGCACGACAGGCCACGCCATCCACCAGCATCAGCAAAAATTGAATGCGGTTAGTGCGCGTTTGCGGACTCGCCCCGGGACTTTTCTGTGCAAATTGCTTGTCTAGCTCCGCAACCAATAGTTGCTCCTGATGTGCCAGCATTTCCCGGACCGATGCATCACGAGACGCCTCCGAATACATTTCAAGCAATAAACACCGATCCTGAAACGGCCAATCCTGCCAAAATGAAGATTCCGCATCAATAATATCTTTAGTCGTGGTTTGTTGTGGCAAATTGGTCGCTAAAAATACACGCCAACTCACTGCGATACTTTTTATCGTTTCATTGACAAGCAACTCTTTACTACAGAAATAGCGATATATCTGGCCCGCCCCTAAACCCGATTCACGGCTAATATCGGCCATGCTCGTGCCATGAAAACCGGAACGACTAAAACAGTTTTTCGCTGCCGAAATGATTAACTGCTGACGCTGTTGTAAGAAAGTTAAATTATCTGGTTTGCTCAAAGATATCTCCTGAAAACAGACTGCGATATAACGCTATTTATTTAATTTTGGTACATGGTACGCGAGGCAACAGTTCGATGGAACCCCGATAATAAATCCTGCCACAGGATAGGCTCTTGACCGCAACTATGGCGCATTTTTATTCGCGTCTGATACAAGCTCCATGAATGGCAACCCTACAAAGATATGACGTAATTTTGTAGGGTGCTCACTCATGTGCGCCAGCGTGCGCCCAATGAACCTACAGTTTCAGCTTTGACTCCTCCCGCGCCGTGCCGCCGCCCATTACCTTGTAGAAGGTGTTGAGGTTCTGATAGTACGCCTGTTCAACGCTGACCAGGCTGGTCCGCGCGGTATAGAGCGTACGCTGCGCGGTTAACGCATTCAGATAAGTATCTACCCCACTCTGATAACGCAGGTCCGCAAGGTGATAGTAAGTTTGCGAGGCAGCAACGTTGTTACGCTGGCTGGTCAGTTGTTCGTTGATAGTGCCACGGCGAGCCAGTGCATCAGCCACCTCCTGAAAAGCGGTTTGCACCGATTTTTCATATACCGCTACGTAATACTCCTTCTGCGCTTTGGTGTAATTCAGCAAGGAAACATTGTATCCACCTTTAAATATCGGCAGTGAAATACTCGGTGCAAACGACCAAATGCCCGCGCCGTTTTTGAACAACGACGAAAGATCGGCACTGCCGACGCCACCACTGGCGGTCAGTGAAATACTCGGGAAGAAATTGGCACGCGCCGCACCGATGCTGGCATTTGCTGCTTTCAGATTATGCTCGGCCTGCAACACATCGGGACGATTATTCAGAGCGTCCGAAGAAACGCCAGCCGGCACTTCACGCAATGCATGACCAATTGCCTCAATGCCCTGCGGCAGCAGATTATCCGGCACGCTGTTACCCACTACCAGGTCCAGCGCGTTCTTATCCTGCGCCACGCTGGTGGTGTAGCTGGCCACATCCGCCTGTGCAGACTGATAGGTGGTTTCTGCTGAAGCCACATCAACCATCGAATCGACACCGTTTTGCAGACGTTTTCGCGTTACGTCCAGTGACTGGCGCGCACTCTCTGCCGTCTCCTTCGCAATCGCCAGATTGCTGCGGTCGGCTGCTAACTGTAGCCAGTAATCCACGGTACTATACAGCACCGTCAGGCGCGTACTGCGTGCGCCCTCCAGCGTGCCCAGATAGGTTTCATACTGCTGACGCGACAGGCTCTGGTTTTTACCAAACAGATCCAGCTCGAATGAACTGACGCTCCCTTCCGCTGAGTAGGTATTAGTCAGGGCGGTTTGATTGCCCTCTCCTGTCAGTGCGCGTGAGCGAGTCCCGCTTATGCCAGCGCTGAGTGTCGGGAAGAGATCGGCACGCTGCTCACCATACTGCGCATGCGCCGATTTCACACTCGCTACCGCTTCGCGCAAGTCACGGCTGCTATTCAACGCCATCGCGACAACCTGGCGGAGTTGAGTATTCAGCACATAATCCTGCCAGCTGATATCACGGTAGTTAGCCGCTTTCTCTTGTTCGTTGTGCCGGGCATCATCAGCAAGGACGGCTCCTCTGGGACGCTCGTAATGCGGATCCAGCGAAACGCATCCCGTCAGGAAACAGGGTAAAAACACCGCTAAAAGTTTTGCAGACATGGCCATTACTCCTCCGCCTTCACAGTTGATTGGGTTGACTGTGCATCATCCCGCGGAATCGCCGGGAAGACGCGACGGACCAGCACAAAGAACAGCGGTACAAAGAAGATAGCCAGCAAGGTTGCGGTTAAGGTCCCGCCAATAATACCGGTGCCGATGGCGATACGGCTGTTGGCCCCTGCGCCGGTGGAGATCGCCAGTGGCAGCACCCCAGCGGTAAACGCCAGCGAGGTCATGATGATAGGACGTAAACGCAGAGTGGCCGCATGAACCGCCGCTTTAACAAGGTTCTCCCCCTTGCGATAGTGCTCTTCAGCAAACTCCACAATTAAAATGGCGTTCTTCGCCGACAGTCCGATGATGGTGAGCAGCGCTACCTGGAAGTAAACATCATTTTCTAAACCTCGCAGCGTGATCGCCAGCAGCGAACCAATCACCCCTAACGGCACCACCGTCATGACGGAGAACGGCACTGACCAGCTCTCATACAGAGCGGCAAGGCACAGAAACACCACAATCAGTGAGAACGCATAGAGCGATATCGCCTGGTTGCCCGCGAGTTTTTCCTGATACGAGAGTCCGCTCCAGGCGAATGTCGTGCCGGCAGGCAATTTCGTCGCCAGTTTTTCCATCGCAGTGATAGCATCTCCGGAACTCTTACCCGATGTAGCCGAGCCTTGAATCTCGTAGGATGCCAGGCCGTTATAACGCGACAGCACATCCGGGCCATACGCCCACTTCGACGATGCAAACGATGAGAACGGCACCATCGTGGTGTTACTGCTGCTATCGGTTCCACGTACATACCACTGGTCAATGTCTTCTGGCTTACTGCGGAACTGTTGATCGCCCTGCATGTAGACCTTTTTGACGCGACCGCGATCGGTGAAGTCATTGACGTAACTACCGCCAATGGCTGCGCTCAGCGTGTCGTTAATGTCACTGATGGTCAGGCCCAGCGACTGCGCTTTGGCGTCATCAATATTGACATCCAGCTGCGGCAGATCCGGCAGGGAGTTGGCACGAACGGCACTCAGTGCCGGGTCCTGATTCGCGGCTGCGAGCAGTTGATTACGCATTTTCAGCAGTTGGTCACGATCGGTGGCTCCGCGCGCCTGAAGTTCAAAGGTGAAACCATTGGACTGACCAAGCCCGGACACCGACGGTGGCGACAGCACAAAAATCTGCGCATCACGGATACCCGACAATGCCGCCATCGCGCGGCCAGCAATCGCATCGGCGCTGTTCTCACTGCCTTTACGTTCACTCCAGTTCTTCAGCGAGATAAAGCCAATACCGGCGTTCTGACCGCTACCCGCAAAGCTAAAGCCGTTTACCAGCATGCTGACGTTAACGTTAGCTTTCTCACGGGTGGCAAAGTACTGCTGTACCTGGCGACGTACTTCACTGGTACGATTCTCGGTGGCCCCCGGCGCCAGCTGGTACTGCACCATGATGTAACCCTGGTCTTCGGTTGGCAGGAAGCCGGTTGGCAGGCGCATATAAAGCACGGCACAGCCGATCAGCAGCACGCCGTACAGCAGCAAATAACGTACGGAGCCCTGTACCACATGACCGACGCCGTTTTGATAGCGCGCCTGAACTTTTTCATAGCTGCGGTTAAACCAGCCGAAGAAGCCTTTACCGCCACTTTCATGATGATGTGATTTGAGTAAGGTGGCACAAAGTGCCGGCGTGAGCGTCAGCGCCACAATCACCGATAGCACCATAGACGAAACAATGGTGATGGAGAACTGACGGTAGATCACTCCCGTCGAACCGCTGAAGAATGTCATTGGCAGGAATACGGCAGAGAGCACCAGCGCTATACCGATCAGCGCACCGGTAATCTCTTTCATGGATTTTTCCGTCGCCTCACGTGGCGGAAGCCCCTCCTCCCGCATCACACGTTCCACGTTTTCAACCACGACTATTGCATCATCTACTAATAAGCCAATGGCGAGCACCATGCCAAACATGGTGAGGGTGTTGATCGAGTAGCCGAAGAGCGACAGCACGCCAAAGGTGCCCAGTAATACCACGGGAACAGCAATCGTCGGGATAAGCGTGGTCCGGATGTTCTGCAGAAATATGAACATCACAATGACAACTAAAATCACCGCTTCGATTAGCGTCTTTACCACCTCTTCAATAGAGATTTTCACGAAATCCGTGCTGTCGAGCGGATAAGCAATTTCATAGCCCGCAGGCATGCTGCTACGGAATTCATTGATGGTGGATTTCACCTGTTCCGCGGTTGAAAGCGCGTTGGCACCCGAAGCCAGTTGTATTGCCATGCCTGATGCCGGATGGCCATTCGCCAGCACATTGGCACTGTAATCTTCATTTCCCATTTCAACGCGGGCGACATCACTCAGCCGCACCACGGAACCATCAGTCTGGCTTTTCAGCACAATGTTGCGGAATTGCTCAGGCGTTTGCAGACGAGAGCGGGAACGTACCGTTGCCACTAATTGTTGCTCTTTGCTCGCAGGTTGCGCGCCCAACTGCCCGGATGAGACCTGCGTGTTCTGGCTCTCAAGCGCGGCCGTGACATCGGATGGCATCAGGGAGTAGGAAGCCAGTTTGCTGGGGTCAAGCCAGATACGCATTGCATATTCAGCACCGAACACCTGCACACTTCCTACACCCGGCACTCGCCCGAGAGTATCTTCCATGTTACTGACCATATAGTCGGCAACATCAGATGAGCTGCTTTTATTAGTTTTATCGTACACCGCAAGAATGAGCAGAAAGTCGCTCTGCGCTTTCTCCACGGTGACGCCCTGAGTGGTCACGGCGGTCGGCAAGCGGCTCTCTGCCTGTTGCACCTTGTTCTGCACCTGTACCTGAGCAATATCGGGATCGGTACCCTGCTGGAAAGTGACCGTGATTTTCACCTGGCCGGTCGACGCGGTACTGGTGGCGTTGAAATAGAGCAAACCATCCAGTCCGGTGAGCTGCTGTTCAATGACCTGGGTAACGCTGCTTTCCAGCGTTTCCGCTGATGCACCGGTATAGGTCGCCTGGATGCTGATCTGTGGCGGTGCAACATCCGGATATTGCGCAACCGGCAGGCTGTTAATGCTGAGGATGCCAAACATCATGATGCAGATAGCGATTACCCAGGCAAAAACCGGACGACGAATAAAGAACTGAGCCAACATATTATTTGCCCTCGCTGGTCACGGCTTTATCGTCTGACGTTACTTCGACTGCTTTAACGCTCATTCCCGCCTGCACTTTCCCGGTGCCTTCAACGATCAATTTGTCACCGCTGTTTAATCCGGAGGAGATTAGCCACTTGTTGCCAATCACGCGATCGGCCACTACTTCACGGCTTTCAACTTTGTTCTCTTTATCCACTACCAGGGCCGTCGCATTGCCTTTCGCGTTGCGGGTAATCCCTTGTTGCGGCGCCAGGATGGCATCGCTTTTCACGCCATTGACCACGCTGGCGCGAACATACATGCCGGGCAACAGTTCATGTTGCAGATTCGGGAAGAGCGCACGCAACGTAACGGTGCCGGTAGCTTCATCCACCGACACTTCAGTCAACTCCAGCCTGCCGGGGTGATTATAGAGAGTGCCATCTTCCAGTTTCACCGTCACAGGCACGGCATCAGTGTCCTGTTGCAATGAGGCTTGCTGACGTTTCAATTTCAGCAGTTGCACGCTGGATTCGGTAAGATCAACATAGATAGGGTCAAGATCACGAATCGTCGCCAGAGCCGTTGTCTGGCTGGCCGTTACCAGTGCGCCTGGCGTCACCGATGAGATACCAATACGGCCGCCGATCGGCGCTTTAATTTGGGTGTAATTGAGGTTAATGCGCGCGCTTTCCACGGCAGCACGATATTGATCGACTGAAGCGACGTTTTGTTGATAGGTCGCCTGCGCATCATCAGCATCCTGACGCGACACGCCATTCTCTTTCACTAGCGCCGCATATCGCTCAGCTTTTAATTGGCTGCTTTTCACCAGAGCCCGGGCATTCTTCAACTGCGCTACGGCCTGGTCGTAGCTGGCCTGATAGCTTGAAGGATCAATTTGATACAGCACCTGGCCGGCTTTGACTTCATCACCTTCGGTAAACAGGCGTTTAAGAATGATGCCATCAACCTGCGGCCTCACTTCTGACGTCATACTCCCGGTTACCCGCCCGGCAAGTTCACTTTCCAGATTAACGGATTGATTATGCAGTGTTTTTATACCAACTTCTGTGATGGTGTTTGGAGTGGATTGCTGACTATTTTGATCGCAAGAGGCAGCTAATATCATCAGCCCGGCGATCATGCCGCGTTGAAAAGTCTTCATGAAATACCTTGTAGTGAACGTTCATTCTCACAGGAGATTTTAATGAACCCGTCACAAAAAGTACGTAAGCAAAACGAAAAGATTGACATTAGATTGTGCCGTGCAAATCAATGCTACACGGCTTTGTTTCACTCTCTTCCGCTGCAAAATAATCAGGGGATGTTTTCACCCTTAGCGGATATCAATTTACTCAGCGCCCATAGCTTATGCAGCAAACCACGTGATACGTTGATTCATAGATCGTTGTGCATCCAATATCCAGTCAACATACTCACATGAAAAGGAGTGTCAGATGGTTTTAGAAACTGCACGTTTGAGGCTCGAACCCTTCCATGACTCACACTATGAGGGATTAAGGGTGATGGATAATGATGCCGGCGTGATGCGTTATATCAATAATGGCGTTATCAAAACACCGGAAGAGACCTGGGAAAACATCAGGCGTGTTCAGGCCCGATGGGAAAAATATGGTTTCTCGTGGTGGGCGATCAAAGAAAAAGCTTCAGAGACCATCGTTGGTGCAGCATGCCTTCAGCATCTGGCGAATGTAGAGGACGCCCCTTTAGAGATTGGCTGGCGGCTTGTCCCGGATCAGCATGGTAAAGGCTATGCGACAGAAGCAGCTAAAGCGATTATTAATTTTGCGCAAGAGCAGACAGGCGCGACGTATTTAGTGGCGGTTTCCGATCCTGAGAATATCCCTTCTCAGCGAGTGATGCAGCGGTTAGGTATGACTTACAAAGCGATAGAACAGCATTATGACGTGCCCTGTGTTGTTTATGAGCTAAAAATTGATGGCGCTGAGCGGTTGTAATGGGATGGGATGCAATGTCCGCTAAGTGCCAGAAGCGGACGTTGCTTACATCGCGCTATGTTAGTTTGCTGGCAACAGGTCAGTCCCTGATATAAGTTACGATTCACATATATATTGTTATGGTATGTGTACAATGGATATCGTTAAAATTTCCGATTTTTTGCAAAATGACATCCGTGATGCCAGTAAGGCCATGTCACGCTCAGTGAATGCTCAGGCTGAGTACTGGCTCCGCCTGGGTATGTTAAGCGAGCTTTATCCTCATCTGAATCATCATGAACTCAAAATGATAATGCTGGAATCCGCCTCCGGCCGGTTAATGGAAGTGATTAATGCTGCAAGTTCCCGTTAAGACTGCTGACAAGCTTGCCCGTCAAAGGCACGCTGGTGCTTTACTTGCTTCTGTTTTTGACATGCTGCATATGACGATTGTTCCGGGGATTAGCACGATGGAAACAATAACTGGGCCGGACTCTTGATTGTCGAACACCGACAGGCCCGCCCGGCGAGCAAAGATTAATATGTTTCGAAGAGCGAACTTTCAGAAATAATGAATTTATCCGGGGCTGGCCAGCGGATAACCCCAGTTAAAAGACTTGCTGGCTTTTTTGCAAGAGTTAAAAATACCCGCGATTTCCAGGAGCCCTTATGAAAAAACACCTTTGTCTTACATTAATATCCATTTCGTCATTGTTCTTTTTAACTTCTGCTGTATTTGCAGATACTCAGGAAAAACGCATGAATCCGATCCCTCAGGGGGGACCAACTCTACACGACAAATCTTATTCCCCTTCCTTTTCTGATGTTTCTTATGGAGAAGATTCCAGTACTCAGAAACTGGACATCTATCTTCCCATGAATACAAAAGGGCCTTATCCTGTGGTTATTTATGCTCATCCAGGAGGTTTTAAATTTGGAAACAAAAAAATGGCCAGCTTTAGTATCGTGGATGCCATCTTAAAGAAAGGCTATGCATTTGTCAGTGTTGATTACCGGTTATCCGGAGAGAGTCGCTTTCCGGCAGCTGTTCAGGATTTCTTTCTGGCTTCAGAATTTATTACATCACATGCAAATCAATATCAATTGAACCCACAAAGATTATATTTTTATGGAGAGTCAGCCGGTGCAAATATTGTTTCCCTGGCCGGACTAGCTTTCGATGACCCGACATTCAATGCCGGGAAAAAGCATCCTGAAAACTTCATCAAACCTGAGGGCGTGGTGGCACTGTATCCCCCGGTTGACTTCAGTAAAATACAGAATTTTGTGACTGGTCAGGGATGCCCGGTGAATAATGATAACCATCAACCAACCCTTGAAGAGCAGTATCTCGGTGGTACACTGTCTGATAATCAGAAAAAAGTGTATGCGGCTAACCCGGCGATCTATGTAAAAAATAACGCACCATCCTTCTTTATAGAAAATGGGAGTAATGACTGCAATGTTGGCACAGGCCAGTCAGCCATTCTTGTTAGCGCGCTGAAAAAATATAATATCCCTGTTAGTTATAAAATGATTCAGGGAGCAGGTCATGGTGGTTTACCATTTGAAACCAGCGAAAATATCAGACTCATAACTGATTTTCTGAAATAAAGTAGCTGCTGTCATTGTTAACCCACTTTCTCCTGTGCTGAGTAAGTGGGTTAACATGAATTTGACTGTTTCAAATATGAAATGTTTGAAGGCTGGCTGATAAGATTATGGCGCGTCCGCTCTTCGCTCATAACAGACATTGACCTGCAAACCAGTCCGCTTTGTGCCAGAAGCGGACATTGTCTGACTTGCACTGTTGAACTTTCAGCCGGAAATAAACCTTTTATAAAGGCATCCTTTATTGAATGCAGTAAAAGGTAGTCTTTGTTTATTAACACCTGTCCCGTTCGCCGCTTTCCGGAGGACTAAGGGAAGCCAGCGTCCGTTCTGTTATCGCGATGCTGATAAAAGAAGCCAGTACAATGATACCGAGAGCCAGTGGCCAGCCGCTGTCCGTCAGTATCAGCCTGCCGGCGGCGGCCGAGCCCAGCGAGCCCGCCGTGATTTTCAACGCGCCGACCCAGACGAATACCTGCCCCCGGCACTCCGCAGGGGAATATTCGCTCCGCGCGGCCAGGGTAGCGGCAAAAAATCCTGCGTTAAGCATGCCGGTTACAAAAAAAAGCAGAAGCAGAACAGCAAAGTGCATGTTCAGCAGGATTAGAAAGACACCGGCAGCAATGAAACAGGCAAAGCGGACCATGAGGGTATCGGGTTCGCCGCTGAGCGGGCGAGCCATCAGGTATGCGGAGCCGGTAAGGTTACCGCTGCCATAAGCAACGGTCAGATAAGCCGCCGTGGTGGCCGCCACGCCGAGCGCTGGAGCCAGGCTGACGGCCGTGACCGGGAGCACCGCCACGCAAAAGGCCACGGCAAGCGTCAGGTACAGCGTTCTTCTCAGGCGAACATTCCGGACGATAAGCCTCATCGTCGCAACAGGCCCCGGCACCTGCCGGTTTTCACCTGCGGCGGCACCGGAGGTGTGCGGAATGCGCATGATAAAAAAAGCGGCCAGCGCCGTTGCGGCCGCCAGCGCATACAGGGCTGCGGAAGGAGAAAACCAGGCGGCAAGCGCCGCAACCAGGGAAGGCCCGACCGTGCCGCCCAGCCCGTAGGTTGCCACGTCCCAGCCGTGTGCCCGGCGCTGACTTTCCCGGGAACGGCCGGCAATGGCCGGAAGGTGGCTGCTGATGCCGCCCGTAAGCAGCGGCCCGCAGAGGCCAGCTCCGGCCAGCAGGACGCCTGTTATAAAGAGCGGTACGGAGGAGAAGGTCAGCGTCGCCGCCAGGATGAACCCGGTATGAATCAGGCAGGCGGCAGCAATGACGCGCCGGCCGTCATGTGCCGTGTCCAGACGGCGGGCAATGAAGGGGCCGGCAAGGTGAGGCAGCGTGATGCAGGCGGCCAGCGTGCCGGCCCAGGCGGCGGACCCACTTCCGGCAACACACAGAAGGATCACTGCCAGGACGCCTCCCCCGTCAGCCAGCCGGGCAAGCGTGGCGGCCAGCACGTACCGGGCCAGTCCGGCTCTGTCCATACCCTCCGCCCGGGCGCAGCCTGACAGTGCTTCCTCTTTCATGTTCCTTACCTCAGTGCAAGGCTGCGGATAACGGCAGCGACATCTGCAATATCACCGGCAGAAAGCGGACGAAGAGGCCGGGGCAGGCAGTCTGGGTCCGTCAGCCCGAGTGCGCCGGCGGCAGCGGCCATTACGCGGATGCTGCCGCCGTGCTTACGGAACAGGCTCCAGAGCGGCTGCAGGCGATCGCTGAGCTGTACGACCCGCTCACGTTCTCCCCGGGCCGCCGCGTCGGTAATTTCTTTTGCCGCGTGCGGAAACAGGCCGCCGCAGACGGAGTACCAAACCTCGCAGCCAGCGTTGAGTCCGGTTGCGGCGCTGGCGTCGCCGCTGATCCCGACCGTCACCCCGTCAGGCAGCGTCGACTTCAGCCGCTGCACGCGCGCCCGTGCGTCATCCGGCGAAGACGGAACGCCCGGAATTTTAACGGAGCGGATACCGGGCAGCCGGGCGATGCGTCCGTGCAGCTCGTCTGAGAATTCAAAGCGCGTCGTGCCGGGGTTGTCGTAGATGCACACCGGCACCGATACGTGCTGCATCAGCGTCTCAAACAGGCCGAAAACCTCATCATCCCTGAGCGTCTGATACGAAACCGGCGGCAGCAGCAGCGCATCAGCACCGGCCGCCTGTGCGTCATCAGCCAGACGCAGCACCTCATCGGTGCTGACCGAGCCGACACAGACCATGACCGGAATATTTCCTGCATGTGATTTTGCAATGCCGGCTATCCGGCTGCGCTGCGGACGCGTCAGGTAGGCGTAGCTGCCCGTTGAGCCAAGAACGCCAATCGAATCGGCGCCGGCGGACGTAATACGTTCAAGAATGCGAATAAAACCGCGTTCGTCAAAACCGGCGGGTGTGACGGGCGTCAGCGGAAAGGCGCTCAGACCGGTAAACATAGAATGCTCCTGCAGGGTTGATTTGGTTGAATACCGGCGAGAATAGCAGCAGCGTAATTTATTGTCACATGACAATGTTTGCAGGAAAAGATATAATGCCCTCAGGCATTATTTTTATTTACGGCACGGATATTCAGCAGGCACTGTCGGTCAGCAACCAACATTGCCCCCTGAAAATTTCTTTCCCTGAAGGCTGGCTGAGGCCGGAGCAGAGACAATGACAGCATCTGAAATTTTTGAATCCGTCAGGCAGAAAGTCCGCACAGGCAGGCTACAGCCCGGTGACGCGCTGCCGCCCGTCAGGGAGCTGGCCGTCCGCCTCGGGGTGCACCGCAACACTGTTGCCTCAGCCTACAAAAAGCTGGCGGCAGCCGGCATCGCGGTCACTAACGGGCGCTACGGCACCACCATCACACAGCCTGAAGACGTGACGGAACAGGAAGGCCCCGCCAGTCAGACAGTGCTGACTGATGTGTCAGGTGGCAATCCGGAGCCGTCCGTGCTGCCGGACCTGGCGCCGCTGCTGCAGGCCGTCAGCCTGACGCCGCGCAGCTATGGCGGAAGCGTCATCAACCCGTGTCTTGAGAAAGCGGGCCGTGAGTGGTTCAGCCGTGACGTGCCCGGTACGTTTGGCCTCGGCCTCACGCATGGGGCAGTTGACGCCATTGAGCGCCTGATAACCGGCTACCTGATATCTGGCGAGAAAATTGCGGTTGAGGAGCCCTGCTTTCTGAGCAGCATCAATGCCATTCGCAGCCTCGGATACGTTCCGGCCGGCGTGCCGGTTGACCGGCACGGCCTGCTTCCCGGCCCACTGCAGGAGACGCTGGACGCGGGGGCGCAGGTCGTGATCGTCACGCCCCGGGCGCATAACCCCACCGGCTGCAGCCTGAGCCCGGAGCGGGCGGCAGCAATCAGGACCGTACTGGCCGGCTTCCCGCACGTGATGGTTATCGTTGACGATCACTTTTCGCTGCTTTCGGCGCACGAATATCAGAACGTGATTGCTGCTGAAACGCAGAACTGGGCCATTGTCCGCTCGGTTTCAAAATTTTACGGCCCTGACCTGAGGCTGGCGCTGGTCGCCTGCAACCCCGGCACGTCAGAAAGACTGAGCCGGCGCATGGCCTCTGGCACGCACTGGGTCAGCCATATCCTGCAGGACATGACGGAGAAGGCGCTGTCATCTGCGGCCGTGGCGCGCAAAGTCAGCACAGCAGCTGCTCTCTACAGGGACAGGCGTAACGTTCTGCTCGCCGCGCTTCGCGCATGCGGCGTGGAGGCTGCGCGGGAATACGACGGGCTTAACGTCTGGCTTCCACTGTGCAGGGAACCCGCCGCGCTCGTCAGCCTGATGGAAGCGCGCGGCTGGCTCGTCCGCGCGGGCACAGGCTTTTATCTTTCGGAGCCGCAGTACGCTATTCGCCTGACGCCCGGCTCACTCAGCGATGAGCAGTCTGAGGCGCTGGCACAGGACCTGGCGGACGCGCTTCATGAGTCAGGCAACGCGGTCAGCCTGTTCTGACGGGCCGGCCAGGGCATATTTTCTGCGTCACAGACGCAGCCGGAGAGGTAACACATGTTTCATGACTATGGCGTGATAAATTTCTGGACGTTTCTCGCCGGCGCGCTGGTAATCGTGATGATTCCAGGCCCTAACAGCCTGTACGTACTGCGCACGGGAATAAGCCGGGGGATGCGCGCCGCGTACCGGGGCGTTGCCGGTGTGGTGCTGGGAGACATGTTTCTTATTTTTCTGGCCTGGGCCGGCATCGCCACGCTGATTCAGGCAAGCCCGCACGTGTTTACCGCCGTGAAGTACCTGGGTGCGCTCTTTCTCAGCTGGCTGGGCATAAAAATCATCTGGTCTGCCCTCCGTCAGCCTCCGCAGGACGCGCCGGTTCCGGCGGTCAGACAGGAGAACTACTTTCTGAAGGCGCTCATGCTGAGCATCACGAACCCGAAATCTATCCTGTTCTACGTCTCTTTTTTTATTCAGTTTATCGATCCGGCCACGGCACACAGTGCGCTCGCATTCAGCGTGCTGGGCGCGGTGCTGCAGCTCATCAGCCTGTCATGGATGACGTTTTTACTGCTGACCGGCGCGGCGGTTGCCCGCTGGCTGGGCACGCGCAGGCGCCTGGTCGCACTGGTCAATTCGCTCACCGGCCTGCTGTTTATCGGCTTTGCCGCCCGGCTTGCCGCCACGCAGAGCTAAAAGAACCAGTCCACTGAATTCCGGCCGTGGCGGGACGACCCGCGCACAATCAGGGCCTTTTACGGGACGACCCAAAGAGTATAAGGAGAAGTATCTATGGCCTGGTTAATGCTTGTTGCTGCAGGTTTGCTTGAGGTGGCCTGGGCATATTCAATGAAGCTGTCGGAGGGCTTCACGCGCCCGCTTTATACGCTCGCCACCGTGGCCGGCCTGATAGTCAGTTTTGCTCTGCTGGCGACCGCCATGCGCTCCCTGCCGCTGGGAACGGCCTACACCATCTGGACCGGCATTGGTGCTGTCGGATCGTTTATTGTGGGGCTGTATTTTCTGGGAGAGCCCGCGACCCCGATGCGCATACTCGCGGCGGTGATTATCATAGCGGGCCTCGTTATGATGAAGCTCGCGTCCTGACGGCGTGACGCTCTCAGTGATGGCATGTATCTGCCATCACTGTTCTCAGCGGCCCTGTTCGCTCACTGTCATGGTGAATACCAGCGCGCCCTCATCTGCGCAGGCATAGCTGTGCGGCACGTCCGTGCGGGCAACCGCCGAACAGCCTTCCCCGATGATAAAGCTTTCCTCTCCCACCGTCAGCTGCAGGGATCCCTTCACAACGTGGAGAAGTTCGCTTGTGCCATAAGAGTGTCCTCCGGTTTCAAAAATCTCGTTCGGGTGCATTTTCCATTCCCAGAGCTCAACCATGTCCGGGCCGCTTGTGCCGGCAAGCAGGCGCGCGCTGCCTCCATGTTCTCCGTGCCACAGGCAGGGGATGTCATCCGCAGAAATAACGTACACGCTTGGGCTGCTTGCCACGTTAACGATGTCCGCTACTGAAACGCCCATGGCCGACGCCAGCCTGCAAAGCAGTGCGATGCTGGGATTGGCTCTGCAGGCTTCAATTTCCACAAGCATGCCTTTGCTCACGCCCGCCTGCCTTGACAGCTCATCCAGCGACATTTTCCTCTGGCTGCGATATTGCCTGACGGCGGTCGACAGAGCCTCATTAACAACGGAAGCATCAGCGCCCGTCACGGTCGGTATATTGACTTTTTTGTTCACCGGTCATTATCATGTATTGAAATGGTCATTACAGGATTATCTAATGTTCGCAGTACATCCGTCAATCAGCCCTGATGTCGCAAAGCTGGCGCCAGGTTTTCGCGCACTGAGCATCAGCGTGACTGCCGCCCCGGTAGTTAATGCCAGCGTCGGCGAGGTCGCGTTGCGCAGAGCGTGTGAAGACGTCCTCGCCGGTCAGCCTGACTGGGCGGACGCCCATCTGAATGCCTGGTCAGAGGTCTTTCGCGCCTTTGGGGCAAAGCCAAAGCGCACACCCTGCTCGGCAGAGACACTACGCAAACGCGTGCTGAGAGACGGCTCCATGGCGGCCCTTGACCCGGTAGTAGACCTGTATAACGCAGTAAGCCTGCGCTACGCCGTCCCTGTTGGAGGTGAAAACGGAGATGCTTATCGTGGCAGCCCCCGCCTTATAGTAGCCAGCGGAAACGAGCCGTTTGATTCGCTGAAGGATGGTCAGGCCACTGTGGAGTATCCTGATGCAGGTGAAGTGATATGGTGCGACGACGCGGGCGTCACCTGTCGCCGCTGGAACTGGCGTCAGGGGGTGCGGACCCGCCTGAGCGCGTCAGATAAACACATGTGGTTTATTCTGGAAAGCCTGCCTGAAATGCCGCTCGATGCCCTGCAGGAAGCCGGAAAAATGCTGACCTACGGGCTGGAGGCCATGATGCCAGGCCTGCAGTACAGCGTGTCGCTTATCGAAGCATCCTGACCCTGTCTTTGCTCCTGAGCCGGCACAAAATCCCGGCTTATCCAGCGCGGGCGCAGCCCGCGCTTATTCCTGACCTTATTCAGAGTGATATATGTACTTATCTGCAATTCCAGCCGGCTTTGCCACCGGTGCCGGCCTCATTATGGCCATTGGCGCACAGAATGCATTTGCCCTGCGCCAGGGGCTTCAGCGCAACTTCGTCTGGCTGGTCGTGGCCATCTGCTCTCTGGGCGATATTGTGCTTATCCTGTCGGGCGTGGCGGGTATTGGCCGGCTCGTACAGGCGTGGCCTGGCCTGCTGCAGGTGCTGCGTTTTGCCGGCGCGGCGTTTCTGGCTGTATACGGGCTGATGGCGGCATGGCGCGCCATAAAGGGTGCGGAGGCGCTCAAGCCTGCTGACAAAGGCGCCGGAAGCCGTAAAAAAGTGCTTCTGACCTGCATGGCCTTTACGTTTTTGAACCCGCACGTTTACCTGGACACCATGGTGCTCGTTGGCAGTCTTTCCACACGTTATCCCGGCGCAGGCAAGTCGATGTTCGGCTTCGGGGCCTGTATTGCCAGCGTGGTGTGGTTTACCACCCTGACATTCGGCGCGCGATTTCTTCAGCCGGTTTTTCACAGGCCCGTTGCGTGGCGCGTGCTTGATGCTGCGATAGCCCTGTTTATGCTTTCTCTCAGCGCCATGCTGGTTGCAAATCCTATTCAATAAAAAGAAGAAGGCTATCGCTGGCAGCAGTGTGATTTCGTCTGCTGCCATTTACAGTTCCTTTTGCAACGTAACCAGTTCAATACCATGCAATATGAATGTCCGCTTTTCGCTCATAGCGGACGTTCACCTATTTCCGTCCGCTTTGTGCCAAAAGCGGACATTGTCAGTTTGACGGGTGCGAAGAGCGGGCTGTGCGAATATTTAAAATAACCTTCTGTATAAGCAGCATCTACCACCGTAGTTGGTGTAGCTGCTGTAAGCGACCAGCTATTTTAAAGATGAGCTATAAAGCCAGAATATCTTATTCAGACTGCCAGTAAAGCGGTGAGCCGAACGCTTCAAGGTAGTAATCGATAATAGCCCGAACGTTCAGCGGAGGGTGGCGGGCATTCGGATAGATTGCCGCGATATGCTGCGGCTCTGTTTTTATGGATGAGTCAACTTCCGGCAGCAGCACGACCAGTTCACCACTCTTCAGCCGTTCGCCAATCAGCCAGTCAGGAAACAGCACGATCCCCATCCCCCCAAGTGCGGCAATCAGCAACGTTTCAGCATTATTAGATGACATCAGCGGCGAGACGGGATAGTGCACCCATTGCTCCCCATGACTGCGCAGCAGCCAGCGGTTTGGTCCTGAGGAGCCACGATAGACCAGGCATTTATGACGCGCGAGCTCTTCAGGTGATTCAGGTATACCGTGCCGGCGAATGTAATCCGGTGATGCGGCGAGATGATAGAACTGCTGACCAAACACACGTGCATGAAATGAGGAGTCCATTAGCGCGCCAATCCGGAAAATCACGTCAGCCGGATCCCGGTGTGGATCGATGTAATCATCGGTCAGCGTGAGATCAATGCTGAGCCTTGGATATCGCTCCGTCAGACCAGCTAATGCGGGAGCCACATGCCGCTGCCCAAAGAACACCGGTGCGTTTATACGGACTATTCCTGAAGGCTCAAGTGTTCTTTCGTTGAGCTCCCGCCGCGCCTCCTCCAGGCTACCCGTCATGGCCCGCGCATAGCGGATAAAAAGATGGCCGCTTTCTGTCGGGATAATTGCCCGGGTATTGCGGTAAAAAAGTTGCTGCCCGAGAGCATCCTCCATCTGATAGATAATGCGCGAGACCTGAGAGGCAGATATCCCTTCCCGGCGTGCCACCACAGAGAAATTCTGCGACTCATAAACGTCTATGAAAATCAGCAGGGCGCGAATACTGATATTACCGGGCTCATTCATTGATGCATATCCTGCACAGGTGTTTATCTCATTATGGCATTTTTCTCACGTTTGTTAAGGCGTAGTCTTCTCCGCCTGGACAACCGGAGACTAATTGCTATGCATCTGATACTGATTTTAATTGTAATTGCCGGAGGCATGGGACTGTCCGTAGAGGCAGGATTGCTCGGGCCACTGGGTGGAGAGGTCGGTGACCTCTGGGCTACCTTCAGCGTATTTAGTGTGGGTGCAGCGCTGACCTTCCTGCTTATGCTTTTTTTCAGCCCGCGTAACAGCCCGTCGTTCTTTGCGCAGCCTTCCTGGCAACTGCTTGGCGGCGTGCTTGGGCCGATTTACGTCACCATCCTGACTGTGGCAACGCCGGCAATCGGCATCGCCATGACCATGATCGGCATCCTGGCAGGTCAGGTTTTCAAGAGCCTGATCATTGATCACTTCGGCCTGCTCGGTACGCCGCACAGGAAAATAGACAGTAAACGCATCATCGCGCTGATTTTCATCATTGCAGCGCTGGTTATGGTTGCACAGGGGTAAGGTAACGTTATGACTTTTATCATGATTCTTCTCGCCGTCGTCGGCGGTACCATGCTGAGTATCCAGGCGGCTATTAATGGGCAGCTGGGCAGTAAGGTCGGAGTATTCAAAAGTGCATTCCTGACGTTTTCGATCGGTGCGCTGGTGACGGGGCTGCTGATTCTCTTCTTCGAACCCAAACACGCCCTGACCCTGATGGACGTGCCTAAATGGCAGCTGCTGGGTGCAATGTTTGGCGTGCCGTATATCGTCATTATGGTACTCGCCGTCCAGCGCATTGGCGCTGCGGTTGCCACGGTCGCCGTCATTTTTGGTCAGCTGACCATGAGCATGTTGATTGATAACTTTGGCTGGCTGGGGAATGAGTCGATTCCGTTCTCAATGAGCCGGCTCGGCGCCGTTGTCTTCCTTGGCATCGCGCTCTTCTTCATTTACTCCAGCAGCAAGCCCAAAGCCGCACCGGCGAAAAAGACTCTGCAGCAGGCGGCCGCTAACGAATAAGTTCAGTCAGTCCTGATAATCACACTTTGAGAGGTTCCGGGAATGAATCCGGAACTTCCGCCCTGCCGGCTCCTGCAGCCTGCAGGGAAATTCTTAACCTGAAGAATTGAAAGGAAGCCAGATGAAGAACTATGACTCTGTACCTCTTTCGGTACTCGATTTATCCCCGATCACGCAAAACTCAACCGTCGCACATTCCCTTCATCGCTCAAGAGAGTTGGCTCAGCTTGCCGAAAGAAAAGGCTATTTTCGTTACTGGATGGCTGAACACCACAACATGCCGGACATCGCCAGCGCATCCACGACAGTCGCTCTCAGCCATATTGGCGCACACACATCGACTATCCGTATTGGTTCTGGCGGCATCATGTTGCCAAATCATGCACCGCTCATCGTGGCAGAGCAGTTCGGCACGCTGGATGCTCTCTACCCCGGCCGCGTTGATATGGGACTCGGTCGTGCTCCCGGCACTGACCAGCTCACCATGCGTGCGCTAGGGCGTGATTCAATGTCACGCGGGCTCGACTTTCCGGATCAGCTGGACGAACTGATGGCGTTAATGGCGCTCCCGGAGCCACGTCAGATGCTTCGCGCTATTCCGGGTTCAGGCTCGGACGTGCCAGTGTGGCTGCTGGGGTCAAGCATGTTCAGCGCACGTCTGGCAGCCCAAAAGGGCCTGCCACTGGCCTTTGCCGCACATTTTGCCCCGGACGCCATGAATGAGGCCATCAACACTTATCGCCGTGAATTTAAGCCTTCAGCGCAGCTGCAGCAGCCCTATGTACTTATCTGCGTCAATATTGTGGCTGCCGAGTCTGCCTCTCAGGCCGAATACCTGAGCAGCACAGAGAAGCAGAAATTCCTTAATCTCATCCGTGGAGTGAACGTTCAGCTTCCCCCTCCTGTGGAGGAGATGGACGAACTATGGACAAGTCATGAGAAAGCCGCAGTTGCCTCCCTGCTACGTGAGTCAATCTGGGGTGATAAGGCGATTGTCCATGAACGGTTGCAAAGCCTCGCAGAGAGAACCGGCACGGATGAAATTATGGTGAACTCCTGGATTTACGATCACCAGGCGCGTCTCAACTCATATGAAATAGCAATAGACGCATGGCGCAGTCTCTGATGACAGGGTCATGACAAACTGAGATTGCTATCTTCGAATGAGCATAAGTCTTTTGACAATGGATTGTATAGCCATGTTCATTAACGTCCGCTTCTCGCACATAGCGAACATTGACAGCTAACTAAGCAGTTGCCATCAGACCCCAGCC
>NZ_MLFS01000040.1 GCF_002095485.1 Pantoea wallisii | reverse complement strand
CACGCATGGCGGCGCGCACGCGATCGGCCTGCTGGCCGGCGGGCAGGAGCAACTCAAGGTGAGTCTGCAAATCCTGATGCAGCTGAAGAAATTCGCTTTGCTGATGTGCTGCAATGTCGACATGGACGGTCATACAGGCTTTCCACGGTTGGTTAAATTATTGTGCTTTTTGATTAACCGTAGACCCGGTAAGGAAAGTACGCCAGCGAGCGAAGCGAGTTTCGCCTGATCCGTTAACGGTTTACCGATGCCGAGGGGTGAGAGAATTTATTCGTATGACGCTGACGGCGGTTATGTAAGGGTAAAGTACGGGTTGATGCATCAAACAGGGGGATGAGGGTATGGCAACGCAACAGATTGCGGTAGTTGGCGCAGGTGTGATCGGCTTAGCCGTAGCGCGTGCTTTAGCGCTGCAGGGCGCACAGGTCACGATATTCGATCGGGACTATATGGGGGCTGGCACCAGCAGCACGACCTTTGCCTGGGTTAATGCAAATGGCAAGCCGCCGCCCGCCTATCAACGGCTCAATGCTCTGGCAATGGAGGATCACGCCCGCCTGCAGCTGACGCAGCCGAACAGTTTGCGCTGGCTGGAGAGCTGCGGCACCTGGGAGTGGGCCGGTACGGGCGACGCGCAGCAGCGGCTACTGCAGCGCGTTACTGCGCTGCAGCAAACCGGTTATGCGGTCCGTCAGGTAACGCTAACGGAGCTACAGCAGGAGATCCCGGCACTGCGGCCGCAGGCGGTCAGCGGCAGTATCTGGCACTTCCCGACCGAATCGCTGCTGTACCCGATGCTCTATCTCGCGCGACTCTGGACAGAAGCGCAGGCACATGGTGCGGTGATGCAGCAGCACCAGGCGATACGGCATATAAGTGAAAACCGTGACGGCGTTACCCTGCAGCTGGAGAGTGGGGAGGAGTGGCACGGCGACCGTATCGTGCTGGCCACCGGGCGCTGGGCCAATCAGCTACTGCATACGCTGGACATCCATATTGCCCTGTTGGATACCAGTAAACCTGACCCGGTCGCCTGCAGCTTCCTGGCGCGCACTGCACCGCAACCGCTACCGCTGGGCACCAACTTAATTTCGCCGCGGTTAAATGTGCGGCCAGACGGCGGCGGGCGTTTGCTGTTACAAGCGCTGGATCTCGATCATCTGGCCGATCCGGCGGCACCGCCAGCGCCGGAAGGGGAGATCGCCCGGCAGTTCTGCGAGCGCTATCAGGCGCTCTTTGATGATGCCGGCAAGTTACGCATTGAGCAGATTGTCGTCGGGCAGCGTGCACGTCCTGCTGATGGCTTGCCGGCCATTGGCTATGTGACTCCGCATCAGCGGGTATATGTAGCGGTAACGCACAGCGGCATTACGCTTTCGCCGCTGCTGGGCAGGCTGGTAGCGGAAGAGATGGTTAACGATACGGCAAGCGATCTACTCAGTGACTTTCGTCCACAGCGACTGTTTGGGAAACAGGCTGATGAGTTTGCGCCGATTGTACGAAACTTTCCGGCGGCACAGTAATATCGGGTGACAAACAGATTCAGGAAGTGCCTGCGTGTCGTGCGCCGAAGCGCAAAGCCTCTCCGGGGGAGGCGAAGTGCAGTAATTATGCGCAACCTGTGCAGATGGCCTGCAGGCTAAAAAACCCCGAGGCCAGCTGCGCACAGGTGGCTGTTAAGCGTTATGCCGCCACGCCATCAGGCCGTGTAGCGACATGACCGGCCCACAGGCTGGCGACCCATTTCACCCCTTTAGCCGTGAAACGTGCCTGAGAAAACGCATGCTGGTTCTCTCCGGTACCACAGCGCAGCGCAAAATAGCCAGCCTGCAAATGGTGTTTCTGCGGCGCCAGTACGCCCTTATCGCGGTACATAATGTTGCGTTCCAGCAGGAACTGGCGGAAATCTGTCTCTTTCACCTTCAGCATCTTGCACAGCTGGCGGAAACCCAGCGACTCATGCACGTCAACGAGGCGGTCAAAGAACTCCGCCTTTGGGGCAGAGAGCGCCAGCTGCTGCTCTGCTGCACGACGCTGTTCAAACTGTTCCGCCCAGGCGCGTGCGGCTTCAGCCGGATTGGTGAAATCAGGGATATGGGTAAATTTTTCCCGCTCCTGCCAGCGATCGAGCAGTTCAGCCGTAAAGCCCGGCGAAAGACGTGCCACCGCCAGCAGGGAGTCACGTTTATTGAGCTGAAACTCCTGACGTTGCTCCCCTTCATGCTCGTAAAGATTCACCGTGACAGGCTGGGAAAGGCGCTGCGCGGTTTCCAGACTTTTAATCAGGCGCTTCACTTCGCCATGCGTGATGCCAGTCAATCTGGCGATTTCACGGCTGCTCATCAGCAGGCTAGCGTTCAGAGCAGACAAACTCTCAGTTGAGATCATCATCAGTATCACCTCTTACAAACGTAAATCAGTCAATCAGGCCGCTGGATAAGTATACAGTTTACTGTTGTTATATCCAGTGTTTTTTTTAACCATTGTTGTACCAGGTAACGACTTGCGAGATGCCTCGCAACTCTCCTCAACTAAGCGCAGCATCCCAAATACCGTTACCGATGCGCTTGCCTAATTAATGATTATCACCAGGCTTACTTCACTCGCCTTAAAAAGTTTCGGGCGCACGCTACGTTTATTTATGAGGAAGAGATTATGAAAGCACTGACTTATCACGGCCCGCATCGTGTGCGCGTAGAAACCGTACCCGATCCAATATTAGAGCAGCCGGATGACATTATTCTGCGGGTAACGGCCACGGCCATTTGCGGCTCCGATTTACACCTTTATCGGGGAAAAATTCCCGGCACCGATCATGGCGACATATTTGGTCATGAATTTATGGGAGAAGTGGTGGAAGCGGGACGCGACGTTACCAATGTGCAAATTGGCGATCGCGTTGTAGTGCCTTTCGTTATTGCCTGTGGCGACTGTTTCTTTTGTCACCTGCACCAATATGCCGCCTGTGAAACAACCAATAGCGGACGGGGTGCAATTTTAAATAAAAAGAATATTACCGCACCGGCAGCGCTGTTTGGCTACAGCAAATTATATGGCGGCGTGCCGGGTGGGCAGGCGGAATATGTGCGCGTGCCGAAGGCCAATACCGGGCCCTTTAAAGTGCCGCTGACGCTGCCGGATGACAAAGTGTTATTCCTTTCAGATATTTTGCCGACCGCCTGGCAGGCCGTACAGAATGCCGGTCTGGATAAAGGCTCCAGCGTGGCAATTTTTGGTGCCGGCCCGGTAGGTTTACTGAGTGCGGCCTGCGCCCGTCTGGCGGGAGCGGAAGAGATCTTCATGATTGACCATAACGCTTACCGGCTCGATTTTGCCCGCCAGCGCTATGGGGTTATTCCGATCAACTTTGATGAGATTGACGATCCTGCCGCCTGGATCATCGACCACACGAAAGGTAATCGTGGCGTGGATGCCGTGATTGATGCGGTGGGCTTTGAAGCTAAAGGTAGCCTGACTGAGACGGTGCTGAGCAACCTCAAACTGGAAGGCAGCAGCGGTAAAGCGCTGCGGCAGTGTATCGCCGCTGTACGGCGGGGTGGCGTGGTGAGTGTACCGGGCGTATATGCCGGCTTCATCCACGGCTTTATGTTTGGCGATGCGTTCGATAAGGGGCTGACATTCAAGATGGGACAGACGCATGTACAGGCCTATCTGCCGCGTCTTTTGTCACTGATCGAGCAAGGTTTACTGACCCCGGAAGAGATTGTAACCCATCATATGCCGCTGGAAGATGCGGCGCGTGGCTATGAAATATTTGAGAAGCGCAAAGAGGATTGTCGCAAAGTTATTCTCGTGCCAGGAATGGCAAGCACCACGCCAGCGGTATAAGGTTCAGCAGGCTGCCTGCAGGCAGCCTGTTCATACGTTAGCGCACAATATTTTCATCATTGTCGCTGAGTTCCGGCAGCGCGATCTGGCGTGACGGCGCATTATCAAGTCGATCGCCATAATCCTCACTGACATCGGGCAGGCTGGTAAACTGCCCGTCAACGAACAGAAAGCTCAGATGTTTTTCTACCTCTTCCAGTAGCGCATCAACTTCATTAAGCGTTTCGCCCTGCGCCTCTTTCCCATCCAGTTTCCAGCGGTAGCGATCGCCAGTGGTTTCCGCTCCGCCAATATCAACGATATGGCCATCAATATTTTCCAGCAGTAAACGCTGACGGGCTAAATAGAGCAGGTACGGCATTTTATCGCGGTTATTTTCAGACATAACAGAACTCCCTGATTAAGGTAAAATATCAGCGCATGAAATAGTAGCGCAGCGCGAATATTACCCAGTATATGGCATTGATACTTAAATAAGCCCAGCAGCCCCAATAAGCGACCGGCTCACGTCGCGTGCGTAATTTCGGCAGAAACGCCAGTAAATATCCGGCAGAGGCAATAAGCGAAACGAAATAGAGTATTTTCATGCCTTCTCCTGAGTCAGAATCACAGGATAAGCATAGTCAGAATAATGGGTTCTGGCAGGGATATCAGAAACAGGAACAGAGACCCTGCGGGTCTCATAAGGTTTATTTAAGGCATGAGCTTATGTAATGCAGCAGCGCTGGCGGCATCGTCGGGCACATATACCAGCAGGCGATCGCCATTACGTGAGGCGGACCACCAGTTATTCTGGCGAAGCGTCAGCTCGCCGGTCTCTTCATGATAAAAACGCTTTACGCGGTTCTCCACCTTGCCCAATTCATAGCGCTGCCATGTGTGGGCAAACTCATCCGAACCATTCATCAGGCGTGCCAGAAAACTCTCCCAGTGCGGATCGCCCAGATGCTCGCCCATCTGACCGCGAAACATGGCGACCATCTGCGGCATTACTTCATCCCAGTCACGCATAACCTTGCGCCATGCCGGATGGGTAAAGGCCAGCCAGATACAGTTACGGTCCTCCGGGGCAATCTCCGCCAGATCAACCCCCATCAGCCCACACCAGGCCTGGTTATACCCGAGAATATCGAAGCGCGGCGTTTCAATGATAGCGGGCAGCTGAATGGCATCCAGCATCCGCTGATTGTGTTCAGCGATTTTGCAGCAGGCTGCGGCCACGCGCGTTGAGGGCAGAGTATGGCCCGCCAGGAAGAACAGGTGTTGCGTCTCTACATCATTGCACTGTAGCGCGGTAGCAATGGCCGTCAGGGTTTTCGGCGAGGCATTGATATCGCGCCCCTGTTCCAGCCAGGTGTACCAGGTGACGCCGACATCAGCCAGCTGCGCCACCTCTTCACGCCGCAGGCCCGGCGTACGGCGATGGCGCATGCGCGGTAAACCGAGCCGGTTGGGATCCAGGCTTTCACGACGCGTTCTCAGGAAGGTACCCAGCAATTTGCGGTTGTTATGTTCAGCCAAAGTGGGGGCTTGCGCCGTGCTCATAAGCAGTGACTCCAGACGAGGCGGGTAGTATTTATACCATGATAATCAAGCACTGGTACCCGTTTAACAGTTCAGTGATGCTATGCCGCAGTGGAAGCAAAAACAAGGGTAAACCGATGCAAATGTCACAACTTAAACGCGCAGGACTGCTGGTTCTGCTGGCCGGACAACTCCTGCCGATGATCGATTTTTCCATCGTCAACGTGGCGCTTGATGCCATGGCGCTCTCGCTACATGCCACGCCAATTCAGCTGGCGCTGATTGTTGCGGTGTATGGCATTGCCTTTGCTATCTGTCTGGCGATGGGCGGCCGCCTTGGCGACAACTACGGCCGCCGTCGGGTGTTTCTTATCGGGGTGATGATCTTCGGTATCGCCTCATTACTGTGTGGCGTGGCAGGCAGCACAGGAATGCTGATGTTTGCGCGGGCTTTACAGGGAGTCGGCGCTGCATTTATGGTGCCGCAGATTCTTGCGACGCTGCATGTAACGTTGCAGGGCAGGGCGCACGCACGGGCTATTGGTTTGTACGGCGGCATCGGCGGACTGGCATTTATCATCGGCCAGGTACTGGGCGGGTTTCTGATCAAAACCGATATCGGCGGCTATGGCTGGCGCAGCGTGTTCCTGATCAATTTACCCATCTGCCTGTTTGTGCTGTTTAGCGCGCGGCGCTTTGTGCCGGAAACGCGCAACCCTCAGCGCGTAGCGGTAGACATTAACGGTACGCTGTTACTGGCGGGCGCGATTGGCTGCCTGATGCTGGCGCTGGCGCTTGGGCCGCTGCTGCACTGGTCATGGCCATGCATTCTGCTGCTGTTACTGTTTCCGCTCTTTTTGCACCGATTGCGCCGCACCTCGCTGCGACTGGAAGCAACAGGCGGAGCCCCGCTTCTGCCACCTTCGCTGCTGCGTTTACCAAGCGTACGTTTTGGCCTGACGTTGGCGGTACTGTTTTTCTCCTGCTGGAGTGGTTTTATGTTCGCCGTGGCGCTTACCCTGCAAACCGGCCTCGGGCTGACGGCATTTCAGTCTGGTAATGCTTTTATTGCGCTGGGGGCGGCGTATTTCATCGGCTCCATGCGTTCAACACAGATGGTCGAGCGTTATGGGCGCCGGGCAACGCTGCTTATCGGTTGCGGCATTCAGATGACCGGGCTGCTGGCATTGATCGGCACCTTTGAGTTTGCCTGGCCGGATGTGGGCATTGTGACGCTGATCCCTGCTACCGTGCTGATTGGTTTTGGTCAGTCCTTTATTGTCAGCACCTTTTATCGTATCGGCATGAGCGGCGTACCGCATCATCAGGCCGGCGCCGGGAGCGCGGTGTTATCGACGGTGCAGCAATCGGCGCTGGGATTGGGGCCGATGCTGCTGGGCGGCGTGTTTACCCAGATAAATCAGCACGGCGATCATTTGACGGCCATTTCAGGTACGCTGCTGGCTGAGCTGGCGATGATGGGGCTGCTGGTGGTGCTCACCAGTCTGAATCGCCGCACCTTCCAGCCGCTGTCAGCGGAAGGATAATGCGGGGCTAAAAAAACAGCCCCTTGCAGATTTCGGCGTGGCGGCCCTGACGGGTCGTCACACCGGGCGCGCTGTTATTATCGACTTACGATTCCGCCAGCCTCGCGCCTGTCGCTGCATCAAACAGATGTATCTTCTCTGCATTAAATTTTAAACCGATAGCATCACCGCTCATCGCGGGATGCCGGCCACCTATCTGCATATGCAATGCCTGGCCGTACCACGTAAGGTGCAATAGCGTCGATTCACCGGTGATCTCTACCACATTCACCTGCGCAGTGGTGCCTTCCGCCGCTTCCAGCAGATCATGCGGACGCACGCCCACCGTGACGGGCGTACCTTCCTGTTGGCGCGCGGTGGCGTGCCAGCGTGGCGGTAGCGGTTGCCACAGATCCTGGCACTGCACGCCAGGCACGCCGTCGCGCATCAGCAACTGGCCTGAAAGCAGATTCATCGGTGGCGAACCAATAAACCGTGCGACAAATGTATCTGCCGGGCGATCGTAAATAGCCAGCGGCGCGCCCTGCTGCACGATTCTTCCCTCTTTCATCACCACGATCTGGTCTGCCAGCGTCATGGCCTCAACCTGATCATGCGTCACATAGACCATAGTGGTTTTGAAACGCTGGTGCAGAGACTTGATCTCAGCGCGCAACTCCATACGCAGCTGCGCATCAAGGTTAGAGAGAGGCTCATCGAAGAGAAATACCTGTGGATTACGCACCATCGCGCGGCCCATCGCTACGCGCTGACGCTGTCCGCCAGAGAGGGCGCGCGGATAGCGCTGCAGCAGTTTATCGATTCCCAGAATAGCGGCGATGCGCTCGATTTTGCTCTGCTGCTCCTCGCGCTTCACCTTTTTTACCTGCATATGAAACGCCAGATTCTCTGCCACCGTCAGATGCGGATAGAGCGCGTAGCTCTGAAACACCATGGCGATATCGCGGTCGGCGGGATCGCGATCGGTGATCTGTACGTTATTCATCAAGATCTCGCCATCTGACAAACTCTCCAGCCCGGCCAGCAGGCGCAGCAGCGTCGATTTGCCGCAGCCCGACGGCCCGACCAGCACGGTAAAGCTGCCATCGGGAATAGTGAGATCAAGTGGATGCAGCACCGTCTGTCTGGCGTAGCGTTTGGCCACTTTGACGAGTTCAACACTGGCCATGATTAAAACTCCTGTGCGGAAAGTTGCAGTTGATGCCAGTCGGGATAGCGACGCGGCTGAGTACTGATGGCCAGAGACGCCACCGCAATGCCCCATCGCAGCGCGTGGGGGATCTCCTGCTGATGCACCAGCGCCGCGAGAAAACCGGCATTGAAGCTGTCGCCTGCGCCGATGGTATCCACCACCGTCACAGGTCGGGCCGGCTGATGCCATGCGCCGCCGTTGTGCCAGCAAGCCGCGCCCTCTGCTCCGCGTTTTACTACGCAACCGCCGCGGCCGCTTAACTGGCTTGCCAACTGCTGCGCGGCACGCGGCAGATCGTCCTGTGCGCTGAGCCCCAGCGTCTCTACCTCGTTGAGTAGCAGCCAGTCGCACAGCGCCAGCCAGCGGGCGAGCTGATCCCGCACCGCGTCGCTCCAACCCTGAGGTGGCCAGCCGGTATCCACCGCCGTGATGTAGCCGCGCCGTTGCAGCTCGCCCAGCAGCGCCGGATACTCTTCATAAAGCTGTAAACACAGAAATGTGCCACACAACAGGACGATATCGCCGGGACTGGCCTGTTTTGGCAGCTGTGCCAGCACATCCTGCGCGCTAAGGCGCACAATGTGGCCGAGGTTGCTCAAAAACGAGCGTTCATGGTCAGAGTGCGTTACGCCGACGGTTAGCGATGTCTCGCAGCTGTAGCGCGTCCAGTACGCTGCGCTGTGCGGGAAATGGCTCGCCAGC
The DNA here is from genome assembly GCF_002095485.1 of Pantoea wallisii. Classification (GTDB taxonomy): domain Bacteria; phylum Pseudomonadota; class Gammaproteobacteria; order Enterobacterales; family Enterobacteriaceae; genus Pantoea; species Pantoea wallisii. The sequence goes on along the minus strand of NZ_MLFS01000040.1, from coordinate 38,351 downwards.
CAGGCGCTCAGCCCGTCATCGCCCTGGTTGGCGATAGCACGGTGTTGCACCTGCATGGCCTCCAGCGCCAGCGCACAATTACCGGCGGAGCCGCCGGGGCGCAGCTCACTGTGATTCAGCATCACCTCAGTGCCGCGCTGCGGCCAGCTATCGAGCGTGCCCATAATGAGATCAACATTGATATTGCCTGCCACGTAGAGCGTGGCGCTGGCATCCCTCTTCGTCATCATCCTTTGCTCCCGCCACTGGCAAGGCCGCTGACCAGCGTCTTTTGCAGCCAGATAGCAATAAATAACGGTGGCACCGAGGCCAGAATGCCGACGGCGGCGATTAATCCGTCATCGGTGGCGCGACCGGCGGTAAATCCGGCAATGGTGACCGGCAGCGTCTGCGCGGCGATATTACTGGTGAATAGCAGCGCGTAAAAAAACTCATCCCAGGCCAGCAGCCAGCCAAACAGGGCCGCAGCACCCAGCACCGGTTTGGCCAGTGGCAGAGTAATCCGCAGCAGGACCTGCCAGATGCGCAGCCCGTCCAGTCGCGCCGCCTGTTCGATATCCTGCGGCAGTGCATCAAACTGATTTTTCAGCATCCAGGTCAGGAACGGCAGAATCAGTGAGCAGTAGACAATGATTAAACCCGGACGGGTATTGAGCAGGTCCAGCTGCTGGAGCAGGAAGTAGAGCGGCAGCACAAACGCGACCGGTGGCACCATATAGATCGCCAGTGAGGCAAACAGCCAGCCGTCGCGACCGCGATAGCGAGAAAAACTAAACGCGGCCGGGATCGCCAGCAGCAGGCAGATCAGAGTTGCGCCTGTGGCGACCAGCAAACTGTTGCCCAGCGCATGCAGGAAGAGCGTGCCGGGCTGGCCGGGTTCCAGCGATATCAACCGACCGTAACGACTGAAATCCCACTGTCGCGGCAGCCACTCCAGCGGAATGCGCGTGAGATCGCTGGCGGCGCTTACGCTCATTAAAAACAGCCAGCCCATCGGCGCCAGCACGGAAAGCCCCACCAGCAGCGCGGCGGTATACTTCGCGATGGTGCGCAATTTAACCTTCATGAGCACTTCCCCGGCGGCGCTGCCGCCACAGTAACAACATGTAGAGCGTGATCAGCACCGCGCACAAGAGCGTCATCAGCATGGCATAGGCAGCACCGCTGCCGGCGCGCAGATAGCTGAACGACTCCTGATAGACATAAAAGCTAAGCGTTTTAGTGCTATCAACCGGGCCACCGCGCGTCATCACATAGATGATGTCGAATATCTTGAAGGCATCGATGGTGCGCAGCACCAGTGCCACACTCAGCGAGCCGACAATCGCCGGAAAGGTGATCGCCCGGAAGCGCCGCCACGCTGAGGCACCATCCAGCCGTGCCGCTTCATAGAGATCGTCCGGGACCGACTGCAGCGCCGCCAGCACCAGCAGTGTCACCAGCGGATAGTTTTTCCACACATCAGCAAACATCACCGCGTTGAGCGCAGAGTCCGGCGAGCCAAGCCAGCTACGGTAGCCGTCAATGATATGGAGCTGGGTCAGCAGTGCGTTAATGCTGCCGTAGTCCGGATTAAAATTGAGGCGCCACATCATAGCGTTGACGATGGTTGGCAGCGCCCAGGGCAGAATCACCAGTACGCGCAGCACGTTGCGTCCGGCGAATTTTTGATTCAGCAGCAGCGCGACCAGCACGCCCGTCACGCCTTCGCAGGCCACTGACACCACGGTGAAGTAGAGCGTGCGCCACAGCGAAGTCTGGAAATCGGGATCGGTTATGGCGTAGAGATAATTCTCCAGCCCAACCCACGCAGGCGCGCCACCACCGCTGCCGATCAGGGCCGCATCGGTAAAACTGAGCCAGATAGTGCGCAGAAGCGGCCATGCGGTGAGCAACAGCATCACCAGTAACATGGGTGCTAATAGCACCCATGCCTGCCGTTGTTCGCGTTGACGCAAACTAAGCATGCTGACCCCTTAGCGCAGACGCGCCGCGCTTTTATCCACCGCCTGCAGCGCAATATCGGGCTTCGCACTGCCCACCAGCACCTGTTGCAGCTGCTGCTGAAGCGTATTGGAGAGGCGCGAATAGTCGGCTGTTTCCGGGCGTGAAAGCATCACGTTCAGTGATTTATCCGCTGCGGCAATCAGGCTCTCCTGATTTTTCAGCACGGCAGGATCCTGATAAGAGCTTTTCCAGATGGGCAGGCTAAGCGTGGCGTAGTTATTCTGCACCGGCTGGGATGTCATATAGCTGATGTACTGCCAGGCCTGTTCAGCATGGGTGCTACCTTTAGCAATGCCGAGCCCCATCGAACCGTTTACGGCGCCGCTTTATCCGGGGCATCCCCTGGCGCAGGCATAATACCCACCTGACCCGCGACTTTACTCTGTTTCGGGTCATTCGCCATGTTGTACATGTAGGTCCAGTTAAGCGCGAAGGCCGCGTCGCCGTTGGAGAACGCTTTGCGCACATCCTCCTCCAGATATTCACGCGATGCCGGGTTACTCAACCCCTCATCCAGCGAACTTTTCATCAGCGCTACCGCCTTTAAAGAGGCCGGGCTGGAGAAATCGAGTTTGCCGTTGTTGTAGAACTTGCCGCCAAATCCTGACACCAGCGTGGTGTAATCGCACACCAGCGCTTCTGCCTGCGACCAGCTCCATACCAGCGGATATTTAACAATGTTCTTCTGTTTAATGATGCGTGCATCGTCCATAACCTGCTGCCAGGTTTGCGGCAGGTCGTGAATGCCGGCTTTCTCCAGCATCGCTTTGTTGTAGTAGAGATATTTGGTATCCAGAATCCACGGCATGCCCAGCGTTTTGCCGTTAAACACCACCGTGTTCATTGCGCCCGGGAAGATCTTCGCTTTTTCATCGGCGCTGATGCGGCTGCTGACATCCTGCAGCAGATCATATTTGCTAAACTCTGCCGGCCAGATAGCGTCAAACAGAACCACGTCATAGCCATTACCGCCCGCACCGCGCGCCGCCACGATCTTGTCATGCAGGGCTTCATAAGGGACAAACTCCAGGTTGACCTGCACATCCGGGTGCGCTTTCTGGAACGCCTGCGTCATTGCGCGAATATCATTTTCGCTGTAAGCCGCCTGCGTCATAAACAGCGCATTAAGGGTGGTCGCTGCTGCTGCGCTGCCTGCGCTGGCTAACAGTACGGCTGTAACACATGCTTTCATTAACGTTTTCATGATGTTTCCCGTATTAAGGCTTTAAAGGTGTTTAATTAAATCAATTTGATTGATTTAATGAAGCGCACAGATTGTCAGAGAAGCAACTGACAGCAGTGAGCTAAAGCAAGTGACGTGCCAGGGCATACAACCGGATTGCCGCTGGACTCTACTCTGCACAGATTTTTACGCTTGTCTTGTAAATGGGTTGTAAAATGTGTGGCCGATCATAGATATTGATGCGGCGATTTACCGCAAGTGTGAGAAGAGGGATGCGGGCACCATGAAAACATCAGGAACGAACCTGGAACACGCCCGGGCGCATAATCGTCGCGTCATCATTGAAGCCATCCGCCTGCACGGCGAGCTGACTCGCGCAGAGCTGGCGCGCCTTACCGCGCTGACGCCGCAAACCGTTTCGAATATTGTGGCTGAGCTGGAACAGGCAGAATTGCTGACCAGCCGCCAGCCGCGTAAGCAGGGGCGCGGTCAACCGGCCATCCCGGTTACGCTGAATCCGGCCAGCGCTTTCTCCATCGGCATTCATCTTGATCATCAAACATTACTGATTGTGCTGGTGGATCTTACCGGTGAGATACATTTCAGACGCCTTATGCTGGTGCAGAAGCCGCAGCCGGATGCCACATTAGCGCGCATTGCTGAGGTGCTGGCGGAGATTAAACAGCAGCTCGGCGCTCGCTGGCAAAAAGTGCTAGGCATCGGTGTGGTTATGCCGGGGCCATTTGGCGTTGAGGGGATCTCTTCAGTGGGGCCAACCACGCTGCATGGCTGGAAAGAGGTGGACATTGCCGCCCGGCTGGCCGAGATGAGCAATCTGCCGGTCACGCTGGAAAATGATGCCACGGTTGCAGCAATAGGCGAGCGTTTCCACGGCGTGGCGCGCCACCTTAATTCGTTTATCTATCTCTATATCGGTACCGGTCTGGGCGCGGGCATTATTATGGACGGACACGTCTACAGTGGGCATGCGCACAACGCCGGTGAAGTAGGCCACGTGGTAGTGGAGCCGGGCGGGCGCGCGTGCTACTGCGGTAATCACGGCTGCCTTGAGCGTTATGTTTCGCTACAGGCAGCGTATGAGTTTTGCGGCCTTGACCCGATGACGGCGCTACCGGAAGATCTTCTGGCCGTTGATCCGGCTCTGTTTGATCGCTGGATCGAAACCATGCTCACGCCGCTGCGTCAGGCGATTAACATGCTGGAGTGCATTTTTGATGCTGAAAGCGTGATTATAGGCGGCATGATGCCCGCCGCACTGCTGGAAAAAATCATCCAGCGCCTGCCGCCCCTGTATCAATCGGTACGCGGTCGCTATCTCACCGGCATACGTGTCAAGAGCGGTATGACGGGCAGCGATACTGCAGCACTGGGCGCTGCGGCACTGCCTATTTTTGATGAGTTTAATCCACAGTTCCAGGTACTGATGAAGTAAGGAAGTACTGCAATTTATGCCGCTGATGGCCGCTCCCGTCTATTAAGTGTTTATCGTCGTCACTAGCTCTCTCCAGCTTACTGCATCACCCAGTGCCCGGCACTGACTTCGCGATAATGGCGCGTTTCAGGTACAAACCCCAGCGCTCGCACCGGGCTTGTCAGCTCGCGAATCTCCACGTTACGTTTGAGGTGCCGCCGTGCCGGATCGGGCACCGGCACCGAAGAGAGCAGCTTGCGGGTATATTCATGCTGTGGATTCTCGAAAATTGCCACACGCGGGCCAATTTCAACAATTTCACCCAGCAGCATCACCGCCACACGATGGCTGATACGCTCGACCACTGCCATGTCGTGCGAAATAAACAGATACGACAAGCCCAGGCTGCGTTGCAAATCCAGCAGCAGGTTGATGATCTGCGCTTTCACCGTCACGTCGAGCGCCGAGACAGACTCATCAGCAATGATCATTTTAGGATCGAGCATCAGCGCGCGGGCAATGCAGATGCGCTGACGCTGCCCGCCTGAAAATTCATGGGGATAGCGCTTAAGCATGCCGGCAGAAAGACCAACGCGTTCCAGTAAGGTGCCGGCCTTATGCGCGGCAGCGGCTTTATCCCCTAAACGATGCTGCAAAAACGGTTCGGTTAACGCTTCCATCACCGACATGCGTGGGTTAAGGCTGGCAAAAGGATCCTGAAAAATCATCTGCATGGCAGATCGCAGCTGGCGCAGCTCGGGGTTTGACAGCTGCAGAACATCGTGCCCGTCAAAGTTAATCTGTCCGGCGCTGGCCTTAACCAGGCGCGTCAGTGAACGCCCGGTTGTGGATTTCCCGCAGCCGGATTCGCCCACCAGCGAGAGCGTCTCACCTGGCATTAAATCAAAAGAGATATTCTCCACCGCGTGAACCGCGCCGGTTTTGCGGCTGAACAGGCCTTCATGAACGCTGAAACGGGTACTGAGATTTTTTACCGATAGCAGCGGCTGTTGGGCCGTGACGGACGGGGCAGTGGCCTCCAATTCTGCACCCGGCAGCGCAAATTTTTGCGGCCCGCTGATGCCCCGCATCGCGCCGGGCTGCGGCACGGTAGCGATTAGCGTGCGGGTATAGTCCGCGGCGGGTGTGGAGAAGATAGCCGCCGTTGTGCCTGTCTCCACCACATCGCCCTGATACATCACCAGGGTGCGATCGGCGACTTCGGCGACAACCCCCATATCATGGGTAATAAATAACACCGCCGTCCCTTCCTCCTCCTGCAGTGTCTTTATCAGGTCAAGGATCTGCCCCTGAATCGTCACATCAAGCGCAGTGGTAGGTTCATCGGCGATGAGCAGCTTCGGGCGCAGCGCCAGCGCCATGGCAATCATTACGCGCTGGCGCATACCGCCGGAAAAATGGTGTGGATAGTCATCGAAGCGCTTAGCGGCATCAGGAATGCGTACCTTATCCAGCAGACGAATTGTCTCTTCACGTGCGGCACGTTTGCTAATCCGACGGTGATTGATCAGCGCTTCTGCAATCTGGTGCCCGATGGTAAATGAAGGGTTGAGACTGGTCATCGGTTCCTGAAAAATCATCGCCACCGCGTTGCCGCGAATATCCCGCATTGCGCTCTCGCTCAATTTCAGCAGATCAACCCCATTCAGCAGCACGCTGCCGCTGATGCGCGCGTGGCGCATATTCAGCAGCCGCATAATTGCCATAGAGGTAACGCTCTTGCCTGAGCCGGATTCGCCGACGATAGCCAGCGTTTCACCGGCATTGAGGGTCAGTGAGAGGTTTTTCACCACTTCGCGCCACTGATCGTCCGTGCGAAACGCAACGGTCAGGTTTTCAATACGTAATGTCGGTTCGGTTGCGCTGCTCATGGTTTTACCACAAAACGGGCCGACGGCGTGCTGACCGGCTGGAAGTCAAAATCGGTATCAAAGGGATAGGCGGGCTGCAGTTTACGTTTACGTTCCAGGCGCTCTACGTATTGATCCACGACGCCTTCCGACAGCGCCATCAGATTGGGATTGGCCAGGGGTGCCAGCTCAGGTGAAAGATAGCCGGACTTCACCACCACAATTTTAGCTGCAGCAGGATCGAGACCGAGCAGGGCAAAATCCGCCAGATTGTGGTACGGACGGCGGCGATCGGCGACGACCACCGTAATACCGCCGATTTTAAGCAGCGCCTGTTTCGCTAATGACCGCGCATCGTCGCTAAGATGGATAACTTCAAACTCACCGCTGGCTTTCCCCCCTGATGGATCAAGCGTGGCGCCGATCGTCAGCTGCAGCCTGGCCCCCGGGCCGGCTGCAAAAGCGGCCTGGGTTGCCGGTTTATCCGTGATCCCCGCCACGATAACGTCCTGCGCATCTTGTCGTATCAGCTCAGCCAGCATATCCGCGCGATCGCCCACGCCGCCGCCGGTTGGGTTGTCACCGGAGTCAGCAAGAATAACGGGCGCCGTTTCGCTGGCTATCGCCATCCGGACGCACTCTTCAGTGCTGCCGGTGGTGCAGCCAAATACAAATTTGTCACGCGCCTGCCAGTAAGCCTGTGCCAGGCTTTCAGCCTGCGCGGACAGCACGTTAATGTCAGTGCCGGTCATGATCGCTGCGGCCGTCGCACGCGGTTCATCGGCCCACACATAACCCACCATGAGCGATGCATCCCAGATAGTTTCCAGCTGATTAATGCCGGGCAGGCTGGCATAGAGACTTTTCGCGGGTTCATCCTCGGTGCTGGTGCGCTCACCGGGTAGCACGACCGGAATCGGTGCCCAGACCACACCGGGTTTGACACCGGTCTGCAGGCTTTTCACCAGCATGGAGACTGAACGTCGCATGGTCTCTTCAACATCAATATGTGGCGCAGTACGATAGGTAGAAAACATATCAATGGCGTCAATAATGCGCTGGGTGACATTGCCGTGCAGGTCATAACTGACGGTGATCGGGCACGCCGCGCCGACCAGTTCGCGCGTGGCGCTTATCCAGTCGCCTTCAGCATCTTCCATGCCTTCAACGTAGACGGCGCCGTGCATGGCCAAATAGACGCCATCTACCGGCAGATGCGCCTGTAGCCGGCTAAGGAACTCCTGCTTAAACGCGTCGTACGTTACGCGTGCGACCGGGCCACCGGCAATGGCACGTGCATGGAAGGTTGGCAGAAACTCAGCGTCATAATCCTGCAGAAAGGCAAAGTAGGGGTTGGCTGCCATCTCATCGCCGCGCACAATGCGGAAGTCGTCGGCATAGTTAAGCACCGGGTTCCAGGTACTGCACTCGGTATGAATTCCACCATAAGCAATGCGCATCACAGCCTCCGTTAGTCGGGTAGTTGAACGATAAAACGATAAGCCGCAACGCTGGCTGCAGCCCGGGCCCAGCTCTCCTGATGGATAACGATGCTGGAAATAGGGGTTTTGCCTATGATGGCCGGCAGTACATGGCTGTCGATCGCCTGCATCACCACGGTTTTTAGCAGGCCGTCAAAGGCATTCGGCTGATGGGCGATCACGATCATCTCCGGATCGTTCATCTGAATGATATTGGCTATCGACAGACCGAGCGCATGACCCGCCTGATGCAAAATAGCGATGGCGGCGCTGTTGCCCTTCATCGCCAGCGCTTCCAGTTCAGCGACATCACGGCACGGCAACGCTTTATCGCGCATGCTTTCGCGCAGGGCGGTCAGTGAGGCGAGCGTATCCAGACAGCCGCGCTTGCCACAACGGCACGGCCTTCCGCCCGGTTCGATCGTGCAATGGGCAATCTCCCCTGCGCCGCCATGGGCGCCACGATGCAGCTGGCCCTGGAAGAAGTGAGCGGAGCCAATGCCGTCACCGTGCGTTATCAAGGTAAAATTGCGTGCTTTTTTCGCCACGCCGAATATTTTCTCACTCACCGCCAGCGCTTTAGCGTCGTTCTCCAGTGAGATCTCCAGTCCGGTCTGTTCATGCAGCAGCGCAGCCAGCGGCACGTCTCTCCAGCCCAGCAGGGCGGACTGTACGCACACCGCCTGGTTCTCATCCACAAAGCCGGAAAGGGTGACGCCAAGGCCAATCAGCTGGTCCGGCGATAGCTGTTTTTGCGCCAGCAGGGGCGGAATGGCGACGGCGATGGTGTGAGCCAGCGCGGCCGGATCCAGATTCAGTGCCATTTTAGTGCTGGCGAGCACGCGCCCGTGCATATCGATCAGCACCAGATGCACATCCTCACCCGTTAGCGATGCGCCAAGAAAATAGGCGCTGTCTGCACGCATTTTCAACAGTACAGATGGGCGACCCTGGCCGTTGCTCTCCGGAATGCTCTCTTCAAGTAGTCCGGCATGCAGCATCTCTTTAATTAATGTGCTGATGGCGGCTTTACTCAGCTTCATTTTTTCTGCAATGGCCGTACGGCTCATACCGTGAGAAGCGATTAATAAGCGCAGGATTGTTTGCTGATGAACATTAAGCATCAGGGTTCTCATCGCAATAGCCGTAATAGGCTGACAATAATCAGCCGTGAAAACAAATTCAACGGTATTTAGTTAATTTTCTGAACCCAGATCGAAGTATAAGTAAAATATATGAACAAGCATCTTGGCTTTTGTTCTGAGAATGTGCCTTATATAACGCCATGCCGGACAGTCAGAGCATAAACGGATAGCGCTTAACGTACATGCATCGCAACATCAGCAATAACGCAGCGCGGACGTGCAGAGAGTGAATGTCGACTTTTCTGATATTCATTGTGTCACTAAATAATGAGGGCCTTTATGAGAAGCAACAGTAAGCATTTCAGGGTACTGACACTTGCAGGCGTTATTCTGGCATCACTATCAAGCGCATCCGCTTTCGCCGCTCAACTGGTGATTATGCAAAACGAACCGCCGCGCAGCATGGATCCGGGTAATCAGACTGCGACCTTTACCGGCACCGTGCTGGACCCGATGTATGAAGGCCTGACGCGTATTGGCGACGACGGCAAAATCGTGCCGGCGCTGGCGCTCTCCTGGCAGGCGGATGAGAGCGGTCTTAACTGGACATTTAAGCTGCGCCCTAACGTAAAATTCCACGATGGCACCCCCTTTAACGCCGATGCGGTGGTGGAGAACTTCCGGCGCCACCTGGACAGCAAACGTGGTCTGGCCGGAAGCGGCAAAATTCGCACGTTTATTCAGGACGTGCAGAAAAAAGATGATCTCACCGTGGCCTTCACGCTGAAAAAAATTAATCCGGCCTTTTTAACCGTATTAGCGTCGGGGCCGGGATTAATGGTCAGTCCTCAGGCGGATAAAGCGGGCACGCTGAATAATAAAGCTGACGGCACCGGGCCGTATAAACTGGTGCAGTATAAATCCGGTGAGTTCGTGCTGGAGCAAAAGAATAGCCAATACTGGGGCACTGCTGGCGGCCCCGATGAAATTAAATGGACCTGGAGCAGCGAGCCGTCAGTAATGAATATGGCACTGCAATCCGGGCAGGTAGATATTATCAACCCGGTGCCGCCGCAATTCGCCGGAATGTTAAAAAATAACGGTAACGTTACGCTGAAACAGTCGCCGGGCGCGGCGGTTTTCTGGATTGATCTCAATACACAAAACAAAGCGCTCAGTGATGTGCGTGTCCGACAGGCGTTGAACTTCGCCACTGACCAGCAGGCGCTGGTTAAAGCGGTGATGTTTGGTTATGCCCAGCCGGCGAACTCCGCGCTGGCACCGGTTGACCCTAACTACGACAAGAGCCTGCATGACTATCCGTATGACCTGCAGAAGGCCAAAGATCTCCTGAAAGCCGCAGGCTACGCGCAGGGCTTTGCTATGTCGATTGCGGTGCAGGCGCCGGATGCGCGCACTGCACAGGTGTTGCAGGGCATGTGGAGCAAAATCGGCGTGAAGCTGAGCGTTCGTCAGATGGAGAGCGGCGTCTGGGCTAAAGCGGCCTTTGCTGATGTCAAAGAGAAAGCGGCACAGGGCACAGACTCGGTGCTGGCGTCCTGGTCCTCGGGCTTATACGGTTCCGATCTGCAATTGCGTCCGCTCTATCACAGCAGCAGTTTTGCCCCGGGCGGCGCAAACCTCGGTTTCTTCAGTGATAAACAGACTGACGCGCTGATCGACAGTGCGGCCTCCACGCTGGACGATGGCAAACGTAAAGCGCTCTATTTTGAGGCCCAGAAGCGCATCAGCGGCTTAGCGCCGCAGGTGCTGCTCTATTATCAGGACGATCTCTACGCTACCCGCAAGAATATCAGCGGTGTGACCATGCAGCCTGGCGGCCAGATCGTGGTGCGCGATGCGGTGAAGCAATAGAGCTAATGGCTGAAGTGATATGAAAGCGTATGTCGCGAAAAAGATTCTCTCGCTGCCGTTAATTATCTTCGGCGTGTCGATCATCGTGTTTATTGCCATTCGCGCGCTGCCGGGCGATCCGGCGCGCCTGATGGCGGGCCCGGAGGCGCCGCAGGAAGCGGTGGACAGCATGCGCGTGCGGCTGGGGCTGGATCTGCCGTTACCGGTGCAGTACGTAAAGTTTGCCGGTGAAGCGCTGCACGGCAATCTGGGGCTGTCGCTGCAATCGCAGCGTCCGGTCATCACGGAGATCGCTGAGCGCCTGCCATATACGCTGTCGCTGGCGGCCCTGGCGTATCTGCTGGCGATTGCCATTGGCGTGCCGGCAGGCATGACGGGTGCAATCTACCGCCAGCGTATTCCGGACCAGATTGTCATGGTACTGACCATCGCCGGGGCGTCCATTGCCAACTTCTGGCTGGCGCTGCTGGCGATGAACTACTTCGCAGTACAGCTGGGCTGGCTGCCGCTGCTGGGCGCGGACACCTGGAAGAACTACATCATGCCAACCGTGACGCTGGCGATTTTGCCGATGGCGATGATTGCGCGCATGACACGCTCCAGCATGCTGGACGTGCTGGGCCAGGACTATATCCGCACCGCGAAAGCGAAGGGATTGTCCTCCGGCAGCATTCACTGGAAACACGCGCTGCGTAACGCGCTTATCCCCATCGTCACCATCGTCGCGCTCAATTTCGGCAGCCTGATTGGCGGCGCGGTGGTGACGGAGTCGGTGTTCAACTGGCCCGGGATTGGCCGCTTGCTGGTGGATTCCGTGAAGTATCGCGACTATCCGGTGATCCAGGGCGTTACGCTGGTGGCCGTAACAGGCGTGGTGTTGATGAACCTGGTCGGCGAAATCCTCATTGGCCTGCTCAATCCCAAAATAAGGTTCGACTGATGAATAGCCTTGATGCTCCGATGCTGCCGCCGCGCTCGCGAAGCAGGCAGGTAGTGAAACTCCTCGTCGCCAATCCCTCTATTGCCTTCGGTGGCGCACTGGTACTGCTGGTTATTCTGGCGGCGCTTTTTGCGCCGCTCTTAACCCACTGGGACCCAATAGAACAGGATCTGATCAACACCCTGCAGGCGCCGTCGGCGGCACACTGGTTTGGCACCGACGACTACGGCCGGGATATTTTTGCCCGCGTTATCTATGGCGCGCGCATTACACTGTTTGAGGTGTGTCTGAGCGTGGCGATATCCATGGTGATTGGAATTCCGCTGGGCATTATCTCCGGTCTGGCCGGGCGTAAAATCGATGCGCTGATCATGTGGGTGATGGATATCATCTTCGCTTTTCCCGGCATTGTTTTGGCCATTTTGATTGTCAGCGTATTGGGTGAGGGGCTGACCAATATGCTGATTGCGATCTCGCTGTTTTCCATCCCGGTGTATGCCCGCCTGAGCCGTAACCTGACGCTGGGGCTGAAAAATATGGAGTACATTGAGGCAGCGCACATGCTGGGCGTGCGCTATCCGCGCATCATCACGCACTACATTTTACGCAATTCGATTGGCCCGCTAATTGTGCAATCGACGCTAACGGCCGGCGCGGTCGTGCTCTCGGCGGCCAGTTTGTCGTTTCTGGGGCTTGGCGTTCAGCCACCGATGCCCGAATGGGGCACGATGATGAGCGACGGTCGCAACTTTCTGGGCCTGAATATTTATGTTTCCCTATTCCCTGGACTGGCGATTTTGATTACCGTGCTGGGCTTTAATGTGCTGGGCGATGGCCTGCGCGATGTAATGGATAAACGTTTATGACCAACCCGCATTCCCCGGTGATTTGCCTCGATCTCGGCGGCTCTTTTATTAAGCTGGGCGTGATGAGTGCGCGCGATGCGCTTGAGATTCTCGATCAGCAACCCATTCCTGCCGATTACTGGGCCGCTTTCTGCGCGCGGGTCAGCGCGATGATTGTGCAACATGAAGCGCACTTTGCACCTGATTCACCGGTCGCTATCTCAACCGCCGGTATTGTGGCACCGCTCACGGGCGAGATGTTTGCCAGTAATATTCCGGCTTTCCACCAGCGCCAGCTGGCTAAAGAGTTGGCGGCGGCGTTACAGCGGCCGGTAATCGTGCATAACGATGCGGACTGCTTTGCGCTGGCGGAAGCTCTGGCAGGTACCGGCAAGGGCCATAAAGTGGTGCTGGGTGCGATCCTCGGCTCAGGCGTGGGCGGCGGGCTGGTGTCAGACGGGCGACTGGTCATCGGGCAAAATGGATTAACCGGAGAGTGGGGCCACGGCCCTATCACGCTGACAGAGGTGGAGATCGATGGCTCCCCCGTACGTATACCGCGGCAGGCGTGTCCGTGCGGGCAAAAAGGCTGCCTTGATACCTTAGGCGGTGCGCGCGGTATGGAGAATTTGCACCGTGTGCTGCACGACGAGCGCGCCAGCAGCACAGAGATCATTACGCGCTGGCAGCAGCCGGAGCCGCGCGCGCAGCAAACTATTCAGGCCTGGTTGCAGCTGGTGAGCGAGCCGCTGGCCTACAGCATCAACATTACGGGAGCATCCCTGGTTGCCGTGGGCGGCGGGCTGGCATCGGTCACCCCACTGATAGCCGCACTCAACGATGCGGTGCAGCGCTGCGTGTTACGCAGTACGCCGCATGCGCTGGTGGTGCCGGGGACGTTCGCCCACCACGGCGGCATGATGGGCGCCGCACTGCTGGCGCGACAGTCTGCGGGACGCTGACTAAAGCGCCGGGCGTTGCGCGAAGGTAATGATGGATGCCTCAGCAAACGCCCGGGGTAACCGCACAGCAAAAAATATTTTTACCGCGTGGGAATAAACGCCGGGCTGGTTCGTCTTATGCCAACTTTCTCCCCTGAAGCGGGCAATAATGATGAAAAAACTGACCGTCCGGCATCTCCTGTTACTGCTGCTGGTTGGCGGCATTCCCGGCGTGCTGCTGTTACTGTTTATTGGCGCCGGCGGATGGCTTACGCCACAACGCCTCTCCGCACAAACCCTGGTGCAGTCACTGGAGCAGTCCAGCGGAGTGCACCCCAGTTTTCGCCGCAACCATGCCAAAGGCGTGTGCGTCATTGGCGATTTCACCTCAAACGGCCAGCTTGCTTCACTGTCACGCGCCAGCGTATTCCGGACAGGCACCTATCCTGTTATTGGCCGGCTGGCCATCGCCGGTGGTAATCCCCATGCGCCTGATTACGGCGTGCCGGTCCGCAGTTTTGCGCTTGAATTTCAGCTTCCTCATGGTGAACAGTGGCGTACAGGAATGAACGCGTTACCCTTTTTTGCCGTCAGTACACCGCAGGGATTCTACGATCAGCAGATCGCCAGCCAGCCGCAGGCGGAGACGGGTAAACCCGATCCGCAAAAAATTCGTGCCTTTATGCAGGCGCATCCGGAATCGCAGGCTTTTTACGCCTGGGCAAAAAATCATGTGCTCGCCGCCAGCTGGACGCAGGAGAGCTATAACAGCCTGAATGCATTCCGTTTCACCAACGCTGAGGGTGAAAGTCACTTTGTGCGCTGGGGATTAGTGCCGCACGCGCTCTGGCAGCCTATCGGCGCTGAACAAAAACAGCAGCCCAACTATCTGCAGGCTGAGCTGCAACACCAGCTGGATGCAGGCCCGGTAAGGTGGGATCTGGTCGTCACGCTGGCAGAGCCGGGTGATAAGGTGAACGACGCCAGTCAGGCGTGGCCAGCCGATCGTCAGAGAAGGGTGGCCGGGACGCTGACGATTCGTCAGGCCCATGCGCAGCAGGGTGGTCGTTGCAATGACATCAATTATGATCCGTTAATTCTGCCTGACGGGATTAGCGGCTCGGACGATCCGCTGCTGGCCGCGCGCTCGGCAGCCTATGCCCGCTCTTTCAATTTACGCACTGCGGAACAGGCGCAGCAGCAGGAGAAGAACTGATGCACAACTCCGCTTTGTTTCATCCTGCATTACGTGTAGTTCACTGGCTTATGGCATTAGCCGTGCTGGCAATGCTGTTTATTGGCGTAGCGATGGTCATGGATATCTCAGCCGCACGGCCTGTTCTGCTGGCTATCCACCAGCCGCTGGGCGTTGCGATTGGCGGCCTGGTTATCCTGCGCATTGTGCTGCGCGGCTATCTTGGTGTACCGCCGATGCCGGCCTCGGTGGCCGGCTGGCAGAGAACGCTGGCGCATCTCTCGCATCTGGCACTCTATCTGCTGATGGTGGCGCAACCGCTGACCGGCTGGGCGATGCTCTCAACCGCAGGCTATCCCGTTACCCTCTGGCATGGCTTTGTATTGCCGCCGCTACTACCGGTGAGCGTTGAACACTACGCGGTGCTGCGCCCGCTGCACACGCTACTGGCATATAGCCTCTTCGCGTGTATTCTTGCTCATCTGGCAGCGGCACTGCTGCACGGTTTGCTTCTGCGTGATGGGGTGCTGAGCAGCATGACCGGCTGGCGCCGCGGACGGAGTGAAAAACAGTGACAACACTGAGTGATAGCGAGATTCGCGACCTGTTGCCGCATCTGCAGCGCTTTGCGCTCGGTCTGACGCGCGAGCGCATGGCCGCTGAGGATCTGGTGCAGAATACTCTGCTGAAAGCCTTAAGCGGTGCGCACGACGAAACGCGCAGCCTGCGCGCCTGGTTATTCTCCATCCTGTGGCATCAGTTTCTGGATGGTGAGCGTCGCCGCAAACGCTGGCAGCGGGTGATGACACTCTTCAGCCGCGCGGAGCAGCTGGCGGACTCGGCTGAGCAGACGGCGATGGCCGATCAGATGCTGGCGCAGTTTGCCCGGCTGCCGCCGATAGTCGCGCGCTGTTGCTGCTGATTAATGTCGAGGGCATGCGCTATCAGGAGGCGGCGGATACGCTGGATATCCCTGTTGGCACCGTGATGTCGCGCCTGTCGCGTGCACGCAAACATTTACAGCAATTGACTGGCAACCTGCCTGCGCCGGTTGAGCTGAGGAGACTGAAATGAATATGCCCCCTGATGAGACACAGCTTCATGCCTGGCTGGATGGCGAACTGGATACGGAGAGCAGCCGTCTGATCGCCGCGTGGCTGGCACAGCACCCGGAGACTGCACAGCAGGTTGAGGGCTGGCGCCAGGATAAAATACGTCTGCAGCAGGCCATGCAGCGCAGCATGTCGCGCAGCGATTTCATCTCCCCGCAGCCAGCGCAGTTGCGTCAGCGTCGGCAGCAGCAGCGATATCAGCGCCTGGCACTGGCCTGTTCGCTGGTTCTGGCACTGAGCGTGGGCAGCGTGGCAGGCTGGCATATGCAAAGTCATATGCAGCCTCACGTGTTGCCGATGGAAGATGCCGTGCAGGCCTATCGGCTCTTCAGTCGGGCTCAAATGGCCAGCATGGATATTGAAACCAGCGAGCAGCCGCAGCTGGCCAGCTGGCTCAGCCGCTATTTCATTAACGGAACGGTACCGCCAAATCTTGAACGTTTTGGTTACCAGCTGATGGGCGCACGCCTGATGGCGAGCGAGCAGGGCGCGTCGGCGCTGGTGCTCTATCAAACACAGAGCGGCCAGCGCGTTGCCTGGTATATCCGCCCGCAGACGGTGCATCTCAAAACCGGCGCACGTCAGAGCGACAACCTGATGGCGCAGTACTGGAGCGATAGCCATTACAACTATGCGCTGGTGAGCCCGTTACAGGGCGATGAGATACCGGCTCTGCGCGCGGCAATCGCTCAGGAGGTGGGCTGAGCTTAACCCGCTGCCAGCTTATCCTGTAAAAAAGCCATAAATACCCGGTTAACTTCGCTGCGCTGACGGTGCTGTGGATAGAGGGCATTGAGATTGAGCGATGCAGGGTGCCAGTCATCAAGCACCGTGACCAGTTCACCACGCGCCAGCGCAGGCGCCACGATGAACTCGGGCAGCAGCACCAGCCCCAGACCGGCCACGGCGGCGTCACGCAGCATCTCACCATTGTTGCTCACCATCGGGCCCTGCACCGTTACCACGTGGCGCTGCTCTCCCTGAAACAGCTCCCAGCCGGTCTGGCCCTCGCGGCCGTAGCGTAAACAGCGATGCTCGCGCAGGTCGTCAGGAGTATAGGGTGCACCGGCGCCCTGCAGGTAGGATGGACTGGCACACACCACACGACGATACTCCCCCAGCCGTTTGGCGATCAGGCTGGAGTCAGGCAGCGTGCCGATACGGATAGCCATATCAAACCCTTCACCCACCATATCAACGTGTCGATCCGCCAGCTCCACCTGAAACTGTAACCCAGGGTGCAGGCTGAGAAATTCAGCGATAAAGGGTGAGAGATGGCTGATGCCAAAGGACATCGGCACGCTGAGGCGAAAACTGCCGCGCAGTGCCTGGCGGCGGCCTGATACGGCCAGCTCCGCCTCTTGCACATCATCCAGAATGCGTTGCGCATGCTGGGCAAACAGCTGACCGTTGTCGGTAACCGAGAGCTTACGGGTATTACGGTTCAGCAGACGCGCCCCCAGTGACTCCTCCAGCGCAGCAATACGACGGCTGACATACTGCTTGGAGAGCATGAGCTGTTCGGCAGCGGCAGTAAAGTTGCCCGCCTGGATCACGGCAACGTAGATGCGAAGATCTTCAATCTGCATATTGTCCACTTTTTGGTGACAGTCATTGTCATAACGGCACATTGTTGAGCAAATAAGTTTACGTATACTGGTTCTTATCGGGAAGGGCAACCCCTTTCTACCCCTACATCTAAGGAGCAGAATATGATTGAACAACGACTGTCAGAACAGCGCGGCTTAGGCGACCACGGCTGGTTGCACTCACGCCATACCTTCTCGTTTGCAGGCTATCGCGACCCGAAACAGGTGGGCTTCTCCGACCTGCTGGTGATCAACGATGACCAGGTGGCGCCGGGCCGTGGTTTTGGTGCGCATCCGCATAACAATATGGAGATTATCTCTTACGTGCTGGAAGGCGCGCTGGCGCATGAGGACTCCATGGGCACCGGTTCCGTGATTGTTCCCGGTGATGTACAGCTGATGAGCGCTGGCAGCGGCGTGACGCACAGCGAATTCAACCACTCGAAAGAGGCGAATGTGCACTTCCTGCAGATCTGGATTGTGCCCGCCGAGCGTGGCACTGCACCGGGCTATCAGCAGGTCTCTGTCGCTGAGAGTGAAAAGCGCGGTCAGCTACGCCTGATTGTTTCACCGCAGGGTGATAACGGCTCGCTGCGTGTGCGTCAGGATATGCGTATCTATGCCGGCCTTTTCGATGGTGCCGAGCAGCAGACGCTGACGCTGGATAACGATCGCTACGCCTATATTCATGTGGCGCGCGGTAGCATTGAGGTGAACGGCATCAGCTTTAAAGCAGGTGACGGCGCACGCGTTCGCGAGGAGACGGCACTGCACTTTGCTAACGGGGATAACGCCGAGGTACTGGTCTTTGATCTGCGCCCGGTAGAGGTGAACCACCCACAACGTTAAGCCTCAGGGTATTTATCGTTAGCGCATATTGCACTGGCCCTCATCCAGAAGGGCCAGTGCGTATTTACTGCTGATTCACTGCCAGCCAGTCGCCTGTTGCGCCTGGCCTTAAGCGTTTATTGCAGATGGGTCTGCAGCTCTTCCGCTGCCTGGCGGATTGCGGTGCGCACAGCCGGGACATCGCTCAGTCCATTCAGCAAGCCATAGTCGTGAATCAGGCCGTTGTAACGCGTAACCGTCACATCCACGCCAGCGGCACTCAGCTTACGTCCAAATGCTTCACCCTCATCGCGCAGTACATCCAGCTCCGCCGTCTGAATCAGCGTTGGCGGTAAGCCCTGCAGCTGTTCACGCGTGGCGCGCAGCGGTGAGGCGAGAATGTTGTTACGATCGCTCTCTTTAGTGGTATAGGCATCCCAGAACCACTTCATCATATTGCGCGAGAGGAAGTAGCCATTAGCAAACTGATGATAGGAGCCGGTATCAAAACGGGCATCGGTCACCGGCCACAGCATGACATCATAACGTATCGCTGGCGTATGCTGCTGTTTCGCCTGCAGGGCCACGGCTGCCACCATATTGCCGCCCACGCTGTTACCCACCAGCGCCAGGCGTTTACCGTCCACGCCAATCTCATCACCATGTTCAGCCACCCAGCGGGTAGCGGCGTAAGCCTGATTAATGGCAACCGGGAAGTGGGCTTCCGGGGACGGGGTATAGTTAACAAACACCGCTGCCGCACCGGATTCAGCGACCAGATCACGTACCAGACGCTCGTGCGTCTGAAAATCGCCCAGTATCCAGCCACCGCCGTGGAAAAACATAAACACCGGCAACGGACCCTGAGCACCCTGTGGTTTCACAATGTTGAGCGTAATTTTCTCACCGTTCACGTCAATGATCTTTTCGCTGACATCCGCAGCAGGCAGCTGCGCACCTTTCTGCGCATCGATCAGCACCTGACGTGCAGCCAGGGGTGAGAGCTGCTCGATCGGTTTACCGCCGCTGGCGTTCAGGGCGTGAAGAAATTGTGCAACGTGGCGTTCCGGCTGTGGGGCTTCAGCGAAGCTATTAGCAGATATCGTCGCCAGTGCGGCTGCCAGCAGAGTGAGCTTAATTTTCATCGTGTTATTCCTTTAATATTTTATGCGATTATATCGCGTGCTATTTAAATGCAGGCTGATGTTACTTACATCATGGTCTGAGGAGGAATTTATATAGCGCGCTATATGATAGCAAGTTATTTTTCAGTCTGATATTTTGATTTTTGTTATGTAATTGATTTTAGTCTTATTATTTTTTCAACATCGATATGGATTTGCCCTCGCAGGTAATAATGGCGGGTTCATGCTGGCAGGCAGCTTATGCGATAAGCGGAATGAGGCGGATCACAAATCAGTAACATCATGCTCAGGCCTTGCATGGCGTAAAGTGCCGGGGGCAAACGCGTTAAATCATTGTAAGGAAACGTCAAACTGGCTGTTGAAGTGTGATTGATGTGCATAACGCATCAGTCGATGATTTTATTGCGCTTATTAACGGCATTTTTCTGATCCAGTCTGCGATACAGGTGCAACGACAAGCGCTGATAACATACTGGAGATATTCATGCATTCCTCTACCTCACCTACAGATACCCGGTCGCGAATTGGCGCGATCCTGCGCGTCACCTCAGGCAACTTCCTCGAACAGTTTGATTTCTTCCTGTTCGGCTTTTATGCCACCTATATTGCGCACACCTTCTTTCCGGCCAGCAGCGAGTTTGCCTCGCTCATGATGACCTTTGCCGTCTTCGGAGCCGGATTTCTGATGCGCCCCATCGGCGCGATCGTGCTCGGGGCCTACATTGATAAGGTAGGGCGGCGCAAAGGTTTGATTGTCACGCTGTCGATCATGGCAACCGGCACCTTCCTGATCGTTATGGTGCCGTCGTATCAGAGCATCGGCCTGTGGGCACCGCTGCTGGTGCTGGCGGGGCGTTTACTGCAGGGCTTCTCCGCCGGCGCTGAATTAGGTGGCGTATCGGTTTATCTGGCGGAGATCGCCACGCCGGGACGTAAAGGCTTCTTTACCAGCTGGCAGTCAGGCAGCCAGCAGGTGGCAATCATGGTGGCTGCGGCAATGGGTTTTGCCCTGAACGCTACGCTGGAGCAGAGCGCCATCAGCGACTGGGGCTGGCGTATTCCTTTCCTGTTTGGCTGCCTGATTGTGCCGTTCATTTTCCTGCTGCGCCGCAAGCTGGAGGAGACACAGGAGTTCAGTAAGCGAAAACACCATATGGAGATGCGCGAAGTCTTCACTACGCTGCTTAGCAACTGGCCCGTCGTGATTGCCGGCATGCTGATGGTGGCGATGACAACGACCGCGTTCTACCTGATTACCGTCTATGCCCCGACGTTTGGTAAAAAAGTGCTGCTGCTTAGCGCCTCGGATAGCCTGCTGGTCACGCTACTGGTGGCGATCTCCAACTTTATCTGGTTGCCTATCGGCGGTGCGCTGTCGGATCGTTTTGGTCGTAAGCCCATACTGGTCTGCATGACGCTGCTGGCGCTGGCGACAACCTGGCCGGCGCTGACTCTGCTGGCGAATGCCCCCAGCTTCTCCATGATGCTAAGCGTGCTGTTGTGGCTCTCATTCCTGTATGGCCTTTACAACGGCGCGATGATTCCGGCGTTAACTGAAATCATGCCTGCGGAAGTGCGCGTGGCCGGCTTCTCGCTTGCCTATAGCCTGGCGACGGCACTGTTTGGTGGATTTACGCCGGTCGTCTCTACCGCGCTGATTGAGTACACCGGCGATAAAGCGTCCCCCGGCTACTGGATGAGCTTCGCTGCGCTTTGCGCCTTGCTGGCAACGCTTTATCTCTATCGTCGCAGCGCTTTAACCCTGCAAACTGCCCGTTAATCAAGGAGTTGTCCATGCTTAATCAGATTTTAACGTTTAGCGCCGTCGTGGTGTTCGCTTCGCTGAGCAGCAGTGCGCTGGCGCAGGATGTGACGGTAATGATCTCCGGCGGCTTCAAGGCCGCACTGGAAAAGCTTTCGCCATTGTATGAGAAGCAGAGCGGGAACCATGTAGTGATCGTACCGGGTCCTTCGATGGGTAAAACGCCGCAGGCGATACCTAACCGGCTGGCGCGGGGAGAGCAGGCCGATGTGGTGATTATGGTCGGTGATGCGCTCAATAATCTGGCAAAAGATCGCCGCCTTCAGCCGGGCTCTCGTGTAGAGCTGGCCGATTCGCCGATCGGCATGGTGGTGCCAAAGGGGGCTCCTGTACCGGATATCAAAAGTGCAGATACACTGCGCAGCACCTTGCTCAATGCGCGCTCCGTTGCCTATTCGGACAGCGCCAGCGGTCGCTATGTGAGTAATACGCTGTTCAAAAAGCTGGGTATCGATCAGCAGATGCAAACGAAAGCGCAGGTGGTTGAGCGCACCCCTGTGGCTTCCGAAGTGGCAAACGGCAAATACGCTGTGGGGTTTCAGCAGGTGAGTGAGCTGCTGCC
This sequence comes from Pantoea wallisii, assembly GCF_002095485.1. Taxonomy (GTDB): domain Bacteria; phylum Pseudomonadota; class Gammaproteobacteria; order Enterobacterales; family Enterobacteriaceae; genus Pantoea; species Pantoea wallisii. Next base: position 16,438 of record NZ_MLFS01000040.1, on the reverse strand, counting down.
GGTGCCGGGCGTAACCTTTGTGGGAGAGCTGCCTGATAACGTCCAGTACATCACCCGATTCGCCGGTGCGGTCACGGCCAATGCTGCCCACCGTCAGGCGGGACAGGCGCTGCTGGCTTTCCTGGCATCGCCAGCGGCGCAAAAAGTGGTGACGGCCACCGGCATGCACACCGTCGCGGCGGGCACTACCGCTAAGCCGCGTGATACTGTTCAGTAATTAGCTTCTCCAGCTCCGCCGCGACGTAAGATTGCGTACGCCCGCGGCGGCGAATCAACCCGACCGAGCGTGTGACCACCGGCTCAATCAGCGGCAAATGGGTCAGCACCGGATGCCCGGATGCCGGCAGTGCCATAGCCGGGACGGCCGCAATACCTATCCCCGCTTCAACCATCCCAAGCAGAGTGGTAACGTGGCGGGTTTCACAAATGCTGGGCCGTGCCGGCACAATATGCCCCAGCGCCTGATCCAGTAGCGTGCGGTTGCCGGAAACCTTATCCAGCCCGATATAATCCTGTTCAAAGAAGGCTTGCCAGGTCAACGCAGGCTTGCGCGTCAGCGGATGGTCGTGGCGACAGGCTGCCACATAAACATCTTCAACCAGCGGCAGGAACTCGATATCCGGCTGCAGGCTTTTCGCAAAACAGATACCAAAATCCGCCTGACCGCTGCTCACTGCCTCAATAACATTGCCAACGCTGCTGTCGATAAGCTTGATGCGCACACGCGGGTAGCGCGCCTGAAAGCGCCGGATCACATCCGGCATAAAGTAGTAGGCGGCTGACGGTACCGTGGCAACGGTCACCAGCCCGGTACGCTCCTGACTGACCTGATTAACATCGGCCAGAATCGCCTCGACATTCGCCAGCAGTTGATCCGAGCGTTCGGCAAAACTTTGTCCGAACAGCGTTAGCGTCACGCGCCGGGTGGTCCGGTCAAACAGTTTGGTTCCAAGTGCGCCCTCCAGCTTCTCAATTCTGCGGCTCAGTGCCGACTGGGAGAGGCAGATGGATTCGGCTGCCAGCCGAAAGTTCCCGTATTCAACCAGCGCGCGGAACGCATACAGATCGTTGAGATCAAAATTAACCGGCATGGCGATGTGCATCCTTTCTGAAGTGGCAGGCAGGCGCCAGGAGGCAACCCAAACCCCGATTCTCCTGTCACCCTATCTGTTTTGCTGGCAGTGATGCTGCCTGTGTCTGAATTAATGTGATTAAGATCCCATTCCTGAATTCACTTCTATACTCATACCTTTCTTTACACAGCAGCAGGCTGTGTTTGTCGTTAAACAGGGATGCATTATGCAGAACACATCACAAAACGCCCCGGACGAGAGTGGAGCGCTTAACCTCTCCGTCCAGCAACGCCTCTTCTTTGTCGTACTCGTCGCCACCATGGGCGCGCTGGCGTATGGCTACGACACCGGCATCATCTCAGGTGCATTGCCCTATATGACGCTGCCCGCCTCACAGGGCGGCCTTGATCTGACACCTTTTACCGAAGGATTGGTCACCTCATCGCTGACGTTTGGCTCTGCGGTGGGGGCATTCCTTAGCGGTTATGTCTCCGATCGCTTTGGTCGCCGTATTACGTTGCGCAGCCTGGCGCTGCTGTTTGTCGCGGGCGCGCTGGGCACCACGGTGGCGCCGAACATCGAAATCATGGTGGTAATGCGCTTTATCCTCGGCATCGCCGTGGGCGGCGGCTCCTCAACGGTGCCGGTTTTCATTGCGGAGATTGCCGGCCCGAAAAAACGGGCACCGCTGGTCAGCCGCAACGAGTTGATGATCGTTTCAGGCCAACTGCTGGCGTATATCGTGAGCGCCGCCATGAGCCTGCTGCTGCACGATGCACACATGTGGCGCTATATGCTGGCGCTGGCGATGGTGCCGGGCGTGCTGCTATTTATCGGCACCTTTTTTGTGCCGGCTTCACCGCACTGGATGGTGGCGGAGGGCCGGTTCAATGAGGCGCTGCGTATTCTGCGTAAGCTGCGTGAGAATCCACGCGATATCAAAAAAGAGATGGCTGAGATGCGCCAAAATGCGCGTGAAGCGCGTCAGGGGCCTGCCGCTCGTGAGCTACTGAAAGAGAAATGGATTGTTCGCCTGTTCGTGATGGGCTGCGGCATGGGCATTGTGCTGCAGTTCACCGGCGTTAACGCCTTTATGTATTACACGCCGATTATCCTGAAAAGCACCGGCCTGGGCACCAGCGCCTCGATTGCTGCCACCATCGGTAATGGCGTGGTTTCCGTGCTGGCGACCTTTGCCGGCATAAAAGCTATCAGCCACTTTGGCCGCCGTCCGATGCTGATGACCGGCTTATCGATTGTCATCGCCATGCAGCTGGCGCTCGGCGCCGTGCTGGTATTTATGCCAAACAGCATGATGCAGAGCCTGCTGGCGCTGGGCTGCATTCTGGTATTTCTGTTTTTTATGCAGATGTGCATCTCACCGGTTTACTGGCTGCTGATGTCGGAGCTGTTCCCGATGAAAGTGCGCGGCGTGCTGACCGGCTCTGCCGTGGCGTTTCAGTGGATCTGTAACGCCGTGGTGGCTTTTGCCTTCCCGCCGCTGCTGTCGCTGGTAGGGAATAACGCCTTCTTTATTTTTGCCGCCATCAACGTCGGTTCACTGGTGTTTGTGCTGCGGGTTCTGCCGGAAACGCGCGGCAAATCGCTTGAGCAGATCGAAACGCACATGCGTGAGCGCTTCGGTGAAGGGGAGGAGGCCTCATCGCCGGCGGCGTAATCAACCCATGCTGCTAACCGTTGTCGTCCGTGCGGCGCTTTGCCTCACGGCGACAACGTTCTGAACAGTACTGCACTTCATCCCAGCACTTCGCCCACTTTTTACGCCATGTCATCGGCCGCTGGCACTGTTTACAGTAGCGCACCGGCAGGGCCTGTTTATTACCTTTAAAATCTTTCATGTGCGTTTACTCCGCAGGAGATACCTCTCGCACTTTACATCACGTTCTAATGATAACCCCTGACCGGTTTTTATTAATGCGGGCCAGAAACGTGGTCGCTGCTTAATTATCCAGCAGGGCTGGCAGGGCCATACCAAAATAGGAATATTTACCTTTCGCAAAATCGAAAAGCACCATAAATTTGCGTCCAGTAAGGAGCAGTGTGCGCCAGGGAACAGGTGTTTAAACAACAATCAAATTTAACACTATTACATTCCATTAAAATTAATGGTAATGAGGATTTTGATGCTTTTAAAACGCAGCTTTAGTATTGCCGTGGTATTACTGGTGACCTTATCTGTCACTGCCTGTGGCATGTCACACCGTGGCAGAAACACTGCTATTGGTGCCGGCGTTGGCGCGGTCGGTGGCGCGGTACTCACCGGGGGCAGCACCTTCGGAACGCTGGGCGGTGCAGCGATTGGTGGCCTGATTGGTCACGAAGTAAGCCGTTAATCCCCGTTTTTATAAACGGTTTCATCCGGCGGACAAACGATGAAACCGTTAATATCTTTTCTTATTCACGGCAATTTTTCACGTAACAGCAGACGTCCTTTCAAACGCTAATATACTCAACCAAAAATAACCTCCATCGGCTGACGTGCAGAGACGGCCCGTTATCAACGTTAAATAACGTGCCGCCCGGAATAATCAATCAATCGACAGCTGATGAATAGCCAGAGCCGCGCGGGCAGCTTCTTTACCCTTTTTAATGAAGTGATCAGTGTAGAACGTTTCAATAACCTCTACCGGCTGGAAGTTGTGCGGCGTTAATGAAACAGAGAACACCGGCACATTCGTGCTGAGCTGCACACTCATCAGGCCATCTACCACTGCCTGTGCAACAAAGTCGTGACGGTAAATGCCGCCATCCACTACCAGCGCGGCGCAGACGATAGCGTCATAGCTACCGGTTTCTGCCAGACGCTTCGCCAGTAAAGGCATCTCAAAAGCACCCGGCACATCGAATGTTTTAAGTTTGTGGTCAACAGCCTGATCGGCCAGCTCCTGACGGAAGCCAACCAGCGCATTGTTAACGATCTCCTGATGCCATCCCGCTTTAATAAAGGCAATTCTGAAATGAGTCATAATACTTCCATAATTAGCTGAAAAATTTATAAGTGGATAATAACGTTCTGGTTTTATCCATTATCGATAATTGGTTTGGTATACCATATGTTGCGATTTTGATCCATTAGTGATTCATACAGCGTTGGGCTAAGCATGATAAGTGCGCAGGCATAACGCAAAAACCCGCGCGCGCGGGGGAAAACCTCGTTGCCTGATGGAGGATGAGCGATGAGTGAGGCAGGTTTTATTGCACCACTTATTTCTGGCCGTGCACCATATCGTAGGCGTACTGGATACCAATACCAAAAGCGCCCGCGTGTTTCTGACTGATGGCACTGGTCAGGTCGTAGGTCTCTTTGCGCTCCCAGTCACGCTGCAGTTCAAGCAGATAGTTAACCGCAGTAACCGGGCGGGCGCCTGCCTGGATCATGCGCTGAATAGCCATCTGGTGAGCTTCTTCTGTCATATCACCGCTGGCATCGGTAACGATATAGACCTCAAAACCCTGCTCCAGGGCACTCTGTACCGGGCCATTCAGGCAGACAGATGTCCACAGGCCAGCAAACACCAGGCGGTCGCGGCCCAGTGCATTGACGCCATCGATAAAGTTTTGATCTTCCCAGGCATTAGAGGTGGTGCGGTTGATGTACGGTTTTTCAGATTCAGGGAATACCGCCGAGAGCTCAGGAAATACCGGGCCGGCAAAGTCGTTACGCGAAATAGTAGAGATCAATGTCGGAACAGAGAAGCCTTTTGCGGTTTCAGCCAGAATTGCCACGTTAGCGCGAAGATCGCCGATGCTGATAGTTTTTGTGTTAAAGGCCATTTGCCCCTGATGATCCAGCAGGATCAGTGCATGGTTATGGGGATTTAACAGATTTTTACCTTCAGCGGCGATTGCTTTGATGGTCATGCTTTTTTAATCCTTATGGAGGTTGATTAATATGTCGTTGTTCCCGACGCAGAAGACTATAAAAAATAAGCCGGTCCGTGTCTGTGCGCTGTTGGAAAACGCACTTTGCAAAAATACACATTGTTATTTCCGGATTGTAAGGGACATTGAAAAGTATCGGAGAGCTTATTCTGAATAGATGGATAAATAAGAGAACCCGGCAAGTGCCGGGTCGGGAATAAAATTATCAGATTTGCGTCAGTGTGGATTAATTGTGGATTCAGGGAAGCATAAAGTTTGACGTCTCAGGGGACAATGCCAAATATATTTTCGCGTTCGTCAGTTAAATATTGAATACAGTGGTTCATGAATTCGCGCACCTTGGCGGATTTTCTGACATCCGGATGCGCAAGAAACCACAGGTCCTCTTTGATTTCCGCAAACACCGGCGAAATTCGCACCAGGTTCTCCTGCTCATCACCATGCATACAGGGCAGAAGCCCTACGCCGATACCGCCAGCGACGGCAGCGGCCACGCTGAGAATCGAGTTACCGCGGAAGCGAACTTTCTCCGGCGCAATGTTCTCCTCAACCCAGGTAAAAGCCTTGAGCTTAGAGAGGCTGTGACTGAATGAAGACCACTCCAGCTCGCCAAGTTGCGCCATCTCTGCGTGTTTGCCTGTCCACTTTGTGCGGCTGCCATACACGGCCCACGTGGCCGACCCCACTTTTCGGCCAGACAAATGTTCGGGCACATTATAGGTGGCGCGAAACGCGATATCCGCTTGTCCTTCTGAGAGGTTAGCCGATTCATTGCCCACTGAAACCACGAACGAAATTTTCGGGTTTTTATCAGTGAACGTGGCAATCAGCGGTACGAGGTAGTCGTAAAGCAGCGCATCGGATGTGGTGATGCGAATCACCCCGGAAAACCCGCGCACCTCTTCTGTGATGCTGCGCAGAACACCGTTCACATCATCCTCTACGCGATGCGCCAGCGAAATCAGCTCAGCGCCGGGTACGGTGGGCACATATTGCGAGCGCCGGCGTAAGAAGAGAGAGAGCCCGAGGACCGATTCGATAGCGCCTAACCGGCGAAACAGGGTTGAGTGGTTCATATCAAGCGCTTCAGAAGCCCGGGAGAGATTTCCATGTTCACCCACGGCGAGGACAACCTTTAAATCATCCCACGAAAAGCGATTAATGATGTTTTGCATCGCTGATGCCTTTCGTTAGTGGCGCATGCGCGCGCGGTGATAAATTTATCATTTTATTTTGTCTCCCTCTGGTGCTAATTCGGCCTCCGATCTTGCATAAAATTTTCCGCTAAACGTGGCGTTTAGGGCGATTCAGCGCGCTAACTTGCGGGGTGGTTCGTTTTATTCCACATGTCAACGCATGGTGAAAACATAGATTAACAAGGTGATAAACAGTGTCGCCGAAAGCGGCAGCGTAATGTTACTGAATGTACGCTTTGTGACAATTTCCCGCAGTACAAACTCTGCTTTGCAAAATTTCAAACAACTCACTTTCCGCCATGCGTATATTTTAAAGCCCTGCGGGAAGTCATTATCCCGGCTTCACCCGAGTCCGTTAATACCTGACTAATGAGGTGCACAGATGTACGCGGAAAAATTTAATATTCGCCTCTCGGTTGTCATTGAAATGATCCACTGGATTAATAAGAACCTCGATCGGACTATTCAGGCTAAAGATGTTACCCGGCAAAGCGGATATACCCACTGGCATTTCCAGCGCCTGTTTCGCGAAGTCACCGGTTACACGTTATCGGACTATATACGTTTATCGCGTATTCTGATGGTGGCTCATGCGCTGGCGACCTCGCCCTTAAAGATTACCCACATCTGCTTCGACCATGGATTTCCCAGCCAGCAGGCGCTGGCGAGACTGTTTCGACAATATTGTCACTGTACGCCAACGGAGTTCCGGCGCAGTGCACGCGATAATCCTGATTTTCTCTCCTCTTTTACCGGGGCATTACTGAAGCAGCACAGACATAACCCAACCGCGACGGGCAAGGTGGAAAGAGGCCATTGCTTACGAACGCGGCTCGCCGTTTCCGCCATAAACCGAGAGCCTGGTCGGTGCGCATGTTAACGCGCCGCTTGACGCCAGCCAGCACCTGCAATACAAATAGAGCCGTCGGGGGAGTCTCGCCAAAGAGACTGAGAGGCTAATAGCGCACTGCGCGGCTTAGCGACCCTTTGAACCTGACCCAGTTGATACTGGCGTAGGAAGACTGACGGTCCGCTTCCGGATCGTCTGGCGCAAGGTCCGCGGGATCGTGCGTTTCCCTCCTCCTGTATCTGCGGGTCTCAGTGAAACTGAGAGGCCGATGTGAACTCCCCCCAAATTTCGGAACTGGCTGCATGAGCCGCTGGAGCATTCTTGGCTGCGGCGTGGCCGGCCTTTGCGTTGCCACTTTGCTGGCGGAGCAGGGCGAAGCGGTTGAAGTGATTGGCGATGATGCGCGCCTTCCCGCCTCGTGGTTTGCCGGCGGCATGTTGGCCCCCTGGTGTGAAGCTGAAAGTGCGCCAGCGGATGTCATCACGCTTGGGCAATATTCAGCGGCCTGGTGGCAACAGCGCGTCAGCGGCGTGCAGCATAACGGTACGCTGGTGGTTGCGCCGCCGCGCGATAGCCAGGAGCTGAACCGCTTTGCCCGCATGACCGACCAGCATCAATGGGTCAATCCGGCTGATATTGAACCGGCGCTGGCGGGGCGCTTTGCCCGCGGGCTGTTTTTTGCCGGTGAAGCGCATCTTGATCCGCGTCGGGCACTCACCGAGATGCGGCAAACCTTACAGCAGTGCGGCGTCCGTTTTGATGCACGCCAGCCTTCCGGGCAGGTTATCGATTGTCGTGGCATTCATGCCCGAACCCAGCTGCCGCGCCTGCGGGCGGTGCGCGGGGAGATGCTGATTCTCCAGAGTCATGAAGTGCAGTTCGACCGGCCCATCCGCCTGCTGCATCCGCGGTTCCCCTGTTATCTGGTGCCGCGCCGCGAGGGGCACTTTATGCTCGGCGCAACCATGGTTGAGAGCGACGATGCCAGCCCTATCAGCGCCCGCGCCATGATGGAGCTGCTCAGTGCGGCCTATGCCATCCATCCGGCGCTGGCGGAAGCACGCATTATCGAAAGCGGCAGCGGCTTGCGTCCGGCCTATCCGGCAAACCTGCCGGAGATCCATTATCACCAACACACTTTTTATCTTAACGGCATGTATCGTCACGGTTTTCTGCTGGCTCCCATGATGGCAGAACAGCTGATGCAGCGCCTCTCTGCGGAGACTCATCATGAACATTCAGCTTAATGGCCGCGCCGTCACTACCGGGGCGCATACCCTCAGTGAACTGCTGATGGAACAGCAGATTGACGCAGCGTGCGTTGCCAGCGCCTGCAACGGCAACTTTGTTCCTAAAAGTCAGTACGACACCCTCCAGCTGGAGGAGGGCTGTCAGCTTGAAGTCCTGTCACCGATGCAGGGGGGCTAAGGCATGTTTTACGATTTCGAAGGGCACTCACGCTTCCTGCTGGGCACGGCGGGCTACCCATCACCTGCCATTTTACAGCAGGCGATCGCCGCTGCGGGCACGCAAATTATTACCGTCAGTTTACGCCGGGAGGGCGCGGCGGGCGCCGCCTTCCGCGATCTGTTGACCGGGCTGAATATCCGCGTGCTGCCTAATACGGCAGGCTGCCATACCGTTAAAGAGGCGGTGACGACCGCGCACATGGCGCGTGAGCTGTTTAATACCGACTGGATCAAGCTGGAGGTGATTGGTCACGCCGATACGCTGCAGCCCGATCCGTTTGCCCTGGTGGAAGCCGCTCGCACTCTCTGTGCTGACGGCTTCAGGGTGTTCCCCTATACCACGGAAGATCTCATCGTCGGGGAAAAACTGCTGGAGGCAGGCTGTGAAGTGCTGATGCCGTGGGGCGCACCCATTGGCTCCGGCCAGGGCTTGCGCAACATTGATGGCCTGCGCGCCATGCGGGCGTGGTTCAGTGATATCCCTTTAATCATTGATGCGGGCATTGGCGCCCCTTCGCAGGCTGCGCAGGCGATGGAGCTGGGGTTCGATGGCATCCTGCTCAATACCGCCGTGGCGAAAGCGGGCGATCCCGTTGGCATGGCGCAGGCGTTTCGTCTGGCAATAGAGGCCGGACAAGCTGCACGCGCTGCCGGATTGATGGAGAGACGCGATATGGCGGTGGCCTCAACGCCAATCTTTGGCCTGGCAAACCTGAGCTAAGGGGCAACCATGGAACGCTATCAACGGCAGATGATGCTGCCGGAAATCGGAGAGTCCGGCCAGCGCAGACTGGCACAAGCGCGGGTGCTGGTGGCCGGAGCAGGCGGATTGAGCGCCACGCTATTGCCTCAGCTGGTGGGCGCCGGCGTCGGTTTTATCCATCTGTATGACGACGACAAGGTGGCACTGCACAATCTGCATCGGCAGACACTATTTACCCAGCAGGATATCGGTAAATCAAAAGCGCTGAGCGCGCAGCAGGCCCTGCAACAGCGCAATCCCGGGGTGCAGGTTGCGGTGATGGAACAGGCGCTGAGCGCCAGCAACGTGACGCAGGCGATTGCTGGGTGCGACCTGGTGATCGATGCCGCCGATAACTTTGCGGTGACTTATCAATTATCCGACGCCTGTTACAGCGCGGGCATCCCGCTGATCAGTGCCTCGGTGCTGGGACGGCAGGGCTATGTCGGCGGATTCTGCGGCGGCGCGCCGAGCTATCGCGCCCTGTTTCCGCGTTTACCCGCATCGGCGGCGAACTGTAATACCGCTGGCGTCATGGGGCCGGCGGTAGCGACGCTGGGCGCGATGCAGGCGCAGATGGCGCTTAGCGTGCTGCTGGAGTTTCAGCCCTCGCCGCTCGGCTGTCTGGTGAACTGTGACTTCGTTCACTGGCACTTTCGTCAGTTCCGCTTTGATGATGCGGCAGAGCCCGAACAGCCGGTGATCCCCTTTATTGATGTGGCACAGCTCAGCGCGGAGGACTGCATTGTTGAATTGCGCAGCCACGAAGAAGCCCCGCTGAGCGTGGCACAGCACGTGCAGCGCATTCTGCCGCAGGCCCTGACGCACTGGCAGCCTCCTGAAGATCGTCGCATCGTGCTGGTGTGTGCCAGCGGAATACGCGCCTCGCAGGCGGCGACGGCGCTGTCTGCGCGCGGCTGTGCCCGGCTGGCGATCCTGGCGGCCGGACGTTCATGAGTGACATCCGGTTTAACGACGTCAGCTTTGCCTGGGGTGACGTGCCACTCTGTCAGCAGCTCAATGTGCAACTGCGCGGCGGTACAACCACGGTCCTGCTTGGCTGTAGCGGCATCGGTAAAAGCACGCTATTGCGCCTGGTGGCGGGCCTGCTGTCGCCTCAGCAGGGCAGCATCAGCGGTGTGAGCGGCAGCGTGGCGTGGATGGGGCAGCAGGACCTGCTCTATCCGTGGCTTAGCGTGCTGGAGAACGTCATGCTGGCCGCGCGCTTACAGGGCGTCAAACCGGATCGCACGCGCGCGCTGGCGCTATTGGCGCAGGTGAAGCTGGCGGAGGTGGCGCAGGCTGCGCCGCACCAGCTCTCAGGCGGGATGCGGCAGCGGGTGGCGTTGGCGCGCACGCTCTATGCACAGCGCGATGTGGTGCTGATGGATGAGCCGTTCGCCACGCTGGACGTGATGACCAAACTGAGGCTGCAAACCCTGACCGCCAGGCTGTTACAGGACAAAACGGTACTGCTGGTGACGCACGATCCGCTGGAGGCCTGCCGCCTGGCCGACGACATTCTGCTGCTGCACGGCCAGCCGCTGCAGATTGAGCGCTGGCCGGTGCCGGAAGGTATCGTGCCGCGTGATATCGATGATTTAGCGCTGTTACAGGCGCAAAGCGAACTCTTCTCCCGACTCAATACCTATGAAAAAACTGTGTAGCGCAATCTATCTGATCGCCGTGTTGCTGGGTGCCTGGCTGTTGGCGCGTCACAACGGTGTGCCCGATTTTCTGCTGCCCGCACCGCAGGCGGTACTGGACGCGCTGTGGCACAAGCGGCAGCTGCTGTGGCATCACGCACTGTTCACGCTGGCGGAAATTGTGCTTGCTTTGCTGCTTGGCGTAGGGGGCGGGGTCGGCCTGGCCGTGCTGATGGCGTCCAGCGCGGTGATGCGCCGGCTGCTGTTTCCGCTGGTAACGGCCAGCCAGGCGATCCCGGTCTTTGCGCTGGCGCCGCTGCTGGTGTTATGGCTGGGGTTTGGCGTCGCCTCCAAGGTTGTTGTGGCGGCGCTGATTCTGTTCTTCCCTCTCTGTTTATCACTGTTTGACGGACTGTGCCGTACGCCTGGCGGCTGGCTGGAGCTGGCGCAGACTCTGCACCGCTCACGCTGGCGCCTGTTCTGGCACGTCCGCTGGCCGGCAGCGCTGCCGCACTTCTTCTCCGGCTTGCAGATGGCAGTGGTGCTGGCACCGATTGGCGTGGTAATAGGCGAGTGGGTCGGTGCCAGCGAAGGGCTGGGTTATCTGATGATGCAGTCCAATGCCCGACTGGAGACCGCCACCAGTTTCGCTTCACTGCTGCTGCTACTGACTCTGGCGCTGCTGCTTTCAGGTTGCGTCGCGCTGCTGCGCAAAAAATTTCTCTGGCACTCATCCTAAGGACGCACTTTGACTATGTTACGTACGCTTTTTACGGCACTCCTGTTATTCATCACCGCCAGCGCTCACGCAGAGGAGAAGGTACGGCTGCTGCTGGACTGGTTTGTGAATCCGAACCATGCGGCAATCTTTGCGGCGCAATACAGCGGTGCTTTTAAGCAGCAGGGCATTGAGGTGGAGATGATTGCACCGGCTGATTCGGCCTCTGTTCCGCTGCTGCTGGCCGCAGGCAAAGCCGATCTCGCCATCAGTTATCAGCCGCAGCTCTACACGCTGGTGGATAAAGCGGTGCCGGTAATACGGGTTGGCACACTGATCAATCAGCCACTCAATACGCTGACAACGCTCTCTGGCGATATCCACTCGATCAGGGATTTTGCCGGCAAACGTTGGGATACGCCATTCCGGGCTTTGAGGATGTGGCGATCCGCAGCATGCTCAAGTCTCAGGGCGTTGATGTGGATTCGGTGAAGCTGATTAACCTGAATATGGATGCGGTATCGGCGTTGCTGACGCATAAAATCGACGGCGCAATGACGGTTTATCGTAACTATGAGTTACTGGATTTAAAAGACAGAGGCGCCACGCCGCAGGTGTTCAGACCGGAAGATTACGGTGTACCGGCCTATGATGAACTGATCATTCTGGCGAACCAGCACTCGGCTGCGCAGGACAAACGCATTGGCGCCTTCCTGCGCGGCCTTGACGCGGGCGTTGCCTGGCTGCGCGCGCATCCTGATGAAGCGTGGCAGGCATTTATTAAACACTATCCGGAGCTCAATACGCCGCTGAATCAGCAGGCCTGGCGGGCGACGTTACCCTGGTTCGCCACGCACAGCGCGCAGTTCGACCAGGCGCGCTACCAGGCATTCGGTGAATATATGAAGGCGAACGGGCTGATCACGCACGTAGCACCGATGACGCGCTATTCGTTGTAGCAGTTACGCTGTTTCAGGATGCGATGGAACGAGAGGCTGGGTTAAACAGCCTCTTTTTAAACGAATTCTAAACGGTTTTCGGATAATACTGGAATTTTGTGACTGTCATCACTCCGGCAGGCACGCTAAAATAAATACTTCTCATTCAGCAGAGGTTTTTACGTCACGATGTTTTCGCGTTTCTCTCTGGCCACATTAACGGCCGCATTACTGCTCTCCGGTTGTGCACGTCACGCCGCTACCGATAACAGCGCATCAGCTGATGCCCCGGCTCCCGCTACCGCCGCTGCACCGATTGAGAATCAGGATTCCGCCTCGCCCTTTGCCAGCGGCCCTACGGTGATCAATGTTTCGCACCTGGTTACGCGCACCGATGATGGCTCATCGGTATACCTGACCGTCGACGGTCAGGATGCGGGGATGCTGCAAAAAGGTGAAAACCGGCTGATCCACGTCCCGGCTGGTAAGCATCAGGTGGGAGGATATGTGCAGACGCTGTTTGGTTTTGGCAAGGTAACCATTCAGGCTGTCGATATTACCACCGACGCCAATACCCCGAAAAACGTGGTCTACTCGGTTACCCGTCAGAAACCCCAGTTCAGCGAAACCGCCGCTGCGCCCAACAACTCCTGATATTTCCGGTGCTGGCATAACGCCAGCACTGCCTCGTCCGGCTTATTAAGCGTGTTACTCATAATCTGCATCGGCCAGGTGTTTATTCCAGAAAGGCATAGACCATCTCGATGGCATTAATCATCACAACGAACAAAATGATATGGCTGAGCAGATTTATTGAAATGGTTTTGGTGCGCAACATTATCTATCCAAAATTAACATTAGCGGTAAGAGGTGTTGTTAACTATTACCGATTAAGATAAGGATTACTATGCTATGCCACTAATATCATAGAGTTGCGTCAAGTCTTACGAAATCATTTCTGATACTAATCGTTGAGTTTATTATGATTTTTAATGGCAATAGTTTTATGTTTTAAAGATTAATCCAGGGCCCGCTTTATAAATGGTTGGTCTTGATTAATGTGATGCTTCGCAAAGAAATTATTAAATTCCCCTGTTCATTCCGGGCGGCAAAATTAATTTCTTACTGCTGCGTGCACGATAAACGCCAGCGTCCTGGCGGTGCGCATCCCGCCGCTACGCTTCGCGGTAAAAGATTTTCACTCCGCGAGTGAAAGTGTTCACCTGCAAGCGCTATGTTTTCGCTCTCCACGCCCCGATATGCTGCCTGTCACCGGCCATAAGACTACAGAAAAAGGATCTCTGATATGAAAGCGATTGTTTACACCCAAAACGGCTTGCCGATTGCTGATGAAAAAGCCCTGTACGAGGTGGATCTCGCTAAACCGCAGCCGGGCCCGCGCGATCTGCTGGTAAAAATCAGCGCCATTGCGGTCAATCCGGTGGATACCAAAGTGCGTGCCGGTTCACCGGCAGACAAACCGCGCATCCTGGGCTGGGACGCGGTTGGCGTTGTAGAGGCAATGGGTGCCGACGTCACGCTGTTCCAGCCGGGCGATGAGGTGTTCTACGCCGGTGATATTACCCGCGCCGGAAGCTACGCCGAATATGGGCTGGTGGATGAGCGCATCGCCGGACACAAGCCGCGTTCACTCAGCGATGCGGATGCCGCTGCGCTGCCGCTGACGTCTCTGACCGCGTGGGAGCTGCTGTTTGATCGTCTTGAGGTGAAAGCCGGGGATAATGCGGCACTGCTGATCATCGGTGCTGGCGGCGGCGTGGGCTCAATCCTCACACAGCTGGCGCGAAAACTGACCGGCCTGACGGTCATTGGCACCGCGTCGCGTGCGGAAACCGCGGAGTGGGTACGCGCGCTCGGGGCGCACCATGTGATTGATCATCAGCGCCCGCTGGGCGAGCAGCTGGCGGCCATCGGACACAAAGAGGTGCGCTACGTCGCCTCACTCACGCATACGGATAGCTACTACACGCAGCTGATCGATGTGCTGGCGCCGCAGGGCAAGCTGGCATTGATTGACGATCCGGAAACCCTGGATGCCGTACCGCTGAAGCGCAAAGCTATCTCGCTGCACTGGGAGCTGATGTTTACCCGTTCGCTGTTCCAGACCGGCGATATGCAGCGTCAGCATGAGATTTTACAGCAGATTAGCCAGCTGATTGATAACCAGACGCTGCAGACGACGGCCGGCGAGCATCACGGCACCATTAACGCGGCAAACCTGCGCAAAGCGCATGCGCTGATTGAGAGCGGACGCGCGCGCGGAAAAATCGTGCTTAGCGGCTTTTAACCGGTTGAAACACTTTGCTTTACCCGGCAGCCCGCTACGGCAGTTATCGTAGCGGCTCGCTGTTACGCTCACTACTCAGGAAAAATTTTATGACACTCAATGATGCTGTTATCCGTCGCCATACTGTGAAAGCGTTTGAAAGCGGTAAGAGCCTGCCGCAGGAGGAGATTGACACGCTGCTTAATCTGCTGCGTAACAGCCCTTCATCGGTAAACTCCCAGCCATGGCACTTTGTTGTCGCCGCCACGCCGGAAGGGCGTGAGCTGATGGCGCAATCGACTCGTGGCGCCTTCGTCTATAACGAGCCAAAAGTGCTGCACGCTTCGCATGTTATCGCCCTGTGCATGCGCACCGATCTGGATGAAGCTCACCTGCAAAGTGTGCTGGCGCAGGAGGAGAGTGATGGTCGTTTTGCCAAACCTGAAGCGAAAGCGGGACAGGATAAGAGCCGTCGCAGCTATGTCGATATGCACCGTTATGAGCAGCGAGATATCCCGCAGTGGATGGAAAAGCAGGTCTATCTGGCGCTGGGCGGCCTGCTGCTGGGCGCAGCGATGCTGGGAATCGATGCGACGCCAATGGAGGGGTTTGATCAGCGCGTGCTCGATCAGGCGCTGGGCCTGCGGGAGAAGGGCTTTACCAGCGTGGTGCTGGTTTCGCTTGGCTACCGTAGCGATGCGGATTTCAACGCCACCCTGCCAAAATCGCGCTTGCCGCAGGATAACGTGTTCACCTTTATCTGATCCCCTGCTCCGGTGCGCCCGCCTGCGCACCGGGCATATTCAGGGCAGTTGTTGTGGGAACAGCAGACTAAAGCGGTTTACGCCTTGCGAGCTGCTCACCGTACAGCGGCCCTGATGCAGCTGCATAATCGTACGCACGATGGATAAACCGAGGCCGCTGCTGCCCTGATGGCGGGACGCCTCGCGCGCCAGAAGCGATCGAAGATACGTGCCTGATGTGCATCGCTCAGAGGCGGACCCTGATTTTCCACCACCAGCGCCATGCTCGTGGTCTGTGTCTGGCTGTAGACGCAGATCGCCGTACCGGGTTCGCCATAGCGCAGCGCATTGGCGATCAGGTTGGCCAGCGCGCGCTGCAACAGCAGCGGATCGGCATGCAGCTCACCCTGCAGTGCCATAACCAGCGGCATGCTGTGCTCCTCTGCCATCCCCTCGAAGTAGTCCTGCAATTTCTCACCCAACTGCGCCAGATCGATCGGCTGTCGATCTATCGCCTGGCTGGCATCTTCCGCTTTAGCGAGAAAGAGCATGTTGTCGATCATCTTCGCCAGCCGCTCCAGCTCCTCATAATTGGAGCCCAGCAGCGCCTGGTAGTCGCTGATGCTGCGCGGCTGAGTCAGCGCCACTTCGGTCTGGCCAATGAGCGTATTGATTGGCGTGCGCAGGTCATGCGCCATATCCGCTGACACCTGACTCAGCTGCTGATAGCCCGTCTCCAGACGACTCAGCATCTGATTAAACGCAGCCAGCAAGGGTTGCAGTTCACCGGGTGCCCGTTCGAGTTGAATGCGATGCGCCAGACGGCGCACATCTATCTCATCCACTTCGGCGGCCAGCCGGCGCAGCGGCGCC
>NZ_MLFS01000039.1 GCF_002095485.1 Pantoea wallisii | reverse complement strand
CGACTGCCCATATTGTTGCCATTTTGCGTCCAGCTTGCCGCGCAGCGGGCGCGGATGGTGTGTCGTCATGCGTTTCCTGCCTGGTTGAGCATTAATTTTGTGACCGGGAATCCAGCCTCAACATAACGGTAAACAGCATCCGGGGAAATAGCTATATATCAATCAGCGATTTGCGATAGAGTGCCAAAAGTCGCTGGCGACGCAACCTCCTTCGCGGTCGCCATTTTTTTCGGGTAAAGGAGTGGTGATGAAACTGACTTTCCGCAAAACGCTGACCGCATTAATGCTGACCAGCGCAATTTCGCCCGCCTTCGCAGCCAGCGTGCCAGCCGGGGCAACGTTAGCCAGTAAGCAGGAGATCGTGCGCCATATTAAAGATGAACCCGCCTCGCTTGACCCGCTAAAAGCGGTCGGTTTGCCGGAGATTCAGGTTATGCGCGATCTGTTTGAAGGGCTCACCAATCAGGATGCCCGGGGCAACATCGTGCCGGGCGTCGCGCAAAGCTGGAGCAGTAACGATAACAAGAGCTGGATTTTCACCCTGCGGAAAGATGCGCGCTGGTCAAATGGCGAGCCAGTGACGGCGCAGGATTTTGTCTATAGCTGGCAGCGGGTCGTCGATCCTAAAAACAGTTCACCCTTTGCCTGGTTTGCCGCACTGAGCGGCATTGAGAACGCAGAAGCGATCACCAAAGGGGAGATGCCCGCCACGAAACTGGGCGTGACCGCCATCGGCGCTAGTCAGCTAAAAGTGACGCTGTCACGCCCTGTGCCCTGGTTCCCGGCGATGGTGGCCAATGCTGCAATGTATCCGGTCTCGCAGAAGGTGATTGAGCAACAGGGCGAGAACTGGACTGCGCCGGGCAAGCTGGTCGGCAACGGCGCGTACCAGCTTGAGTCGCGGGTGGTTAACGAAAAGATCGTGCTGGTACGTAATCCTCACTACTGGAATGACAAACAGTCCGTGCTGACCAAAGTGACGTTCATTCCGATTAATGAAGAGTCGAGCGCCACCAAACGCTACCGTGCCGGTGATATCGACATCACAGAGTCCTTTCCGAAAAATATGTATGCGCTGCTGAAGCGCTCCCTGCCGGGCGAGGTCTATACACCAGACCAGCTGGGGACTTACTACTACGCCTTCAACACGCAAAAAGGGCCAACCGCCGACGTGCGGGTGCGTAAGGCGCTCTCCTGGAGCATCGATCGCCGCATCATCGCGGAAAAAGTGTTGGGCACCGGTGAAAAACCGGCCTGGCACTTTACCCCGGACGTCACCGCAGGCTTTACGCCGCAGCAGAGCTATCTGCAACAGCACAGCCAGCAGGAGCTGAACGCACAGGCCAAAGCGTTGCTTACTGCGGCAGGCTATGGGCCCGCCAAACCGCTGCATTTGACGCTGCTGTATAACACCTCGGAGAGCCATCAGAAGATTGCGATTGCCGTCGCCTCAATGTGGAAAAAGAGTCTTGGCGTGGACGTTACGCTGCAGAATCAGGAGTGGAAAACATACATTGATAGCCGTAATAGCGGCAATTTTGATGTGATCCGCGCGTCGTGGGTCGGCGATTACAACGAACCCTCCACCTTCCTCAGTCTGTTAACCTCGAGTCACAGCGGTAATATTGCCCGCTTTAAGAGCGCCGACTATGATGCGGTACTGAATAAAGCCAGCAATGAAACCAGCCGTGCAGCGCGCAACGCCGATTACAATAAGGCCGAGCAGATTATCGCCGATCAGGTGCCGATTGCGCCGCTCTATCAATACACCAACGGGCGTTTAATTAAGCCGTGGGTGAAAGGGTATCCGATAAATAATCCGGAAGACGTGGCTTACAGCCGTGAACTGTGGATTGAGAAGCACTGATCGCCCTCTGTTATCACCTGCGCGGCGCACTGAACTGTGCCGCGCACCGCGCCTGTCATTTTTGCTCACAGCCTGATGATTGCAACTGGCCCGCGTCACGCTAGACTGTATCGTATTGATTTTGATAGTGAGGCGAGTGCGTGAACGTCATTGAAGGAAAAGCGCTGCAGGTATCGGATGCGATAATATCCTGCCAGTTTGATGGGAAAGGGGGTGTCATTCCGATTGAGGATAAAGACATCATCCACTGTGAACGTCACTGCTGGCTGCACCTGAATTATACCCAGCGGCAGAGCGCAGAGTGGTTACAGAATACGCCACTGATTCCTGACGCCGTGCGTGATGCGCTGGCCGGTGACAGCATGCGGCCGCGCGTCACCCGTCTTGGCGACGGGTTTATGATTGTGCTACGCAGCGTTAATCACAACGCCGATTCCCGGCCCGATCAGCTGGTGGCGATGCGCGTCTTCATTAACGACAAGCTGATCGTCTCTACGCGACGGCGCAAAGTTTATGCCGTTGACGAAGTCCTGACGGAGTTGCAAAAAGGCAATGGCCCGGTTGACGGCGGCAGCTGGCTGGTGGATGTCTGCGATGCGCTGACCGATCACGCCAGTGAGTTTATTGAAGAGATGCACGACAAAATCATTGAGCTGGAAGATGCCCTGATGGACCAGCAGGTGCCCGCACGCGGCGAGCTGGCGCTGCTGCGCAAGCAGTTAATTGTGATGCGGCGCTACATGGCACCGCAGCGTGATGTCTATGCGCGCCTGGCGAGTGAGAAGTTGCCGTGGATGAATGATGACGATCGGCGCCGTATGCAGGATGTGGCGGACCGGCTCGGGCGCGGCCTTGACGATCTTAATGCCGGCGTGGCGCGTACCGGTATTCTGGCTGATGAAGTGGCTTCACTGCTGGCCGAATCGATGAACCGCCGCACCTATACCATGTCGCTTATGGCGATGATCTTCCTGCCTGCTACCTTCCTGACAGGCCTGTTTGGCGTCAACCTCGGCGGTATTCCCGGCGGCAACTGGCCGCTCGGATTCACTGCGTTTTGTGTTCTGCTGCTGGTGATGGTACTGGGCGTTGCGCTGTGGCTGAAGCGGCGCAACTGGCTATAGCACAGACTGAAAAAGGCAATGTTGTTAAAAACCGGGAAAAACCTGATCGATATCAATAAGCCCCAGGCACAGTCAGGGCAAACTCTCTTCCGCAGGTGAATGCAACGTCAAGCGATGGGCGTTGTGCTCCATATTGTCTTACTTCCTTTTTTGAATTACTGCATAGCACATTTGATTCGTACGACGCCGGCTTATCCGCCGGCTTTTTTTTACCCGCTTGGCTTAACCCGGTATCTTTCCTACGCTTAAAGGACATTCAGCGAAACAGGAGAAGGGCATGCGAATGCAACACGCCAGCGAACCTATCCCCACCGATCCGCCACCGATTCCTGAGCCGGTGCCACAGCCGCAGCCAATACCGGAACCTGAACCGCCGCACGATCCTGAATTTCCACCTATTAGCGATCCACCGCCGCACCGCTAATAAAAAAGGCGCGTAGCCGAAGCGACGCGCCTTATTTTTTCAGAACCGTATTTATTTGATTTCCAGTATATCCAGACGCGCACTGACATCAGGCGCGTCTTCATCGTCAGGTTGCCAGCCAGCCGGTTGTACCGGCAGGGTTTCACGGTCAAAGCCGATATCACCGCCATCAACCACGCTATCGCCGTGTTTGATGCTTTTAAAATCGAACAGATTAATGTCTGCCATATGCGACGGCACAATGTTCTGCATCGCGCTGAACATGGTCTCAATGCGGCCCGGATAGCGTTTATCCCAGTCACGCAGCATGTCCGCTACCACCTGACGCTGCAGGTTAGGCTGTGAACCACACAGGTTACAAGGAATGATCGGGAACTGACGCGCCTCGGCAAAGCGGATGATGTCTTTTTCACGGCAGTAGGCCAGCGGACGGATCACAATGTGCTTACCGTCATCGCTCATCAGTTTCGGCGGCATGCCTTTCATCTTGCCACCGTAGAACATATTCAGGAACAGTGTTTGCAGGATGTCATCGCGATGGTGACCCAGCGCGATCTTCGTGCAGCCCAGTTCGGTCGCGGTGCGATACAGAATTCCGCGGCGCAGGCGCGAGCAGAGTGAGCAGGTGGTTTTGCCTTCCGGGATCTTCTCTTTAACAATCGAGTAGGTATCTTCATTAACGATTTTATACTCGACGCCCAGCTCATCCAGATAAGCTGGCAGGATATGTTCAGGAAACCCTGGCTGTTTCTGATCAAGGTTAACGGCAATCAGCGAAAAGTTTACCGGCGCGCTCTG
This sequence comes from Pantoea wallisii, assembly GCF_002095485.1. Lineage (GTDB taxonomy): Bacteria > Pseudomonadota > Gammaproteobacteria > Enterobacterales > Enterobacteriaceae > Pantoea > Pantoea wallisii. Next base: position 43,102 of record NZ_MLFS01000039.1, on the reverse strand, counting down.
CTGCAAATTGCGTAAAATTTCCAGCATGGTGTAGCTATCTTTACCGCCGGAGAGGCACACCATAATGCGATCGCCTTCCTCAATCATGTTGAAATCGGCGATGGCTTCACCCACGTTGCGCCGCAGACGCTTCTGCAGCTTGTTAAGGTTGTATTGTTCTTTCTTGTTTACTTCTTGATTTTCCGACATTATTTTCAAGCCTGAGAGAGAAGGCAAGGGCCGTTAGCGGCTGAAACAGGTTTCAGTGGCAATAAACCCTTTTGACATGAGTGCGTATGGTACGGATTGCGGGCGCGAAAGCCAGTCTAACGTGATCGCTTTGTACTGAAATCTATTAGTCATGCGCCGTTTCATCGTGGACGCTGACTCACATCATCTCCAGCGACTGCACGCCTTTAATTTCCATCACTTTATCATAGATAGCGTGCATAGGGGCGCGACGTGACAATGTCACCTCTACGCTCAGTTCGCATAAGCCGCTCTCTTCATCACGGTTGACCACGGCGATATGCCCGTAGCGCACCTTTTCCCGCTGCAGCACCAGTAGCACCAGCGGCACGCTTTTGGGTTTCAAATGCACAATTAACGTATGGTGGCGTCCAATCAGCCAGTGGCTAATCCGGCGGAAGGTCTCCAGCACCACCAGCGCCAGCACCGTGCCGTAAATGCCAATTTCATACATGCCGCTGCCAATCACTAAGCCGATTGCCGCGGTGACCCATAACCCGGCGGCGGTGGTTAACCCTTTAACAATCTGCTTCTGAATAATGATGGTGCCAGCACCAAGAAAGCCCATGCCGCTTACCACCTGCGCGGCAATCCGGCTGGGATCGAGCGAGACATGCTGATCGCCGAGCATATCGGCGAAGCCATACTTTGATACCAGCATAAACATCGCACTGCCGATGCCGACCAGAATATGTGTACGCAGGCCCGCTTCTTTGGCACGCATCTGACGCTCAAGACCGATTAATCCTCCCAGAATACCCGCCAGCGCGATACGGATAAGCATGTCCGTTAACATTATTCCCCCTGAGTGTCCTGATAATCCCGTGCGAAGAGGGCAAGTGGCCCCAATCCAATCAGGATAATTCTGCTTGCAATACCTGAAATTAAATTTTGTAAAAAGCTGTGTCGCCTATCGATCCCTCACCGCACCTGACATATGCTGGTGCGACTTTTCCGCCAGGTCCCCCGGAGCCCAATCGATGAAAGCCGCTACTTTACTGCTGGCCGGTGCCGCGCTGTTACTCTCTGCCTGCAGCAGCAACAGTGACAGTGAACCGCCGCAGCAGGCTACTGCCGCCCACGTCCAGCCCCATGTGATTATGTCATCTATGGCTGAGGTTAACTGCAGTAATGCCGGGGGGACGCTGGCGTTTTCGCGTCAGTTAGACGGTTCACGCGTTGGCATGTGCCAGCTGGTGAACGGTCGCCGCTGCGATGAGCAAGCGCTGATAGGTGGATCGTGCGCCCGCTAAAGCAGGCGCAATGTGTTATGCAGTCACCTGATTTGGGCAGTGTTCGCCACGGTCGAGTTGTTGCAGGTTGCCCAGCGTGGTTTCCGAAATCGCGGTGAGAGCCTCAGCAGTGAGAAACGCCTGATGGCCAGTAAACAGTACGTTGTGGCAGGCTGACAGGCGACGGAACACGTCGTCCTGAATCACATCATTGGATTTATCCTCAAAGAACAGGCCGCGTTCGTTCTCATACACATCCATACCCAGTGAGCCGATTTTCTGCTGCTTCAGTGCATCAATGGCCGCCTGCGAATCGATCAATCCGCCACGGCTGGTGTTGATGATCATGACGCCATCTTTCATCTGGCTAAACGCCTGCGCATCCAGCAGATGGTGGTTTTCCGGCGTTAGCGGACAGTGCAGCGTAATCACATCCGATTCAGTAAACAGCGTTTTCAGATCGACATACTCTGCACCCAGCGCCAGAGCTGCATCGCTTGGATAAGGATCATACGCCAGCAGCCGCATGCCAAATCCTTTCAGAATGCGCATCGTCGCAACGCCAATTTTACCCGTACCGATTACGCCAGCGGTTTTATTGTGCATATTGAAACCGGTTAAGCCATCCAGAGAAAAGTTGGCGTCGCGCGTGCGCTGATAAGCACGATGAATCCGGCGGTTGAGCGTCATCATCAGGCCAATAGTGTGCTCGGCCACCGCTTCGGGCGAGTAGGCGGGCACGCGTACCACCTGTAAACCCAGCGCAGCTGCCGTATCCAGATCGACATTATTAAACCCGGCGCAGCGCAGGGCGATATACTTCACCCCCAGCGCGGCAAGCTCCTCAACCACTGCTTTGCTGGCGTCATCATTCACGAAGATGCACACCGCATCATATCCGGCCGCGTTTTTTGCTGTGGTCTCCGTCAGCAAAAAGTCAAAGAAGGCCAGCTCAAATCCATAGCTGGCATTAACATGCTCAAGATATTTCTGGTCATAGTGCTTGGTGCTATAAACCGCAACTTTCATTGTTTCGCTCCTGAAAAATGTTAGGCCGTTATCACTACAGGATAACGGTTTCCGCCTGACTTTGCTGGTATTCAGCCGGTGAATCGGGGTAAGACCTTCATTTGCCGGGCATAACATGCCATCATCATTGTCAGGATTACGTTAACAACAGGAACGTTAGCTGCCATGACGCGGGGCCTTCGTCGAACACTAGCTGCGCTGATGGCGCTGATATTACTGCTTCTGGGCTTGCTGCTGACGCTGACGCAATGGCTGCCGCGTCTGGCGGGGATCTGGCTACCGGAAAATACCCGCGTTGAGCTAAACGGTACCCCACGCTGGCATCATGGTGGCCTGGCGTTTCCTCAGGTGCGCTATCTGGCAGATCAGTGTGAGCTGGCAAACGTGGAAGATGTGGTCATTGGCTGGCAGCAGCAGCGCTGGCAGGTTAATGCGCGGCATGTGCAACTCAACAGCGACTGTCTGCAAGCGCTGCCGCAGGGTGAGGCGGGGGGCGCACCGCGCAGCCTCGCTGCATGGCAGCAGATGCTGCCGGGCGCAGATATCCATCTGCAACAGCTGAGTATTCTGCCGTGGCAAGCTTACGCGGGTCATTTCGATCTCACCCTCAGTAAAGAGACGCAGCGGCTGCACTATCAGGGTGACAATCTGTTACTGGATGCGCACCTGACCGGCCAGCAGCTCCACATTGCGCAGCTGCAGCTTCGCCATCCTCTGTTACCTGAACCGCTGACGCTGCAGGGCGATCTGACCTTGCCCACTTTCGCCAATGGTTTGCCGGTGGCTGGCGAACTACGGGGCGGGGTGCATATTACCCAGTGGCCGCAGCCGCTTATGCTGGCCCTTAACTGGCAGCAGCAGCAAGGCGTGTTAAGCGTGCAGCAGCAGGGTGAGGACGATCCTTTGCTGCAACTGCCGTGGCAGGTGGATGCGCAGCAGATTCGCATTACGCAAGGCCGCTGGCGCTGGCCGCAGGCTACACAAGCGCTCTCCGGCGGATTGGCGCTCACGCTCGATAACTGGCAGCAGGGGCTGGAGAAGACACTGGTAAGCGGACGCATGAATTTGCTGACGCAAGGGCGTGGCGGGAAAGGCAATCTGGTGCTGAGCGTCGGGCCGGGCACGCTCAGCCTGATCGACAGCGCACTGCCGTTCCGGTTAACCGGCGAAAGTAAACTCGCCGATCTGCAACTCTACGGCAGCATACCCGGCCTGCTGCACGGCATGCTGACCGATCCGCAGCTGAGCCTGAAACAGGGCGCACTGCTGCGTTTGCGCGGCCGGCTACTGGACACGCTGGAAGTGGATGAGGCGCGCTGGCCGCTGGCGGGTGTCACCGTAGCATCACGCGGGATCAATGGCCGCCTGCAGGCTATTCTCAAGGCTCACGACGCGCAATACGGGCGCTTTACGCTGCACCTGGATGGCCGCGCCAGCGACTTCTGGCCTGACAGCGGGCGCTGGCGCTGGCGTTACTGGGGCGATGGCCGTCTGGCGCCGCTTGATGCCCGTTGGGATGTGCGGGGCACCGGCGGCTGGCAGGAGAGGCTGATTAGTCTGGATACGCTGGATACCGGTTTCGATAAGCTGGCGTATGGTGCGGTAGCGGTGGATGCACCGCGCCTGACGCTAACCGCGCCGGTGCGCTGGCAGCGTGACCCGGCCGCGCCAACGTTCACCGGCGGTTTTGCACTAAAATCCGGCCAGACGCAGTTCAGCTATGGCGGCTGGCTGCCAGCGTCTGAGCTCAACTTCGCAGCCCAGGGGCGCGATCCCAGCCATTTCCTCTGGCGTGGCGATCTCAGGGCAGAGGATATCGGGCCGCTGCGCGTACACGGGCGTTGGGATGGCGAACGCCTGCGCGGCGAAGCCTGGTGGCCGGCTCAGTCGCTGACGGTTTTCCAGCCGCTGCTAAGCAGCGATCTGAAGATGCGTATCCAGTCCGGTGAACTGCGGGCGCAGATCGCTTTCTCTGCCGCCGCCGGCCAGGGCTTCGAAGCAGGTGGTTTCTGGGCAGTGAGTAACGGCAGTGTCTGGATGCCGGACAGTGAGATCAACGGCGTCGATTTTACCCTGCCATTCCGCCTGAAAGATCATCGGTGGCAGCTCGGACGGCGCGGGCCGGTCACGCTGCGTATTGCTGAAGTGAAAAACCAGTTTGCGCTACAGAACATCACGGCCGATCTGCAGGGGCACTATCCGTGGCAGGTGCGCCAGCCGCTGACGCTGAGCAATGTTAATCTTGACCTGCTGGGCGGCCACGTTAGCCTGCCGCTGCTGCAGATGCCGCAGCAGCAGCCTGCACGCGTTTCGCTGCGGAATATTGATCTCAGCGAGCTGGTCACCGCCATCAAACCGAAACAGTTTGCCATGTCCGGCAAGGTTAGCGGCGAGTTGCCGCTGTGGCTGAGCAATCCGCAGTGCTGATCGAGAAGGGCTGGATTGCCAATAGTGGCCCGCTGACCTTCCGTATGGATAAAGACATGGCGGATGCGATTGTCAGCAATAACATCGCGGCGGGGGCGGCAATGGACTGGCTGCGCTACATGGAAATTTCACGATCCTGGGCGACGATCGATCTGGATAATGTTGGGCGTCTGACCATGCAGGCGGAGGTCAAAGGCACCAGTCAGTTCAGTAACCGGCGCCAGTCAATTAACCTGAACTATCAGCATCAGGAAAACCTGTTCCAGCTGTGGCGCAGTTTGCGCTTTGGCGATAATTTGCAATCCTGGGTGGAGCAGCACGCCACCCTGCCATCAAAAAGGGACCCGAAACCATGAGCCTGAGGGCACTACTGGTGCTGGCAGCCGGGCTGCCGCTAATGGGCTGCGTGCCGCGTATTGAAGTGGCGGCGCCGAAAGAGCCTATTACCATTAACATGAACGTAAAAATCGAGCATGAGATCCACATTAAAGTGGATAAAGATGTGGAAGCGCTGCTGAAAAATCAGAGCGGTCTGTTTTGAGGAGGCGCAGCATGAAACGTCACAGCATCGCGCTGGTAATGGCGCTGTTACTGACGCCATCGGCCTGGGCGCTCACGCTGGATGACGCGCGCCAGCAGGGGCGCGCCGGCGAAACGCTGAGCGGCTATCTCGCTGCACGTCAGCAGGATGAGGAGACGCTGGCACTGGTAAAGCGCATTAATGCGGGCCGTATGCAGCAGTATGCGCGTGTGGCGCAGCAAAATAGACTTACAACCAGCGAAGTGGCGCGCATCGCCGGCGAAAAGCTGGTAAATCGTGCCGGCAGCGGCGAGTACGTGCGCGGCATTAACGGGCAGTGGCTGCAGAAGCAGTAGGCGCGCTTCAGGCGTAAAAAAGCCGGGCACTCAGGCCCGGCAAATCAGATAGCACTGTTTTAATGATAATTACGCAGCAACAATCTGTTTGATCGCATCTTTGGCATCGCTGGCCGCTTTGGTCGCCACTTCCGGACCGTAAGCGATACCTTCAGCGAACACGAAGTTCACATCGGTGATGCCGATAAAGCCAAGGAACAGTTTGACGTAAGGAGTCAGCAGATCGCTTGGGGTATCTTTGTGAATGCCGCCGCGGCTGGAGAGGATCACGGCACGCTTACCTTTCACCAGGCCTTCCGGACCCGCTTCGGTGTAGCGGAAGGTCACGCCAGCGCGGGCAATCAGGTCAAAGTAGTTCTTCAGCTGCGTCGGGATGTTGAAGTTGTACATTGGCGCGGCGATAACCACGGTGTCATGGGCCTGCAGTTCTGCAATCAGCTCATCAGAGAGCGCCAGGGCTTCCTGCTGACGCGGTGACAGCGGAGCGTCAGAGGGACGCAGTGCGCCAACCAGCTCACCATCCAGCACCGGAATCGGCTGAGCTGCCAGGTCACGTACGGTGACGTCATTGCCTTTAGCGCGTGCCTCTTCCGCATAAAAATCAGCCAGCTGATTTGACTGAGAGTAACCGGCGAGAATGCTTGATTTCAGAACTAAAACGTTGCTCATGGTAGGTTCCTGTACGTTATGCGGTTGGCTTACCGCTCAATGCGTTACACTCTACGGCGTTCCTCCGGACGGTAAAAGCGTAATATTTCGAGGTCTATGTTCGAAATTATTGAATAAGGTGGCACGCCTTGTCAGGTCAGTCAGGCCAGTTTGTGCTATGATGGCGGCCATTAATCGATTGAATCTGCCGGGGATTCCGCCGGCAATGAGCGCCGCTGTCAGGGCCGCTGCAACAACAGGTAACTCATCACTATGTCATCATCCGTTACGTCACCTTTAGCCCCTCTCTGGACGCGGCTCGATAACCTGATGCTGCGCGATCGCCAGCGCTTGCAGCGCCGTCTGCACGGCGCGGCAAAAGTGAAGAATCCGGCTGCTCAGCAGGGCATTGCGGCTGAACTGGAAAGCGAGTTCGCAACCGCTGAGCAGCGCGTGGCGCAGCGCACGGCTGCCACGCCGCGCATTACGTTTCCGGAAAATCTGCCGGTCAGCCAGAAACAGCAGGAGATTGCCGCCGCCATCCGCGATCATCAGGTGGTGATTGTGGCCGGGGAGACGGGGTCCGGTAAAACCACGCAGCTGCCTAAAATCTGCCTTGCGCTCGGGCGTGGCGTAAAAGGCCTGATTGGACATACGCAGCCGCGTCGCCTGGCCGCCCGCACGGTGGCGAACCGCATCGCGGAGGAGCTCAACACCTCTCTGGGTGGCACCATCGGTTATAAGGTTCGTTTTAACGATCAGGTCAGTGAGACCACCCAGGTTAAACTGATGACCGATGGCATTTTGCTGGCCGAAATCCAGCAGGATCGCCAGCTGCTGCAGTATGACACCATCATCATTGATGAAGCTCACGAACGCAGTCTGAATATCGATTTCCTGCTGGGCTATCTGCGCGAGCTGCTGCCGCGTCGCCCGGATCTGAAAGTGATTATCACCTCGGCCACCATCGATCCGCAGCGCTTTTCACGCCACTTCAACCATGCGCCGGTCATCGAAGTCTCGGGCCGCACCTATCCGGTAGAGGTCCGTTATCGCCCGATCGTCGAAGAGGCTGACGACACGGAGCGCGACCAGCTACAGGCGATATTTGATGCAGTTGATGAGCTGGGCCAGGAGAGCCGCGGCGACATCTTGATCTTTATGAGCGGCGAGCGGGAGATTCGGGACACCGCTGATGCGCTGATGAAGCGCGATCTGCCCCATACCGAGATTCTGCCGCTGTATGCGCGGCTGTCGAACGCCGAGCAGAACCGCGTATTCCAGTCACACAGCGGCCGCCGCATCGTGCTGGCGACCAACGTGGCGGAAACCTCGCTGACCGTGCCGGGCATCAAATACGTTATCGATCCGGGCACCGCACGTATCAGCCGCTACAGCTACCGCACCAAGGTCCAGCGCCTGCCGATTGAGCCGATTTCGCAAGCCTCCGCCAACCAGCGTAAAGGGCGCTGCGGTCGCGTGTCGGAAGGTATCTGTATCCGTCTCTACTCGGAAGATGATTTCCTGAGCCGCCCGGCGTTTACCGATCCGGAGATTCTGCGCACCAATCTGGCCTCGGTCATTTTGCAGATGACGGCGCTCGGGCTGGGTGACATTGCCGCTTTCCCGTTCGTAGAGGCGCCGGACAGGCGCAATATTCAGGATGGCGTACGTCTGCTGGAGGAGCTGGGGGCAATCACCCTCAGCGAAGATGAAACCTATAAACTGACCGCCTCAGGACGCAATCTGGCGCAGTTACCGGTCGATCCCCGTCTGGCGCGCATGGTGCTGGAGGCGCAGAAGTTCGGCTGCGTACGCGAAGTGATGATTATCGCGGCCGCCCTGTCGATTCAGGACCCGCGTGAGCGTCCGGTGGAGAAACAGCAGGCATCCGATGAGAAACACCGGCGTTTTGCGGATAAAGAGTCGGATTTCCTCGCTTTCGTGAATCTGTGGAACTACCTGCAGGAGCAGCAGAAAGCGCTGTCCGGTAGTCAGTTCCGTCGCCAGTGTAAAAGCGATTTCCTTAACTATCTGCGCGTGCGTGAGTGGCAAGACATTTATACGCAGCTGCGTCAGGTTGTGCGCGAGCAGGGCCTGCCGGTCAACAGTGAGCCGGCGCCCTATCGTGAAGTGCACTGCGCACTGCTGACCGGGTTACTGTCACATATTGGCCAGAAAGATGCCGAAAAACAGGAGTTCACCGGCGCACGCAACGCACGCTTCTCCATCTTCCCGGGCTCCGGGCTGTTTAAGAAGCCGCCGAAGTGGACCATGGTGGCAGAGCTGGTAGAGACCAGCCGTCTATGGGGCCGCGTGGCCGCGCGCATCGACCCGGAGTGGATTGAACCGCTGGCGCAGCATCTGCTGAAGCGCAGCTACAGCGAGCCGCACTGGGAGAAAGCGCAGGGCGCCGTGATGGCTACCGAAAAGGTGACGCTCTACGGTTTACCGATTGTGCAGGCCCGAAAAGTGAACTACAGCCGCATCGACCCGCAGCTCAGCCGTGAGCTGTTTATTCGCCATGCGCTGGTGGAGGGCGAATGGCAAACGCGCCACGCTTTCTTCCGTAATAACCTGAAGCTGCGCAGTGAAGTTGAGGATCTGGAGCACAAATCGCGCCGCCGCGACATTCTGGTGGATGACGAGACGCTGTTTGCCTTTTACGATCGCCGCATTGGCAGCGACGTGGTTTCGGCACGCCACTTTGACAGCTGGTGGAAGCAGGCCAGTAAAGAGAATCCCGAGCTGCTGAATTTTGATAAGCAGATGCTGATCAAAGATGGCGCGGAGAAGATCAGCCAGCTCGATTATCCGAACTTCTGGTATCAGGGCAATCTGAAGCTGAAGCTCAGCTATCAGTTTGAGCCGGGCGCCGATGCGGATGGCGTAACGGTGCACATTCCGCTGCCGCTGCTGAACCAGGTCGATGAGAGCGGATTCGAGTGGCAGATCCCCGGCGTGCGGCGCGAGCTGATTATTGCGCTGATAAAGTCACTGCCGAAGCCGGTGCGGCGCAACTTTGTGCCGGCACCGAACTACGCTGAAGCATTTCTGGGGCGGGTGACGGCGCTGGAGTCGCCGCTGCTGGATGCGCTGGAGCGCGAGTTCCGCCGCATGTCGGGCGTGACCATTGACCGCGACGCCTGGCAGTGGGATCAGGTGCCCGATCATCTCAGGATGACTTTCCGCGTGGTTGACGAGCACAACCGTAAGCTTCAGGAGGGCAAGGATCTGCATCAGCTCAAGCAACTGCTGAAAGGCAAGGTGCAGGAGACGCTATCAAAAGTGGCGGATGACGGACTGGAGCAGAGTGGACTGCACATCTGGAGCTTTGGCGACCTGCCGCAAAGCTATCAGCAGAAGCGCGGCAACTATCAGGTGAAAGCCTGGCCTGCGCTGGTGGATGAGAAAGAGAGCGTAGCGATCCGCCTGTTTGACAGTGAGCAGGAGCAGCAGAAGATGATGTGGCGCGGTCAGCGCCGCTTGCTGCTGCTGAATATTCCGTCGCCGATCAAGTACCTGCATGAGAAGCTTCCCAACAAAGCGAAGCTGGGACTGTACTTTAATCCCTACGGCAAAGTGCTGGATCTGATCGATGACTGTATCGCCTGCGGCGTTGATAAGCTGATGGGAGAGGCGGGCGGTCCGGCGTGGCAGCAGGCGAACTTTGAGCAGCTACGCGATAAAGTGCGCGCCGAGCTGAATGATACGGTGGTGACCATTGCGAAGCAGGTCGAGCAAATCCTTACCAGCGTTTTCAGGATCAATAAGTTCCTCAAGGGGCGCGTCGATATGACGCTGGCACTGGCACTGGCGGATATCAAGGCTCAGCTGAACGGGCTGGTGTACCGCGGCTTCGTGACCGGGAACGGTTATCAGCGCCTTGGCGATACGCTGCGTTATCTGCACGGCATTGAGCGCCGCCTGGATAAGCTGCCGGTTGATCCGCATAGCGATCGGGCACGGATGCTGAAAGTGCAGGCGGTAGAGCAGGCCTGGCAGGCGTGGCGCAATAAATTGCCGCCGCAGCGGCAGGATGATGCCGAGGTGCAGGCGATTCGCTGGATGCTTGAGGAGTTGCGTATCAGCTATTTCGCGCAGCAGCTCGGCACGCCGTACCCCATCTCTGATAAGCGCATTCTGCAGGCGATGGAGCAGATCGGTCAGGCGCAGGGGTGATATGAACGCAGGCGGCCCTGTCGGGGCGCCTGCGGCTTACTGTGCCAGCTCTTCCAGCTTGTCTTTGAACGATGTCACCGCAATGGCGCGGTTATCGGCGCGGTAGCGATCGGCCGCAGCAGGGGCTGAACTCTGCACGGCGACCAGCTGCCAGCCATCGTCCTGCTTCAGCAGCAGCGGTGAACCGCTATCCCCGGGCAGGGTGTCGCACTGGTGTGACAGCACCGCGCGCTGCGCCCAGCCGGTAATAACGCAATCGCTGTGCGAATAGAGCGTATCAAGGTGATCGGCCGGATAGCCAGCCTGCGTGACTTTACGATCGGTCACTTTCAGCGCCGCGGTCAGATCGCTGCGCGACCCGTCAAACAGCGGAATCGGCACGATACCCGAGGGCGGATTGTGCAGAATCACCAGACCATAGTCGTAAGGGGCAGCGCCGGGCGGCACAATCCAGCCTTCGCCATCTGCCTGTAAACGGCGCGCCAGCGAGGGCTCCACGCGCGCATCAATATCATGAATTTCATAACGCCAGCCTTTGGCGCCGGCCATAAAGCGCAGCGCCACCGGTTTATCAAATTTTCCGGGCGGCGTGAGTAAACAGTGGCCGGCGGTGAGGGCGAGGTGAGCAGAAATAAGCGTGGCGGTGCACAGATTACCGCTCTCGGTTTCGAGCTGACCAATCGCGTCCCACGGGGCAGCGCTGACATCCGTAATGGCCTGACGGTGATCTTTGCCAAAGAACAGGGTTTTGATCTCTTGTGGGCTGAGCCCATCTTCATCATCGGCATGTGCGGCGAGATTAACGCTAAAAAGACCAACAAATAACAGGATAGCCAGGCGCATAGTTCTCTCAATGGCGAGAATAAAGTGAGGGTTTTGTCATCACGCTTGAGCGATAACTATAGTCGGTGAGCGGTAAAAAAGGGAGAAATATTGGAGTAATCAGCACGCTACAACGACCAGATAAAAAAGCTGGCTGCGACCAGGCCGCATAGAATCATCACAATCAGGATTATTTCGAAGCGATAGCGACGCACCATTTTTCGCTACTCCAGTAAATAAACACCCGGCATAACCGGGTGTTTTCAATCAATAATGCGGTGTTGGCGCGCAACGGCAACCTTATTTAGCTGCTTTTTTCGCTTTGTGATGTTTTTTAGCGGCCTGCGCTTTCTGTGCAGCAGGCTTGGTTACTTTTTTGTGGTGCTTTTTAGCAGCCTGCGCTTTCTGTGCAGCAGGTTTAGTGGCTTTGTGGTGCTTTTTAGCCGCCTGTGCTTTCTGTGCAGCTGGTTTGGTGGCTTTATGATGCTTTTTAGCCGCCTGCGCTTTCTGCTCAGCAGGCGCTTTCTTCGCCTTGTGGTGTTTCTTAGCCGCCTGCGCCTTCTGCGCAGCCGCTTTCTTATGGTGAGTCATTTTATGTTTTACTGGCGCGGTAGTTGTCGCGGCAGCAGCTGGCGCAGCGGTAGTTGTCTCAGCGGCGAAAGCAACAGAAGACAGACCCATAGCAGCGGCGATCACCAGTGCAAATAATTTTTTCATTGCAAAATCCTCGGACTATTTTTCATGTGTAGCCCACTGCGGGGCCGGTGAGAAGACTATATGAAAAACGGTCCAGCCTTTCCGTGAGGGATTGGTATCGGCGTGTAACCGATTGTACAACGCGGGAGAGGCGTGGATTTTCTGCAGGCCGTGACTGTTTTTGGCGTGGCGACCCGGCAGGGCCGCCAGCCAAGCGGCATTTACTCAGACAAATAGCGCTGTTCGAGGTGCTGGCGGAAATGCTGCGGATTCAGCGCTTCGCCGGTGGCATTAAGCAGCAGCTGTTCTGTCGGGAAGCGGCTGCCGTGCTGCCAGATATTCTGCTGCAACCAGTCGAACACCGGCTGCAGTTCGCCCTGACGGATGAGTTCATCAACCTGAGGGATCGCCCGCTTCACGGCCTGGAACAGCTGGGCGGCATACATCGCGCCCAGCGTGTAGGTCGGGAAGTAGCCGAAAGCGCCGTCGGTCCAGTGGATATCCTGCATACAGCCATCACGGTAATTGCCCCGCGTATCTATGCCCAGCGACTGCTGCATCTTTTCATCCCACAGCGCCGGAATATCCTCGACCTCAATGTCGCCTTCAATCAGTGCGCGTTCGATCTCATAACGCAGAATGACGTGCGCAGGATAGCTCAGCTCATCGGCATCGACACGAATAAAGCCCGGCTGCACGCGCTGCGTCAGGCGCACAAAGTTATGTGGCGTCAGCGCGGGCTGGTCGCCCATCAGCGCCACCACCTGCGGATGGATATGCTGCAGGAAAGCGGCACTGCGGCCCAGTTGCATCTCCATAAACAGACTTTGCGATTCATGCATTGCAGTAGAACGCGCCTGCGCTACAGGCTGCCCGCGCCACTGGATCGGCAGATTCTGCTCATAACGCGCATGGCCGGTCTCGTGAATAACGCCCATCAGCGCACTGAGAAAATCGTTTTCGTTATAACGCGTAGTGATCCGGACATCTTCCGGCACGCCGCCGCAGAACGGATGCGCGCTAACGTCCAGACGGCCATGGTTAAAATCAAAGCCCAGCGTAGACATGACGCTCAAACCCAGCTGTTTCTGCGATTCGATGGCAAACGGGCCGACCGGCGTGGCGATCGGCGCCTGCTGCTGCTTCTCTACCACTCGCTGCAGCAGATCGGGCAGCCAGCCCTTCAGATCGCCAAAGGTGCGATCGAGCTGCGCGCTGGTCATGCCGGGCTCGAATACATCCAGCAAAGCATCGTAGCGCGAGACGCCCAGCGCCTCCGCACGCAGCTGCGCCTCTTCACGGCTCAGCCTGACTACCTCTTTCAGGTTGGCGCTGAAACCCTGCCAGTCATTGGCCGGGCGCTGGCTGCGCCAGGCGTGCTCACAGCGGGAGCCGGCCAGCGATTTCGCCTCCACCAGCGATGCCGGCAGAAGCGTGGCCTGGCGCCACGCGCGCTGCATTTCATACAGGTTGGCCTGCTCAACATCGTTCAGCGAGGCCTGCTGCGCCGCCTCAAATAGCCCGCCGAGACGTTTATCCGTGAGCATTTCATGCATAAAGACGCTCAGTTCGGCCATCGCTTCACCGCGCGCCTGGCTGCCGCCCGGCGGCATGGTGGTCTGCATGTCCACACCGGCGATTGCCCCCAAATGCCCGAAGCGGGAGAGGCGTTGGAAGGTGCGGCAAAGTTCCTGATAAGCAGTGGTCATGTAAAAGCTCCTTAAGACGGTAAGCGCGGTGCAAGATCCCGCAAGGGTAGGTCAACCGGCCAGCGAAAGCGAACGCTGGCTCCGCCCAGTGGGCTACTCTCAATCGAAACATCGCCCTGAAGTGCCTGAGCGATGGAGTGCACAATCGCCAGCCCAAGTCCGCAGCCGCCGGTGGCGCGATCGCGGCTGGGATCAAGACGCACAAAGGGTTCAAACACCCGGGCACGCTCCTCCGGCGGAATACCCGGGCCATCATCCTCGACCTGCAGATGGCCCATTGCGCCATCAAACCACAGGCTGACCCGCAAACGCTGCTGAGCGTAACGCAGTGCGTTATTGACCAGATTATCCAGCACCCGCTCCATCAGGCGCGTATCAGCGGAGCCGACGTTTTCCAGCTGCGGGATGTCCAGGGTAATCTGCGTCTGCGGATTCATCGCCTGCACATCCTCAATGTGTACCCGCAGCCACTGCGCCAAATCGAACGATTGCAGATTGAGATCGACCCGCGGGCGATCGAGGCGTGCATAGGTCAGCAGCTCCTCAATCAGGCTCTCCAGCTGGCCAACATCCCGATTCAGCGCTGCAGATTCCGCAGCGGTAAGATTATCACTCATCTCCAGCCGGTAGCGCAGGCGCACCAGTGGCGTTCGCAGCTCATGCGCGATGCCATCTATCAGCTGCTTTTTACTGGCGACCAGCGTATTGATGTTCTCTGCCATCTGGTTGAAGGCCACGCCCAGACTGTGCAGGCTGGAGGTGCTCTCAAAATGGGTACGCACATCCAGCTCGCCGCGGCCAAAGCGCTGCGCCGCCTTCTCCAGACGCTGCATCTCCTGCCAGTGCGGGCGCAGCCAGATAAACACCGGCAGCGCCAGCGACATACCGATAAACGCCAGTAGCGCGACATCAAGGATGCGCATCTGGTGCAGGTAAAACAGGTAGGGGATCGGGCCCACGGAGAGGACATAGTGGCTGCGTGGAATGTGCTGCAGGAAGGTGTACTGATCATCGAGCGCGACAATCTCACCGGCGCGTAGCCGTTTCATGTCAACGTCATCCAGCTGGTATTTGCTCATCGGTTCGATATGCAGATCGAACGAGAGATCGAGGTCGAGGCTGCGGATGGTTTTGTTCCAGTCGCGCGGCGGGATCTCGCGCAGCTCACTGCGCATCAGGAACAGTGAGCTGGCCATCAGGTCATTCATGGACTGCCTGCCTGCGCGTTCGGCGGTGAATTTGTACACCAGCCCGACCAGCAGCGTCATCACCAGGAAGCAGACAAACAGCAGCAAATAAAACTGAATGAAGAGCTTTCTCATCAGGAGGGGGTATCCCAGGCCTGCGGCGCAAACAGATAGCCTTTGTTACGGATGGTTTTGATGCGGAAGGGTTCGGTCGCGCTGTCGTAGAGCTTCTTGCGCAGGCGTGAAATCGCCACATCAATGCTGCGATCCATGCCGTCGTAGCTCACGCCGCGCAGGGTTTTCAGCAACGCATCACGGTCAAGAATCTGGCCGGCGTGGTTGGCCAGCTCCCACAGCAGATCAAAATCGGCCGTCGAGAGCGTAATGTTCTCTTCAAAGAGCGTCACCTGACGATTCAGCGAATCGATGGTGAGCGAGCCGAAGCGCAGCACCTTCTGTGAACGCTGCTTCTCCGGCGTTACCTCTGGTTTGCCCACCTGCGCCTGGCGCAAATGCAGACGTAACCGCGCCAGCAGCACCGCCGGCGGGGTCGTTTTCAGAATGTAGTCATTGGCGCCCATCTCCAGCGCCAGAATATGGTTCATGTCACTGTCCAGCGACGTCAGCAGCACAATCGGCCCCTGCCAGTGGGCGCGCAGATCGCGGCACAGCGTCATGCCATCTTTACCCGGCAGCATGATGTCCAGCAGCACCAGTTCAGGATCGGCCGCCAGGATGGTGGCTTCCGCACGGTCGCCACGCGTCTCAACAATCACTTCAATATCGTGACGGCCGAGATAGGCCGCGATCAATTCGCCGACTTCCGGCTCATCTTCCACATAGACGATTTTGTTCATAATTCTCTGTAATAGCTGAAGATGTCAGCAGCATAGCTTTTCCCGGACCTGAGCTCTACGCTACCGCACGAATTATCCTTGTCTTACTGGTATGTACACCGTGAAATGTGCCATTATTAGCGGCGCGTTATCGCGCAGGGTTCGGAACCGTACTGAAAACAGGAGGAGTGCGAGGGTGTCTGATAAAGAGCTGGCTTCAGCCGGATACAGTGACCGCATCTGCTTCAATTACAGTGATTTTCTCTCCGCTTCCTGCAAAAAACGCTGGAGCTTTGTCGACGCCATTTACGGTGTAATGCCAATCTTTGGCATGGTGACACGTAAATCCGCACACAGTTTACAAGCCAGCGACGACCATCTGAAAGAATTAGCATTACAAATCATTTCAACGCAGGTCAGCGACGAGATTAATATCGCCCGTCTGATTACGCTGGCAGAGCAGCAGCACATTAGTCGCTTCGACATACAGCTGCCGTATCCGCTCTCTGCTGAGCAGCTTGATGCTATCCATCAGGAGTATCACAAGCCGCTCAACCTCACACAGCAGAACGATCTGCTGTGCGTGTCCATTCCCGTACAGCCGCACTGATTACTGCGTAAGCTGCCACAGTGCGGGCAGCGACGCCGCCATCAATAGCACCATCGCCATCCGTTCCAGCTGTGACAGCCGTTGCTCACCGCGACCGCCGCGACGTGCAAACAGAAACAGCATCAGACCCGGCGCATACAGCACCACCGAGAGCAGCAGATGCAGCGGCCCGGACGCATAGAGCAGCCACAGGCCGTATGTGCTGGCGCCGATGCCGGTCAACATCGCCAGCGGCTTATTCTGCCCGCGTACCACCTTGATCAGATACAGGCCAACCAGCAGATAGGGCACCAGAATCATCTCTGAGGCGATGGTCAGCAGCGTGTTGTAATCTGCGCCCGTAAGCGCAATCAAAATCAAACACACCTGCACGCTACCGTTGGTCAGCCACAGCGAGGCTGCCGGAGAGTTATGACGGTTCTGGCGCGCGATGCTGCGCGGAAATGCCCCTTGCCGGGCCGCCAGGAGCGGTACTTCTGCGGCCATAATCGTCCAGCTCAGGTAGGCACCACATACCGAGATAATCAGGCCGATGGCGATCACCGTATTGCCCCAGCTACCCAGCAGATGCTGCATCAGGCCGGCCATAGAGGGATTACGCATCTGCGCCAGCTCTGCGCGCGGCAACACGCCAAGCGAGAGCAGGGTCACCAGCAGGTAGACCAGCAACGCCGCAAGGACCGCCAGCAGCGTGGCGCGCCCGACATCCTTTTTATGCCGTGCGCGGGCAGAGACCACCACTGCGCCCTCGACACCAATAAATACCCACAGGGTAATCAGCATGGTTTGCTTAACCTGCTGCCACAGCGGCTGGCCCAGCTCCGTACCGCTGAAATCAAAATGGAAACGATCGTAATTAAAGGCCAGCAGCGCCAGGACCACAAATAACAGCAGCGGAACCAGTTTACCAAGCGTTGCCAGCAGATTAATGCTGGCTGCGGTCTGCACGCCGCGCAGCACCAGCCAGTGCACCAGCCACAGCAGAATGGAGGCGCCGAGCATCGCCTGCCAGGTATTGCCATCGCCAAAAATGACGCGATCTGGCGTATCGGTAAAGAAACTCAGAGCGGAGAAGACGATAACCAGGTAAGAGACATTGGCGATGACCGCGCACAGCCAGTAACCCCATGCGGAGCAGAAACCCATGAGCTCACCAAACCCGGCGCGGGCATAGGTGAAGATGCCGCCATCCAGATCGGGCTTAAGGCGCGTCAGTAACAGCATCGCCAGTGAAAGAAAGAGAATACCCACGCCGGTAATGAGCCAGCCAATCAACAGTGCCGCCGGGCCGGCAACCGCCGCCATGTTTTGTGGCAGGCTGAACACACCGGCACCAAGCATCGAGCTGAGAACCAGCGCGGTGAGCGCGCTAAGACCTAATTTTTTATCCAAAACGCCCTTCCTGAGTAGCAGAGTATGCTGGGTAGTGACTATTCCGCAGAAGTGTAGCGCAGTAACGCGCCGGCTTTAAAACGGAATGCCCTGAAACAGGCGGCAGATTTTACGGAGAGCGAAAAGGGAAGGCAATGCAAGACTATGCAGATTCGCATAAGGATTATGCAAACAGCAGGGCGATGCGCATCGCCCTGCCTGAGGCTTACTTAAACAGGTCTGCGGTGACGGTCAGGTTGCCGCCGCTCTGGTTCTGCCATTGACGGGTAACGTGGTAATACTTGGCACCTTTGGCAATCGCGCGTTTGCCCACGGCTTCCGAGATCTCAGTTGGCGTACCAAAGTGATCGGAGAAGGTGATGGTATCAAACGGCTGCATCTGTGCGGCCGTGATGGCATTCACTTCCTGAACACTGCGGCCATCCGGCTGAGTGACAGTGTAACGCTGGCCGGTGGAGCTCTGCGTTTCAAAGAAGCGGCCCACTTTGGTGCTTGGCGTATCTGAAGAGGCTACGCCAGGAATGGCCACTCGCTTCGCCGCTGCACCGCCTGCTGCCAGCGCCGCTTTACCGGCTTCAGAATCTGCCGGAATAGTGTCCGACGTATCCTGTACAACGCGCGCTTTGGCATCCGCTTTATAAACATAGGCCGTGACATACTGGTTGCCGCCGTTATTGGCATCCACCTGACGCACAATAAAGAACGAAGCGGCACCTTTATTCTTCGCGGCTTTGGCGATGGCTTCGTTTACATCAGGCTGGCTGGAGAAGAAGCCGCTGACGGAAACGGTATCAAACGGCTCAAGGCGGTACGCTTCTGCTTTGGGTAACTCTTTTACACCGTTGAACATGCGGTATTGCGTGGCGGTCTCGGCTTTCGGGGCATTGGCTTTGAACAGATCTGCGGTGACGCGCCAGTTGCCGCCATTGCCGTTGCTGTCGTTAATACCCTGTACATAGAAAGAGTCTGCGCCTTTTGCATCGGCGGCTTTGGATACGGCATCGGTCGCATCGCCGATTGCATTGAAGCGGCCACTGATATTAATACGTTCGAATGGTTTTAATGCGGCCGCCTGTTCTGGCGTTAACTCTTTAGCAGCAAACGCATTGGCTGCCAGCAGTGATAACAGGGTCGACGCCAGAAGGGTGTTCTTGAGCTTCATAAAAATGATCCTTCGCCTTACGCAAATTGAGTACGAAAACGTGCTGGACTCTTGATGTATAACAGATTAGCCGTTGATTATTGCATGTAATAATCGGCCTGTCTCAGCCAATTTATGCGCATACGATTGACAATTACAGTGAAATATTCATCAGCCTGTCATGCGGAGCTGATAGGGCCTGCTTATGCGCCATATATCGTTATATCTGGTAAGGCTTAGCGCTGAAATAGTTAACACATTGTTAATTAAAGGTTTTTAAAAACACTATGTTCGACATGACACGTTTTTGCGCAGCATAATATTTTTAAGATTGTCACAAATGCAGTGTCATAACATGGCTTTCGCGGTTCACATCTGAATATATGGGTGAATGTCATCGGTAAGCATTATCGCTGTGGATCGCCCTTCACATTTTCAGTAGGTTATAAAGACTTTGTTACATTGCGCATTTTGTTCATAAAAAGCTGAAACACCGTTTCGGCTTTTGAACATGTGCCGCTTACAGAACTCATCCTTTAATTATTGAAAGGAAACAGTATGTTAATCGGGATACCCAAAGAGCGGTTAGCCAATGAGTCGCGCGTTGCTGCAACGCCGAAGACCGTTGAGCAGCTGATCACGCTGGGCTTCAGCGTTACCGTTGAGCAGGGCGCCGGCGTTCGCGCCAGCTTTGACGATGAGAGCTTTATCGCCGCCGGTGCCAGCATCAGCGCCACGTCAGAAGTCTGGCGGTCAGACATTGTGCTGAAAGTGAATGCGCCTGACGAAGGCGAAATTGAGCTGACCCGTGCCGGCAGTACGCTGGTGAGCTTTATCTGGCCGGCGCAAAACCCCGCGCTGCTGGAAAAACTTGCCGCCCGTAACGTCACGGTCATGGCGATGGATTCGGTGCCGCGTATCTCCCGCGCTCAGTCTCTGGACGCGCTAAGTTCGATGGCCAACATCGCCGGCTACCGCGCCATTGTAGAGGCCGCCCACGAGTTTGGTCGCTTCTTTACCGGCCAGATCACAGCTGCCGGCAAAGTGCCACCGGCCAAAGTCATGGTCATTGGTGCCGGCGTTGCTGGTCTGGCGGCTATCGGTGCTGCGGGGAGTTTAGGGGCTATCGTGCGCGCCTTCGATACCCGCCCGGAAGTGAAAGAGCAGGTGCAGAGCATGGGCGCCGAATTCCTCGAGCTGGATTTTGAAGAGGAAGCTGGCAGCGGTGACGGCTACGCCAAAGTGATGTCTGAAGCTTTTATTAAGGCGGAAATGGCCCTGTTTGCGGCGCAGGCGAAAGAGGTCGATATTATCGTCACAACGGCGCTAATCCCGGGCAAACCTGCACCAAAACTGATTACGGCAGAGATGGTTGCCAGCATGAAGCCGGGCAGCGTGATTGTCGATCTGGCTGCCGCCACCGGGGGCAACTGCGAGCTGACCGTGGCCGATCGGGTTACGCTGAGCGATAACGGCGTGAAGATTATTGGCTACACCGATCTCCCCAGCCGCCTGCCAACCCAATCCTCTCAGCTGTACGGCACCAACCTGGTGAACCTGCTGAAACTGCTGTGCAAAGAGAAGAATGGTGAAATCACCGTTGATTTCGAGGATGTCGTTGTAAGAGGCGTGACGGTAATTCGTGACGGTGAGGTCACCTGGCCCGCACCGCCTATTCAGGTCTCCGCAGCGCCTAAAGCCGCCCAGCCCGCCGCCCAGCCACAGGTTAAAGCGCAAGCTGAACCGGCCTCACCGTGGCGCAAGTATATGCTTTTGGCGCTGGCGGTAGTGCTGTTTGCCTGCCTGGCAAACGTGGCACCACCGGCGTTTCTGTCGCACTTTACCGTGTTTGCGCTCGCCTGCGTGGTGGGTTACTACGTGGTATGGAACGTGAGCCATGCGCTGCATACGCCGCTGATGTCAGTGACCAATGCCATCTCCGGCATCATTGTTGTAGGCGCGGTCCTGCAGATGGGCCACGGCGGCTGGGTGACGTTCCTGGCGTTCATCGCCGTTCTGATTGCCAGCATCAATATCTTCGGTGGTTTCACCGTCACCCAGCGCATGCTGAAAATGTTTCGTAAGAATTAAGGGGTAACAACATGTCTGGCGGATTAGTGACTGCAGCATATATTGTTGCCGCAATTCTGTTTATTTTCAGCCTTGCCGGTCTCTCAAAGCATGAGACCTCAAAGCAGGGTAATCTGTTTGGTATCAGCGGGATGGCGATTGCGCTGCTGGCGACTATTTTTGGTCCTGACAGCGGCAACGTGGCCTGGATTCTGCTGGCCATGGTCATCGGCGGAGCGATCGGTATCCGCCTGGCGAAAAAGGTCGAAATGACCGAAATGCCAGAGCTGGTGGCCGTGCTGCACAGCTTTGTAGGCCTGGCTGCGGTGCTGGTGGGTTTCAACAGCTATATAGATCACGCGCCAGGGCTGGCGCCGGTGATGGAGAACATTCACCTTACCGAAGTGTTCCTTGGCATTTTTATCGGGGCAGTGACCTTTACAGGCTCGATCGTGGCGTTCGGCAAATTGCGCGGCAAGATCTCGTCAAAAGCGCTGATGCTGCCGCACCGCCACAAAATGAACCTTGCTGCGCTGGTGGTCTCCTTCCTGCTGATGCTGTGGTTTGTGCAGACCGCCAGCAGCGGCGCGCAGGTGTTTGCTCTGCTGCTGATGACGGTTATCGCGCTGGTGTTCGGCTGGCACCTGGTGGCCTCGATTGGCGGGGCTGATATGCCTGTTGTAGTCTCAATGCTGAACTCCTACTCCGGATGGGCAGCCGCGGCGGCAGGCTTTATGCTCAGCAACGATTTGCTGATCGTGACCGGCGCGCTGGTCGGTTCATCCGGTGCCATCCTCTCATACATTATGTGTAAAGCGATGAACCGCTCATTCATCAGCGTGATTGCCGGTGGCTTTGGTACCGATGTCAGCAGCGGTGATGCAGATGAAGAGGCCGGTGAGCACCGTGAGATCACGGCGGAAGAGACGGCTGAGCTGCTGAAAGGATCTACGTCTGTTGTCATTACCCCTGGCTATGGCATGGCGGTGGCGCAGGCGCAGTATCCGGTTGCGGAGATCACCGAGAAACTGCGCGCGCGCGGCATCAAGGTGCGTTTCGGTATCCATCCGGTGGCAGGCCGTCTCCCGGGCCACATGAACGTGCTGCTGGCGGAAGCCAAAGTGCCGTATGACGTGGTACTGGAGATGGATGAGATCAACGATGACTTCAGCGATACCGATACCGTTCTGGTGATCGGCGCCAATGATACGGTTAACCCGGCGGCGCAGGAAGATCCGCGCAGCCCGATTGCCGGCATGCCGGTGCTGGAAGTGTGGAAAGCGCAGAATGTCATCGTATTTAAGCGTTCGATGAACACCGGTTACGCCGGCGTGCAGAATCCGCTGTTCTTCAAAGAGAACACGCAGATGCTGTTTGGCGATGCCAAAGCCAGCGTTGAGGGTATTTTGCGGGCATTATAGATTGATTGATGCCAGAAACAGCAGGGCGGCCCAGTGTGGCCGCCCTGATCATTTAATCGTCTTCATCCTCTTCGTCGTCGTAATCGATCGGCGATTTGAAATCATCAGGCTTAATGGCCAGCAGGTCGCAGCGCAGATGGTCGATCACCTGCTCGGCGGTATTGCCGAGAAATGCCGCAGACAAGCCCGTACGGCCAATGGTGCCCAGCACCACAATCCCGGCATCCAGATGCGAAGCGATATCCGGAATGACCTCCTCCGGTAACCCTTTCGCCACGTGGGTAAACTCTTCGCTGATGGAGAACTTCTGGCGCAGCGCTTTCATCGCCACCAGATGCTGGCCGCGGATCGCGTCGTTATACACGCTGGGATCAAAATCCGGCAGTTCAATGGCAATGTTGATAGGGGTAATTGGATAAGCCCCAACCAGATGGACTTCCGTATGATTGACCATCTCCGCCAGCCGCGACGTTTCACGGATCAGTTTTTGGTTCAGTTCATCGTGGTGAGGCTCTTCGCTCGCCAGATTCACCGCCACCACGGCTTTGCCACCCTCCGGCCACGGCTGATCTTTTACCATCCACACCGGGCAGGGACATTTACGCAGTAGATGCCAGTCGGTAGGCGTGAAAATCACTGCCTCGAGCCTGTCGTGCTGATGCGCCATCTTCAGCACCAGATCGTGCTGATGTGCCAGCACTTCCTGGATAATGGCTTCGAAAGGGCGGTTATGCCACACCACTTTAATCTCAATCTCTACGCCGGCCTCAATATAAGCGTGGGCCTGCTCGCGAATCCACTCGGTGCGCTGGCTGATCACCCCTTTGCGCATATTGGCACGCTCATCGGGCGATAACAGGGTGGTCATTTCGTAGGAGAAGTCGTAAATAGGCAGGAAGGCTTTGATTTTTCCGCCGATACGTTGATTAAGATAGACCGCACGGCGCAGCGCGGGCTGGTCATCCTGCTGAGCATCAATCGCAACCAGGATATTTTGATAACGGGACATAAGCAGTCTCCTCAAACCAAAGCGAAGTTGGATTAAAGATAGCCTAAGAATGCGCAGGGCAGAAGCGGAAAAGTTGTTGCCGGATCAACAAAATAACATTTACTGACCCGGCATTAATCTCACGCGGCTTGATCGGCCTGACCGGCCAGTTCGGCCAGCAGTGCGTGGTTTTCAATGGTGATATATTTGCCTTTGACCGCCAGCATGCCGCTTTTCTGGAAGCGACCCAGCAGACGGCTAATGGTCTCGACGGTCAGTCCCAGATAATTACCGATGTCGCCACGCGTCATGGTCAGGCGAAACTCACGCTGAGAGAAGCCGCGCTGGCCGAAGCGACGTGACAGATTCCAGATAAACGCCGCCAGGCGCTCTTCGGCATTCTTCTTCGACAGCAGCAGAATCATATCCTGATCGCCTTTGATCTCCCCGCTCATCAGACGCATCATCTGCTGACGCAGCGCGGGCATTTTGCCGGAGAGGTCATCAAGGGTTTCAAACGGGATTTCACACACCATCGCGGTCTCCAGCGCCTGCGCGAAGCTGGGGTGATGCGCCCCCACGATGGCGTCAAAACCGACTAAATCACCCGCCAGATGGAAGCCGGTAATCTGTTCGTCGCCCTGCTCGGTAATGGTGTAGCTTTTAATGGTGCCGGAGCGAATAGCATAAAGCGATTTCAGTTCATCACCGGCTTTGAACAGCGTCTGGCCTTTCTGAATTGGCTTTTTGCGCTCAATGATATTATCCAGCTGATCCAGTTCATGTTCGTTCAGCGTGAAAGGAATACACAACTGGCTGATACTGCAATCCTGACAATGGATGGCACAACCGCCAGACTGAATACGTCGAATGCTGCGTTTTTCCGGAATCATATAGGTACGCTCGATGATTATTGACTGCGGTCAATTTTAACATTTTTCCCTGCTATGTGAACTCATCCGAGCAGTATTAATGATCAAAACCTCACAAATGTTGTGTATTCGCGGCTTTGAAGCATACATACCGCGGTGCCTGATTTGATCTGGAACGATTTCTTGCCATTTTTACAGGTGGCCCCCTATTGCCGCTGCGCAAAAAGTGACAGATGTGATGTGCAATAACCTTTGCTAAGATTTTGCTTTTAAGCCTGACAATCGGCCCAGTTCAACACCCGGCAGGAGTGAACACCATGAACCTTGATGATGAAGATCTGTTTCGGGATGCCATGGGCGATGTAACGCCACTGAAAAATTGCGCCAATACACAGTGGCTGCGCGTGCCCTCAGCGAAGGCAGCAGCACAAACGCAGCCAGACGCACCGCCAGAGAACTTTCTGACGCGCGGCTTTCTCGAGATCATCCCGCTCACCACGCCGCTGGAGTACAAAGCCGACGGTATCCAGCAGGGCGTGCTGGATAAACTGCGGTTGGGAAAATATGATCTCGACGCCAGCCTTAATTTGCTGCGGCAGCCAGTAGAGACCTGCCGTCAATCGCTGTTCAGTTTTATGCTGGAAGCGCATAAGCAGGGCCTGCGCAACCTGCTCATCATTCACGGTAAAGGGGGCAATGACGAATCCCATGCCAATATCGTTCGCAGCTATGTTGCGCGCTGGTTACAGCAGTTTGATGATGTGCAGACATTCTGTATGGCGCAGCCGCAGCACGGCGGGGCAGGCGCGCTCTATGTCGGCCTGCGTAAAACCGATAAAGCGCGGCTGGATAACCGGGAGCGGCATGCAAAGCGCAGCCGCTAGCTATGGAATTTACGGATTGTCGCCATCAGTACTTCTGCACTGAGATTGAGGTGGCTACCGCTGCGGGTAATGATCCCCACTGGCTCACCGGGCCCCGGAGAGGCGATTGGCAGCGCCTGAAGCGCGCGGTGACTCAAATCCTCTTTTACCGCGCCGGAAGGGACAAACCACACGTAGTCATAGCGTAGCGCCAGCTGCCGTGCCAGTGAGGTTGAAGAGGTCTCAACGCAGTTTGCCGGCAGTGAGCAGCCCTGTTCCTCCAGCATATGCTGGGCAATACGGCGCGGCGCGGTCCCTTCAGGCGAAATCACTACCGGCCACTGCATCGCGCGCGACAGGGTGACATTGTCACTTAGCAGCGGATGCTCCGGGCGCACTACCAGATTGAGTGACTCCAGAAACAGCAGCTCATAGGTCAGTCCGGCCATCATCTCACTGCCTGCCATGCGGCCAATGCCAATATCAAACTCACCGGCACGCAGTCCCGCCAGCAGCACATTGTTGTGCAGCGTAGCAACCTGAACCGTGGTATTGGGCTGCTGCTCATGAAAGCGGTCGAGGATCTGTGGCAGCATACCCATCGCCGCAGTGGTGAGCGCACCCAACCTAATAACCACCGGCCGGCCGGGAGCCGGCGCGTTAAGGCTTTGACCGGCATGGTTGAGCGCATCCAGCACTTTCACCGCATGCGTTAAAAACTGTTCACCGGCCGTAGTGAGCTGCGCGCCAAGGCGCCCGCGTTCAAGCAGCCGCGCTCCGGCCAGCTCTTCCAGCTCATTAAGCGTTTTTGAGAGGGCCGGCTGGCTGAGGTTGAGGGTTTCAGCGGCGCGGCCCAGAGTACCTTGCTGCGCAACGGCAACAAAGGTGTGCAGATGGCGCAGGCGAATGCGCTGATTAAAAAGATTATTTTTATTCATAGCCTCAAACATAGTGAGTTATACCTTGCCTCAGCAACCGTTAAATTAAAATTTTGTTAACTTAGTTGCAGAATCATCTTAACAAATCAGCACGATGTACCGCAGGAAAATAACTCCCTGTTTTACAAGGTTTATTGATAAAACACGGTTGCACCCGTCTTATTACCCTCTGTCATATCAACGCGTTATGCATGCAAAGTTTGAATAATTCTCAATTTCACTTAAAAAGGGTGACGGTTATTGTTAACGATGCGCTATCATAAGCGCCGTTTTTTTTACCAAAACTGATGATTAAACGATGAAAGTGCAGGAGTGGTACCGTGACCAGCGTTGAAGCCCCAGACGTCCGCCAGCTCATTAATCAGCGTGCGCTAAGCCGCTGGCAAAAACGCTTAATTGCACTGTGCTTCATCGTGGTGGCGCTGGATGGCATGGATATTGCGCTAATGGGCTTTATCGCGCCAACGCTTAAAGCCAGCTGGGGCGTAACCAATCATCAACTGGGCGCGGTGATCAGCGCCGCTCTGATTGGCCTCGCGCTAGGGGCGATGGTGGCCGGTCCGCTGGCCGATCGCTACGGCCGCAGGGTCATGATCCTGCTCAGCGTGCTGTTTTTTGGCCTCTGGACGCTGGCCACGGCGATGGCGCAGAACATCGAACAGATGATGGTGTTTCGCTTTCTGACCGGGTTGGGGCTGGGCGCGGCAATGCCTAACGTCGGCACGCTGGTGGCGGAGTATGCACCAGAGCGGCGCCGCTCGTTCATTATTACCGTAGTGTTCTGCGGTTTCACCTTTGGCGCGGCCTCCGGTGGTTTTGCTGCCTCCTGGCTGCTGCCACGCTATGACTGGCACTCGGTGATGTTCATGGGCGGCGTACTGCCGCTGCTGGTCCTGCCGTTTCTGCTGCGCGGCCTGCCGGAGTCCGTTCGTTTTCTGATTAGCCGTCGCGCGCCCGCCACGCGTATTCATGCGGTGCTGGAGCGGATGCTGCCGGGCGCCGTGACACCGGGCTGTGATTTCCACCGCAGCGAACCGCCAGCGGCTCAACACAGTGCGGTGGCAACGGTACTGTCACGCCGTTACCTGTTTGGCAGTACGATGCTGTGGGGCGGCTATTTTATGGGCCTGTTCCTGGTCTATTTGATTGGCAGCTGGTTGCCTTCGCTGATCAATACGCTTGGCATGTCGGTGACGGAAGCGGCAATCGTCACGGCGATGTATCAGGCGGGCGGCACGGTGGGGTCGTTATTTGCCGGCTGGCTGATGGACCGCATCAACGCCAACCTGGCACTGGCCATCATCTATTTCTGCGGTGGCATCGCCATCGTTGCGCTGGGATTCTCTCCCGCGCAGGTTGGGTTGATGAGCGGCATCGCCTTCTGCAGCGGCTTCTGCTTTAACGGTGCCAATACCGGCATGAATGCGCTCTCTGCCAGCTACTATCCCACTCATGCGCGCGCCACCGGCTCCAGCTGGATGCACGGCGTCGGGCGCGTGGGTGCCATCATCAGCGCCTTTGCCGGCGCAGAACTGCTGTCGCTGGGCTGGTCATTCAGCCAAATCTTTTTACTGCTGGCGATTCCCGCCGTGCTCACCAGCGTGATGCTGGTGCTGAAGTGCCGCTTTAGTAACCCGCCATGCCATACTGAGTGACAGAGCGATCACAGTTTTGTGAAATTCTCACCCGGCGCTAAAGGGTTGATCTACAGTAGCAGCGACCCTTTAGTCCGAGGTGATATCCATGGATAACTTTCTCACCAGCGATGCCATCCGCACGCTGTTCTCTCAGGCAATGTCAAACATGTACCAGCAGGAGGTGCCGCAGTATGGCACGCTGACGCAGCTGGTTACCGCCGTTAACGATCGTACGCTGGAAGCGCACCCCGAACTGAAAAATCGTCTCGCCGCCGCTGATGAGCTCAGCCGGCTAAGCGTTGAGCGCCACGGCGCGATCCGCGTGGGCACCGCCGCCGAGCTCAGTACCCTGCGGCAAATGTTTGCCATCATGGGCATGGAGCCGGTCGGCTACTACGATCTCTCGCAGGCCGGCGTGCCGGTCCACTCCACCGCGTTCCGCCCGGTGACCGATCGTGCTTTACGGCGCAATCCTTTTCGCGTCTTTACCTCGCTGTTGCGGCTGGAGCTGATTGACGACGATGCGCTGCGCGCCAGGGCCGCCGACATTCTGGCGGCCCGTGATATCTTCACGCCAGGCTGTCGCGCCCTGATTGCGCAGCATCAACAGCAGGGCGGCCTGAACGCCACTGAGGCGGCGCGTTTCGTGCAGGAGGCGCTGGAGACCTTCCGCTGGCACGCGCACACCACGGTGGACAGCGCCACCTACCGCGCGCTGAGCCAGCAGCACCGGCTGATTGCGGATGTCGTCTGTTTCCGCGGTTGCCATATCAACCACTTAACTCCGCGTACGCTGGATATCGATCGTGTGCAGGCCCTCATGCCGTCACGCGGTATTGAGCCAAAAATGCTGATTGAAGGCCCGCCGCAGCGTGCGGTACCGATTTTGCTGCGTCAAACCAGCTTTAAAGCGCTGGAGGAGACGGTGCAGTTTAATGATGGCGCGCCGGGAACGCACACCGCGCGATTTGGTGAAATTGAACAGCGCGGCGCGGCGCTGACGCCGAAAGGCCGGGCGCTATATGACCGTCTGCTGGCTGAGGCGGGTAGCGGCAGTGACAATCAGCAGCATCAGCAACACCTGAGCGCGGTGTTTAGTGAGTTTCCGGATGATGAACAGGCGCTGCGCGAGCAGGAGCTGGCGTGGTTCCGCTATCGGCTGACGGAAAGCGGAGAGCAGCAGCCACCGCGCGCCGGTGAAAGCATTGCGCAGCTGTTGGCAGAAGGACGGTTACAGGCTGAGCCCATTGTGTATGAGGATTTTCTGCCGGTCAGCGCCGCCGGAATTTTCCAGTCAAATCTGGGAAGTGAAAGCCAGGCGCGCAGCGCAGGTAACGCCAGCCGGGCCGATTTTGAAGCCGCACTGGGCGCGCCCGTACAGGACGAAATGGCGCTGTATCAGCAAACCCAACAGCGTAGCCTGACGCGCTGCGGGATTGCCTGAAGAGAGAACCGGTCCGTAACGTGAAAGCACCTCGTTAGCGGACCGGCTATGTTTCTTATGAACACTATTGCAAGCGCGCATCACGCACCAGCGTGTACTTCCCGGCACCCAAAAACATAATGGCGAGTGCGCCCAGCAGGTAAAGCACTTCCGTTTCCAGCGACCATGCACCTACATCCGTGCGATGCCAGAGGGCGCCCATCTTTACCAACAGCGTAGCGACCAGCATGTTTATCGCCATCACAAACGCGGCAGGACGCGTCATTAACCCGACGATCACCATTGCGGGTGCCACAATTTCCCCGATGTAAGCACCGTAAGCGATGAAACCTGGCAGGCCTTTCGCAGCCAGCATGTGCGCGATCCAGCCAACGCCATGCACTACTTTGAATTCGCCATGAAACAGTAGCAGTCCGCCAAATGTCAGACGTAACAGCAGCTTACCTAAATCCGGGTGATCGCTCATCCGGTTGAACAGCTGATTGATGCCACTGACCATCGCGTCTCTCCATCGCGCCAGGTTAACTTGCAACCTTAAAACAAAGGGCATGCAGGGGGTTAACCAAAAAATTTGATGAAGTTGTTCAAGGAATTGGTCGCTTATTCGGCTTAATCTGCAAATGCTTTCAAAACATAGACATTCGCCTGAGGCCTGCAAATAATGGAACGATGCTTAACAGGGAACCCGAGATGAAAAACGAACGACGTCTGAGTATCACTACTGCCGAAGGTGAACTCAGAGGCCAGATGGATGAAGATATTTATGTTTTCAAAGGGATACCTTATGCCGCTGCCCCGACAGGTGAGCTGCGCTGGCGTCCGCCACAGCCGGTCGCGCCATGGCAATCGGTGCGGGATGCTACGCAATGGGGCGATGCCAGCTGGCAAAGCCGTGATTATTGCGTGGCCGCAGGCGGGGGCGATCCCGGCCGGTTTAGCGAAGATTGTCTCTATCTGAATATCTGGACGCCAGACACAGAACCCGCCACGCCGCTGCCGGTGATGGTGTGGCTGCACGGAGGCGGCTTTACCATTGGTGCCGGCAGCCTCGATCCTTATCGCGGCAAGGCGCTGGCCGCGCAGGGCGTCATTGTGGTGACGCTCAACTATCGCCTCGGGCACTTTGGCTTCTTCTCCCATCCGGCGCTGGATGCACAATATCCACCGGGTGCCGTGGTCAATAACTTCGCGCTGCTGGATCAGATTGCGGCGCTGCAGTGGATCCAGCGCAATATTCCGGCGTTTGGTGGCGATCGTCATAACATTACGCTGTTTGGCGAATCCTCCGGGGCGCGCAGCGTGCTGTCGCTGTGCTGCTCACCGCTGGCAGAAGGGCTGTTTCATAAAGGCATCGTGCAGAGCGCCTACAGCCTGCCCGATGTTCCGCAGCACAAGGCGCAAGCGATCGGTGTGCAGGTGGCAACACACTTTGGCCTGACGGAAAACGTCAGCGCTGAGCAGCTACGTGCGCTGCCCGCCGATCGGTTCTGGCCACTACAGCGCCCGCTGGCGCTGGGCCCGGTAGCGATCAGCGGCGATGCAGTGTTACCCAAACCGATGCTGGAGACCTTTATGGCCGGCAAACAGCATCGGGTACCGCTGATGGTTGGCAGCAATAGCGATGAAGCCAGCGTGCTTGACTATTTTGGCGTGGATGCTACTGCGGTGCTGGCGCAGATGCGCAGCAAAAGCCGCTTCAGCTATCGCCTGATCAAATGGCTTTACGATATTCATGACGATGCGCTGCTGGGCCGCGCGGTGGCGCGCGATATGGCCTTTACCGTCATGCCGCTGCTGGTTGCGCAATCCCAGCACAGTATCGGCATGCCGGCGTGGCGCTACTGGTTTGATTACGTCTCCGAAAACGCCCGCGATCTCTATCCACACGGCACCTGGCACGGCAACGAGATCCCTTATGTCTTTAACACGCTGGGCACGCTGCAGCCGGCAGAGCGTGCTTACACCGCCAATGACCGCGATTTTGCCGCACGCGTCAGCGCATTTTGGGTGGCATTTGCGCGCGATGCCAGCGCCTTCAGCTACCGGCTGCAGGGGGAGATCGACTGGCCGGTCTGGCGACCGGGCGAAGATCTCACGATGGCGTTCGGGAGTGAGGGTAAACCGCAGGCGGTGCTCAGGGCGCGCTTTATGCGCCGGCGGCTGCGGCTGTTCCGTCTGATGATGCGCAGCCACGTCAGGCTTTAATAGCCTGCTAATCATGAAACGGCGCAAACCCATTCTTAAGGCAAATTTGCGCCTATCCCGCTGATTTTGTGGAGACGCGCTGTGTCTGCCGTCATGGCTAATCAGCAATTTATTAGTTTACAAAACAGTTACATTTTCCCGATTCGCTGCCGATAAACGCATTATGCCTGATGTTTTCGGGCCTCCTTCGCGTTTCACTCCAGGGAATTATGTATGGGTATCTTAAAAAACTTCACGATTCGCGCAGTTATGTTGACCATTCTCGGCTTGTTCTGCCTGTTATGGTGTGGGGTCGGGCTGTTTAGCGTCCACTCGCTCAACGCACTGGGCGAAGGCAATGATATTGATCGTCAGCTGGTCAATCAGATGACGGTGTTGAGCAAAGGCAACGATCAATATTTCCGCGTTGTCACCAGGCTCTCCCGCGTAATGGATGGGCGTACGGCCGGTAACGCGCCG
The DNA here is from genome assembly GCF_002095485.1 of Pantoea wallisii. Lineage (GTDB taxonomy): Bacteria > Pseudomonadota > Gammaproteobacteria > Enterobacterales > Enterobacteriaceae > Pantoea > Pantoea wallisii. Next base: position 11,190 of record NZ_MLFS01000039.1, on the reverse strand, counting down.
GCACCGGATGCCTTTGCGCCGGTGCAGCAGGCGCTCAGTAACATGCAAGAGCAGTTAACGCAGTTCAAAGCCATGGCGCCGGGCCCGATGGACCCGGATACGGTTAACAGCGTCATTGCCAGCTGGCAAAAGCTGCTGGATGAGGGCATCGCGCCACAGGTGGCGCTGGCGCAAACCGGCTCGCTGGATGCCTGGCGTGCACAGGCCAATAACGTCACGCCACCGCTGAGCCGCGCGTTCGGTGCCACGGCGGAAGCGTTTAACAAGGCGGCCGGCATCAAGCTGGATGAGACTCGCGTCACCGTCGATAAACTCACCTCCATCACCAAAGTGATCATCGTGGCTGCGGTGGTCATGGGTTTGCTGATTCTGCTGTTTACCGATCGCTATCTGGTGGCACTGCTGGTTAAACCGCTGGAGCGCATCCGCCATCACTTCTCTACTATTGCGCAGGGCGATCTCAGCCAGCCGGTAGCCGATATGGGCCGCAACTGCGTAGGCAAACTGGTGCCGCTTCTGAGCGCCATGCAGGACAGCCTGCGTGAAGCCGTCAGCGCTATCCGCAGCGGTACCGAGAATATCTATCGCGGCGCGGCAGAGATCTCTGCCGGTAATAATGATCTCTCGTCACGCACCGAGGAGCAGGCCGCTGCGCTGGAGCAGACGGCGGCCAGCATGGAGCAGCTAACGGCCACGGTAAAATTCAACGCGGAGAACGCGCGTCAGGCCAGCTCGCTGGCAGAGACCGCAACCGGTACTGCGCAGCAGGGTGGCCGGCTGGTTGGCGAGGTGGTCACCACCATGCAGGGCATCTCCGGCAGTTCGAAAAAGATTGCGGAGATCACCAACGTCATCAACAGCATCGCCTTCCAGACCAACATTCTGGCGTTGAATGCGGCCGTTGAAGCGGCGCGCGCCGGCGAACAGGGGCGCGGTTTTGCCGTGGTCGCGAGTGAGGTGCGTAATCTGGCGCAGCGCAGCGCCGGGGCAGCGAAAGAGATTGCCAGCCTGATTGAGGACTCCGTTGTGCGGGTGGAGAAGGGATCTGAGTTGGTGAGCAGTGCCGGCAGCACCATGCATGACATTCTGAAATCCGTGCAGGATGTGAATGAGATCATGAAACATATCGCCTCGGCCTCTGAAGAGCAGAGCAAAGGCATTTCTCAGGTCGGCACGGCGGTAACAGAAATGGACAGCGTCACCCAGCAGAACGCCTCACTGGTGGAGCAGGTCTCCGCTGCGGCCAGCGCGCTGGAGCGTCAGACGGAGGCGCTGCAGGCTTCCGTGGCGAAGTTCCGTCTCTCGGAGAGCGCTCCGGTTAGCCACACCGTGCCGGCTCAGCCGCTGCGCCGCCCGGTGCTGACGGGCGCGCCTCAGGCTAAACCGGCCAGCGCCGATGAGTGGGTTTCGTTCTGAGAGTGACACAACCACGCCACCAGTTCCGTCAGGAACGGTGGCGCATCTTGCTCTGCACACCGTAGCAAACTGTAGGCGGCCCCGGTGGCTACCGTGGCCGCAAACGGCGCAATTAACCGCTGATGCGCAATATCATTTCCCACCAGCGTGATATCCGCTATCGTCACGCCAAATCCCTGAATTGCTGCGCTGATCGCGAGATCCATGGTCGCGAAGTGCTGATTGCGCGCCATCGGCAGCGTGACGGCCTGACCCTCCAGCCATAGCTGCCAGTCACGCTTATCATTGGTCGGGTGCAGAAAGGTCAGCTTCGCCAGATCGTTGATGTGCTGGGGTACGGCGATGCTACTGGCCAGCACCGGCGTCAGTTGCTCGTCAAACAGACGAATGGCCCCGGCAGGCGGCGTACCAAATACTATTGCCGCATCATAATTCTCCAGTTGCGAGGCGTGATCGAGCGTGGTGGTCAGCGCCACGTGGATCTCCGGGCGCCGTTGCTCCAGCGCCACCAGGCGCGGCACCAGCCAGCGCATGGCGCAGGTGGGAGCCTTAAGGCGAATCGTGGTGTTGCGGCGGCTGGCTTTTTCTGTGGCGTGCACCAGCAGGTTATAGCCCTGCTGAAGCTCTGGCAGTAAAGCGGCACCCTGTGAGGTCAGGCGCAGACCGCGCGCATGGCGCTCAAACAGCGCAAACCCCAGCCAGCTCTCCAGCGTCGCGACTTTCCGGCTCACCGCACCTTGCGTGATGCAGAGCTCGCTGGCGGCATGCGTCAGATTGAGATGGCGGGCAGTCACCAGAAAAGCATGGATGGCGTTGAGCGGCAGAGCGGAGCGGGTCATAACGGCCTCAGCTATGAATTTTGATCATGGCTATTATGACAACAATTCGCTTGTTGACTCAAGCTGCACGCCGTTGAATAGATATCTATCTGGAATACGTGGTTATGCAACCGTGTGGAGCAATCATGACACTCAACAGCAGCGTTACTTTCACCTCAAAACAGCCTGACGTGGGTACAACAATTTTCAGCGTCATTGGTCAGCTGTCGGCACAGCATCATGCGGTCAATCTTTCGCAGGGCGCGCCCAATTTCCCGTGCGATCCGCAGCTGGTGGAGCTGGTGAGCAGCGCGATGCGCGACGGCCACAATCAGTATGCCGCCATGACTGGCTTACCGGCACTGCGCGAAGCCCTGGCAGAGAAGGTCCATGCGCTCTATGGCCAGCTGTATGACGCCGGCAGCGAAGTACTGATCACCGGCAGCGCCAGCCAGGGGATCTATATGGCGATTGCGGCGCTGGTGCATGCGGGTGATGAAGTGATCTTTTTTGAGCCGGCGTTTGACAGCTACGCGCCAGTAGTGCGTCTGCAGGGGGCAACGCCGGTGGGCCTCAAATTACAGGCGCCGGCCTTTACCATCGACTGGGATGCGCTACGGGCCGCCATCACGCCACGCACCCGGATGATTATCATCAATACGCCGCACAATCCGAGCGCGCAGGTGCTAACGCCTGCCGACCTGGAGCAGCTGGCGGCATTGACGCGTAACACCGACATTATTGTGCTGTCGGATGAGGTGTACGAACACATCCTGTTTGATGGCCGTCAGCACTGCGGCATGGCGACGCACCCGGCGCTGGCCGAACGCAGCGTCATCGTCTCTTCATTTGGTAAGACCTTCCACGTCACCGGCTGGCGCGTGGGCTATGCGCTGGCACCGGCAGCGCTGATGGCAGAGATCGTGAAAGTGCATCAGTTCATGATGTACGCGGCCGATACGCCGATGCAGGTCGGATTTGCCCGCTATCTGCAACAGCCGGAGAACTACCTGCAGCTGGCACCGTTCTACCAGCAGAAACGCGATCGCCTGCAGGCGCTGCTGCAGGATTCACCGTTCAAACTGCTGCCAAGCGCCGGCTCCTTCTTTATGCTGGCCAGCTACGGACATTTCAGTGACGAAAGCGACAGCGAAATGGTAAAACGTCTCATCGTCGATCACGGTGTGGCTACCATTCCGCTTTCGGCGTTTTATATGGATGGCACAGACAATAAATTAATTCGCCTTTCATTCGCTAAAGATGATGCAACGCTCCAGGCCGGCGCGGAAGCGCTATGCCGGGTTAAAGGGTAATTAGGGGAAAATAATGAAAAAACGTAATGCACTGTTTGTCGCGCTCGGCCTGCTCACGTCAGCACACGCACTGGCTCAGGAGACTTTACGCTACGGCCTGGAGTCGCAATATCCACCGTTTGAGAGCCGTAACGCGCAGGGCGAGCTGGAGGGTTTTGATATCGAGCTGGGCAAAGCGATCTGCCAGGTCGGTAAATTTGATTGCAAATGGGTCGAAAGCAGTTTTGATGCGCTGATTCCGGCGCTGCAGGCGAAGAAGTTTGATGCGATTAACTCGGCGATGAACATCACCGAAGCGCGAGCTAAAAATATCGATTTCACTAAACCGATCTACCGCATTCCCACCATGCTGATTGTGAAGCAGGGCGAGAAGCTGCTGCCAGACGCCGGTTCGCTGAAAGGGAAAAATATCGGCGTGCTGCAGGGATCCATTCAGGAGACCTATGCGAAGAAGCACTGGGAGGCGCAGGGCGTGACCGTGACCGCGTATCAGGATCAGAACCAGGTGTACAACGATATGGTGGCCGGACGCCTGGACGGTACGCTGGTGATGTCTGCGGCCGGTCAGTCTGGTTTCCTGGATAAGCCACAGGGCAAAGGGTTCGCCTTCGCCGGTAAGCCGGTTGAGGATGACACCATTCTTGGCTCCGGCATCGGTTTTGGTCTGCGTAAAGGCGATGCAAAGCTAAAAGGCGCGCTGGATGAGGCAATTGCAAAAGTGCAGAACGACGGCACCGTGACAAAGCTGGCAGCGAAGTTTTTCCCGGGCATTGATGTAACGGCCAGCAAGTAGGTTGCGTTATCCGGTCGCCACCAACGGCGACCGTCAGACGAAGGGGCGCACTGTTGCGCCCCGGTACCTATTTTTTCGCCGCCAGATAACACAGCGCTTCAGCCACCTCATAAGACTTCACAAACGACGGAATCGGCAGGAACTCAAAGCGGGAGTGGAAATTGTGCGCGCCGGTAAAGAAATTCGGTGTGAGCAGCCCCTTCGCCGAGAGCGCCGAACCATCCGTGCCGCCGCGCATAGGGATCACCTTTGGCTCAACGCCAACCTGCGCCAGCGCGGCAAAGATCAGATCGATCGCGCGACGATCTTCCCCCAGCGCATTGCTGATATTGCTGTAGATATCATTGATGGTGAGCGCCACATGGCCGGTGGGATACTGCGCGGCAATCGCGTCCGCGACCTCAATCAGCTGCTGTTTCTTCGCGTCAAACCCTTTCAGGTCAAAATCGCGGATAGAGGCTTTCAGCACCGCGCGGCTGGCGTTGGCCTGCATATCATTAAACCAGATATAGCCTTCGCGGCCTTCGGTATGCTCCGGCGTCGCCTGGCGATCAAAGCGCGCGATAAAGTCGTGCGCCATCAGCAGCGGATTCACCAGCACGCCTTTGCCGGACATCGGGTGTGCCGGCACGCCGGTAAAGGTGATCTCGGCGGAGGCACCATTGAAGCACTCATATACCACTTCGCCCAGCTCGCAGCAGTCGATGGTCCAGGCGAAGTCAACGTTAAACCGCGTCTCCAGATCCAGCGCCTTCGCGCCGCGCAGGCCAATCTCCTCATCCGGCACAAATGCCACGACCACATCACCGTGCTCGCCGTGCAGGTTTTCCAGCAGCGTCATCACTACGCTCACCGCGGCTTTGTTATCTGCACCCAGTACGCTGGTGCCGTCGCTGAACACAATCTCCTGACCAACATAGGGCAGGATCTCCGGATGTGCATCCACGCGCAACCAGATATCCCGCTCAGGGTTGAGGCACAAATCTTCACCGGTAAAGGTCAGGGTTTGCGGATGGATATCCGGGGAAAGGCCGACATCGACGGTATCGATATGAGTGATAAAGCCAACACGGGGCGCGCCGCTTACCGTGCCCGGCTTTACCGCCGTTACGGTGGCGTGCCGATCAATCACCACATCCTGCAGGCCGAGATCGCGCAGCTCCTGCGCCAGCAGTTCTGCCATGGCGTGTTGTGAAGGGGTACTGGGCAGCGTGGTGGATTTGACATCGCTCTGGCTGGAGACCGCCAGATAACGGTAGAAGCGCCGGGTCAGCTGACGGGCAAGTTGGTCTGTCATCACAATTCCTTATTAGCTTTACGCCACAGGTGATACGCCTGACGGCGAAATCATGTTATTTATGAAATAAATACCGATGCTGGCTTATGGAAGTCAATAAAAAGCGAGAAACATAATGAAAAAGATGATGGTCAAACTGGCGCTTAGCGCACTGGGGTTAGCGGTTGCAGGTGGGGTATCAGCGAAGACGCTGGTCTACTGTTCTGAAGGTTCGCCGGAGAACTTTAACCCGCAGCTCTACACATCGGGCACCAGCGTAGACGCCAGTGCCGTGCCGATTTTTAACCGGCTGGTGGATTTTAAACCGGGCACCACTGAGCTGGTGCCCAGCCTGGCAGAGCGCTGGGAGATCAGCCCGGACGGCACGGTATACACCTTCCATCTACGTAAGGGCGTGAAGTTTCAGAGCAACAAGGCGTTCAAACCTTCGCGTACCCTCAACGCGGATGATGTCATCTTCTCGTTTATGCGCCAGATGGACCCTAAAAATCCATACCACAACGTCTCCGGCGGTAACTACGCCAACTTTGAAAGTCTGGAGCTGGCGAAACTGATCAAGAGCATTGAAAAGGTGGACGACACCACGGTGCGTATCACGCTGACGCACGCGGAGGCGCCGTTCCTTGCCGATCTGGCCTGGTACTTCGCCTCGATTCATTCGGCCGAGTATGCCGACCAGATGCTGAAAGCCGGTACGCCAGAGAAAGTAGATATGCAGCCTATCGGTACCGGTCCGTTTGAGCTGGTGCAGTATCAGAAAGACTCCCGCATTCTCTACAAAGCGTTCCCGGATTACTGGGAGGGCAAAGCGAAGCTGGATCGTTTGGTATTCTCCATTACGCCGGATGCTTCGGTGCGCTTCGCCAAGCTGGAGAAGAACGAGTGCCAGGTGATGCCGTTCCCTAATCCGGCCGATCTGGAGAAGATGCGCAGCAACCCGAACCTGACGCTGGAGCAGAAGTCCGGTCTGAACACCGGTTTCCTGGCCTTTAACACGACCAAAGCACCACTGGATAACGTGAAAGTGCGTCAGGCGCTGGCGATGGCCATCAATAAGCAAGCGATCATCGACGCCATTTTTAAAGGCACCGGCACGGTCGCAAAAAACATTCTGCCGCCCGATGTGTGGAGCGCAGATAAAGATCTGAAGGATTACGCCTACGATCCGCAACAAGCCAAAGCGCTGCTGCAGGAGGCGGGCATTAAGCCCGGCACGGAGATCGCACTGTGGGCGATGCCGGTTCAGCGTCCCTATAACCCTAACGCACGGCGCATGGCAGAGATGATTCAGGCGGACTGGGCCAATGTCGGGATTAAAGCCAATATCGTCAGCTATGAGTGGGGCGAATACCTGAAGCGCGTGAAGGGCGGTGAACACCAGGCGGCACTGATGGGCTGGACCACGGCAACCGGCGATCCTGATAACTTCTTCGGCCCGCTCTACAGCTGCACCTCAGCCAATGGCGGCTCGAACTCCTCAAAGTGGTGCTACCAACCGTTTGAAAAGCTGATCACTACCGCCCGCGCGGAGCAGAATCATGACAAGCGCGTAGAGATGTACCGCGAGGCGCAGCAGATGATGCATGACCAGATGCCGGCCGTGATGATTGCCCACTCGACCATTTTCGAGCCGGTACGTAAAACGGTGAGTGGTTATCAGGTCGATCCCTTTGGTAAGCACATTTTCTATCAGGTAGATATTAAAGAGTAATCCCGCCGGCTGGCAGGCGGCCCGCTGCGCCGTCTGCCGTCAGGGCTTCCAGCGTTGGCGCAGCGGCTCCTCCAGTGCGTTCAGCTGCTGAACCAAAAATTGCGTAAACAGCTGCAGGGCAGCACTGCGCGGGCGCCCGGAAGGCACCTGCAGCTGCAACGTGCGTTGGCTCAACTGTTCAATCCCTGGCGAACGTAGCACCAGCCGTAAGTCTCCGCTTCCTGCAGCACGGTAAACGCGCTGCAGATGGTGACCGCCAGCGGGGTGCGCAGTAAGAAATTAAATAGCGTGGAGAAGGTGTCGCAGGTTAATACCGGCTCAATCAGGTTGCCGCTCATGTGGCTGGCCAGCTCAAACAGCTGCCGCACGGTAGTATTTTGCTGCGGCAGCGCCAGCGGGTAGTGACTGAGATCGGCCAGCGTAACCTGCGGCGCCTCCGCCAGCGGATGGTGCTGATGCATCACCAGCAGCACGGGCGCCGGCCACGATCCCATCACCTCCACGCCCGGTTCGGCATGCAGGCTGAACTGCAACGCCAAATCGCACTCACCACTGCGCAGCAGCTCCGCCACACTTTGTGAGCTGGCCACTTTGACGTCAAAGAGTACGCCCGGGTTTTCCACGCGGAAGGTGGCAATCAGATGCGGCAGCAGGGTAAACGCCAGGCCATCGGTACAGGCGATGCGAATCAGCGTGCGCCGCACCGCTTTTAAGCCTTTGATCTCCGCCAGCGCATACTCCATATCCAGCAGATTTTTACGCACGCGATGCGCAAAGATTTCACCGGCCTCGGTAAGCACCATGCCACGCGCGTGGCGCGTAAACAGGGGCACGCCAATCTGGTTCTCCAGCCGCTGTATCTGTCGGCTGATGGCAGATACCGCCACAAAGAGCTGTTCGCTGGCTGCGCTGAGCGATCCGCTGTTCGCCACTGCCAGAAAATAGCGTATCTCATTACTCAGCATGGTGATGCCTCACGGTGGTGCATGCCTCATCAACGGGCAGGCCAGCGTTGCTTTAAAGGCAAAGCATACTCGATAAATTGATAATTGTGGCAAAGCACGCTTTCCGCAAAGATGACAAAACGAAAAAACCAAAAACAGACAGGCAAACATGACAGCAGAACAGGCAGTAACCCAGGCGAGCGCCTGGTTTGATAGCGGGGCGTTTCAGCGGTTACTGGCGCGTCGCGTGGCGCAGCGCACCGAGAGTCAGCGTCAGGACCGCGCGGCTGAACTGCAGCACTATTTACAGCATGAGATAGGCCCGCAGCTGACGGCGCTGGGATTTACGCTGCATGAGATTGAGAATCCGCAAGCCGCACACTGCCCGTTCCTGGTCGCGGTGCGGATAGAGGATCCCGCGCTGCCCACGCTGCTGAGCTACGGCCATGGCGATGTGGTGTTTGGTGATGATGAGAACTGGCGCGCGGGGCTCTCGCCGTGGCAGCTGGTTGAAGAGGGCGATCGCTGGTATGCGCGCGGTAGTGCAGATAATAAAGGCCAGCACTGCGTTAACCTGGCCGCGCTGGAACAGGTGTTTCAGGCGCGCGGCGGGCGTCTGGGCTTTAACTGCAAACTGCTGTTTGAGATGGGCGAAGAGATCAGCTCACCGGGGCTGGCACAGCTGTGTCAGCAGCAGGCGGCGCTGCTTCAGGCCGATCTGTTTATTGCGTCGGATGGACCGCGGCTGAATGCGCTGCGCCCCACGCTGTTTCTTGGCTCACGCGGAGCCGTCAATTTTCGACTCAGCGTCAATGCCCGCGACAATGCCTATCACTCGGGTAACTGGGGCGGCTTGCTGAGTAATCCGGGGACGCAGCTGGCAAACGCCATCGCCTGTCTGGTTGATGCGCAAGGGGTGCTGCAGGTCGACGCGCTGAAACCAACCTCACTGACGCCGCCGGTACGGGCGATCCTTAGCGATATAGAGGTGGGCGGCATGCCGGGCGATCCGGCTATCGATCCCCTTTGGGGCGAGCCTGGTCTGACGCCTGCCGAACGGCTCTACGGCTGGAACACGCTTGAAGTGCTGGCCATGCTCTGCGGCAATCCGGCACGCCCGATGAATGCCATTCCGGGCGACGCCACGGCGGTGTGCCAGCTGCGTTTTGTGGTCGGTACCGACTGGGAGAATCTGGCACAGCACATTGGTGCGCACCTCGAACAGCATGGCTTCGGCTATGTGCAGGTGGAGTTTATGCGCGGCTCACCGGCCACGCGCCTCGATCCCACCGATCCGCTGGTCAGTTGGGTGCTGCACAGCATGGCGGAAATCAGCGGCAAGAAACCGGCGCTGCTGCCAAACCTGGGCGGCTCGCTGCCGAATGAGGTCTTCTCTGACATCCTCGGGTTACCGACGTTGTGGGTGCCACACTCCTATCCGGCCTGCGGGCAGCATGGGGTCAATGAGCATATGCTGAAATCCATCGCGCGTGAAGGGCTGCAGATCATGACGCGCCTGCTGTGGGATCTGGGCGAGCAGGGCACTGAGCTGGTGGCGCAGCATCGCGCCCATACCGGAGGTGCCGCATGAGCAGCATCAGCCACAGCGTCCCCCTCAGCCAGCCCAAACCCAACCTGCACAAAACGCTGTTCGCAACCTGCATTGGTAATGCGCTGGAGTGGTTCGACATCGCGGTTTACGGTTTTTTTGCCAGCTATATTGCGCACGCCTTTTTCCCCACCAGCGATGCTTCGGTCTCGCTGCTGCTGACGTTTGGCAGTTTTGGTGTTTCGTTTCTGATTCGTCCGCTGGGGGCGATTGTGCTGGGGAACTATGCCGATCGTCACGGGCGCAAAAAAGCGCTGCTGCTGTCGATTAACCTGATGATGCTGGGCGGTGCCGTCATTACCTTTATGCCAACCTATGCCAGCATTGGGCTGCTGGCGCCGCTGCTGATTTTGCTGGCGCGCCTGGTTCAGGGCTTCTCCGCCGGCGGCGAGTTTGGCAGCTCCACGGCGTTTCTGGTTGAGCACTTTCCGGAGCGCCGCGCCTTTATCGCCAGCTGGCAGTTTGCTACCCAGGGCGCAAGCACGCTGCTGGCGTCGGCGTTCGGCCTTGGGCTAACGCAAATCCTGACGGAGAGCCAGATTCAGGAGTGGGGCTGGCGCATTCCCTTCGCCTTTGGTCTGCTGATTGGCCCGCTGGGAATCTATATTCGCCGTCACGTGCATGAGCCCGCCAGCTTTGCCGCGATGGAGCCGGAGGCCGCGCCGCTCAAGCGTCTGTTTGGCCGGCAAAAAGAGCTGATGCTGCTGGCGATTGGGCTGATGGTGATCTCAACCGCCGTCAACTACATGCTGAACTATGTGCCGACCTACGCCACAAAAAATCTGCATCTGCCCGGTTCGGTTGCGTTTACCGCTACCTTGCTGGCGGGCGTTATTCTGACGGTGGTGACGCCGCTGATGGGGTTGTGGGCGGAACGCATTGGCCGGCTGCCGCTGATGTGGGGTTCGCTGGTGCTGCTGATTATCACCATCTATCCGGCCTTTGCGCTGGTGGTGAATCACACCACGCCAACCACCCTGATTATACTGGTGTGCTGGATGGCGCTGCTCAAGTCGGTCTATTTCTCTACCGTGCCGTCGGTGATGGCCGATCTGTTTCCGATTGGCACGCGAGCCAGCGGTATGGCGATCAGCTATAACGTCGCGGTGACGGTTTTTGGCGGCTTTGCGCCGTTGATCTGTACGTTGCTGATTACGGCAACCGGCACCAGCCTGGCGCCGGGCTACTATTTGATGGCCATGTCACTACTGAGCGGTTGCGCGCTGCTGCGCAGCCAGAAGCGGGTGAAATAAGCCTTACCGCTGCGGCGTGATGTTAAGATACATCAC
>NZ_MLFS01000038.1 GCF_002095485.1 Pantoea wallisii | reverse complement strand
GCCATCCAGCGTTGGCAGGCCCAGCGCGGCCGTGAAGTTACCGTCGCTGCCGCCGCCTACGGCTTTGCCCTCAAGAGAGAAGCCCAGCTGTTGCGCCACCTGCTGCGCACGATCAAACAGCGCACGGGACGCGGCCGTCTGGCGCATTGGCGGGCGGCTCTGTTCACCTGTCACCTGCAGGGTGACGCGGGGATCTACAACCGTGAGATGGCGAATGGCTTTGTGTACGCGCGCAGCTTCCTCTTCTGAGGTTACCCGGGTATCAATACCGAGCTGTGCACGATCGGCGACGACGTTCACGCGGCTACCACCATGCGCAATGCCGACATTCACTGAGGTACCACGCTCCGGCGCATTCAGGCTATGCAGATAGATAATCTGCTTTGCCATCTCCTGAACGGCGCTGGCACCCTCTTCGGGGTTATTGCCCGCGTGGGCAGCCTGGCCGGTAATGCTGACCTCATAGCGGCCAACACCTTTGCGTGCTACCTTCAGCGCGCCGCTGCCCGCGACAGCCGGTTCAACCACCAGCACCTGTGCGGAACCCTGCGCATGCTGCTCAATCCAGGCGCTGGAGCTGGGGCTGCCCAGCTCCTCATCGCTGTTGCACAGGAAAACAATGCGCTGCCCAATCGGCCCTTTACAAGCCTGTAGCGCGCGGACGGCCCAGATGGCCTGGATCAAACCTGATTTCATGTCAAGAATACCCGGCCCGTAGAGCTTACCGTCCGCTTCACGAAGCGCCAGCTCCCCTTTATCCCACACGGTATCAAAATGGCCCAGCACGGTGGTTTGTGGTCCGCTGGTGCCGAGCACAAATTTTCGATGATTACCGTAATCGCGCTGTTCGGCGATCGCCGCACTCAGCCCGAGCCGCTGCTGAAAAATGGCTTCCAGTACATCACCACAGGCATCCACCGCCGCTTTGTCATGCGAAGGTGACTCTGCCAGTACCAGGCGTCTGATATCACCCAGAATCTCATCGGCATGCCGGGCTAACCAGGTTTGTATATTTTTCATGTAATTACCCTGTCTGTTGAGTTTGCTCAGGCAGTATGCGCAGATTAAATGCTGTAAAAAAATGAGGCGTAATGGCTATTATTGTTGCTCTGTGAGCAACGAATAAGTGAAAAATATGACGCTCTCCACCTATCCGGAGAAATCCATCAGTTATTTGTATGAAGTGGGGATGCACGGCGGGATTCGGCGCGCCGCGGATGCGCTGGGGATCAATCCCTCGGTGGTCAGCCGCCAGCTCTCCCTGCTGGAGAGAACGTTACAATTGCCGCTGCTGGAGCGGCGCGGACGCAACGTGGTGCTCACCGAAGCGGGCAGGCTGCTGGCCGAGGATTACGCGCTGACCGCTCAGCGCCGTAAACAGCTGGCGCGGCAGCTACAGGATATGCGCCACATGCGCGGCGGAACGATTACGCTGCGCATCGGACAGGGGATGGTTGATGAAGTCATCCGCAACGTGATCGCCGAGTTTTCCCAGGCCTATCCCGGCGTGTTTGTGAATATTCAGTCCGGAGATATGCAGACCACGCTTACGCTGCTGGGAAAAGGCGAAGTGGATATGGCGGTAAGCTTTGGCCCCGCCGGGCCGCCAGGCTTTAAGTGCAACAGTTTCCGCCGTGGCCCGATTTGCGCCATTGTGCGGCCAGACCATGCACTCGCTGAACTCAGTTCAGTTAGCCCACAGCTTCTGTCGGAGCAGCGATTAATCGCGATGAGCGAACACTTCGGTTTACAGCGCTATCTGAATGCCATATTCAAAAGCGAAGGGTTGATTTTGACGCCGTCCTGGTGCTGCAACCTGTTCACCAGCGCGATCGCATTGTGTCAGGCGGGACAGGGCGTTGCCTTTATGACGCCGCAAACGTTGCAAAGTATTCAGTATCATGATCAGCTGGTTGCCGTGCCGATAGCGCACCGCATCGCGCACGAGAGTCAGTGCCATCTGTTGCACAGTACCGATCACCGCATGACGCCTGCAGCACACTACCTCTGGCGTTTGCTTAACAGCTACTTTGCTGCGCAACCCCGGCAGGCCTGACGAAAAAAAACCGGCCAGCGCATTAAGCGCTAACCGGTTTTCAGCATTACCGTTTGCAGCAGATGTGGCTGATTACAGCGCCATATCCTGCTTTGCAGACTCTTCACGCGGCTTCGCCTGCAGCGGTGCAGCCTGCTGATCGCCCATGTTGATCACTGGCGGTTTAGTCAGCAGCAGCGTTGCGGCAGTATTGTCCCAAACCTGCTGAGTCAGCGCGGTGTTACCATTCAGTTTCTGACCGAAGCTTGGAATGATGCTACGAATTTTCTGCTGCCACTCCGGTGAAGCGAACTGCTCCGGGAACAGCTTCTTCATCACGTCCAGCGTGATCGGTGCAGCCGTTGAGGCACCCGGTGACGCACCCAGCAGGGCCGCAACCGTTTTCTGCTGGTCGGTGACGATCTCCGTACCCAGCTTCAGCACGCCGCCTTTCTCAGCATCTTTCTTGATGATCTGAACACGCTGACCGGCCTGAATCAGCTTCCAGTCCTCTTTACGCGCATTCGGATAGTACTCTTTCAGCGCAGCAAAGCGGTCATCATCATTCAGCATCACCTGACCAATCAGGTATTTCACCAGGTCAAAGTTATCAATGCCTACGTGGGTCATCGGCATGAAGTTGCTGGTGGTGGTGGCGCTCAGCAGATCAAACAGTGAACCGTTTTTCAGGTACTTGGTTGAGAAGGTCGCGAATGGCCCGAAGAGCACCACTTTTTTGCCGTCGAGGTTACGCGCATCGATATGCGGAACCGACATCGGCGGCGCACCGACCGAAGCCTGGCCGTACACTTTTTGCAGGTGACGGCTGGTGATCTCCGGATTCTCAGTCATCAGGAACGAACCGCCAACCGGGAAGCCACCGTAGTTGTCCGCTTCCGGAATACCGGTTTTCTGCAGCAGTTTAATGGCTGCGCCGCCCGCACCGATGAACACATACTTCGCGTCCACTTCACGGTTAGCGCCGCTCTTCACGTCTTTAATGGTGACGTGCCAGGAGTTGTCGCTGTTACGTTTAAAATCAGTGACTTCAGAGGAGGTTTCCAGCTTGAAGTTCTGATCTTTTTTCAGGCTGCCGATCAGCTGACGGGTAATCTCACCGTAGTTAACATCGGTACCCACCGGCGTCCAGGTCGCAGCCACTTTCTGCGCCGGATCGCGGCCTTCCATCACCAGCGGTGCCCACTGCTCAATCTGCTTGTGATCGGTCGAGAACTTCATACCCTGGAACAGCGTGGTTTTCTGCAGTGCCGCGTAACGCTTCGTCAGGTACTCAACGTTTTTGTCGCCCCAGACAAAGCTCATGTGCGGGGTAGAGTTGATAAACGAGTGAGGATCGTGCAGCACACCGCGCTCAACCTGGCTGGTGAGGAACTGGCGGGTGATCATGAAGGATTCATTGATCTCCAGCGCCTTGGTCACGTCGATTGAACCGTCTGCACGCTCTGGCGTGTAGTTCAGTTCCATGTTGGCGGAGTGGCCGGTACCGGCGTTGTTCCAGCCATTCGACGACTCCAGCGCGACGCCATCCAGACGCTCAACCATCAGCTGTTTCCAGCCCGGTTGCAACTCCTGCAGCCAGGTGCCGAGTGAAGCACTCATGATGCCGCCGCCAATCAGCAGCACGTCGGTTTTTTCTGGTGCGTTTTCAGCGTGAACCGCTGAAGAGACAAGCAGTGCCGTCAGCGAAAGCGCGGACACAATTTTTTTGGTCTGAGTCATGCCAGTCCTGTCTTTATCAATTTTGTGCAGATGAACGTTAAAAATTCGCTGAGCAAATTAAAAGATTGTTACGAAAAGATTAAGTTATTTTTAGTTAATAAAGTATTGGTGTTAATTACTTAACTTATAAAAGAGAAGAGGCGGGGAAATAGTGCGCAGAATATGCCGGGTGCCGAGAGGAATATAAGTCAAATATCCGCGAGTATGGCGCGGTTATTATTTATATCGGGCTATGACACTTAGGTCAAATAATTCCCGCGGCTGTCGCCACACATCATGCACAGGCTCTGCACGAAGCGTGTTCATTCTCCCGGCATGAACTGTAGTACCCTGGTGACTCTCTATAGCCGATACATCCTTGACGTGGGCAACAGCATGGCCGGAAAAACACTCTACGAAAAGCTGATCGATCAGCATGTGGTGCGCAGGTTAGATAGTGAGGGGCATGTGCTGCTCTATATTGATCGCTCCATCCTCAACGAATATACCAGTCCGCAGGCTTTTAGCGGCCTGCGCGACAGCCAGCGCCCGGTGCGCCATCCGCAGACCATCCTGCTTAATGTCGATCACGTTAACCCAACCCGGCCGCTGCGCGATGCCGCCATGACTGATGCCGGCGGTCAATTACAGGTTGAGTATTTCCGGGAAAATGCCGCGCACTTTGGTATTGAACTGTTTGATGTGCTGGACCCGCGTCAGGGTATTGAACACGTTGTCGCGCACGAGCAGGGCCTGGTCATGCCGGGCATGGTAATCGCTGCAGGTGACAGCCATACCACAACCTATGGCGCGTTTGGCGCCCTGGGCTTCGGCATTGGAACGTCTGAGATTGAACATCTGCTGGCAACGCAAACGCTGATCTATCGCCAGCTGAAAACCCTGCTGGTCACGGTGAGCGGTGAACTGCCTTACGGCTGCTCGGCTAAAGATATCATTCTGGCGCTGATTGAGCAGATTGGTGCCTCCGGGGCGACGGGTTATGCCATTGAATTTGCAGGAAGCACCATTGATGCGCTGAGCATGGAAGGGCGCATGACCCTGTGCAACATGGCGGTAGAGGCCGGGGCGCGCGGTGCCATTATCGCGCCGGATGAGAAAGTGTACGCCTATATTGAAGGCAAGCCACAGATGCCGACCGGCGCACTCTGGCAGCAGGCGAAAGCCGAGTGGCAGACGCTGCGCAGCGACGCCGATGCGCAGTTTGATCGGCGGCTTAGCCTGGCGTGCGAGGCGCTGGAGCCTAAAGTCACCTGGGGGATCAGTCCGGATCAGACCAGTGCAATCTCCGGACGCGTGCCCGATCCGGCGCAGGAGCGCGATCGAACTAAACAGCAGGCGATGCAGAGTGCACTGCGCTATATGGGGCTGGAGTCCGGCATGCCGCTGGAGGAGATTGTCATTACGCACGCGTTTATCGGCTCCTGTACCAATGGCCGCATTGAGGATCTGCGTGCGGCCGCAGCGGTGATCGGCTCACGCAAAATCGCCCGCCACGTACGGGGGATAATCGTACCGGGCTCGACGCAGGTTCGGCTGCAGGCTGAAGCCGAAGGGCTGGCGGCTATCTTTATCAATGCCGGGTTTGAGTGGCGTCAGTCAGGCTGCTCAATGTGTCTGGCGATGAATGAGGATGTGCTGGCCGCGGGTGACCGCTGTGCATCGGGTACCAATCGCAATTTTCCCGGCCGCCAGGGGGCTGGCGCCCGCACTCATTTGATGAGTCCCGCCATGGTGGCGGCGGCCGCACTGGCGGGACATCTGGTGGATGTTCGTCGCTACATGCATTCGGAGGTCTGACATGCAAGCCTTTCAGCGCATGACCGGTAAGCTGGCGCCACTGCCGGCAGCCAATATCGATACTGATGTGATTATGCCCAAGCAGTTCCTTAAAGGCATCGATCGCCAGGGCCTGGATCGTGGCGTATTTTTCGATCTGCGTTTTCTGGCTGACGGCACGCCTGATCCGCAGTTCATCCTTAATCAGCCCGGCTGGCAGGGAGCCACATTTTTGCTGACCGGGCCGAACTTTGGTTGCGGCTCAAGCCGGGAGCATGCGGTGTGGGGGCTGCATCAGTTGGGTATCCGCGCGATAATCGGCACCAGCTTCGCCGGCATCTTTGATGACAACTGTCAGCGGAACGGCGTGCTGACGCTAACCTTAAGCGATAATGATTATCAGCGGCTGATCGCGGTAGCCGGTGACGCTGCACGCAATACCATCACCGTGTCGCTTGAACAACAGACCATTACTTTCGGCGAGGGTGACATCATCCCTTTCATGGTGAGCGCACTGAAACGTGACATGTTGCTGGGTGGCGGCAGCGCCGTTGAGTGGACCCTGCAATATGAGGCGGATATTCGCGCCTTTGAAGCGCAACACTTTGCGCAGCGTCCGTGGCTGCAACGTACACAGGAGCGGGGATGAGCAAGATTATCGCCCGGGGCCCATCGCCGTTTATTCCGGGCTTCACGTTGCAGGATGTCACGCTGGACAACGGCGTGACGCTTCGCGTGGCGCGTGGCGGGCAGGGCGCACCGCTGTTAATGCTACATGGCCATCCGCAAAACCATCTGGCATGGCGCAAAATAGCGCCTCAGCTGGCGCAGCACTACGAGGTCATCCTCCCGGACTTGCGCGGGTACGGGGACAGTGACAAACCCGCCAGCGATGAGATGCATCAGCCATACAGTAAACGCGCCATGGCCGGAGACATCAGTCAGCTGATCGATGCGCTCGGGCTTAAGCGCGTCGCCTTTGTCGGGCACGATCGGGGCGGGCGTGTAGGACATCGCCTGGCGCTCGATCACCCGGAGAAGGTGAGCTGCTGCGTGTTCGTTGATATCGCACCCACAGCCACCATGTACGCCCGCACCGATAAAATATTTGCCACGCGCTACTTCTGGTGGTTTTTCCTGATTCAGCCCTGGCCACTGCCGGAGACGATGATCGGTCACGATCCGGCTTTCTTTCTGCGTAAACACATTGATGGTCAGCTGAAAACGCCCGGTGCCACGGAGCCTGAGATATTCAACGACTATCTGCGATGCTATCAGGATCCGGCCATGATTCATGCGGTGTGCGAAGATTATCGCGCCGCCGCCAGCCTCGATCTGCAGCATGACGCCGCCGACAGCGCCAGACGCATCGGTTGCCCGCTATTGGCGTTATGGGGCGAAAAGGGCACGGTTGGCCAGCTCTATGATGTGGTGGAAACCTGGCAGGATGTCGCTGACGACGTACAGGGTTACGCGCTACCCTGCGGCCATTCGCCCCACGAGGAGGTACCGGCGCTGTTTCTGCAGCAGCTTGAGCGCTTCCTCGCGTCTGTGTGATAACCTAATAGCCCTTGCTAACCCTGTGATGTGGTGAAAGAGTGCTTGCCGGAAAGAGTTATCAGAAGCCGCTTCAGGGCTGGCCTGCAGTAGAAGATCTCTATGTGTTCATCAGCGTTGCGCGCCATGAAGGGTTTGGTCGCGCGGCGCTTGAGCTCGGCCAGTCGCCCTCTTACATCAGCAAACGTATTGCTATCCTTGAGAAGCAGTTGGATACACGGCTGTTTCTCCGCAGCAACCGCGCGATCCGTTTAACGCCGGAGGGCGAAAAAGCGCTGGAAGGTGCGCTGCAGGTGCTGCACGAGATGGATGGCTTTCTGCAAAATTTTCAGCAGTGGCGCGGTGAGCTCTCCGGTGAACTGACGGTTGGCTGCTCATTCGGTTTTGGTCAGGAGTACCTCTCTTCCGCCATTTCGGCGTTTATTCACCAGCATCCCCGGCTCAATATCAAACTGATGCTTAGCGATCGTGAATTTGATCTGCTGCAGAGCGGCACCGATATCGAGATCTGCGTAGGTGACGATCTTAATCCCGCCTATATTGCACGTAAGCTGATCGCAAACCGGCGCATCCTTTGCGCCTCTGCGGACTATTTATCCCGCGCCGGCACGCCACAATCGCTGGATGATTTAATTCATCACAGCTGTTTGATGATTAATGAACGTGGAAACTCTTTTGGCAACTGGGCGCTAACCGATGGCAGCCAGCAGGTTTTGTGTCGGCTAAATAGCCATTACGCGTCAAACAGTGGCAAAGTTATTCTTAACTGGGCGTTGCATTCGCACGGTATTGCATTGCGTTCTGCATGGGATGTAGCCCCTTATCTGGCGAGCGGACAATTAGTACAACTATTACCGGAGTGGTATCAGGAAGCGAATATCTGGGCGGTCTATACGCAACGGGCATCTGAATCCCAGCGTATTAAAGCTTTTATTGATTTTCTTGCCGGCTATTTTAACCAGCAAAGCCTGCCGCCAAAAGGAGACAGGCTTTAATGATCGGTCTGAAACAGGGTGAACATTAGCCGTACGCCACTTTATCGTTAATGTGGTACAGCGTAGCGGTTGCCGCCATAACATGTTGACCATCGTGGCCCGGCTCATGTGATTCCACATCCGTAATATGATATCCCACGGCCCCTACCGCCCGCGCTTTTTTGACAATGGCATCGGTCAGCTCCTCCATTGAGGTCGCCCAACTCACAGACGTAACGCCCAGTGGATGAATGGATGATAATTCGCGGTGGGTTAAATCCGCACGAATTAAAACGGGTTTAACATTTTGCGGTGTAAAAATGGAGATAACATCGTTAATTAACTCTTTCATGGTCTTACTCCTCAAAGAAGCTGAGCCGATGTTTTAACAGCAGCACAAAATCATTATTGATTGTTTGTTTTTAATTACCGGCAGTAGCGCACATCAGGTGATGGCTGCCGACAGCTTTAATAAACACGTTTTGATGTAACGCGTTTTAGCTTTAATTGCTAATTAGATGTTAAGAAAAGTTCCGCCACAACTCAGACAATGTTTCGGGAATATTTTTTCATCTGGTTACATTTCTCACGGAATCTTAATTATCACCTCGACAGTTAAAAGCCTGCGTTAATGTGGCAATAGGGCATTAAGCTATGGCGGCCCTGATGGGTCGCCACTCCGAAAGTCAAACGCGTCTTTATAATCAGGGACCGCATTGATGGGGCCGTAGCCGTTTCAGGCGAGCTCACGCTCGCTGCTGACCGGGCTCAAAACTCGCGCTGTCCGCCCAGCTCAATGACCCGATTGGGTGGGATGCTGAATTGTTCGTGCGCGCGTAATGCGTTGCGCTGGCAAAAATGGAAAATGCCACCGCGTATACGCGCCAGCCCCTTACGTTTCTTCATCACCAGCGTATCGTGTGAGGTGAAGAATGAGGCCTCATTCACCGTGCAGCCAAAGCCTTCCAGCCCGCACAGATGCAAAATCTCTTTCATCGACGGCACTTCGCGCCAGCCATACGCCGCGGTAACCTGCCAGAAAGAGGGCGACAGCGGTCGGATGCTGATGCGCTTCTGGTTATAGACGCGTGGGGTATCAACCGTACGGATATGCAGCAGCACGACGCGGCGATGCAGCACGCGGTTATGCTTCAGGTTATGCAGCAATGCCTGGGGAATCTCAAACTCTTTGCGCGACAGGAAAATAGCCGTGCCATCAACGCGCGTGGGCGGATTGCTCTCCAGCGATCTCACCAGCGCCAGCAGGCTCTCCTGGTCGCTGTCCAGACGACGGATCAGCCGGTTGCGCTCCGTGCTCCAGATCAGCATCAGCGCCATCATGGTTAATGCCAGCAGAACCGGCACCCAGCCGCCGGAGAGCAGTTTCATCAGGTTGGCGGCAAACAGCGGCAGGTCAATCATCCACATGCAGAGTAAAAACAGAAATGCCAGCGGCCACGGCCAGCGCCAGTTGCGCAGCGCGACAACCCCGGCGAGGCCGGCCGTGATCACCATAGTGCCGGTGACCACGATGCCGTAAGCCGAAGACAGCGCGGAGGATTGCCGGAACGCCAGCACAATCACCGTGACGGCAGCAAACAGCAGCCAGTTAACCACCGGGATATATATCTGACCGGCTTCCGTGTGCGACGTGAAGATGATGCGCATCGGCGGCAGAAAACCCTGACGAATCGCCTGATGCGTCAGAGTATAAACGCCCGAAATCACCGACTGCGCGGCGATCACCGTCGCCAGCGTCGAGAGCACGATCAGCGGAATCTGTCCCCAGCCTGGCGCCAGATTAAAGAAGGGGTTAGCAAGCGCTTTCGCATCGGCAATCACCAGCGCACCCTGACCAAAATAGTTGAGCACCAGCGCCGGCATCGCCACCAGCAGCCAGGCCAGGCGGATCGGTTTTTTACCCAGGTGGCCCATATCCGCATACAGCGCTTCCGCACCCGTTACGGCCAGCACCACCATCCCCAGCGCCGCAAATGAGAGCGCCTTGTGCGTAAGCAGGAACGTCACGGCATACGTGGGGCTGAGCGCCTGCAGCACCTCAGGATTGAGCAGAATACCTCGCACGCCCAGAACACCAATCGTAATGAACCACAAAAACATCACCGGGCCAAACACCCGGCTGACCTTCTCCGTACCGTGTTTCTGAATCATAAACAGCAGCGTCAGAATCACCACCGCCAGCGGCACCACATACTTCTCCAGTTCTGGCGAGACCACTTCAATCCCTTCAATAGCGGAGAGCACCGAAATGGCCGGCGTGATAATGCCATCCCCGTAAAAGAATGCGCCGCCAATCAAGCCCGCCAGCACCACAATGTGCCCGACCTTCGCGCTCACATGACGACGGGCCAGCGACATCAGCGTTAAAACGCCGCCTTCGCCATCGTGGTCGGCCCGCATAACAAAGCAGACATATTTCAGCGTCACGATCAGCGTCAGCGCCCAAAAAATCAGGGATAGAAAGCCCATGACGGCAATTGCCGATGCACCGCTTCCTGGCAGAATCGACAGGCACTCTTTCAGGGTATATAGCGGGCTGGTACCGATATCGCCAAAAACAATGCCGGCGGCAGCCAGCACGCCAGCGGGCAGAGACTGTTTCTCTGATTGACTCATAACGTTCCTGCTTAGTCAGGGAAGATTCGCGAGCGCTGCCTAATCACAAAACGTGCAGCCTCACGCCGGAAAATGCTGGCGAACATACCGTTTTCAGGGCGTTACGGGTAGATTGTGGCGATTATTTGTACGCAATTTTTATACAAATCGCCGATATTTTTACGCCATTTTTACACCCTGTCTATTTTTCATCCTGACTATAGCGGGTTTTAGTGACGCGGGGGGAGAGGGCGCGCGGTCGTAACAAGCACGACCGCGCAGGATTCAGGATGCGGTAACGATTACCAACCTTTGATAATGTCGCCTTTGTAGATCTCGTTGGCTTTATCCAGCACCGCCTGAGAACGGAACGCCTCTTTCAGCTTCTGCACGTTGGCGCTCTCTTTGTTGTCTTCGCGCGCTACGATGGCATTCACGTAAGGTGACGCTTTGCCCTCCATAAACATACCGTCCCGCGAAGCTGACAAGTTAACCAGCGCAGCAAAGTTGTTGTTGATGATGGAGATGTACACCTGCGGATCGTCCAGCGTTCGCGCCAGCTGCGGCGTGTCAACTTCCACAATCTTCAGCTTTTTCGGGTTTGCGGTAATATCCAGCGTCGTCGGCAGCAGGCCGGCTTCTGGCTTCACCTTGAGCAGACCCTGCGCCTGTAACAGCAGCAGGCTACGGCCAAGGGTGGTGGCTTCGTTGGAGATCGTCACCGTCGCGCCATCTGGTAGCTCGCTCAGGCTTTTGATTTTGCGGGAGTATCCGGCAATCGGGAAGACAAAGGTGTTAGTGACGACCGCAAATTTATACCCGCGCTCTTTCGACTGCATCTCCAGATACGGCAGGCTCTGGAAGGCGTTAGCATCCACATCTTTGTTAAACAGCGCTTCGTTGGGCTGCACGTAATCGTTAAACGCGATTACATCCACATCCAGCTGGTACTTATCGTGCGCCACCTGTTTGACCGTCTGCCACAGCGCTTCATCAGGCCCGGTATTGATCGCCACCTTAATCTTGTTGTCACCGTTTTGGTCGCAGGCGCTCAGCAGCGAAACAGAGGCGGCCAGCAGGGCAGTAAGCAGAACTTTCTTCATCGGAGCGGTTTCCTTATTGTTGTAGGAGATGGACTATAATATACGTCCAGACGTCTGTACATCCGCTCACGATGCGATCGATGCTTATTCAACCAGCTACCGTATCAGCGTGGCGTGCCCTGCAGGCAGGCAAGATAGTGCTCGCCTGAGCTGCGCACCCGCTGTCTGGCGTCGGCGGTTATCTCTCGTCCGGCGAACGCGCCATACAGGCGCTGATACGCTACCGGCTCCAGCCGGGCGAGCATGTCGCTAACCGATGCCGCCGCCAGCGGCAGCATATTGGGGTAGCTCCACATAAAAGAGACCGCGTTGGCGCCGGGCGTTACCTGCACAATATCACCGCTCAGTAACACGCCTTGCTGGTGTGCCCAGTGCAGCACCGTGCCACCGGCAAAGTGCCCACCGAGGCGCAAGAGCGTCACTTCCGGGAAGAGCGTGAGCGCTTCACCTTGCCACAGGTGAATATGCGGGCTGGCGCGCTGAATCCATTCGCTGTCGCTGGCATGCAGATAGATGGGCGCGTCAAAGGCGGCGGCCCAATCCTGCATAGTGCTGTAGTAGTGCGGATGGGAGATGGCGATCGCGCTGATGCCGCCCAGTGCCTGAATGAGGGTCTCCGTCGCGTCATCCAGATGGGCAATGCAATCCCACAGAATATTACCGTGGCGGGTCTGGAGCAGAAAAGCACGCTGGTCAATGGCGAAGGCCGGCACGGTTTGCACACTCAGTAAGCCAGGTTCCAGCTGCTGCCACATATTGCGATGCGTGGCACGTAGCTGAGCCCGGCTCAGCCACTGCTGTCCGCTGGCGGGAACAAACTGGCGCGCATCCTCGCAAATATTGCAGTGCGCTGGCTGGCCGTGCGTCGCATCATAAGAGGTGCCGCAGGCGGTACAGATTGTGATCATGGTTGCTCCTCATCGTGTGATGAGGATAAGGGTAGGCGCTGGCGTGCGATGCCGCGCGTCTGTTACCCGTTTTGTGGCTGCAGCTGATAGATCCACGCGCGCATCTGCTCTCCATCAACGGTGGTTACAGCCACTTCAACGCGGTCATACCCCTCTTCAAACGCATCAAGCATCGGCCAGTGCTGATCCAGCCGGGGTGAAGTAAACACATAGCCGTTGACGTGTGCGCCTTGTTGATCCAGCACGATACCGGGAAAATCGGCGGCGGCGCCCCAGCCGCGTTCATAGAAAGTCCCGTTCACCGAACCGGCCAGCCACTCACCGCCGATGTTCTCCAGAATATGTGCATTGCTATGGCCGGGCTGCAGCGTGCCGTAAACAAAGAGTGGTTTCATTTTTCCCTCGTGAATGTAAAAAGTGTTCGTTGCAGTGATATATCAACGGGTTCACCGCCCATTATGTGATGTCTGGCTATAACAAAGCCGCTATTCTGAACTACCCCCGATGCCAGGTAAAATAACAATGTTGAATTGTTCAGGCGTGTCCCGCTGGAGTAATAAAAGCTATCCGCAATCCGCCCAGTTTGACGGTAAGCGGTTCCGTAATTCCCGTCCGCGCCAGTCGCTGAGCGTGGCGGATTACAGCAAAATGATGTGGGATTTCTTCTTTAATAAACCGCGCGATACCGTACCGGATCATGCGCTACCGCTAAAAATCATCGACGCGCATGCGCTCTCTGCTGCGGCTGACAACACGGTATTTCGTCTCGGGCACTCTTCGCTGTTACTGAAATTAACCGGCAAGTACTGGCTGGTTGATCCGGTATTTTCCGAGCGCGCATCGCCTTTTAAAAGGTTTGGACCCCGACGCTTCCAGCCTGCGCCCATTGGACTTCGCGATCTGCCGCCGCTGGAGGGGATAATCATTTCACACGATCATTACGATCACCTCGATCGTCAGACAGTAATAGCGCTAAAAGATCGGGTGACATATTTCCTGGCGCCGCTGGGCGTTGGCGACTTATTGGTAAAGTGGGGTGTGGCAGCAGAGAAAATTACCCAGCTTGACTGGTGGCAGTCGCACGATATTGGCGATATCCATTTTGTCGCCACTCCATCACAACACTTCTCCGGACGCGGTCTGTTCGACAGTAATAAACGGCTATGGTGCTCCTGGACACTCATCACCCCGGAACTGCGACTATTTTTAGGCGGAGACTCAGGTTATTTTGACGGTTTTAAAGAGATTGGCCGCAAATATGGGCCGTTTGACGCTGCTTTCCTGGAAAACGGCGCATACGATCGGCGCTGGGCCGATATTCATATGCTGCCCGTGGATACCCTCAATGCATTTAGCGATCTTAAGGCGAAGTGGCTGTTCCCGATTCATAATGCTGCCTTCGATCTGGCGTTTCATCCGTGGGATGATCCCTTCAGGCAAATGGTGAAACTGGCGGCGCAAGGCAACGTTGCGCTGTGTCTGCCCATGCTCGGCCAGGGGATTGATCTGTTACAGCCGCAACCGCAGCCCGCCTGGTGGTAACGACTGAAGGGTAAACGCCACTGTGCGTTTACCCCTGTGCGGTCAGTTCATCGTACAGATTGCGCAGCCGGGTGCGTAAGAACAGCACCGCTTTATGCTTGCGCGATAACAGCGCCTGCACGCTTGTACCGCTCTCTGCGGCCAGATCCTGATAGCTGTATCCGAGCAGTTCGGTCTGCTCAAAGACCTCACGCTGGGCGGCAGGCAGCTCTGTCAGCGCATCCTCCAGCTCCTCCCACAGCAGCGTTTTTAGGTACTCATCTTCCGGGGTTTGCGGCACGCCAAACAGCGTTTCCGCAATCTCATCTTCGACAAACGTCCCTTCGTCGTCGCTCCCCGGCAGAGGCAGTTCGCGTTTCTTACGCGAGCGATCGGTCATCTCATTGCGGGCCGCGCGAAATAGCCAGGCGCTGACATTCTCAACCGGTTGCTCCACCTGCATCAGCTTAGAGACAACCTCCTGCAAAATGTCATCCGCATCGTCGCGGCTGGCGCTGCGTCCGCGAATGAAGGCGCTGACCCTGGCGTAGCAGGCGTAGAGTGCCGATATCTGCAGTGAGTCTTGCGCCATAAGAATCAGCTGGCGTCAGGCGAATCGGGATGATTTTCATCGCGGCGTTCATCGCGGCGTCCGTGACGATCGCAGCGCCCACCGTGCCGAAAACGTTCACGGCGATGCTGCATAAACTCTTCGCGCTGTTCAGGCGTCATCTGCATCCAGCGTTCATGCATGCGCCGGCGAGCCATACCAAACATGCCCGGGCGGATGCCTAAGCCGCCAAACAGGATACGGCACAGTACCAGTAGCCCCAGCGCCTGCCAAAAGCCGATGGTTTTTATGCCGGTCAGTTCAGGCAGCAGGGCATTCCACAGGGTCATTACCAGCAGTCCCAGCAGGATGAACAGCCCGGCAGCCAGCAGCAGGGGCCTGGCCATACGGTGGCGACCAAAACCCGGGCCGCGCGAATGATGCATATCAAAATCTCTCATGGTATTTCCTCATTACAGTGTGTGAGGAGGTAGACGAACCAGCGCCAGAAATATTGCTTACTTTTTTTAGCCGCAGGCGATTCATGGCAGCAGCTTGACATCCAACCTTCCAGTCAGTAGGTTCAGCAGCAGTTGTCTATTAGTGGAATTTGTTATGGCTGAACGTTCACCCAAAGCGCGCGAAATCATCGCCTACACCCGCCAGCTGCTCACCTCCGGCGGCTATAAAAGTTTTAGCTATGCCGATCTGGCTGAACGGGTCGACATCCGCAAAGCCAGCATTCATCACCACTTTCCGGGTAAAGCCGATCTGGTAAAAGCGGTGGTGGAGGAGTATCGCGCCGAAGCGCGTGCCGGGCTTAAAGCTATGGATGAACAGATAAATGATCCGCTGCTGCAGGTCAAAGCCTACGTGGATTACTGGGCGCACTGTATTAAAGAGGGAAACTCGCCGTTCTGTATTTGCGTCATGCTGGCCGCCGAGATGCCAATCCTGCCGGAAGAGGTGGCGCATGAGGTGACCGGCCATTTCAGCGATCTCTCTGGCTGGTTAGCGCAGCAGCTGGCCAAAGGCCAGGATGCCGGTGTCTTTCAGCTGAGCGCTGGTGCAGAAACAGAAGCGAAAACGCTGATGGCAAGCGTACACGGTGCCATGCTCGCAGCCCGCGCATTCAAAAACGCGGAAGTGTTCGATCAGATCGTTTATCCGCTGCTGCGCAAGATAACTTTACAGGCGTAAAACGCTGGCGATCGGGTACGGTCGCCCCTGCAGAATGGCGCTCCCGCGCCTTTTCACTCCTCTACCGCACATTTCCGTAAAAGTGCGCGTTGACAGTGTATCTACCAACTAGTAGGTTGTTATCACTGGCGTATGCCTTCCTGTTCTTCTATGATTTCGCCGACCGGGCAACGGAGCAACTATGTCTGAGACAACAACACACTTTTACCGAACCCATCCTGAGCAGTGGCTGAAACACTACTACTTCATGCGCACGCTATTTTCCGTGCTGTGGGTGGTCACGGCATTCGCCATTGGTCAGCATTCGCTGGCACTGGCTGCGGCGATGCTGGTGATCTATCCCGCATGGGATGCGCTGGCGAATTATGTAGATGCCACCTTCAGCGGCGGGCTGGGCCGTAACCGTATGCAGGCCCTTAACATTGTGGTGAGCATCATCACAACGCTGGCGGTTATCGTGGCGCTGCGTATGAGTGCCAATGCGGTGATTGCGGTGTTTGGCGTATGGGCGATTATTTCGGGTTTACTGCAGCTGGGTGCAGCGTTACGGCGCTGGAAGCGTTTTGGCGCACAGTGGACCATGATTCTTAGCGGGGCGCAGTCCGCGCTGGCGGGCGGCTTCTTTATTTTCCAGGCGAAGATGCCAGTGCCGCCTTCGATTCTGAACATCGCCGGCTATGCTGCCGTTGGCGCACTCTACTTCTTCATCTCCGCCGTGTGGTTAACGGTAAGCTTAAGAAAAAAACACGCTATCTGATTTTCGTACCGTTCAGTTAAGTCCTGATTTCGTCCGGCACACACTCCGTAGCAGTGCGATTCATCGCGCAATAAATTGTGCCGCTACGATAGTGTGCAAGCCGGGTTAATCGTTTTCATGTCTTAACTGCGCTATCTGATCCATCTGGTTTGTGAGCACACCTATGAGCACCTCATCGCTATCTACCCGTCAGAAAGCCTTTCGTCTGGCGCTGGCTGGAGTCATACCTTTACTCCTCGTTGTGCTGTTTCTCTGGGCGGGCGGCTGGTTAGCGCCACAGCGCCTGAGCGCAGATAAACTGGTCACCGTGCTGCAGCAGTCTGGTGGAAAACACGCCGGTTTCCGCCGTAATCATGCCAAAGGCCTGTGCGTAATCGGCGATTTTGTCTCGAACGGCAACGCCAGTAGCCTGTCAAAAGCGGAGGTATTCGCTCAGGGGCAGATCCCCGTCATCGGCCGCTTTGCCATTGCCGGCGGCAATCCTCATGCACCGGATTATGCCGTGCCGGTGCGCAGCATGGCGCTCTCATTCCAGCAGGGCAACGGGGAGCAGTGGCGGACGGGCATGAATGCCATGCCGTTCTTCCCGGTCGCCTCGGTTGAAGCGTTTTACGCGCTGCAAACCGCAACGCTACCGGACCCTGCTACCGGCAAGCCGGACGCGAAAAAGCTGCAGGCATTTGTAGCTGCGCACCCGGAAATCAAAGCGTTCTTCGGCTGGGCAAAACAGTATGTGCCATCCTCCAGCTGGGCGAGCGATCGTTACAATAGCCTGAATGCGTTTGAGCTGATTGATCGCGACGGCCATCAGCAGCTGGTTCGCTGGAGCATGGTGCCCCATACCGACTATGCGCCTCTCAGTAATGCGGATAAGCAAGACAGCGATTTTCTGCAGCACGATTTAACGCAGCGACTGGCGCAGGCGCCTCTGGAGTGGGACCTGATCATTACGCTGGCGCAACCGGGTGATGCCAGTAACGATGCCAGCAAAGCGTGGCCTGCCGATCGTAAAACCATCAATGCCGGTACGCTGATACTGAAACAGGCAGAAGCGCAGCAGCAGGGGGCGTGCAATGACATCAACTACGACCCGTTGATTCTCCCGGCGGGGATTGCCGCATCAGATGATCCGATCCTTAATGCCCGCTCTTCGGCGTATGCGAAATCCTACAACGCCCGCACCCGTGAGCAGGCACAACAGGCTGGAGAAGCACCATGAAACAGGTAACCGTCTTTCATCCGGCACTGCGGGCGCTGCACTGGCTCATGGCCGCGGCCATCCTGGCGATGCTGTTTATCGGAGTAGGCATGGTCTCTACCGTCTCTTCCTGGCACGGTTTGCTGGTATCGATACACAAGCCGCTGGGCGTGATGATTCTGCTGCTGGTAGTGGTTCGTCTGTGGTTGCGTTTCGCCACTGTAAAACCTGCGCTGCCTGCATCAATTCCTGGCTGGCAGCGGGCCATGGCGCACCTCTCACATCTGGCGTTATATCTGCTGATGCTGGGCCAGCCGCTGGTTGGCTGGGCCATGCTGTCGGCGGCAGGTTACCCTGTCACGTTGGCGCCAGGCGTGGTGCTGCCTCCCATTACCGGAGTAAGCAACGACCTCTATGCGCTGTTGCGGCCGCTGCACACCTGGCTGGCTCTGGCGCTGTTTGCCACCGTCATGCTGCATCTGGCCGCCGCGTTACTGCATGCCTTCGTGCTGCGTGACGGCGTGTTTGCCAGTATGGCCGGCACCCGTAAACAGTAGCTGGCGCCTTATTGCTGCGCATGGGGCAGCAGCGTCAGCACCTCTTCAGAGGGGCGGCACAGTTTGGTTCCCAGTGGGGTGATCACGATAGGGCGGTTAATCAGAATAGGATGCGCCAGCATGGCATCCAGCAACTGCGCATCGGAGAAGGTGTCACTGGCGAGGCCGAGCTGCTCGTAAGGCTCGGTGTTTTTACGCAGCAGCGAACGGACCTCAATGTTCATCGCCTCGATCAATGCCGTCAGCTCCTCGCGGGTTGGCGGCGTCTCCAGGTAGTGAATAATGCGCGGCTCCGTGCCGCTGTTACGAATCAGAGCCAGCGCATTGCGTGACGTGCCGCAGGCGGGATTGTGATAAATGGTGATCTCAGACATATAAAAGCCTCTTGCAGTGGAGCGGCCTGCGCCGCAACAGACATCAGAACGACAGGCGCAGCGCCAGAGCCGCCAGCGTAACCGTCAATATCGGCAGCGTCATCACGACACCCACCCGGAAGTAATAGCCCCAGCTGATGCGGATATCTTTCTGCGCCAGAACGTGTAGCCACAGCAGCGTCGCCAGGCTGCCGATGGGGGTAATTTTAGGCCCCAAATCACAGCCAATAATGTTGGCGTACACCATGGCATGGCGAATGGTACCCTGAGCGGTGCTGGCATCAATGGATAGCGCGCCAACCAGCACCGTGGGCATATTGTTCATCACCGAGGAGAGAAGTGCGGTGAGATAGCCGGTTCCCAGCGCAGCGCTCCAGACGCCGGAGGCGGAAAAGTGATTCATCAGCGCGGTCAGATACTCTGTCATGCCGGCATTGCGTAAGCCATACACCACCAGATACATGCCCAGCGAGAAGATCACGATCTGCCAGGGCGCGCTTCTCAGCACCTGACCGGTGTTAATCACGCGGCCGCGGCGGGCAACCAGCCAGAGGATCAGCGCGGCCACCGCCGCAACCAGCTGACCGGCACGCCAAACGGCTCCAGCGCAAAGAAGCCAGTGAGCAGAAGCAGCAGCACCAGCCAGCCGGCGCGGAAGGTACTGATATCGCGGATCGCCTCCGCCGGAATTTTCAGCTTTGCTGCATCGTAGCGGGCGGGGATCTCCCGACGGAAAAACAGATGCAGCATGAGCAACGTGGCGGCAATCGTTACGAGGTTGACCGGCACCATCACCGCCGCGTAATCGCGAAAGCCCAGCCGGAAGAAGTCAGCCGAGACGATGTTAACCAGGTTTGAGACAATCAGCGGCAGGCTGGCGGTATCGGCAATGAAACCGGCGGCCATGACAAATGCCAGCGTGGCGCCCCGGCTGAACCCCAGCGCCAGCAGCATGGCGATAACAATCGGGGTTAATATTAACGCCGCGCCATCATTGGCGAACAGCGCGGCGACTGCCGCACCCAGCAGCACAATATAAGTAAACAGCTTTTTGCCACTGCCGCCGCCCCAGCGCGCCACATGAAGCGCAGCCCACTCAAAAAAACCGGATTCATCCAGCAGCAGGCTGATGATAATCACCGCGATAAAGGTGGCGGTAGCGTTCCAGACAATCTGCCAGACCACCGGGATATCCCCGATATGTACCACGCCGGTAAGCAGCGCGAGCGCAGCCCCGGTAACCGCACTCCATCCAATGCTCAGTCCCCGCGGCTGCCAGATAACCAGTATCAGGGTAAAAACAAAAATTGCGCCTGCCAGCAGCATGCATCCTCCGGATTTAGCGTCATTAGAGATTATACATATATGATAAATCGAATGTGTTTACTTAAAAATTTTAGCGGCAGAGCACGTTGCTCCGGTCCTGCGCCTGCGGAGATTGCGGCGTCAGCGCGCGGATAGCATCACGCTGGCTCAGCCATGCCTGTTCAATGACGGCGGCAGCCCAGGCGGGCATCTGCGGAGAGAGTCGATAGTGGATCCATTTTCCGTCGCGCCGATCAAGCAGCAACCCGCTGGTGCGCAGCAGTGCAAGATGGCGGGAGATCTTTGGCTGCGACAGCGCCAGGGCATCACAGAGTTCACACACGCAGAGTTCACCCTGCTCTTTCAACAGAAGCACCAGCGTCAGGCGCGTATCGTCCGAGAGGTTTTTAAACAGCTGCAGCGGGGTAAGGTGTGGCATGATGACTCCTGGCAGAAAGAGCCACAGTATCTGGTGCGGCCTGCATGAAGTCAATAACACATTTGTTTTGGTGTATATATAAATTTTGCGGAGAGGCCGCATGACGGCCTCTCCGTGCTCGTTAAAACACCCGCTATCAGGCCGTTTCCGGTAATCCCGCCAGCAGTTTATCCAGCGTCACCGGATAATCCCTGACGCGAACGCCGGTTGCATTATAGATAGCATTCACGATGGCCGCGCCCACGCCACACAAACCCAGTTCGCCCACGCCTTTGGCTTTCATGGGCGAAGAGATCGGGTCGGTGTCGTCAAGGAAGATAACCTCCTGCTGTGGAACATCGGCATGGACCGGCACTTCATAGGTCGCCATATCGTGATTCACGAAATAGCCCAGCCGGGTATCCACCGCCAGCTCCTCCATCAGCGCACCGCCTAACCCCATGGTCATGGCGCCGATCACCTGGCTACGCGCGGTTTTTGGATTGAGGATGCGGCCGGCGGCACAGACGGCCAGCATGCGGCGCACGCGCACTTCACCGGTGGCGATATCCACTGCCACCTCGGCAAAGTGTCCGGCGAAAGTGGACTGCTGGTACTTCTGATCCAGATCACCAAACTCGATGGTATCTTCGGCCGATAGCGTGCCGCTGGCCGCCGCGGCCGCCAGTGGCATACTTCTGCCGCCGGCACGAACCTCGCCCTCAATAAATTCAGCTTCCTGCACGTCAAAACCCAGCACTTCAGCCACGCGCTCGCGCAGTTTCACGCAGGCTGCATATACGCCTGCTGTAGAGGTGTTTGCACCCCACTGGCCGCCCGAGCCGGCTGAAACCGGGTAGTCTGAATCACCCAGGCGCACGTGCACTTTTTCAGGCGGTACGCCCAGCATCTCGGCGGCGGTCTGGGCGATAATGGTATAGCTGCCGGTTCCGATATCGGTCATATCGGTTTCCACCGTGACGATGCCCTGCGCATCCAGATGCACGCGGCGCCCGAAGCGGAGAGCAGATTATTGCGGAAACCTGCCGCCATCCCCATGCCGACCAGCCAGCGTCCGTCTCTGACCTGCGCCGGCACAGCATGACGTTGCTGCCAGCCAAATTTGTCAGCGCCCGTCTGCAGGCACTCTATCAACTGGCGTCGCGAGAAGGGGCGTTTGGGATCGGCGGGATCAACCTGGGTGTCGTTGAGGATGCGGAACTGTACCGGGTCGAGGCCCACACGCTCCGCCATTTCATCAATAGCGATCTCCAGCGCCATCAGGCCCGGCGCTTCACCCGGTGCGCGCATTGCATTGCCTTCAGGCAGATCGAGGGTAGCCAGGCGCAAGCCGGTAAGCCGATTGGCTCCCGCGTAGAGCAGCTCACTCTGCTGAACCGCGGTTTCGGGCGTCCCGCCGGGCAGATTACCAGACCAGCTCACATGCGAAAGGGCGGTGATGCGTCCCTCGCCATCGGTGCCGATACGAATATGCTGATTGGTCGCCGGGCGATGCGTGGTGTTATTGGGGATCATTGGCCGTGGCAGCATCACCTTCACCGCGCGCTTTACCACGCGTGCGCCCAGCGCCGCCAGCAGCGCATCACTACGCAGGAACAGCTTGCCGCCAAAACCGCCGCCGATGTAAGGCGACCGCACCCGCACTTTCTCCTGCGGAATCACCAGCGTTTTAGCCAGATCCGAGCGGCACCAGTTGATCATCTGATTGGAGGTCCAGACGGTTAGCGCATCGTTATCCCAGACCGCCATTGACGCGTGCGGCTCCATCGCCATATGGCTCTGGTCCGGCGTGGTGTAAACCGCATCCAGCGTAAAAGTCGCCTGCGTCAGGGCCTGCTCAACGTCACCGACGGTTTTATCCGGCGATGACTCTGGTGCACCAGTCACTGACGGCTTCTCCTGCGCCAGATCGTAAGCTCCCGCTTCACGCTCATAGTGCACTTCAACCAACTGCGCTGCTGCCCGCGCCTGCTCAAATGTCTCTGCTACCACCAGCGCAACCGCCTGGTGATAGTGTTCAATCTGATACTCCGCCAGCAGCCGGGCGGTGTTCATCTCACCAAGCTCCAGCTTGCCCGCGTTGGCGGCGGTGATCACGGCCAGCACGCCGGGCGCTCTGCTGGCCGCTTCGGTCTCCAGCGCGCTGATGTGACCTTTGGCAATCGGGCTGGCGACGACATAGCCATACACGGCATCTGGCGCTTCATCGTGCCACTCATAGGCATAGTGGGCGCTGCCGGTGGTTTTAAGCGGGCCGTCGATGCGATCGATCGGCTGGCCGACATAGCGCAGTCGATCGATAGGATTTTGACCCGCAGGTTTATCAAATTTCATGGTTTTGCCCTCGCTTCTGCCAGCACGGAGGCGAGCGTGCGCTTCGCCAAAACTAACTTGAACGCGTTAGCCGCGGTCGGGTTGGCATCGCCCAGTAAGCGGTCATACACCGCCTGGGTGCCATCGACCAGCGCGTCATCCGCTGCCGGGCGGCGCCACGGCTGGTGGGCCACGCCGCCCAGCGCAATCCGGCCACTGTTATCCGTTTGCACAATCGCCGCCACCGACACCAGCGCAAACGCATAGGATGCGCGATCGCGGACTTTACGATAGATATGCGTGCCCCCAACAGGCGGTGGCAGGATGACTGCCACAATCAGCTCTCCCGGTTGCAGCACGGTTTCCAGATGCGGGGTATCGCCCGGGTGGCGATAAAAGTCGGCAATGGGAATGGCGCGTGCCGTGCCATCCGGGTTAATGGTCTCGACCGTGGCATCAAGCAGCCGCATTGCCACAGCCATGTCGCTGGGATGCGTGGCAATGCAGTGCTCACTGGCGCCCACGACAGCGAGCTGCCGGCTATACCCTTGCAGCGCCGCACAGCCACTGCCTGGCGTCCGCTTATTGCACGCCTGGTTGGTGTCATAGAAATAGGGGCACCGCGTACGCTGTAACAGATTGCCTGCGGTCGTTGCCTGATTGCGCAGCTGACCGGATGCACCCGCCAGTAACGCGCGGGCAGGGACCGCATAGTCGCGGCGCACGCGCATATCCGCCGCCAGATCGGTGTTGCGCACCAGCGCACCAATACGCAGGCCGCCTTCAGGCGTTGCCTCAAGGGTATCGAGTGAAAGGCCGTTCACATCAATCAGATGAACCGGGGTTTCGATCTCCAGCTTCATTAAGTCCAGCAGGTTGGTGCCCCCGGCGATAAATTTCGCGCCGGGGTTTTGCTGTGCCTGAACGGCGGCTTCAAGCGGCGAGGCGACTTTTTCATAGGTAAAGGCTTTCACGATGGCAGGCCTCCGGCATACTCTTCAATCGCATCAAGGATATTGGCATAGGCGCCGCAGCGGCAGATATTGCCGCTCATCCGTTCGCGAATTTCATCGGCCTCGGGTGCCGGCGCGGCCAGCAGATCGGAGGAGACGTGGCTGGGAATACCGGCTTTGATCTCTTGCAGCATCGCCACTGATGAGCAGATTTGCCCTGGCGTACAGTAGCCACACTGATAGCCATCGTGTTTGATGAACGCGGCCTGCAGCGGATGCAGATCGTCTGGCGTGCCAAGCCCCTCAATGGTTGTTACCTCGGCACTCTCCTGCATCACGGCCAGCGTCAGACAGGCGTTGATGCGACGACCATTAACCAAAACGGTACAGGCGCCGCACTGACCATGGTCGCAACCCTTTTTGGTGCCGGTAAAGTGCAGATGCTCACGCAGGGCATCCAGCAGCGTGGTTCGGGTATCCACGTGTAAGGTATGTTCACTGCCATTGACCTTTAGCGTGACCGGCATCATCTCTGGCGCAGGCGTTGATGGCGGCACTGTGTCACCACATGCCAGTTGCTGATTTTCATTCGCTGGGTTGCTCATACCCGGCCTCCAGTTAAATAGCGGGTGCCAGAAGCACCTCTTTTTATAAGGTTTTTGGAAGCTTTAATCATAGACGCCAGATCGGCGAGGCGGGAGAAGAAAGGCTAAAAGCAGACAATCAGCCTCGTTCTGGGCATCCCGGGTGGTCATCTTCCTGTTGAAAATTGCAGATCTCCCGGCAAAAGAGCGTAACTGTATAAACACATCATCTCCGGGAGGATAAGGTACGGGCTTTAACGATGGGGCAAAGCGATGACAGATATCACCTCTCTTCTGAGCAATGGATCGGCACGGGCGATCGGAGAAGCTATTGCAGCCGGCCAGATCACCTCTTATGCGGCAACACAGTGGTATCTGGCGCGCATTGAACAGATAAGCGGCGGCGAGAGTGGACTCAACTGTGTCCGTACCCTCTCGCAGCCGGCGCTGGAAGAGGCGCAGCGCGCCGATGAAGAGCGCGCGGCCGGGCGCATAAGAGGACCGTTACATGGCGTACCCTGGCTGGTGAAGGATAATGTGTTCACCACGGACGGGAGCTACTGCTCAGCGGGAGCGAAAGCGCTGGAGACATTTATTCCACCTTATGAAGCCACGATTGTTGCGCGCCTGCGGGAAGCGGGAGCCGTGCTACTTGGTAAAACCAATCTGACGGAGTTTGCCGATTTTGTGTCAGATGTTATGCCAGCAGAGTTCAGCGGCGCAGGCGGCGTGGTCCGTCATCCGCTGGGCTCGTCATACGGGCGCGGGCAGGGGTCCAGTGTGGGGTCCGCCGCCGCGGTCGCGGCCGGGCTGTGTGCTTTTGCCATAGGCTCCGAGACACAAAACTCACTGCAGACGCCGGCGATTTACAGTTCTATTGTCGGTTTCAAGCCTACACCGGGCTGTGTGAGCCGCCACGGGCTTATTCCCCTGGTGCCAAGCCAGGATTCACCGGGCCCGCTGACGCGCACGGTGGAGGATGCTGCGCTGGTACTCAACGCCATTGCCGGCGCAGACATGAATGACACCGCAACGCTGGTAAAGGTTACTGCTCGTGATATCCCTGAAAAAGCGCTGCACGGCGTGCGGATTGGAATACCGCGCCGCGCTGTCGCTGACAATGTGATGACGGAGAGCCGGCAGCACGCGTTTAATAAGACGCTGCGTTTACTGGCTGAGGCTGGTGCTGTTATCGTGGATCCCTGCGATTTCCGCGAAGCAGATCAGCTTGACGCCGTGCGATCCTGCGTGTTCCGCACGGAGTTCCGCGAGAGCCTGAACCTGCTGCTTGCCCGGCTGACGCCCTGTGGCATGGAATCCCTTGACGACATCCTGCGCTGGAACAGCGATAATCCGGAGGCTATTCCGTACGGGCAGTCGCTGCTGGAGGCCACCCGCCAGGCACCGGATATTGGTTCGGCGCAGTATCGGCAGGATCGCTTGCGTGATATCAGGCTAAGCCTGCAGGAGGGGATTCTGGCTGCGCTGGCGGATGGCAATGCAGACATCCTGCTCTCACCGATGTCTGCCGCCGCAAAATGTACCGGAAAAGCGGGTGCGCCGGTTATCGCTATCCCGGTTGGCAAAGATGATGATGGCCTGCCGTTTGGGATCACCCTCTACGCTGCGCCGGGCGAAGATTGGGCTGTCCTGCAGATCGCTTCAGAAATTGAGCGCGTAGTTGGTCAGCGTATTCTCTCGCCTCTTACTGGCGGCTGACCCGGATACACCAAACAAAAAAGGCTGCCTGATGGCAGCCCCTTCTGGCAACTCCTTTTGCGACCATGATCAGTGGGTCAGACGGGCTGTCATGTGCACCTGATTTCCCGCATAAGCTTCCGTAATGCTGTAGCCCATGCCTGCCTGTTTAGCCTGTGCGGCAATTTGTGCTTCAGCGCTATCGAGCGTTGAGCCGGTTGCCGTGATGGTTTGCGCAAAGCTGGAGGCTGAAAGCAGGGAGAGAGCAGCAACTGCAACGAAAGTTTTGATGTTTTTCATGGTCATTTCCTCAAAGTGTTTTTTAAGTTGTGAGGCGTTGTGCCTCGATGGAAGCTATAGTAGGCGCAACTCACTCTGATGAAAATGCTCTGCGGTTGACGTTATAAATCAAAATATTTGAATGATTTTGAGCGACAGTGATGCGAGGCTGTTAGCGGTAAAAGGTTGACTGATTTTCACCATGGCCAGCCGCTGCACGTGACTGACCATGCAGAAAACGATTAACGGCTGAGCGTCATATTCAGAGCATCGATGGAGGTCTGCAGGCCTGCTTCCACGCTCATGGTTAAATCCTCCATTTCAAGCGAGACATCACCGTCATAGCCCGTCATGCGCAGAACCGAGAAGAACTCTTTCCACCACTTCAGATCCTGGCCGCATCCCACTGCCACATAGTTCCAGGTGCGGGTTTTGGTGCTGGTGACCGGCTGATAATCCAGTAAGCCGTCAACGTCAGCGAGGCCGCGCTCTATACGCGCATCTTTGCCATGCACGTGGAATACCGCGCCCTCCAGCGCCCGCGCCGCGGCAATCGGATCCGCCCCCATTGCAATCAGATGCGACGGGTCGAGGTTCATCCCGATCATATTGTCGACGGCGTTACGCAGCCGCAGCAGGGTAGCTGGGTTGTAAACCAGCTGGCTCGGAAACTCTTCAATGGCAATCTGCTCAACGCCATGCTGCTTTGCATGCCGCACAAACTGCTTCCACCACGGAATCGCCACATCGTTCCACTGATAACGAATGACCTCGGGCATATAATCCGGCCAGGAAACCGTAGAGGTGATCCAGTTAGGGGTGCGATCTTCCGGACAGCCACCGGGCAGGCCGCTCATCATGACGATTTTTTTTACGCCCAGCTTCCCTGCCAGCTCCACGGCGCGGTAGCTGCTGCGGGTATGAGTCTCACCCAGTGCGCCGGGTGCCAGCGGATTGCCAGAACAGTTCAGCGCAACGATGCGCATCTCCCGTTCAGCCAGCTCTTGTTTGAACTGTTCCAGTTTCGCCGGCGAGGCCAGTAACGCTTCTGTGTCAACGTGCGGGCAGGGTGACCAGCCCCCCGCGGTCATTTCAACGCCGCTGATCCCGTAGCTTTTGACTCTATCCAGCATTGCCGTAAAGGGTAAATCCGCCAGAACATCCGTACATAGTGCAAGTTTCATCTCTTTATCCTTTATGCGCGGAAGCGCTCAAACTTTCTCAAACTGTTCAATAAAATCGTGTTTGGTTTTGGCATTTGCCAGTAAGGTCGTTTTCACTTCATCACCCAGCAGATCGGCTATATTGGCCAGTACAGAAATGTGCTCATTCTCTGTGGCGGCTACGGCGATCATCACAAAAACAACTTTGCCTGCGCCCCAGCTGACGCCGTCGGGAAACTGGAAAACCTGAAAGCCCGTTTTTATCACCAAATCGAGGTTCTCTTTCGCGCAATGGGGGAACGCAATGCCGGCACCGATATAGGTCGACACACTTCTCTCACGCGCCAACATGCCGGCTAAAAAACCCGGCTTAACATAGCCGGCCGCTTCCAGTGCCTCTGCCGCAAGGGTAATCGCTTCCGTTTTATTCAGGGCCCGGCATTGAAGATGCAGTGCCTCTTCAGTCAGGTTCAGCATGTGTAACTCCTTACGTTCATTATGATCGGCGTATTAGCGATACAGCGCAGGCTGCTGTGGAATCACCACATCGTGCTTTTCACCATCGTTCAGTGATGCCAGACCGGCATCGCAGACCAGCGCCACCACATAGCCATCCCACGAAGAGGGGCCGCTCATCTCCAGACCGGCGCTGATGCGGTTAACAAAGTGCTGCACTTCCCGATCGTAAGCCGTGGCAAAGCGCTCCATGCAGGATTGGGCAATATGCTGGGCGTTACCCGTTAATGAGCGCGTCGCGATCAGTTGCTGCTCATTGAGGGCTGCAATACTGTTTTCGCCAATCACTTCACACCGAATGTCGTAGCCGTAGTGACAGTTAACAAACAGTTCATCGTCAATGCGTACGCCCGACTCGGTTTCAAAAATCACGATAAGCGGATCCTGCAGATGAGGCAGGGCGCGGCTGGTTTTTTTGCGCGGCTTATCAACGCGCACGGAGACGATGTTTTCGTTAAGCAGATAGCGGATAATGTCGATTTCATGGGTCGCGGAGTCATTAACCGCCATCTCCAGGGTGTAGCTCTCCGGCACTGAAGGGTTACGGTGCGCGCAGTGAATCAGCATAATATCGCCGAGCTCCCCGCCATCAATGGCCTGTTTCAACGCCTGGTAACCCGGATCAAACCGGCGCATAAAGCCCAGCTGCAGCAGTCGCTTACCCGCTTTGACTTCAGCATCAATGATCTCCCGGGACTCATCAGCGGTTGGCGTCAGCGGCTTTTCACAGAATACCGGCTTACCAGCGTTAAAGGCCGCCAGTATTTGTGCTTTATGTACCGGGCCGATTGAACAGATAAACACGGCGTCTACGGTTTCAGAGTTGATCATCTCTTCTGCATCGTAAAACGCGGTAACACCGTACTCACTGGCGACAGCATCTGCCGCTGCGTGGTTGATATCACAAACTGCTGTAACCTCTGCGCCCGAAATAACGTTGCGAAAACGCTTCAGGTGATCCCGGCCAATCATGCCCAGACCAATTAAGCCGATTTTGACACTCATTTAACTATCCTCAATTGCAGTAGCGTTAAAAACGAAATTTCTTTTCAATCTGCTCTAATGTCATGCCGCGCGTCTCCGGCAAATATTTCACCAGCAGAACAAGCATGATCACGTTGGTGGCCGCGAAAAAGCCAAAGGTTACGCTTCCGCCATAATGGCTGAGCAGGTAAGGGAAGATGGACTGGATCATGAAATCAAATATCCACAGGCCAAATACGGCGAAGCCCATTCCCACGCCGCGCATTCTTAATGGATAAATCTCAGCCAGCATCAGCCAAAATACCGGGGCAATCCACCCCTGCATGAATACCAGGAAAACCAGCATCAGTCCGAGAATTACATAAGGCGCATGGGCAAAATTAGCGCGCAGCGTATCAACACCTGCAACGGTTTCAGTATGAAAGAAGAAGTTAAAGGCCAGACCAATTAAGACCAGACTAATGGTGACGCCGGCCTGACCGGTAAAAAACATTTTACGGCGTGAGTGTTTGCCGATTAACGCCATGCCAAGCAGGGTAGCCAGTACGGATATAATGCCGTTCGCAACGGCGCCTGTCACCGCCGCTGCATCGCCCAGTCCGGTCGCTTTCAATACTGTCGGTGCATAATACATAATGGTATTTACGCCGGTTACGCGCGTTGCCAGTACAATCATTAATCCGATCAGCACCAGCTGAATAACCCAGCGATTTTTTAACTCAGCAAATAAGTTGAATTTAACTTCATCAGCTTTAACGATTTGCTGAATCTCCCTGACTTCACGATCAACCTCTTCAGGTAAGCGCAGCGTCTTTAGCACCTTAACTGCTTTCTCTGTCTCCCCGCGGCGAATAAAGAAGCGCGGGGATTCCGGCATCATCAACATACCAAACCACAGCAGCGCGCCAGGTAACGCGGGTATTGCCAGCATAATGCGCCAGTTATGCTGCATCTCCGGATAGAGGTTAACGATGGCGGCGTTAACCGTATAGGCAAGAAACTGCCCGGTAACAATCATCAACTCATTTACTGTCACCAGTCGTTCCCGCTGGTCGGCGCGTGCCAGTTCAGAGATATAGATAGGCACCGTCACGGAAGCACAGCCCACGGCTAAGCCGAGGATAAAGCGCGCCACGATCATCGAGGCACATCCCAGGCGAATGCGGTACCCAGCGCACCAAACATAAAAATAGCCGCTACCCATAACAGGTTTTTCCGGCGTCCCTGCTTATCGGAGAGATAGCCGCCAAAGAGCGATCCCAGCGCAGCGCCAAAGAGCAGGAATGATGTAATGAATCCCTCCTGCGCAGGTGAAAGATTGAGGTCATATTTCATAAATATCAGCGCCCCGGAAATGACGCCAGTATCGTAGCCGAAGCATAAACCGCCAATCGTTGATACGAGGGTAATTAACCGCATGCGCTGCGGGTTTTGCAGGTTAGTTTTATTATACATAGCTGTTCCGTCTGGTTGTAAATTACGCCGTTGCAGGTCATTTTTTTGGTCAGTTAATGACTGTTAAATAAGTGCCAGCCTGAAGCAGAACATAAAATAGTGATACTATGAGCGAAATGAAGCTGTCGTAGGTCACCTCTGTTTAGAGTGACGAGGCTCCTCTCTTTTATGACGACGTTATATCAAAGCAGAATTTAAACGCCAGACACCCGGTGGCATGACAGTTTGGCCGCGTGGCGGCGATCAAAAAATCGAGATAAAGATTCTGCTTTCACATGACAAACATCACAGAGCTGACAATTTTCGTTGACATAGCAAGAATGAATAGATTTTTTTACGCTGATTTTTGCCTTAATGATGTGCGCTACTGGCATAACGTATTGGGGCAGTGAAATGGAGATTGACTTTAACGATAAATAAGAGAGAGTTTACGCAGAAAGCAAGATTGATGATATTTCCATTTTATTCTTAAATCAGGCCGAAAAATTAGTCGGATTTAGATTTCGGCAATAGTTGTGCAGCCCCGGACGTTTACATGTTCATCGCCTAAAAAACGCGGTAAGAAGCTTTTTTTATAACTCCCTGTTTTTTGATCGCAATAATCGGGAAGCAGGCGCAAATGGTTTTAGTAAATCAGGTGCATTTCAACGTACTCATATTGTATAAAAAGCGAGAATGAGAAGGGGGGCTGTGCTGCATGAGTCACCATCGCTTACGGGACAGCGATATCCGCGTGGCCAGCGTTGACGACCGCTACCGCTATGATTCACTCTCGATTCTGATCGATACTGTAGGGCAGAATGTGCCGCGACTGGCGCAGACGGTTCTGCCTGCCACCTTG
The DNA here is from genome assembly GCF_002095485.1 of Pantoea wallisii. Taxonomy (GTDB): domain Bacteria; phylum Pseudomonadota; class Gammaproteobacteria; order Enterobacterales; family Enterobacteriaceae; genus Pantoea; species Pantoea wallisii. The sequence continues at coordinate 17,037 of NZ_MLFS01000038.1, read as the reverse complement.
CGCTTGCGTAATCCGAAAGCGCAGCAATGATTCCATCAACCTGCTGATTACGCAGGAGACATTATGAGTAACGTGTTGTCCCGGAAAGCTGAGCATAAAATTGCAACCGGCGTAATTGGCCTCTCTATCATGGCCATGCTCTGCCTGCTTATTTACTATTGGCAGGATTTCGTCCAGTACTGTTTTAGCGTCCAGATCACCTTGCACCGCTATCTGGTGCTGTATCTGTTGCAGCAAAACAGCCAGCAGCTGAGCGGTGGTCTGATGCTTATCGTCGGTAGCTTTATTTATGGCTTGCTGCACGCCATAGGGCCGGGCCACGGTAAGTTTGTAATCACCACCTTCCTGGCGACTCACCGTGAAAAACTGCAAGCCAGCAGGCTGATTACCCTCTCCGGCAGCCTGATGCAGGGCGTAGTCGCCGTTGTGTTCGTGGTGGTACTGGCAATCATGTTTAATCTTTCAACCGGCGATCTCAGCCGCAGCCGGTACTGGATCGAGAAAGTGAATGCCCTGCTGATCGCCGCCTTCGGCGTCGTGCTTATCTGCCGTGCGCTGGGGATCAAATTACGGCTTTTTAAACGCGGGCGGCAAGCGGCGTGCGGATGCGGGCACCACCACTATCCCGCTGAACATGCTCTCTCTACCGGCTGGCGTAATGCCATCTGGCTGACGCTGACCATCGGTATTCGGCCATGCAGCGGCGCGCTGATGATTTTAGTGTTTTCCAATGCCATCGGGATGTTCAGCTGGGGCGTTGCGGCCGTGATGGCCATGTCGCTGGGCACTGCGCTGTCGATCATCGTTCTGGCGTCTTTAGTGCACTATGCCCGGGAGTGGATGATCGCCGCCAACAGCCGCAGGGTTAGTCAGTCTGCTGCTTCTGCAGCACAGCTTGCGCTGTTAGTCGGGGGCGTTGTGCTGATTGTATTTGCGCTGGTGCTCTTCAATACCGTCATTCCGGTGAGCGCAAACGGGGATTTTATTACCGCTGGTTGCTGATATTCACCCTCTCTCCGGTCCGGGCAGGGCTCCGATGTTATTGAAGCCCTGCCCGCAGTGATTGATTTACTGCCTATTCGCGGCCCTGGCCAAACCGAAAGGTTGCCGGATAAGCCTGATACTCAGTACCGATCCTGCGGCAAGGCAGCATGCGATCGCTATTGTCGCGGTGGCAAAGGCGTGAATAATGTCTGCTTCAGCCTCACTTTTACCTAATGTATTGTAAAAAATGGTGCCGAACACCGCCACGCCAAGCGCCGTGCTGATTTGCAGTGCCGAGCTTGTCACGCCAGCAATCATGCCGGAGAACTCTGGCGCTACGCGGCCTGTTATCATGCGCATAAGCGTCGGCATGGCTAAACCCTGACCAAAACCCGTTATAAAAAGTAACGTACCGAGCGGCATCACCGGAGGAAACGCATGCAGGGGCGTTTGGTTGATTAACCACACCAGCGCGAGTAATCCGGCGGCTTCGCATCCCATACCAATGGCGCATAAATAATTTCCTGCAAACTTTCTCAGATAAGGGGTCAGCAGAGGACCGATTAAAAACCCGGCACCAAAGGGTAAAAAGATCACACCTGCCGAGAGTGCCTCTAAATGTAAGGCTTTTTGCAGATACACCGTAAAGAGCAGGAAGAAGGCGGCCAGTGAATAGAACAGCAGGGCGATAACCAGTCCCAGACCAATTCCCGGCGCGCCTAATACCACGGGGTCGAGTAAAGGTGCGCCGCCTTTCTGACTGAGCTGCCGTTCATAACGCCAGGTCAGCGTGGCCAGTACGGGCACAGCCAAAAAGAGTAAACCTATCCACCATGCCCAGCCTGCCTCACGACCTTCAACCAGAGGAACAATCAGTGCACAGAGCGTTGCTGTTGCGAAAAACATTCCACCCGGGTCCAGTTTTCGGGCATTTTTGACCCGCGTCTCTTTCAAAAAGCGCATGCCAAAAAGCACAACCAGCAGGGCAACAGGCAGATTGACCAGGAAAATAACTCTCCAGCCCAGATTAAACAGATCCAGCGAGATCAGAACACCGCCCAATGCCTGACCGATAACGGAAGCCAGTCCAAACACGGCTCCATAGAGACTTAACGCCAGCGGTTTCTCTTTTTCAGGAAACAGCACCTGCACTGAAGCCAGCGCCTGAGGCGCCATGATGGCAGCTGTCGCGCCCTGCATAATTCGGCCAGCAATGAGCATCCCGGGTGAAGAGGCTAATCCGCACAAAAGCGATGCTGCGGCAAAACCCATTAATCCCAGGAAAAACATCTTCCCACGCCCATAAAGATCGCCCAGGCGCCCACCCGTCATTAACATCACCGCATAGACGGCGGCATAGGACGATATAACCAACTGTTCAGCGGAAGAGGATGCGCCCAGCTCTCCCTGAATGGAGGGCAGAGCCACATTAACAATAAAGAAGTCCAGCGGTGGCAGGAATGTTCCAACCAGTAAGATAGAGAACATTACCCAACGGCGCGGCTCGGGTTGCGTCACATTATATAAAATCATAGATTGCTCCATATATAATTAATTTCCCCGGAGGTAAATGTTTCAACTTATTGAAGTGGCTTTTTAAACGTTGTTAAATACAGGGATATCTGGCCCAGGAATGCTTAAAGCAGCCCGATAAAAACAGACTAATGCCTTATTACGGCATGTTTTTAAAATGGGACAAAATGGCTTCTGATAACGGTGGTTGCATCTGTGAAAAAGGGCACATCCGCCATTACCCGGGCTGTCTCATTTGATTCCAGAGCAAGGGTAATATCCTGCAAGGTGTTAAACGTATAGACGCCTATCGACAGCCAGCCACTAAGCTGGGCTACGGGATAAAACGCCTCTGCCGAAACCAGACCATAAGATTTCCAGCACTCAAGGGCGAGCGGCAGATGGATATTGGCATAATATTCACGATCGAAACGCGTGTTTTCATCGCCCGTACATACGACAATCATTTGATGCATATTTCCTCTGCTCTCTTTTTTCCAGTTTCAGATCAGGCTGCAGCACTGTTCACGGATAATGTGATGATGGCGCTTACAACTCTGTTTGGAAACTGTCATTTCCTTTCTTTCCATGTACATTTTTGAACGGTTGTCGGGGGTTGTATGCTGTCATGGCTGTCGTTCGGCGGCCACGGGAGAAGTCACTCGGGCTATAACTCAGGCGCAGATAGTCATCTCTGAGCTTTAGGCTAACCTTAAACCTCAGGTTCAAAAGTAAAGAGGAGAAGGTAATGGCTGATCCAATACTCATTGATACGCTGGAGTTTGGCGCGGAGAGTGCGTCCGCGCAAAAGTACGAAATTTACGGTGATGATGAGAAGTCGCCTGGCTATGCGCTGATTTATCGTCACAGCGATGGCGAGTGGCGCAAACTTGATGAGACGCTGGAGTTTGCTGCCCGGGATGAGCAAAAAGCCGCGACCTCGACCATGGATTATGGCTCCGGCGACGTCCTGCCGGAGCTGCGCGATCTTCCGGCTGAAGTGAAAGAGCGCTGCGAAGCGCACTGGCAGCAGAGCCAACAACAGAGTAATGACTGAGCAAAGTAAGAGAGCACAGACGCCGGGTTCTTTACGCTGAATCCGGCCGAATTTGCTGAGATCTACGTCCGCGTGATGTGCGATGATCTGCGGGCGATTTCATATCAGCCAGGAAATCACAGATTTTCCGGCACGATTATTGAGTGCGCATAATCATGATTATGTTAAATCGAATATTTTGTCAGTTCGTCTGTGCCTGTGACACCGGCCTCTGCCTTTAAATCCCCTTCCTCCGATGCTGCTCCGTCAACTTTATGAAAGAAATTATCCTGGCATAAATGTGATATTTTTCACATGCGCGCCGAAGATTAATATGGAGTGGCATTACGTTATGTCAGGATTCATTTTGGCCATTTGCCCTACGGCAAAATTTCTATGAGATCATTGACTGAGTGGTGTTTTTTTTAATCTATGTGATTGATGTATCTCTAAATATTTTTGGGCCACTATTCATCATGACTGAATCCAGGTTCTTCATCGCCCTTGTGATCGATATTGTTCTCGTTAAAGCCATAAAACCGGATCAAATTTGACAGCTGTATCCCTGAAATTTTATAGTTAGCCCGTTTTCACTTCTCATCAGAGGTATTCGTCCAATGCGCAATTAATGCCCCCGTCACCGTTGACGGCCTTCATACAGCTTCTTCCGGAAGGTGTTTTGGTGCATTAATTTCAGGATTACCGCATGACGAACTCTATTCTTACGCTGGAACGCGTCTCTTTTGTATTGCCTGACGGCAAGCCGCTTTTATCAGAACTCTGTGAACAATTTGATCACCGGCATACTGGCTTAGTGGGTAGAAATGGCGTGGGTAAGAGCTGCTGGCTAAAATTCTGGCAGGTCAGGTTATGCCAACTTCCGGCCAGCGTCGTTGCTCAGGCCGCGTCAGGTATCTGGCGCAGCATCTGTCGCCATACCACGCCGCTAACGTTGCCGTGCTGGCAGGCGTTGACACCCAGTTGGCCGCGCTAAAACGCATTGAAGCAGGAAGCGCCGACCCGGCTGATTTTGACCTTGTGGGTGACGATTGGGATCTTCGTCAGCGTTTGCAAACCCGGTTAGCGTCAGCGGGACTGGGCTACCTTACCCCTGAATCCGCGGTCAACCGACTCAGCGGCGGAGAAGCGATGCGGGTGGCACTGACTGGGGCGATGCTGTCAGAGGCAGATTTTCTTATTCTGGATGAACCGACCAACCACCTGGACGCAGCCAGCCGATCAGCGTTGATGCAGCAGCTGCAACAATGGTCTCGTGGCCTGCTGGTAATCAGTCACGATCGGGCGTTATTGCAGCAGATGGCACGGATTGTCGAATTATCATCACTTGGTTTACGCAGCTATGGCGGCAACTATGATTTTTATCAGCATATGAAAGCGCAGGAGACAGCCACCGCTTTACATAACCTCGAGCGCCTTAAAATTGAGCGCAAACATGAGGAGAAGAGCTTGCGTGAGCAGCGTGAACAGCTCGACAAACGCCGTGCGCGGGGCACTCGTCAGGGCAAAGAGGCTAATCAGGCGAAAATACTGTTGGGCCGTCAAAAAGGCCGCAGTGAAGCTTCGGCAGGAAAGCGGGTAAAACTGCAATCCCAGGTGCAGGAGGCGCTCAGTCAGAGGGTACAGCAAGCCACAAAGCAAGTTGAGACATCAGCATCTATCGTCATGCACTCAACCTCTTTATCCGGGGTATTACCGCAGAATGTTGCCAGACTTACCGACGCCGTTTTACCCTTTGTCCCGGCGCCCTTACGCCAGATAACGCTGACCATCAACGGAGGGCAACGGATCGGTGTTAAAGGCGCAAACGGTTGTGGTAAATCGACGTTGCTAAAAGTGCTAGCAGGGCTGTTGCCCTTAACGTCTGGCCACCGTGAGCTCCGGGGTGAAACAGCATACCTTGACCAGCAGCTCACCATCCTTGACCGGCAAAAAACGGCGCTTGAGCAACTTCTGGCGGTGAACACTCAGGCGGGAGAACCCCAACTGCGTATGCAACTTGCCCAACTTGGACTGGATGCCGCTCGCGTCTCCCTGCCCTGTGACAAACTCAGCGGCGGTGAGCAGCTTAAAGCTGCGCTGGCGATGGTAATATATACCGACTCCCCCGCCGGTTTTTTACTGCTTGATGAACCAAATAATCATCTGGATCTTCCGTCCCTGCATACGCTGGAGTCCTTTATCAAACAGTATCCGGGAACCTTGATGGTAGTGTCACACGATGAGGTATTCCTCAGTCAGATTGAGCTGACGCATTGGCTGGTTGCGGGAAAGAGTGGGTGGGAACTCTCTTCGCAATAACATCCCGTAGGCTTCAGCCTTAATCACGCTCTCCTTTTGATGACGTCGCTTTCACCCTGCCCACCGAGCCACGCACGACCATCCAGCCTTCAAATTCGGGGAGTGCGCCGGCGGGCTGCTGGCGGATGTGGCAGATTAATCGGCGTGCGGCTTCTCTGCCCATTTCATAAACCGGCTGGGCCACTACGGTTAACGGCGGCGTCATCAGTTCTGTCCAGGGAAAATCATCGTACATCACAAACGAGATATCTTCCGGCACGCGCAACCCACGCTTTGCCAGACCGCGCAATATGCCCATCGCGATAAGGTTGTCAGAGGCGATCAAGGCGCTGGGCGGCTCGGCATTGGCCAGCAACTCACTTAAAATCTGTTCGACCAGGTCGTCACCGGTGGCATTGAGACGCACCATTGCCGGATCAAGCGCTTTTCCCGCCTCCTGATACGCGTCCTTCATCCCTTGTACACGCTGTGCAACGGGTGTTGGCCCCAGCGTCATCGTGTGAGAGTAAGGTGCGGCGATACGCATACTCGAAAGATAAGCGATGCGTTGATGGCCGGCTGCCAGCAGTAACTGCGTTGCCTCTTTGGCCACGTTCAAAAAGTTCGCCTGGATGGTTTCCACTTCCAGCCCGGCGACTGCCCGGTCAAAAGTCATTAACGCGCGGCCTTCCGCCAGCACCTGCCGGAGATGCTCATTATCATCAGCCAGCGAACTGCATGGCGCCACGATGATTCCATCGACGCGTTTATCCAGCATCACGCGTACGGCTTCGCGCTCTTCATCCAGGGTTTCATCGCTGTTACTCAGGAGCAGATGAAAACCTGCCTGCCGGGCAACATCGGCCATGCCGCGCAGTGCGAGACCAAAATGGGGGTTTTCAATATCCCCGACAATCACGCCCAGCGTGTTAGATCGCCCGGTATTCATGCTGCGTGCCAGCTCGTTCGGCCGGTATCCTAATGTCTCTGCCGCCTGGCTCACCCGGCTCATGACCTCTTCACTCACAGAGCCGTATCCGCCCAGCGCCCTCGCCGCCTGCGCTTTCGAAACGCCGGCGAGACGCGCGACATCGGCAACGGTTGGACCCCGTGAAGGCTGGTTTTTTGTTGTCATAATTATTTCGAATCACAAGTTGATAACGACAGAATTGACGCTGCTTCCAGCGTGTGCTTAATATCAGTATATCCATTTGAGACCGGTCTCACAACAGACACCGGTCTCATTTTGAAACGCATTGAGACCGGTCTCAAAAATAACCGCCGGCTCAATGGACTCTGAAGTTTCACCTGCCAAGACGGAAGAGCCTTATGACATCGCATAAAGTAGTGACTCACCTGACCGCGGCCCTGTTCGGCACCGCCGTTATGTTTTCGACCGCCTTCAGCGCCCATGCGGCAAGCGATAACAATCCTTACGGATTGATCGAGCCGGGACATCTGCGCGTCGCCAGCCTTGGCGATGCCAAACCCTATACCTTTACCGACAAGAGCGGCAACTTTACCGGATTCGACGTCGAATTTTTCAAGAATGTGGCGCACCGCATCGGCATTGATCAGGTCAGTTTTGTCGGCCAGGATTTCTCCGCCATCCTCCCTGCCGTAGCTAACGGGCAGTACGATGCCGGCGTGGCGGCGATTGGCATCACACCGGCCCGGGAAAAGACCGTTGATTTCTCAACAGGCTACCTGGCGGGCTATCTCACCGTGCTTACCCGCAGTGATTCCGGCGTGAAAAACATTGAGACGCTGGCCCACAAGCGAATGGGGGTGATTCAGGGAACGCTGCAGGAGAGTTATGCGCTTAAGCACTTCAGGCAGACCGATCTGGTGCGTTTTCCGGATAATAACGCTGCCGTTTCCGCGCTGAATAACGGCACGCTGGACGCCATGTTTCTGGATTACGAGGCCGCGAAAGATTACGCCACCCGCTTCAAACTGGTCACCGCTGCCGATATTCCCTCGTTCGATGCTCCTGCAGGCGTGGCGATAGCCAAAGATAAGCCCGCCTTTAAAGCGGCGCTGGATAAAGCCATTAAAGAGGCGATGCAGGATGGGACCTGGAAACAGCTCTATGAGAAGTGGTTCCCGGGGTCGCCTATGCCTGCACAGTATCTGCCTCAGGGCCAGTAAACGCCTGCGCATATTCCGTGTGTGAGACTGCATCCGGTGACCGCAACGGCGGGTCACCCGTAACAGAGAGTCGGCTATGGATCTGATAACTATTCTTTCCCGTACCTTTTTCGATATCCCTTCGATGATGGACGTGCTGCCCCAGCTGCTGGCAACAGGGCTGGTCAACACCATTATCATCTCAGTGGCGGCTACCGTGCTGGGCACCGTTTTTGGCCTGATACTGGCACTGATGGGAATCTCCCCTTCACGCTGGCTGCGCGTCCCCGCACGCCTCTATACCGATCTGTTTCGTGGCCTGCCCTCGATCCTTACCATTCTGTTGATTGGGCAAGGTCTGGCGCGCTTCAGCTATCAGCTGTTTGGCCCTACGCCTTACCCACTCGGCATTTTTGCGCTCAGCCTGATTGCCAGTGCCTATATGGGTGAGATTTTCCGTGCCGGTATCCAAAGCGTTGAACAGGGCCAGATGGAGGCCTGTCGCGCGCTCGGCATGAGCTACAGCCGCGCCATGCGACTGGTGATCATTCCACAGGGGATACGCCGCGTACTGCCTGCCATCGTTAATCAGTTTATCGGCATCATTAAAGACTCTTCGCTGGTTTATCTGCTGGGGCTAATGACCAACCAGCGCGAGCTGTTCCGCGTAGGCCAGGACGCCGCAGTACTGAGCGGCAATCTCTCCCCGCTGATGCTGGCCGGTCTGTTCTACCTGATCATCACCGTGCCGCTGACGCATGCGGTGAACTATATCGATGTTCGCTACCGGACCGGGCGCCGCCGCGCCACGCCCCCACAGAGTGGCTTAAAGGAGGTTGATGAAGTGGATCATAAACGGGCAATAGTACCCGCTGCCTCATTCACCAGCGAGCGGGGACACTGATATGACGACGTCTACGGCCTTTCACGGCGCCAGCCTGGAGTTACGCAACCTGACGCTGGCTTACGGCCCGATTGAAGTGCTGCGCAATGTGTCGCTGAGCATCGAACCGGGCACCACCACCTGCATTATTGGCCCCTCGGGCTCGGGAAAATCGACTCTGCTGCGCGGCATCAATCGTCTGCATGAGCCCAAAAACGGCGATGTGCTACTGGCCGGCCGTTCCGTACTGAAAGATAAGCCAGATGCGCTGCGCCTGAGAATTGGCATGGTGTTTCAGCACTTCAATCTCTTTCCCGATCATAGCGCGCTGGAGAACGTGGCGCTGGCGCCGTGGAAAGTCAAAGGCCGGCCAAAAGCGGAAGCCATGGAGATCGCGCGTCAGCGTCTGGCGGAGGTGGGATTAGCGCAGCGTGCCGACCATCGCCCGCGCGATCTCTCCGGCGGTCAGCAGCAGCGTGTCGCGATAGCGCGCGCGCTGGCGATGGAGCCGGAAGTGATGCTGTTCGATGAGGCCACTTCGGCGCTCGATCCTGAACTGGTCAAGGGGGTTCTGACGTTAATGGCCGAGCTGTGTCAGCGCGGCATGACCATGGTTGTGGTGACGCATGAGATGGGCTTTGCCCGCCGCGTGGCCGATCAGGTGGTATTCATGGATGAGGGCGAGATCGTTGAAGCGGGCACCCCCGAACAGATCTTTGAACGCCCACAATCTGCCCGTTTACAACGTTTTCTCTCCGAGGTGCTTTGATGACACATGAGCGGGTCTCCGGCCCCATTCGTACAGCGCTGGTTGGCTTTGGCATAGCCGGGAGCGTTTTCCATGCGCCCCTGATCGCGCATAACCCTGACTATGTGCTGGAGGTGATTGTCAGCCGCGATGCACAGCGCGTGGCCTCCGCGCAGGCGCGCTATCCGCAGGCGCGCATCGTACCGGACTGGTCAACGCTATTGCAGCTGATTGATAGCGGCGCCATTGCGATAGATCTGATTGTGCTGGCAACACCGCCCGACCAGCACCCTGAGCAGGCTTTGCAGGCCAGCAGGCGCGGTATTCATCTGGTAGTGGACAAACCTTTCGCGCCAGACGCGCAGGCTGCCGCCGCGATGATCGACGCCGCCCGCCACGCGAATACTCTGCTCACGGTGTTTCATAACCGCCGCTGGGATGGCGATTTCCTGACACTGCAGCGCATGGTTAAGGCAGGCGCATTTGGCACGATCAGAACATTTGAGTCGCGCTTCGAGTGGTGGCGACCGCACGGGTTCGGTAACTGGCGTGACAACGTCACGATCAGGCAGGGTGGCGGACTGTTGCTTGATCTCGGCAGTCATCTGATTGATCAGGCTATCCAGCTGTTTGGTCCGGTGCAGGAGGCCACAGCTGAACTGGCGCGCCACTCCGGCACGCACTCTGACAGCGATGAGGAGTGCTTCGTCTCGCTACTGCACAGGAGCGGCGTACGTTCGCGCTTATGGATGAATGGTCAGGCTGCGCTGAATGCGCCCCGCTTTCACCTGCTGGGCAGTAAAGGCGCCTTTACTCACTGGGGACTGGATAATCAGGAGCCTCAGCTGGCTGCCGGGCTATCCCCTGGCGCGCCTGAATACGGCGTCACGCCTCCGGAGGGGTATGCCCGCGCAGGTGTTGTCGGGCAGAGCGACCTTATCCCGCTTGAGCGCGGCAACTATCCTGCGTTCTATCAGCAGCTGGCCAGCGCACTGTTACATGGCGCGCCCTCTCCCGTTGATGTGCACCAGGCGCTGGATGTTCTGCAGCTCATTGATGCGCTCCACCAGCAAAACAGCGTACGCATTGCCTGACGGGCGTACATTTTTAAACAGAAGGAAAAAATGATGTCTGAAAAATCTGTGGCGAAAACCGTGATTGTACTGGGCGGCGGGATCCTGGGCGTATCAACGGCCTGGCAGCTGGCGCTGGCTGGCGCGAGCGTGACGCTGGTGACGGAAGCTGCACTCTGCTCTGGCGCGTCAGGACGTTCGCTGTCGTGGCTTAACTCTGCCGGTGAGCGTTCGCAGCCCTATCACGCGCTGCGTATGGCAGGGATCGACCGCTATCGCACGCTGCATGCCCGCCATCCTCATCTTGACTGGTTGCGTTTTGACGGCGCGATATGCTGGGCCGCTAACGACGACGCGGGAACGCAGGCACGCCATGCCTGTGAGAAAGCCCACGGCTATGACTCTCATCTGATTAATGCGGCAACCGTGCATCAGTACGATCCGCACATCAATCCGGCCAGCCTGGCCCGCGTGGCGATCGCTAATCCGGGTGAAGGTTGGGTAAGCCTGCCGCATCTCATCGAACATCTTGCGCAGGCATTGCGAGCCTCAGGCGGCGAAATTATCGAAAACGCCGGCAAAGCTGCAGTCATGACGGCAGGCGGACGCGCAACGGGTGTCCGCAGTGAGAAGCGCGGAGAGTTTTACGCAGATAAGGTGCTGGTAGCCTGCGGTCCCTGGACGCCGGATGTTGTGGCGCCGCTTGGCGTACAGATTCCCAACGGATCGCCCGTTTCAATGCTGGTCACCAGCGAAGCCGACGCTCGCGGATTACAGGCGGTATTAAACACGCCGCGCGCGGCGATCCGCCCCAATCCCGGCAACACCATTGCCGTTGATCATGACTGGTATGAGGCGGATATCGTGGCGCAGCAGGATGGCCACTACAGCATTGATGCGTCTGTGGTCAGGCAACTGATGACAGAGGCGGGTCAGCTCATCGGCGATGGCAAGCCGCTGGTGGCAAAAAGCTGGAAAATCGGGCTGAAGCCGATTCCGGGTGACGGCGAACCGGTGGCTGGCGAGCTGGAGAGCGTACCGGGATGCTTTGTCGCGTTCACCCACTCCGGCGCGACGCTGGCACTGATCCTCGGCGAAATCCTTGCCCAGGAGATGCTGACCGGGGTGAAACATCCGATGCTCGCCAGTTTCCGTCCGGAGCGGTTTAGCTGACGGAGTGTTCAGCGCCACAAGGAGGGTGGCGCTGAAACACAGCGTGTTTACTGCTCATGCAAAAAGCGGCCCGGATGATCGGCAGTCAGGGGATGCAGCGTATCGTAGCGCCCAAACAGGCGGTAGCGATTATGCGCGATGCGGTTATAGATAAAGTCAGAGAGCGCGTGCGGTAAAAAGCGCAGCAGCGAGATCAGCCGCCACGGCCAGGGGAGCGCACGCATGATGCGAAAGATGGCGGCGGAGCGAAACCAGTGCCGATCGCCCTCAATCAACACAATGGTGTGAATATTCTCTGCAGACTGCCCAATCTGCCTGAGCAGTGCAGCGCCCGCCGGGCTCTGAACCGGCGCAAAACGGATGTTGCGCGCCAGACGATGCGCCAGTAAAAAGCGCACCCAGGCGTTACAGAGCCTGCATACGCCATCATAGATGACCACGGGTTCGCCAGGTTTTGTCATCTCATCCTCTGCATAGTAGTCATTAGTGGCTTCCCGGCACCGGAACGTGATAGCCCCGGTCGCGAAGCTAAGCATACCTTTAGTTTAGGCCAGGATTGATCGGCGCGAAGAGGAGCGCGCTTTTCTGGCTGCGAAAGAGAAAAAGAGGCGATCGTCGCCTCTTTTTCCTCTTACTTGCTGCGCGCTAAATCCGCGTTGTTGTTACCGCATCATTTTGGCAGGGCGTACACCACGACCTGGTCGCCCACCTGATCTTTCAGGATGGTATTGCCGCCAGCGACAAAGGCCACATACTGGCGCCCTTTATACTCATACACTGAAGGGTTGGCGACCGCTGGCGCTTCGGCCTGATCCGACCATAACTCTTCGCCCGTCTCCAGCGAATAGGCGCGCACTTTGGCATCCATAGAGGCCCCGATAAAGATGACGCCGCCCGCCGTTACGGCCGGTCCGCCAATGGTCGGCGAACCCCAGCTCTCCGGCATGAAGAAACCATACTGCTGCGATGCCCCAACCGGGCGACGCCATTTCACATCACCGGTGTGCATATCAAGCGCTACGATCTCGCCAAACGGCGGTTGCCAGCAGGGCATGCCCAGCCAGTTGTTCGCCACCATCAGGCGCAATCCATACGGCGCGCCCTCTTGCGGCGCAAAGCCGCTCTCATTACCGGCGCCGTTATCCGCTTTGTTGTAATCCTCACGATTGTAGAGCTTCACGTACTGCACAATGTGTGAGGTATTCACAATCGCGATTTGACGCTGCGGATCAAATGCCACACCGCCCCACTGCACGCCACCGGCGCTGTCCGGATAGGTCAGCGCACCCTCGCCTTTGGTGGTGGGCGGCGTGTACATACCGTCATAGCTCAGCTTCTCCCACAGACGCGAGCACTGACCAGCACCCACGATATCCGCCAGCTGCCATATCTCCGGCTTTTTCGACTGATCCAGCAGCGGTGCCGGTTTGGTCGGGAATGGCTGAGTGGGTGACAGTTTTTCACCCTGTACGGAGCCATCACCCTGCGGTACCGGGCGCTCTTCGATCGGCCAGACATCCTCGCCCGTCAGGCGATTCACCACAAACAGGAAGCCCTGTTTGGTTGCCTGTATCAGCGCCGGAATCTGCTTGCCGTCGACCGTGATGTCCATCAGCGTAGGCGCCGAGTTGATATCGTAGTCCCACACATCGTGATGTACCCACTGGCGTGACCAGACAACTTTACCGGTGTTCACATCCAGAGCGGTGGTCGAGGTGCCAAGCGGAATATCTTCAACGCGGTTACCGCCCCAGTAGTTAGGCGAAGGCGATGAGACCGGCAGGTAAACCAGGCCATGGGCTTCGTCAGCAGACATGTGCGTCCAGACGTTTGCCGTGCCGGTACGTTTGCGGATGTCGGCGGGAATCGCGTCGAATGTCCATTCGCGCTCGCCTGTCTGCGCATTGATCGAAAATACGGTACCCGGAGGCGCTTCCGCGTACGCCCAGTCTTTGCCAGCCCAGCCGACAATCAGGTGGTTACCCACCACCGTTGGCGGTTGCAGCAGCGACAGCGGGAATTTCGCGTTCACGGTATTCCACTGGTCGACATTCAGCACGCCTTTATCTGCAAAACCTTCACACGGCGTTCCGGCGTCGGCGTCCAGCGCATACAACTTGCCGTCCACGGTACCCATATAGACGATTTTCTGGCACGCCTGTCCGGCAACCGGGTTTTTCGCCTGCCAGTAGGAGACACCGCGATTTTTCAGCACCGGCTGCGTCAGCGCTTTGCGCGGAGATTTTGTGTCGTAGTGCCACTTCTCTTTACCGGTGCCCGGGTCCAGCGCAATCAGACGGTCGAACGGCGTGCCGATATAGAGGGTGTCATTGGCGAAGATCGGCGTTGCTGACCAGACGGTGGCGGGCGTATCGCCTTTACCATCGGAGACGTCACCGGTATGGAATTCCCATACTTTCTTCAGATTACCGACGTTCTCCGCATTGATCTGCTTGAGCGGACTGTACTTCTGCGCATTGAGCTGACCATGGAAGCTGTCCCAGCGAGCGGATGAGGGCACCAGCGGCGTTGCCGCGTTATCCTGCGCAACCGGCTGGCCCGCCTTCTGCAGCGAAGCCTCATCGGTGGTGTGCGTGCTGCCGCCTGCCTGCTGATCGGCGGCATCCACATTAAGCTTCTCCTGCGTTCCCTGAGAAGCTTCAGCGGCTTTATCCTGTGCCTGTAATGTGAATGGCGTCACCAGAAGGCTAAACGCGGTAACGCTGGCTTTAATCAGCGGGCTCTGTTGATGTTTAAGCACGAAGGCGATCCTCAGTTTCTGACGTAGTTATTATGACGGGCGGCGTGACGGCTCATAAGAATGACACCTGCCAGGCCCGCCACCATTGCAGCGGAGATGATCCACTGATGCAGCAGTGCCGCAGCAAAGGCGATACCGGCCAGCAGCAGCAGGATCACAACGATCCAGAAAACCCGCGCGCTGCGGCCGTGGCTACCGCGCAGAATAAATACGAGCAGCGCCAGAACAGCGTTGGCGATCGCCACGCCTAAGGCACCAATGGTGCCCGTTACGCCGGTTAACGGCGTCAGCCAGGCGTAGAGCGCCACCGCGAAGCCGATTATCGCTGCCAGAAGCAGCAACAGGCTGCCCGCGCGATGAGATGGAGAGTGCAACATACCTGTAGATTCCCTGCGTTGAAAAAGTGATGAGGCCACGGTGAGGTGTTCAGAACCGGTAAAAGCCTCAGTAGGGTAAAACCAGCAGAAGTATAGATGAGGCTGATTAATTCGCTCCGATTAAGCCCCGGCCGGCGGGTGATGCAGCTTACTTTGGTGCTGCCGCTTAAGTGAGGTATCCTGACCGCCACTCTTTCATGGACGTTCATATCAGCTGATTACATGCGAAAAAACACACTCCGTACCTCTGGTTCAACTCTGCTTAAGACGTCGCTGGGCAGAAGCATGACGATGTTTTTATTGCTGACGAGCCTGTTGGTGATCGCGATTAACGCCTGGTCGCTGTGGCACTCCTGGCAGCAAACGCTGAGTGAGAAGAATAATGATGCCCGTAACCTGTCAGTCTCGCTGGCAAAGCAGGCGGAAGACGCTTTTCTGCAGGTGGACATTACGCTGGCGGATGCGGTCAGGCAGTTGAGACAGCGCGGTAATGATTACGCCGCAACGCCTGATTTCCTGCGCCAGCTGAAGGAGCAGCAGAGCAAGCTTCCACAGCTGCATGGGCTGTTCGTTTATGATACCGACGGCCACTGGATCGCCTCTTCCGGCAATTTCATTCCAACCAATGCCAGCAATGCCGATCGCGCTTATTTTATCTGGCACCGTACCCATAACGACGCCAATCTGCTTATCAGCAGCGTGGTGCGCAGTCGCTCAACCGGCGATCTGGTCATTCCTGTTTCGGTTCGTCTTAACGATCCCCAGGGGAACTTTGCCGGCGTGGCGCTTGCCACCGTGCGGGTCGATTACTTCCGCCAGCACTACAGCTACTTCGCTTTAGGGGAAAAAGATACGCTGGGATTGATCCTGGCTGATGCAACCGCGCTGTATGTTCGTCCGTTTTCTGATGCCTATATTGGCCGCACCCTGGCTTCCAGCCCGTTATTTAAAAAAGAGCTTAAAGCTGCCTCCAGCGGTAATGCCACCTGGCGATCGTCACTGGATGGCACGATGCGCGTCTTTGGCTACGCCCGGCTTGAGCGCTATCCGCTGATCGTTACCGCCGGGTACGAACTGCAAACGATTCGCAGGGAGTGGATGGCAGAGAACGTGGTTAACGTGCTGCTGAACGTGGCGCTGCTGCTGGCCATTACCGGTATGGGAATTCTGGTGCTGCGGCAGGTTGGCACCAATGTGAAAAATCAGATCGAACTGACTTATGTGCGTGATGAGCTGACCAGCATCAATCATACCCTGCAGTCGCTGGCGCTGGTGGATGGTTTAACCGGACTGGCTAACCGGCGGCAATTTGATGCCCTGCTGGAGCAGGCGCTGCTGCGATCGCACCGATCCGGCGCGCCATCGCCCTGGTGATGATCGATATCGATTTTTTCAAGCTCTATAACGATACCTACGGGCACGTAGCGGGTGACGAGTGTCTGCAGGATGTGGCGATCGCCCTCAAGGAGAGCGTGCACTATCACGGCGATATTGTTGCCCGTTACGGCGGTGAGGAGTTTGCCATCATCATGCCGAATACCGATCTGGCAGAAGCGGGCATCGTGGCCGAGCGCGCGGTGAACAGCGTGAGAACCTTGGGCATTGCCCATGAAGCGACCGCGCTTCCGGCAGGTATTGTCACCATCAGCGCAGGTTACAGCGCGCTGGTTTCTGAAGGAAAAGCGGATGAAGCCGGTCAGCTGAAGCGTCATGCCGATCAGGCCCTGTATCAGGCAAAACGCAGTGGCCGTGACCAGTCAGTTTCGGGTTAGTGCGGCAGTTTTTACATAGGGGGCTGCAGGGCTGGAACATCGCTGTGGTTACTGTGCCGGGCCAGAAGGGAGAGCGAGCACGCCCCCTTCTTCCCTTATGCATCAGCGTGGCTGTTTCTGAATATCCAGCGCTTTTGACTTTCGCAGTGGCGACCCGTCAGGGCCGCCAGGCGGTGGGCGCCTTACGATACCGGCCTCTCAAGCCTGACCAGCATCCGGGGCAGCATGGCTTGTGTTAAAGGACCAATGCAGAGTGCAAACAGCACCGTGCCGGGCCCGAACAGCGCAGT
>NZ_MLFS01000037.1 GCF_002095485.1 Pantoea wallisii | reverse complement strand
CTGGCGACGTCGCCAGCAGCGCCAGGCCCGCCAGGGTGGCGATCAGTACGGATGGCAGGGCACTCAGCAGGATAGCGATCAGTGCGCCGGTGAAGCCGGTGAGCAGATAAAAAATGCCGGCAATTGCTGAGGCCATCCAGCGCCGCGCGGGATTGGGATCAACATCATCCCCCATACAGATGGCGGCGGTGATGGCAGCGATACACACGGAAAAGCCGCCGAACGGCGAGAGAATAAGGGCAATGAAACCGGTCCATCCGGTGAGGGCGGAGACCGGTGGCTGATAACCGTGCGCCTGTAGTGTCGCAATGCCCGGGGCGTTTTGTGATGCCATCGTGACCAGAAAATAGGGCAAGCCCACGCCAATCAGCGCCGCCAGGTTGATGTGCGGCATGATGAATTCTGGCACGCTCAGCGTCAGCGCATGCGGCGGGAAGTGGATCGCCCGCTGCCCCAGCGCCACCAGCACGCCGGTGACCAGCGCCAGGATAATGGCGTAGCGCGGCAGCCAGCGACGGCCAATCAGCCATATCAGGCACATGCTGCCGCACAGGGCCGGGTTGCTCTCTAATCCGCTAAAGGTGCCGATGCCAAAGCGCAGCAAAATCCCCGCCAGCATGGCAGCCGCCAGCGACTGCGGGATGTGATTCATCAGCCGGGCAAAGAGTCCGGTGATGCCGCTCAGCACAATCAGCAGGTTGGTGATCACAAAGAGCCCAACCACCTCATTGAGCGTCAGACCCTGCACGCTGGTTGCCAGCAGGGCGGCACCGGGCGTTGACCAGGCCGCAAGGATCGGCATGCGCGTCCAGAGCGATAACGCAAAAGAGGCCACGCCCATGCCCACGCCGAGCATGGAGAACCAACCGCCGATTTGCGCTGGCGAGGCTCCGGCAGCTTGCGCCGCCTGGAAAATGAGCGCCGCGCTGCTGCTGTAACCCACGAGTACGGCAATGAATCCGGAGACCAGCATCGGAAACGAGAACGCGCTGCGCGTTGAAGCAATATTCATCCATCACATCCTGTTGTGCGTTATAACGCACAATATGGCATGCGTGCGTTTCGCGTACAAGTGCTACACTGCCGCGCGAGCTTTTGGGGGATCTTATGGAAAATCTGCATCAACATCTGAGTCTGGCGCTGAAACAGCTGCGTCAGGCGAATGGCTGGAGCCTGACGCTGGCCGCCGGACGCACCGGTGTGAGTAAAGCGATGCTGGGACAAATTGAGCGCGGTGAATCCAGCCCGACCGTGGCAACGTTATGGAAGATTGCCACTGGTTTTAACGTGCCGTTCTCCTTTTTTGTGCAGGGCGGCGCAGAGCCGGCCGGTGGCGTTGCCACGTTCAGCCAGCCCAATGCGCAGATGCAGGTTAAACCGTTACTGCCCTATGATGCGCAGCTGCGCTTTGATCTGCTGGAGGTGACGCTGGCCCCAGGCGCGCAGAGCGACTCCTCGGCGCACGAAAGCGGCGTTATCGAACAGGTGGTGGTACTCGAAGGAGAGCTTCTGTTGAATATCGAGGGCACCTGGCGACGCGTGCAGTCGGGCGAAGCGAGTCAGTTTGCGGCTGATAAGCCGCACAGTTATCGCAACCCACTCAGCATCCCGCTGCGCTTTCATAGTCTTATCCACTATTTGCAGCGCCCGTAACGTTTCGTTATGCCAGCAGCATCGCCAATTGCAGGGCCGCCGCTTCGTATCAACGGCTTACAAATTAATAACGGTGCAAACTACCCAGGCCTTCCGCCTGTTTATATACTCGCGCTGCATGAGTATAAGCACGGCTTACAGAGCGCAGGCGCAACCTGCGCTGCCATCGCTGACTTACATTAACCCGCCAACCCTGACTCTGAGAGGACTCTTCATGGCTTTAACGACTCTTGATGCCAACACCGCGCTTATTGTAATTGATCTGCAGCACGGCATCGTGCGCCTGCCGGTGACGCCACTGAAACCTGATGAGGTGATTGAGCGTGCCGCTCGTCTGACTGAGGCGTTCCGCGCGAAACAACAGCCTGTAGTGTTAGTGAACGTTGCCGGCGGCGCCCCGGGCCGTACCCAACAGCCGCGTCACGCTGGCGAGCTGCCTGCCGACTGGGCGCAGCTGGTCCCTGAGATGACGCCCCGGCCAGACGATATCTGCATCACGAAAACCACCTGGGGCGCTTTTCACGCGACCGATCTGCATGCGCAACTGCAGCAGCGCGGCGTGACGCAGGTTGTGATTTGCGGCATCGCCACCAGCATTGGGGTAGAGGCCACGGCGCGTCAGGCTTATGAGTTGGGCTATAATGTCACGCTGGCCACCGATGCCATGACCTGCCTGGATGCGGAGACGCACCGCAATAGCATTGAGCGTATTTTCCCTCGCCTGGGTGAAACCGGCACCACCGACGACGTGCTGGCGCTGCTGGCATAAGGCGCATCTGGCGGCCCTGACGGGTCGCCAAAAAGCCCCCTGACGCACCTCAACCAATACTCACCACAACGTTAATAGCGTTCTGCATTTCTCATTAAACCGGCCATGTTGAAGGGTTATTTCGCTTTACCGCGCTACTGTTTTGCTGATTCGCAACGGCAGTTAAAAATAACGCTCACCCGGAATAATCGTCATGAAAAATAAAGTAAGACTGATTTATATCGCCCCTTATCTTTTCTTTCTCGGCGCGGGTTTTGCGCTGGGCGTTTATATGCTGCCCGATCTGAACGCGGAAAACAGTGCCCTGATGCAGGAGATTCGCGCGGCCCAGGCGCAGGCAAAGTACACCGCGCGATTTTCACGTGACCAGCCAGGCAGTAGTGCGCGCTATTGGGCCGAGGGCGATGTTTATATCTCCGAGCATGATATTGCGTTTATCGGCAAGATTGCGCCCGGACCCGACTATAAACTCTATCTGACCCGACAACAGGCGTACGATCAGACAGGTTTCCTGAAAATGAAAAGTGAGGCGGTACTGGTTGGGGCCGTCGATCACGCGGGTAATTTTATTCAGGCCCTGCCTGAGCATGTAAAGCCGGATGATTACGCCGCCGTACAGATCTGGTGTGAGCGTTTTTCTACTTTTATTGCTTCAGCACGCTATCAATAAAAAAGGTGCCTCACGTCTGAGGCACCTGGCTTATTGCTGGAAGGCGTAACTTACCGTTAAACCGGCGCTGTAATTACGGCCCGGCGCGGATTCGTAATAACGACCGTTACTCTCATTAACGATCACGGAACCGACGTAGCGGCGGTCAAACAGATTATCGACGCGGCCAAACAGATCCAGCGTCCAGTTCTTAATCAGCCACTTATAGCCGCTGTTCACGCCCACCACGGTGTAGGACGGCGCTTTTACATCATTTTGATCGTTGGCGGCGATATCGCTCAGGTAGCGCACTTCACCGCCGGCATACCAGCCTGTTCCGGCGTGTAGCCCAGGCCGGCATAAGCCATGTTGCGCGCAATGCCCGGAATGCGTTTGCCGTCGCAGCTGTCGCTGCCGCAGGCATTACTGCGGTAGCGCGCGTCCAGCAGCGTCCATGCCGCTTTTGCATGCCAGTCGTAGCCAAACTGCTGATCAAGCCCCAGCTCCAGGCCGCGCCGCCGGGTTTCACCGGCATTTTTGTAAGTTGAGCGTCCATTGGATGAACCGTCAGTGACGATCTCATTTTTTGTGTCGGTCTGGAACACCGCAGCGGTAAGCAGACCATTGCCGATACGCTTTTTGGTCCCCCATTCAAAGGTATCGCTGGTAGCCGGCTGCAGGCCGAGGTTCAGACCATTTTGATCGTTTGACCGGTATGAGAGCTCGTTCAGCGTTGGCGTCTCAAAACCGCGACCCGCTGACACATAGGTATTCCAGCTGCTATCAATCGCATAGTTGAGCGAGGCCGCAGGCAGCCAGCGATGATAGCGACGGTTGCCGCTGTCATCCGGATCGTCATTGGTTATGTAGTAATCATTGGAATCAAAATTCACCGTACTGAAACGCACACCGGCATCCAGCGACCAGCTGTCGCTCAGTTGCCAGGCCGTTTGCAGATAGGGATCAAGGTTCCACATCAGATTGCGCTCATTGCGCCGCATCTCACCCTGCACGCCCAGATCGCCGCCGCTAAAGTTTTGATAACCCTTGCGCTTTTCGGTCATGGTCTCATAGTCCAGGCCGCCAGTCAGCGTCACCGGCACGGTAAACAGCGTATCGCGGTGCGTCCAGCGGGTATCAATGCCCTGATAGTGACGCGCCAGCGAGATCGCGCCGCCGGGGTGTCCGGCACGCCGCTGTACCGCAGCAGGAATGGACTGATACTGCGTGGTCTCACGCTCACCGGCGTACATCATGACGCTCAGATCGTCGCTGTCACTCATCTGGCGCTGGTAGTGCAGGCCCGCCTGGGTTTGGTCGACCGTTTTGCGCGCATTGTAGAGCGTAACGTTGCTTGCCACCTGGCGCGGATTATCACGCCACTGCTCAACCGTCAGCCCGCCGGGATCCTGCGCCTCTACGTGCACGCTGTTAAACAGCAGCGTCAGGGTGCTGACATCATCAATGCGCACGCCCAGTTTGGCATTGCCGAGATTCTTCTGCGCCGAGCTGTGGTCGCGATAGCCGTGAGTGGTAAAACGTGACGCGGAGACGGTGTAGTTGACATCTCCGGCGTGGGTGCCATCGCCAGTCGCGCCGCTGGCCTTGACGCTATTACGCCAGCTGCCATAGCTGCCGTACCAGCTGCTGGCTTCCAGCGTGGTGGGCTGCTGTCCGGTCTCCGTCTCCACGTTGATCACTCCGCCGGAAGAGTTGCCATAGAGCGCAGAGAAGGGGCCGCGCAGCACCTCCACACGATCAAT
Source organism: Pantoea wallisii (assembly GCF_002095485.1). Classification (GTDB taxonomy): domain Bacteria; phylum Pseudomonadota; class Gammaproteobacteria; order Enterobacterales; family Enterobacteriaceae; genus Pantoea; species Pantoea wallisii. Next base: position 43,994 of record NZ_MLFS01000037.1, on the reverse strand, counting down.
CGAACCGATATCAATGTTCGAGGTCTGGCCCTGGCCATCCGGCATGGTCGCCGGAATACCGTCAACGTACATTCTCAGCCCGCGTACGCCAAAAGTGGAGCGGGAGCCGAAGCCGCGCACGGAGATCTGCAGGTCCTGCGCGTAATTCTGGCGGTTTTGGATTTGTAGCCCGGGGACGCTGGTGAGGTTTTCAGACAGGTTCACGCGCGGCGCGGCGTGACGCATCTCGTCACCGCTGATCACGCTCACGGCCGCGGGCGTATCAAGTTCGGAGAGGCCCGAACCGGCCGGCGCGGCGCTCACCACCATGGTATTGCCGGCGTTATCCGCCGCCAGCAGCGGCAGCGGGAGAAGTGCAGGCAGCATCAGCAACGGTGCCTGTCGCAATAGAGACATTTTCATTATGTAAAGACCGTGAAAGAGGCGTAATGAACCAGGCGGAACATTTGTGCGCGTATGTTACTCGTTTTGTCGTTTGTTTGAAAAGCGTGAATAGTATGACGGAATATTGTCAGGCGCGGCGTGAAAAAATGTTTTTTCAGCGCACTGACAGCCTGGCTGCCCGGCACAAATTCTGTCAGTGTGGGGGTTTTGCCAGAAAGCACAAGAGGGAGTGAAGATGAGTCAGCAACCTGTGGTAGCAGTACTGGGATTGGGCGCAATGGGGCACGCTTTTGCCGCTAACCTGTTGAAAAAGGGCTTCTGGGTGCGTGGCTGGAACCGCACACGCGCCAAAGGTGAGGATCTGCTGAGCGCAGGCCTGACGCTAACAGACAGCGCCGCACAGGCGGTTGAGGGCGCAGATGTAGTGATCGCCATGCTGGCTGACGGTGCCACCACGCGCCAGACGCTGGCCGACGTCAGCCGCGCGCTGAAGCAGGGCGCGACCGTGGCACAGATGGGCACCATCGGCGTGGACGATACCGATGCTCTGATCGCGGAACTGCAGCAGGCGCGTCCGGATATCCTGTTTATTGATGCACCGGTCTCAGGGACCAAGGCGCCGGCGGAAAATGCCCAGATTCTGGTGATGGCGAGCGGCGATCGCAGCCGCGCGCAGGCCGCTGAGCAGGTTTTTGCCGCTATTGGTAAAGGCACACAGTGGCTGGGTGAAGCCGGTGCCAGCTCGCGCATGAAGCTGGTGGTCAATAGCTGGCTGATTGGCCTGATGCAGAGCCTGGCCGAGAGCACGCGTCTGGCGGAGCAGTTTGGTTTCAGTACGGATGATTTATGGCGCGTGCTGGAGGGCGGTCCGCTGGCTGCGCCCTATGCCAAAGCCAAACTCGCCATGATCGAAAGCGGTGATTTCACCCCGCAGATGCATCTGGTCTGGGCGCTGAAAGACGCGAAGCTGGCGCTGGACGCTGCCGGTGATACCCGCCTACCTGCGCTGGAGAACATTGTGGATGTCTGGCAACAGGCGGTTGACGCTGGCCACGGCGAGCAGGATCTGGCGGCGGTCTATCAGTACCTGAAGCGCTGATATGAGCCAGCGGCTCAGCTTCGATTTCTCACGGCGTCCTTTGGTGCCGTACGCGCATGACTACGCCCACGGCGCAGCAGAGCCTTGGCATTTTCACGACTGCGCCCAGCTGATTCATACGCTGAGCGGGGTGGTGAAGGTGGAGACGCAGCACGGTAGCTGGGTGGTGCCGCCCAGCCGCGGCGTGTGGCTGCCCGCCGGAACGCGCCATGCGCTGCACACGGTGGGCAGCGTGGCGGCGCGGACGCTGTTTGTTGATCCGCTGGCGCGTGCCGATCTGCCGGCCAGCTGTCAGGTGGTGCAGATCTCGCCCTTGCTGCGTGAGCTGATTGTCACCGCGCTGACGTTGCCGGAGCAGTACGGTGCCGGCAGTCGCGCAGAGCGCATCTACGAGCTGATTCTGGATGAGATTCGCGTCATGGATGTGCTGCCGTTTGGCCTGCCGCTGCCGGAGAGCGAACGCCTGCTGGCGCTGTGCCAGCAGATTCAGCAGGCGCCGGGCGAGGCGTGGACGCTGAAGCGCGCCGCCGCGCAGCTGTGCGTGGCTGAACGGACGCTGGCGCGCCACTTTAGCCGCGAGACCGGTTTGCAGTTCAGCGACTGGCTGCGGCGCGCACGCCTGAGCGTGGCGCTGACGCGGCTGGCGCAGGGTGACGCCGTACTCACGGTGGCGCTCGATCTCGGTTATGAGAGTCCGAGCGCCTTCAGCGCCATGTTTCGCCGCGTGCTCGGCGTTACGCCAGCGAACTACTTTCCTGTGGCAGAAAAACGCGTGCCGCGTTGAGCAGGGCCTGCAGCGAGGCGCGCGTGACATCATTATCAATCCCCACGCCCCAGCTGCGTTCGCCGCGCGCATTGAGACAGCTGATGTAGGCCACCGAACGGCTGTCGCTGCGCTTGCCCAGCGTATGCTCGTGGTAATCCTCAATGGTCATTGAGAGATCATAGCGCTGGCGTAGCGCCGCCACCGCCGCCGAGAGCAAACCGTTGCCTTTGCCCTCCAGCGTCAGCGGCTGCGAACCCTGCTGCAGGCGTGCCTTAAAGCGTGTCTCCCCTGTTCATCGCTGTGGCTCTCCGCCTCCAGCAGCCGACGGGCCGGCTGCGTTAAGCCGTAGTGCTGGCAGAACAGCTGCCACAGCGCATGGTGCGTCATCTCCTGGCCATGATCGTCGGTTTGCTGCTGCACCACACGGCTGAAATCCTGCTGCAGTCCGCGCGGCAGTTGCAGGCCATGGTTCTGCTCCAGCAGCCAGGCCGCGCCGCCTTTTCCGGACTGGCTGTTAACCCGAATCACCGCTTCGTAGCTGCAGCCGATATCCAGCGGGTCAAGCGGCAGGTAGGGCATCTGCCAGATCGTCTCCTGCCGTTCGCTGCGTTCAGCAAAACCTTTGCGGATGGCGTCCTGATGTGAGCCGGAGAAGGCGGTAAATACCAGCTCACCGGCATAAGGGTGGCGTGGATGCACCGGCAGCTGGTTGCACCGCGTGACCACTTCCAGCACCTGCTGGATATCGCTGAAATCGAGATTCGGCGCCACGCCCTGCGTATACAAATTGAGCGCCAGCGTGACGATATCGACATTGCCGGTGCGCTCGCCGTTACCAAACAGGCAGCCCTCTACGCGGTCAGCCCCCGCCAGCACCGCCAGCTCCGCACAGGCGATGCCGGTGCCGCGATCGTTGTGTGGATGGACGCTGATCGCAACCTGCTGGCGCTGGCTGAAGTGGCGGCAGAAATATTCAATCTGGTCGGCATAGACGTTAGGGGTGTTGACCTCAACCGTGGCGGGCAGGTTTATGATCATCGGACGCGACGGGCCGGGCTGCCAGATAGCAGCGACCGCTTCGCAAATCTCCAGCGCAAAGTCGGGTTCGGTGAAGCAGAAGGTCTCCGGCGAGTACTGGAATGTCCATACGGTATCGCGCTGCTCCGCACAGCGTGCGCGGATCTGCCGGGCACCGGCGCAGGCCAGTTCAATGATTTCGGCCTTGCTCTGACGGAATACGCGCTCACGGAACAGCGGTGCGGTGGCATTGTACATATGGATGATGGCCTGCGGTGCGCCGCGCAGCGCCTCAAAGGTGCGGTCGATGAGATCGCTACGTGCCTGGGTGAGCACCTGAATCGCCACATCAGACGGGATGTGGTTTTGCTCAATCAGCAGACGGACAAAATCGAAATCGGTTTGCGACGCGGCCGGGAAGGCCACTTCAATCTCTTTGAAACCGCAACGCAGCAGCAGCTGCCAGAACTCCAGCTTGCGCGCACCGTCCATCGGCGTTGCCAGCGCCTGATTGCCATCGCGCAGGTCAGTAGAGAGCCAGCGCGGCGCCTGCGTGAGCTGGCGCGATGGCCATTGACGATCGGGTAAGTCGATTACCGGCCAGGCACGGTATTTTGCAGCAGGTTGGGTCAGCATAGGGTTCTCCTTGTAATGATGCAGCCAGTCTGGCGGAGGCCGCTGCCTCGTGCTCACGCATAACTGACAACCCATCGCGCATTACGGACAAGTTTGATCGCTGCGGGTAATGAACCTGGTCAGAAGGGGTATCGCTGTGGTTGAAAGAAAACCGCTTACCAACCTGAGCCTTTGTGCGCTGGAATCTGGTGCAACGGGGCCGGGACGCGTAGCATAGTCACACGGTGTTCTTTTCAGATAATGCGATGTTATTTAAAACCTTTGATGGTCATAACGACCTGCTCCTGAACCTGTGGCTGCATTACCGCGACGATCCCGCCGGGGCCTTCTATGCGGGTATCGCGAAAGGTCACCTCGATTTTCCGCGGATGCAGCAGGGCGGTTTTGCCGGCGGCTTGTTCGCGATGTTTGTGCCGCCGCAGCGCTACGTTGAAGAGGTGGCGCCGCAGCAAGTGCAGCAAAACTGGCAGCCGCTGGAGATCCTGTGGCAGCAGCTCGACATCCTGAAAACGCTGGTGGCGCACTCTGCAGGGCGTGCGCGCCTGTGCCTCTCCACGGCGGATATCGCTGCCTGTCGCCGCGACGGCGTGCTGGCAATGGTGGCACACATTGAAGGCGCCGATGGCTTTGATGCCGACGGTGCCGATCTCGCGGCGTTTTACCAGGCCGGCGTGCGCAGCATCGGTCCGTTCTGGAACCTGGCAAATCGCTTTGGCGAAGGCGTCAGTGGTGGATTTCCCGGCTCGCCGGACAGCGGGCCCGGCTTAACTGCCGCCGGTGAGCGGCTCATCGCGTTCGCTAACCAGCACCGCATACTGATTGATATGTCCCACATGAACGAAAAAGCCTTCTGGAATACGGCACGGCTCTCGCATGCGCCGCTGGTGGCGACCCACTCAAACGCACATGTGCTGTGCCCCCAGCCGCGCAACCTTACCGATGACCAGTTGCGTGCAATTCGCGACAGCGGTGGCGTGGTGGGCATCAATTTTGGCAATGCATTTCTGCGCGCCGACGGCAAACGCGATGATGACACCGGTGTGATCGAAATTGTTAAACACTGTGAGCATCTGATCTCTATCATGGGGCCCGATCATGTGGCGCTGGGGTCAGATTTTGATGGCATCAGCGTACCGGCAGAGCTCGGTGACGTCACCGGATTGCCCGGTCTCTATGCGCTTTTGCAGAGTCTCAACTATGATCATGCATTGATTGAACAGCTTGCCTGGGGCAACTGGCAGCGCGTGTTGCGACAAATCTGGCAGGATTAGCACCATTCTCTTACGGAATCAGGGTTGATCTCAGCGCGACATTGACGCAACATCGCGCCGCGTCGTGTGTTGCTAAAGGAAGATGCTTTCCTGTGGCAATCATTTCCAGCAGAGCCTGCTCTGCGTTTTGTACTATGAGGAAGAGTATTATGTGGAAAAAGCCTGAGTTTGTTGACCTGCGTCTGGGCCTGGAAGTGACTCTGTACATCTCCAACCGCTAAGACCCTGTGCCCGCCACTCGTGCGGGCCTTTTCTTCTCCTGCTTCGGTCCTTCACATGTTTATTAAAGTCCTCGGTTCAGCGGCAGGCGGCGGCTTTCCGCAGTGGAACTGCAACTGCGCCAACTGCAGCGGGCTGCGTAATGGTACGCTCCAGGCGCAGGCGCGCACGCAGTCGTCGATCATTGTCAGCGACAATGGTGAAGATTGGGTGCTGTGTAACGCCTCGCCCGATATCAGCCAGCAAATTGCCCGTACGCCTGAACTGGTGAAGCACGGCGTGCTGCGCGGCACGGCCATCGGCAGCATTATCCTCACCGATAGCCAGATCGATCACACCACCGGGCTGCTCAGCCTGCGTGAAGGGTGCCCGCATCAGATATGGTGCACGCCGGAAGTGCACGCCGATCTCACCAGCGGTTTCCCGATCTTTACCATGCTGCAACACTGGAACGGCGGCCTGCAGCATCGTCCGTTGACGCCGCTTGATCCTTTCCGCGTTGATGTCTGCCGCAGCCTGCAGTTCACCGCTATCCCCATTCTCAGCAACGCGCCGCCCTATTCGCCGTGGCGCGATCGTCCGCTGCCCGGCCATAACGTGGCGCTGTTTATTGAGAACACCGTTAACGGCCAGACGCTACTCTATGCGCCAGGCCTGGGTGAGCCGGATGCGGTGATTATGCCCTGGCTGCAAAAAGCCGATTGCCTGCTGATTGACGGCACGGTGTGGCAGGACGATGAACTGCTCACCACCGGCGTGGGTAAAAACACCGGCAAAGCGATGGGCCATCTGGCGCTGGCCGAAGAGCAGGGCCTGATGGCGCTGCTGGCTTCACTGCCGGCCCGCCGCAAAATTCTGATTCACATTAACAACACCAATCCGATCCTCAACGAACACTCGCCGCAGCGTCAGTTCCTGACGCAGCAGGGCATTGAAGTGAGCTGGGACGGCATGGCGATCCACCTGCAGGAGACCGCATCGTGATCATCACCGAAGCGTTAACGCCGCAAGCCTTTGAACAGGCGCTGCGTGCCAAAGGCGACTATTACCACATTCACCATCCGTACCACATTGCGATGCATAACGGCGACGCGACGCGTGAGCAGATTCAGGGCTGGGTAGCGAACCGCTTCTATTATCAGACCAACATCCCCCTGAAAGATGCGGCGATCATGGCGAACTGCCCGGATCCGGCCACGCGGCGCAAATGGGTACAGCGTATTCTTGATCACGACGGTAGCCACGATCGGGAGGGCGGCATCGAAGCCTGGCTGCAGCTTGGCGAAGCGGTTGGCCTGACGCGTGAAGCACTGTTATCAGAAAAACATGTGTTGCCCGGTGTGCGTTTCGCCGTGGATGCCTATGTTAATTTTGCCCGCCGCGCCAACTGGCAGGAGGCCGCCTGCAGCTCGCTCACCGAGCTGTTTGCGCCGCAGATCCACCAGTCGCGCCTGGAGAGCTGGCCGCAGCACTATCCGTGGATCAAAGAAGAGGGCTACTTCTACTTCCGCAATCGTCTTAGCCAGGCGAACCGCGATGTGGAGCACGGCCTGGCGCTGGCGCTGGAGGTCTTTACCACCGCAGAGCAGCAGAACCGGATGCTGGAGATTCTGCAGTTCAAACTCGACATCCTGTGGACCCTGCTGGATGCCATGACCATGGCTTATGCACTGCACCGTCCGCCGTATCACACCGTTACCGACAGCGCCGTATGGCACACCACAAGGCTGGTATAACCTTATGAATGAGAATCTGATTCCGGCATTTCGCCGCGGCTACCGCATGCAGTGGGAAGCCGCGCAGGAGAGCCACGTGGTGCTCTATCCGGAAGGCATGGCAAAACTCAATGAGACCGCAGCGGCCATTCTGGCGCTGGTGACGGGCAAGCAGGACGTGGCGGCTATCATCGCCACGCTGAATGCGCGCTTTCCGGAAGCCGGCGGCGTTGACGATGACGTGAAAGAGTTTCTGCAATCAGCAGTAGAACAAAAATGGATTCAGTGTCGTGAACCCGAATAAACCTGGCGTTAATGCGCCGCTGTGGCTGCTGGCGGAGTTAACCTACCGCTGCCCGCTGCAGTGCCCGTACTGCTCGAATCCGCTCGACTTCTCGCAGCAGGAGAAGGAGCTCACCACAGAGCAGTGGATTGAGGTATTCCGTCAGGCGCGCGCCATGGGCAGCGTGCAGCTCGGCTTTTCGGGTGGCGAACCGCTGACGCGAAAAGATCTGCCGGAGCTGATCCGCGCTGCGCGCGATCTGGGCTTCTATACCAACCTGATCACCTCCGGTATTGGCCTGACGGAGAAAAAACTCGACGCCTTCGCCGATGCCGGACTGGACCATATTCAGATCAGCTTCCAGGCCAGCGACGAGACACTGAATGCGGCGCTGGCCGGCTCGAAAAAAGCCTTCCAACAGAAGCTGGAGATGGCGCGCGCCGTCAAAAAACATGGCTATCCGATGGTGCTGAACTTTGTGCTGCATCGCCACAATATCGATCAGATCGATAAAATCATCGACCTGTGCATTGAGCTGGAAGCCGATGACGTTGAACTGGCGACCTGCCAGTTTTACGGCTGGGCGCATCTGAATCGTGAAGGGCTGCTGCCCACGCGTGAGCAGATCGCCCGGGCAGAGGCGGTGGTGGCTGAGTATCGGGCGCGCATGGGCGAGAGCGGAAACCTGACCAACCTGCTGTTTGTGACGCCGGATTACTACGAAGAGCGGCCCAAGCCCTGCATGGGCGGCTGGGGATCGATCTTCCTGAGCGTTACGCCGGAAGGGACGGCGTTACCCTGTCACAGCGCCCGCCAGCTGCCGGTCGCCTTTCCCTCGGTGCTGGAGCAACCTCTGGACGATATCTGGTACAACTCGTTCGGCTTCAACCGTTATCGCGGCTTTGACTGGATGCCGGAGCCGTGCCGCTCGTGCGATGAGAAAGAGAAGGATTTTGGCGGCTGCCGCTGCCAGGCCTGGATGCTGACCGGCGATGCGGATAACACCGATCCGGTATGCAGCAAATCACCGCATCATGGCAAAATTCTTGAGGCGCGACGTGAAGCCAACTGCAGCGATATCAAAATTGCCCAGCTGCAATTCCGTAATCGCAGCAATTCAGAGCTGATCTTCAAACAGCGGATAACCTGATGCACACGCGCCGCCTGACGCTGGCCAATGGCCTGCGTTGTGAGTTGATCCACCAGCCGCAGGCAGGCTCAGCCTCGGCGCTGCTTCGCGTTGCCGCCGGGAGTCTGGATGAACCAGACCGCTGGCCAGGGCTGGCGCATCTGCTGGAGCATCTGCTGTTTTGCGGCGGCCAGCGCTTTAGCGACGATCAGCGCCTGATGCCGTGGGTGCAGCAGCAGGGCGGCCAGATCAATGCCACTACGCAGCTGAACCGCAGCGCATTTTTCTTTCAGCTGCCGCCGGCGTCTTTACCCGACGGGCTGGCACGGCTAGCGGATATGCTGGCCGCACCCCGGTTAACTCTGCCAGCCATCGGGCAGGAGATTGCGGTGATCGACGCAGAGTACCAGCTGCTGCGCAATCACGCCGATACCCTCAGCGAAGCTGCGCTGCTTGACGGCCTGGCCGGGGATTTCAGGCGCTTTCGGGTCGGCAATCGATCCGCATTTGGTGACAACGTCACTGAAGTTCGCTCTGTGCTGCGAGATTTTCATCAGCGCTATTACGTAGCGGCAAATATGCAGCTCTGGTTATCCGGACCGCAGTCGCTGGATCAGCTGGAGGCGCTGGCGCAGGAGTACACGGCGGCGATGCCCGATGGCAAGGGTTCTGCAACGTCTCTCCTTATGCACCCTGACACCGCGCGTGATGCGGTGATTGGGCTGGCGGGTGAAGAGCGCTTTTGGTTAACGCTGATAGTGCCCGGAGAAGAGGTTTCTCTTCGTGACAACGTCACGTTGCTGCGGGCCTTCTGGCTGGATGAGGCGCCGGGCGGACTGATGGCGCAGCTACGCACAGAGACCGGCTGTAGCGCACTGGATGTACAGTGGCTGTATCAGGACGCGCACCAGGCCGTGCTGGCGTTGCGCTTTAGCGCACCAGCGATAGATGCTGAACGGGCCTGGCAAATAGAGCAGCGCGTTTGGCAGCACCTGCATGCAACAGGCCATACCACAGCGGCGCAGCAACGGCACTATTTGCAGCTGGCGCAGCAGGATTTCGCGGCGCTTTCACCTCTGGAGCAGCTGCGTGGCCGGGCGCTGCAGTTTGCGCCACCGGAAGCCGTTCCCGCAGGCTTTGCCGCCTTTGTTACGGCTTTACCGCACGCTGCCATCAGCCGTCTGCTAAGCCGACAGCAGGCAGCGGGTGACGTTTGGCAGACACAAGGGTTTACCCTGCAGCGTGGCCCGTGGCCCCGGGTGCGGCCTGCTGAGGTAATGCCGGTTAGCTGGCGCTTTTATCCGCGCCCCGCATCCCACGAGCTTGCTCTGTGCACTGTGCAGCGTGCGTCACTGCCGCTGATTACGCCGGTGGCGCCGCAGGAGACCCTGCTGCTGCGTCCGGCGTGTTATCACACGCTGGACGATGATCGGGCACAGGCGCGGCACGAAGCGCTGCGGCCGCTGCTGGCGCAGCTGCGCCATGACGGCGGCAACGGCAGCTGGCAGCAGCAGCATGGTATCTGGCAACTGGTCCTGACGCTGCCCGGCGCTGCGCCGCAGGCGGTGCAGCGCCTGCCCGACATCATCAGCGCGCTGCATGCGCCTTGTGCTGTAGCGCCCGCGACGGCACCGCACACGATTGCAATTCGCCAGCTTCTGGCAGCGTTACCCCGGCAACTGATCGCGCCGCCCGCGCAGATTGAGTGGCTTGCCGCGTGGTGCGGTGTCGATCGTTCACTGAGCCAGCTGGTGGCCCGCGGGCTGCCAGCGGATTGCCTTAGCGTTCCGGCGTGGGCGGCAGCGCCACGTTTGCAGCAAGGCATCACGGCGGTGGCGTGTCCCGGTAGCGATCAGGCACTGCTGCTGTTTATTCCCTTGCCGCAGCAGGATGATACTGGCCTGGCAGCGCTACGGGCGCTGGCGCTGATGTTTGAGCCACGTTTTTTCCAGCGGCTGCGGGTGGAGCAGCAGGTCGGCTATGTGGTGTCGGCACGCTATCAGCGAATGGCAGATGTGGACGGGTTGCTGCTGGCTTTACAGTCACCCTCGGTGCCGTGGCGTACGCTGCTGACGCACTGCAAGCGCTTTCTGCGCGATATGCAGGCTGTCCTGGCCGGGCTTAGCGACGAAACGCTGCGCGGCTGGCAGGCAACGCTGCGCGCGCAGTGTCCGGCAACGGATAACGCCACCGCCGCCAGTGAAGCTTTGCGCCAGCAGCAGGGCTTGCCCTGTCTGACGCCGGCCGCTGTGGAGGGGCTGACGCTGGCGCACCTGCAGGATCTGCACCTGCGCCTTCTGCGCGAACGCCGCCGCTGGCGTGTATTGGTTTCGCGCCCGGCTTAGGGAGCGGGCGGGTTTCTGGCGGCCTGCAAAGCCGGCGGAGCCTGAGCATCGGCGTGACGGTTGCCGAATCCCCGCCGTTTTCTTAACGCCAGAACTTTCTCTTTGACGTCTTGCCGATACCCGGATTGCAGCGGTTGCCGGGATCGAGCTGTTGCCAGTGCGCCACGTGATCGCACGAAGCCTGATACAGATGCCCGACATTGTGCTCCGCCGGATATTTAGCTCCGCGCTGCGCCAGATAGCGCTTAACCTCCTCTTTAAACGCTTTCGCATCCACGCCGGGCTTCAGCACATAATCCTGATGGTTAACGTAACAGAAGAAGTGCCCGCAGCAGGAGTCCACCTGAACCTGAGCCGCCAGGTGCGGCGGGAGAGTTAGCCGCCAGGCGTCATCATTGCGGCGCAGCGCCACATCAAATGCCACCAGTCGCTCGTTAGGGTTGTAGCCCAGCGCATCGCAGTAGGAGATGGTGCAGCCACCGACGCCAAACCGCACCAGAAAGGCGTCGGCCGCTTCTCGTGCATCACAATGGAAGAAACTCCCGCGGCGATCGGCAAAGAACTGCTGCAGCAGCGTCTCCAGCTCCATCTTCTGCCGGGCATCCACTTTAATCATCAGATGATGCTCATACTGGCTGCGGTAATCCATGATGCGCGGCGCGACAAAGCGCGGCGTAATCTGGTTAAAGAATTGCAGTACCCGGTCAACAAAATTGCGCGGCAGGAGCTTGATATGGCTGACGCGCACATCCCATTTCGCCTTACTGGCCATCAGCTGCGGTAGCGCCTGTGGGCCCAGCTTGCGGATCGCCAGGTACATATGTTTGGCGTAGCGCACGGTTAAATCAAAGGCGTTACGGTGAATATATTCCGCCTGCAGCGGCAGTTCCTGCATGCGCGTGAGCAGGAAGCGGCGCAGGTCGACCAGCACGGACTCCTCATTCGTGCCGATATAGAACGTATCGCTGGCGGGGCTGGCCTCAAAGGTCGGCAGACGCACCGCAAACACAATCACTTTACCGGCGCTGCCTGCACTCTCGTGCAGATAGCGCAGATCGCCGTTAAAGCGCGCAGGGGAGTCGGCGCTGATATCACGCAGGCGATCGGCATAATCATCGGCCCAGATTTTGCCCTCCCACGCCGGATGATCGCCGGTCTGGTAGCGCTGGTGCGTCAGGTTTTCCAGCATCGCCTCGGGCGTCGCGCCCAGGTCGATACCCAGATGGTTAACCAGCGTCAGCTCGCCCGCCTCATTAATGCGCGCGAACAGCGACTTTTCGGTAAAGGCCGGGCCGCGCCGAATCAGCGAACCACCGGAGTTATTACAGATCCCGCCCACCACCGACGCGCCAATACAGGAGGAGCCAATAACCGAGTGCGGTTCACGCCCCAGCGGCTGGAGCGTCTGCTCCAGCTCCGTCAGTGTCGTACCCGGAAACGCAATGATCTGGCGCGCCTGGTCGATCACCTGCACGCCTTTCAGCTGCCGGGTGCTGATAATGACCACCTCGCGATCGTAATCGTTGCCATCCGGCGTTGAGCCGCCGGTGACGCCGGTATTCGATGCCTGCATCAGCATAATGGCATCGTGCGCGACGCAAACCTGCAACGTTTGCCACAGCTGTTGCAGGGTCTGCGGCAGGACCACGGCAAGCGCTTCGCCACGCCCTACGCGAAACCCTTTTATATACCAGGCTTTATCATCTGCATGGGTTAATACCTGTTTCTCTCCGACAGCGCCAGCCAGCTGACGCAACATCTCCTGCGCGGTGGTCATATTTCCTCTTCCTGATTATCTGTTCGCCTGGCCATTGGAGCGCTCAACGCTAACCGAGTCAATCATTGCCTGGCGCAACCGGGAAATAACGCACGCAGGCATTACGCCTTTATCAGGGCACAAAACGTAATTGGCCAATAAAAATGCGTGGGTAATCACATTTCATAATGAAAAAAAAGAGTGATAGCGGCAAACGGAGAAGTAAAGTGCTCCGCCGGCACAATAAGATATAACGCCATGATTACCATCATCTTTTAATTTTTTACTGAAAATAAATCGTGTGATTGTAATCACAAAAATGCGACTGTTAATCGCTGTGTCAATCGATATGACGCCTGAATATGTGGCTGAAGTGTGATCTCACCTGCAAATAACCGTCTCATTCACCGTAAAAATAGCTTCCAGACGTGCAGTGGCCAATAGGGGGCATTAATGAGAATCGGTATGGTGATCAGCGGCGGCGATGTCACAGGGATTAATAATTTTATTTATCAAATCGCGCGATTAACGCAGGCAGAGATGGTGCTATTTAATGGCGGCATTCCAGGGTTGCTGGAAAATCGTCATCAGGAAATGGCCCGGCGCGATCTGGTTGATTATGCCATTGCCGCTATTCCGGTGATGCAATCCGGCCGAACGACGCGGAAATTAATGCGCCCGGAGTATGAAACCATTGCCCGGCAATTAAAAGGGCTGCGTATTGATGTGCTGATTATGGCCGGTGGTGATGGCTCGCTGCAATTCCTGCACACCTTAAGTGAATTTGGCGTTAACTGTTTTGGCGTCGGTATGACTATTGATAACGATGTCTCCGGCAGCGATTACACCATTGGTTTTTCCAGCGCCTGTGAGCAGGTTTTAAAAGAGGTGGTCAAGCTGCGTAATACCGGACGTGCCTTAACCGGCCGGGTGTTTATGGTGGAGCTGCTCGGCGGTTACTGCGGTGAGTTAACGCTGCAATCGGCGATCAAATCTAACGCGGATTTCGCCCTGATCCCGGAGTGCCAGATCGCCCCTTCTGAGTTGGCGACGCGCATTACCCGGCGGCTGGCGGCGCAAAACAGCGTGATCATTCTCTGTTCTGAAGGCTATACGCGTGAATACTCACCAGGTTTTCAGGGCGCTATTGATACCTTAATTAAACAGCTCGAACCGCTGATAGGCGTGCGCATTCGCAAGACTATCATCGGTTATGGCCTGCGTAATGGCGATCCCACCTGTGAGGAGATCTATCAGGGCACCATTATGGCCAGTGAGGTCGCGCGCTGTATTCAATCGGGTATGCGGAATAAGGCCGTGGTTATCAACGGCAGTAATAAACCGATTCCGATTGATCTGCTTAGTATAAAAAAACGCCTGGTCGATACCGAAGGGCACCATTATAAACTCGCTAAACAACTGCATATTCTGTGAGGAAATAGCCATGCTGAAAATATTATGTGTGTGTGGATGTGGTCTGGGTTCCAGTTTTGCCATCGAAATGAGTGCCAAATCGGTATTAAAGAAACTCGATATTGATGCAGATATTGACCATACCACCATTTCAGAAGCCAACGCGTTTAAATCGGACATGATTTTAACCCAGAAAGCTTTTGCTGACGTCTTAAACGCGGATGCCAGCCCGGAACAGATGAGGCGCGTCATTATTCTCAACAAGCTTACGGATAAAAGCGAAATTGAAGAGAAGATCCTCGCCTTTATGAAAGAAAACAATCTGAAGGTTGCCAGCCATGAATAGTGTTATCGATTTTTTGATTAAAGACCTGTTAGGGCAGGCATCCATTCTGATTGCGTTTATTGCCCTGATTGGTCTGCTGCTGCAAAAGAAATCGGCCGGGAAAGTGGTGGAAGGGACGTTTAAAACGCTGCTGGGCTTTTTAATTATGATGGCTGGCATCAACATTATTGTTGGCTCGCTGACCTTCCTGAACACCATTTTTACCCACGGTTTTGGTATGCAGGGCTATATTACGGACGTGGCCGCGATTGCCGGATTAGCCAACCGTGAGCTCGGCTCTGAAGTGGCGCTGACGCTGCTGGTGATCTTTATCGTCAATATCATCATCGCGCGGCTGACCCCGTTCAAATATATCTTTCTGACCGGACAGGCGCTGCTGTGGATGGCCACCATTGGTGCCGTCATTGGTTATAAAGCGGGGCTGACCGGTTTACCGCTGATCCTCACCGGCGGCATTTTTGGCGGCGTAATGGCCGTGATTATGCCGGCGCTGGCTCAGCCGGTGGTGCGCCGCATTACCGATTCCGACGACGTTGCGCTCGGTCACTTCTGCACCATTGGCTACCTGTTGACGGCAGCGGTGGCGAAGGTGGTTGGCAGGGGGTCGCGATCAACGGAAGATCTCAAGCTACCGGATAACTTCAAATTCCTGCAGGACACCTATCTCTCGATGGCGGTAGTCATGGTACCGATGTACCTAATCCCGGCGCTGGCAGCGGGCCCGGCCTTTATCGCCCAGTACAGCAGCGGCATGAACTACCTGATGTACGCCTTCATGCAGTCGATTCAATTTGTTGCCGGAGTGTTTGTGCTCTACAGCGGCGTGCGCTTACTGCTTAACGAGCTGGTCCCGGCATTTCGCGGGATTGCGATGCGTCTGGTACCGGATGCCAAACCGGCACTCGATTGCCCGGTCATGTTCCCCTATGCCCCGAATGCGGTGATCGTCGGCTTTCTGGCTACCACGCTGGGTTCGGTGGTCGGCATGCTGATATTCCCGATGCTGGGACTGGCGATGATTCTGCCCGGTTTGCTCACCAACTTTTTTGCCGGGGGAACGGCCGGCGTGTTTGGAAATGCCCTGGGCGGACGCCGCGGGGCGATGATTGGCGGCTTTGTTCACGGCCTGTTCATTACGCTGCTGCCCGCCATTCTGGTGCCCATGCTGGAGAGTTACGGCTTCACCGGTGTGACGTTCAGTGACTCTGATGTGATCAGTACCGGCCTGGTACTGGGCCATGCATTCCAGCATAACTGGCTCTTCGTTGCGCTGTTTATCGCCTTTATCACCCTGATCGCCTGGTTTGTTAACGGAAAACCCACCAAATCTCACGAGGAGAAGCTCCATGAAACTTTATAACTTTACCGATCTGCTGCAGGTGGCAAAACAGCGTGAGTTTAAAGCGCTGGGCTCATTTAATTTGCACTGCCTGGAGATGTTACCGGCCTTTTTTTCGGCGGCAGAAAAGACCCACAGTCCGTTAATGATTCAGATATCCACCGGCACGGCAAAATACCTGGGCCATAAATTAATTGTGGATGCCATGCGTTCGCTATCGGAAAGCCGCAATGTGCCAGCCTGTCTGCATCTTGATCACTGCTCGGATCTGAATGCGATTCAGACGGCCATTGACGCTGGCTTTAGTTCGGTAATGTATGACGGCTCCCACTTGCCTATTGAGGAGAACATTGCGAACACGCGCCGGGTTATCGATATGGCCCGACCGGTACAGGTCTCCGTTGAGGCTGAGCTGGGTGCCATTGGCGGTTCGGAAGATGGCAAATGCGTGGAGCTGGCCGATTCATCATTTACCACCGTGGATGATGCTAAACGGTTTGTGGCAGAAACCGGGGTCGACATGCTGGCCATCTCAATTGGTACCGTACACGGCTTATATACCGGTAAAGCCCATATTCAGCATCAGCGCCTGGCCGATATCACCGCAGCAACCAATACGCCGCTGGTGCTGCATGGCGGTACCGGCGTCAGTGATGAGGATATGCGTCTTGCGGTGCGCAGCGGCATTGAGAAGGTGAATGTCGGCACGGAGATGAATGTGCAATGGGTTGCGAACTGCAAGCAGACATTTGAAAAGGGAAAAGTGAACGACAGCGTACGCAATTTCCTGGTGCCGGCTAACGATGCTGTGACCAGTGTGCTGGTCGAAAAAATCCAGCTATTCCGTTAATTACACTGCTTCTGCAAACCCATAACCTGAGCGGTATAACCCGACTCGGGACAGGAGACCCTATGTTCGGATTCTTCAAAAAGGGCCAGGATAATACTGGCCAGCAACAGCAGGAAATAGATCAACAGGCTGAAGTTATCAGTGGGGAAATAAGCGTGCTGGAGCAGCAGCTGGCAATAAATCCTCAGGCGGGAGAGACACAAAAACAATTAATGCTGGCGTATAACCGGGCAGTAACGCTTTATGCTAAAAGCCGCCGTTACCGTCAGGATATTGATCCGCTATTTGTTAAAATTGATGCGTTGCGTAATACCATTCGCCAGTCAATTTAAGGAGGCAGGATGAGCATTAAACGTCTGCTGCAGGAGCTAACGCCATTCAGGTAAGAGTGAGCGTTCGCGACTGGCGCGAGGTGATTGCCCTGGCCGCGCAGCCTCTGGTTCAGGGCGGTTACGTCCGTGAGAGCTATCCACAGGCGGTGATCGCCAATACCTTAACGCACGGCGCATGGTACGTATTTGAGGAGGGAATTGCGATTCCGCATGCGCGCCCGGAGGCTGGCGTACTGAAAGATTGCTTTAGCCTGATAGTGCTGGATGAGCCGGTCTCTTTCAACGGCAGTGAGAGAGCCGACATCGTGATTATGTTCGGCGCGCGCGACAGAAACGCCCACATTGAAGAGGGTATTCGCGCCATTGTCACGCTGCTGGAGGATGAAGAGACGCTGGTGCAGCTGCGCCGCGCCAGCAGTGCGGCGGAGGTGATTTCAATCTTATGATCAGTGAGAACAACGAAAAGTGCGTGGTGCTGATCAACGGCATCCCCGCCTCGGGGAAAAGTACGCTGACGCACGCGGTGTCGCAGCGCCTTGGGCTGCCGGTGCTGACGCTGGATAGCCTCAAGGAGCCGTTTATGACCAGCTTCGCGCCGGTGGATCGGCAGCGTAATCGCCAACTGGGATGCGCAGCGTATCAGGCAATCTGGCAGATTGTGTCGCAGGCGCCACCCGGCTGCGTCTATCTGATCGATGCCTGGTTTGGCTTTCAGCCAAAAGCGGTGCTGCAACAGGGGTTGCAGCGGGCGGGCGTGACGCGGGCGCTGGAGCTGTGGCTGGCTATTACGCCGGATGAGGCTGTTGCCCGCTATCAGGCTCGTCTGTCGCAGCGTTTGCCGGGCCATCCGGGGGCAGAGTATTTGCCTGAGCTGCATGCGCTGGCGGAGCATGCCCGGCCTATGGGGATTGGCCCGGTTTTACAGCTTGATGCACGTGCGCCGGATGAAGCCGCGGCCTGTGCCTGGCTACAGCGCCAGCGCATACTACCGTTGCGGCAGTCAGCGCTTATGGTGTGAGTGTGGATACCAGACAGCGCCGCAGGATTAAGCGCGTCCGGGTGGTATGAACACAGCTTACCGCGTGGCGAGGCCTGCAGGAATGCGGCCTTTGCCGTGCGGGCTTGCTCGTTTATCTGAACCTCTAATAATTAACTTATTGATTTTAAATTTTTTTATAATAGCTTCGTTACATCTTTAGCAGTGATGAAGACAAAAGTTTACACAGCAGCGCTTGGTGTTTCTGCTGCAATTACATATTATGCCAGCACTTTTCTCTGAGGCTGCGGCATGACAATATCGCCCCAACGCGCAAAATCGATTCTGGCACTGGTTTGTCTGGTGCTGGCGTTTTGTCTTGTGCAGCGCAGCTTCAATCTGCCCGTCCAGCCTGGTCAGCCTGTTGCCTCAGTCAGCGTAGCGGCGCATGCGGCGAGCGCGGATGAGGCCGCCAGCAGCGACAAACCCTGTGCGCTGGGGGCAAAATCCCTGAGCGGCAGCGCACCGCTGCTGGACACCGCATTACCTTTCCTGGTGCTGTTGCTGGCGCTGATCGCCACGCTCTTCCAGGTCACCTCTGCGACCGGCTATCGCCGCGCACCGCTGTTTCCGCCCCTGCGACGACGGCATCTGACGCTCTGCGTTTTTCGGGAATAACATCACGCGTTTTACCGCGTAACCCCTGTTATTCACCGGAGAAAACACATGATTTTTATCATCAGGAGCCTGATGCTCCTGCTGGCGAGCTGCGCGTTTGTCGTGCACGCCGCCGACAGCGGCTGGCTGCGCTATGCGCAAAACAGCCACGCCGAAGTACGTCTGCGTACCGCCGCACACGGTAACGACCACCAGCTACTGCTCGATATCCGCCTGCAGCCGGGCTGGAAAACCTACTGGCGCACGCCAGGTGAAGGCGGCGTCGCGCCTGAGATACGCTGGAATACGCCTGGCGTGCAGGCGCAATGGCTCTGGCCCGCACCGGCGCGGTTCGATGTCAGCGGCCTGACTACGCAAGGCTATAAAGGCGACGTCACGCTGCCCATCACACTCAGTAACCTGCCCGGCAACGCGCTGGCGGGTACGCTGACGCTCTCAACCTGCAGTGATGTCTGCATCCTGACTGACTTCCCATTTAGCCTCGATCTCCGCCAGCCGGCAGAGACAGATTTCGCGCGCGATTTCGCTCAGGCCATGGGGCAGATTCCCCCGCAGAGCGGGCTCACGGATCAGCTGGAAGCGAGCTTCGTCAATGATCACCTCGAGATCCGGGCGCAGCGCCAGCAGGGCTGGCGCAATCCGGCGCTGTTCTTCGATTATCCGCCGGGCAGCATGCTCTCGGCACCGCAGATTAGCGTCCAGGGCGACACGGTAACCGCGCGCGTGCCGGTCACCGATGAGTGGGGGGAAACCGCGCCGGATCTGCGCGGCAAAACGCTCTCGCTGGTGATCGCAGATGGCGATATCGCCCAGCAGAGCAGCGTGGTGATTGGCGCGCAGCCGCTTTTTGACAGTGAAGGCCAGCGCGCAACCCTATGGTCTGTACTGCTGCTGGCGCTGCTCGGCGGCTTAATTCTTAACCTGATGCCCTGCGTCCTGCCGGTACTGGCGATTAAGCTCAGCACCCTGGTGCGGCAGCAGGGGCAAACCCGGCGGCAGACGCGCCAGCAGTTCCTGGCATCCAGCGCCGGTATTCTCTTCTCCTTTATGTTACTGGCCCTGCTGATGACCGGGCTGCGCCTCAGCGGCCAGGCACTTGGCTGGGGCATTCAGTTCCAGAGCGGGGGATTCCTGCTGCTGATGGTCGGGGTAATGTTCCTGTTCAGCGCCAGCCTGTTCGATCTGCTGCACTTCCGGTTACCGTCCGGGCTCAGCACCCGTCTGGCCACGCAGGGCGGTGACGGCCTCGCCGGCCACTTCGGGCAGGGCGCATTTGCCACGCTGCTGGCGACACCCTGCAGCGCGCCGTTCCTCGGCACAGCGGTGGCGTATGCGCTGACCGCGCCGCTGCCGCAGCTGTGGCTGCTGTTCGTGGCGTTGGGGATCGGCATGAGTCTGCCATGGCTGCTGGTGGCAGCGATACCGGGTATGGCGCGCTGCCTGCCGCGTCCGGGACGCTGGATGGTGCACCTGCGCACCGGACTTGGCCTGATGATGCTGCTGGCGACCCTGTGGCTGGTCACGCTGCTCATCCCGCACTGG
Source organism: Pantoea wallisii (assembly GCF_002095485.1). GTDB lineage: Bacteria > Pseudomonadota > Gammaproteobacteria > Enterobacterales > Enterobacteriaceae > Pantoea > Pantoea wallisii. Next base: position 23,898 of record NZ_MLFS01000037.1, on the reverse strand, counting down.
GGCGCCGCCTTCGCTGGTGCGCTGGCCGCTATCCTGCTGCTGGTGCTGTTTGGCTGGCTGCTGCGCAAGCGTGCGCTGCAGCAGGCCGGTTTGCTGTTTATCACGCTGACGCTGGCGGGCGCGCTCTTTCTGATGACGCGCATCGTGCCGGAAGAGGAGCGCCTCGACTGGCAGCCGCTTACGGAAGCCGCCATTTATCAGGCGCTGCAACAGGATAAGCGCGTGTTCGTTGACGTCACCGCAGACTGGTGCATCACCTGCAAGGTCAACAAATCCCGCGTGTTAAATCAGCCGGACGTACGCGCGGCGCTCAAAGCCGACGACGTCGTGCTGCTGCGGGGGGACTGGACACAGCCCGATCCGGCTATCGGCGAGTTCCTGCGCCGGCGCGATCGCGTCGCTATTCCGTTCAACCAAATATATGGCCCGGCGCTGCCGGATGGCCAGATCCTCTCACCGCTGCTGAGTCGTGAAGCGGTGATCACTACACTCTCTGAGGCAAAAAAATGATGAAAAAATCCCTGTTACTGTCGTTGCTGTTTCTGATGTTGCCTGCCCTGGCCGCCGCGCCGTTTACCCCTGAGCAGGAAGCGCGCATTAAACAACTGATCCGTGAAACGCTGGTGGAGAACCCCGCGATCCTTGCCGAAGCGGCAGATGCCTTTGATAAAGAAGCGGCGCGCCAGCAGCAGAATGTTGTGGCGCAAATGGTGGCGAAAAATCGTGACGCACTGTTCAACGATGCCGGGTCACCGCGTATCGGCGCGAAAAAACCGGCCCTGACGCTGGTCTACTTCACCGACTATAACTGCGTCTTCTGTAAGAAATTTGAAGGCGATATCAATACGCTGCTGAAGGCCTATCCGCAGGTAGCCGTGGTGCTGAAACCGCTGCCGTATCGGGCAGAGAGTTCGCTGACCTCGGCGCGTCTTGCGCTCACCGTATGGGAACAGCAGCCGCAGAACTTCCTCAAACTGCACGAGCGCATGATGGCTAAGAAGGGCAACCATGATGAAGCCAGCATCCAGGCGGCGCTGGAGAAGACCGGCATTACGCTCAACGCACCGAGTAAAGCCAGCCTCGATACCATTAACCGTAATCTGACGCTGGCGCAGCAGCTGGGCGTGCAGGGCACACCTGCCACCCTGGTAGGCGACCAGCTGATCAGCGGTGCAGTGCCCTATGCGCAGCTGGAGGCCGCTGTAAAAACCGCGCTGCAGGCGAAGCCGTGATGTCGCGCCTGCGGCGCTGGATGCGCGAAGGCATCGTGCTGGCGCTGATTGCCGCCGCGGCCCTGTTGGCGATGGATTGGCTGCGCGCCCCGCAGCTGCCGGACGATCTGGCCCGGCAACCGCTTACCGCACTGCAGGGCGAGATAAACCTGGCGCAGCTGAGCCAGCAGCGGCCGGTGCTGATCTATGTCTGGGCCAGCTGGTGTGGCGTATGCAAACTCACCACGCCAACCGTCGCGGGACTCAGCCAGGACGGCACACAGGTGGTTAGCGTCGCGCTGCGCTCCGGAAGCGATGCGCGCGTAGCGACCTGGCTGGAGAAAAAAGGCGTGCAGGGCCCGGCGATCAACGATGAGAACGGGGCGCTGGGCCAGCGCTGGCAGATCGGCGCCACGCCGACCTTTATCGTGCTGTATCAGGGCAAGGTGATCAGCACGACCAGCGGCTGGACCAGCCGCTGGGGTCTGGCACTGCGCTTATGGTGGTCGGCACATACCGCCTGAGGAGAGCGGCACCGAGAGGTGCCGTGCTCTTTTTTGTGATGTATATCACGAACGTCAGGCTGCAAATTTCTGTTCGTTGTTTAAAATGAAACGGTGTTTCAATTTTAAATGTGAGGATGCGTCATGAAAATCGCTTTGATGATGGAAAATAGCCAGGCGGCAAAAAACGCAACGGTGTGGCAGGCGCTGCAGGAGGTTGCACAGCCGCTTGGGCACCAGGTGTTCAACGTCGGCATGAGCGATGAGCAGGATCATCATCTGACATACATTCACCTGGGTATTATGGCCAGCGTGCTGCTCAACAGTCGCGCAGTCGATTTTGTAGTAGCCGGCTGCGGCACCGGCCAGGGTGCGCTGATGTCACTTAATCTGCATCCCGGCGTGGTGTGCGGCTACTGTATCGATCCGGCTGACGCTTACCTGTTTGCGCAAATCAACAACGGCAACGCGCTGGCGCTGCCTTTTGCCAAAGGTTTTGGCTGGGGCGCAGAGCTCAACCTGCGCTTCATCTTTGAGAAAGCCTTTACCGGAGAGAAAGGGCTGGGCTATCCGCCAGAGCGCAAAGAGCCGCAGGTGCGTAACGCGGGTATTCTGAATCAGGTTAAAGCGGCGCTGCTGCGGGAAGATTATCTCGGCTCGCTGCGCGCTCTTGATCCCGAACTGGTGAAAACCGCCCTCAGTGGACCGCGTCTGCAGCAATGCCTGTATGAGCATGGCGAGAATCATCAAATTGTGCAGTTTGTACGTGAAACCACAGGAAAATAGTTGCGCCCGCCGTTACGTTAATTAACGCAATTAAAAGAGAAGCGCAGCCGGATAATATACGCTGCGCTTTTATTCTTATTATGCACCAAGAGATGCTATGCCTGTCCCCTGAAAAGTGTTCACCGGAAATCCCCGTCTAAATAATAAAGTTTGCACAATTCAGCACCCGCAACCATATATTAAATATCAATCAACAATAATGTCGCTTATTTTCAGGCGCGGAATGCTTTGCGCTATTTATTGACGGGAGAAGAGTATGCGAATTCACCATCTGAACTGCGGCTGCATGTGTCCGCTGGGGGGCGCCCTGTTTGACGGTTTTAGCCGCGGCCCGTTTGCTGAACTGGTGTGTCACTGCCTGCTGCTGGAGAGCGATCGCCACGGCCTGATTCTGGTGGATACCGGCCTGGGGATGCAGGATATGCGCCATCCGGGGCGGCGGCTCTCGGGCTTCTTCCGCGCCCTGAACAATATTCAATTCAACGAACAGATGTCGGCGCTGGCGCAAATTCAGCTGCTGGGTTTTCGCGCCGAAGATGTGCGCCACATTATCCTGACGCACCTCGATTTTGATCACGCCGGCGGCATCACTGATTTCCCCGGCGCGCAAATTCATCTTCTGCAACAGGAGCTGGATACCGTCTCGCAGGCGCGCGAGAGCCACTGGCTGGCACGCCAGCGCTTCCGGCCGCAGCAGTGGACTGCACACGATGGCTGGCGTGGCTATGCCAGCGCCGGTGAGCGCTGGATGGGGTTTGACGCGGTAAAAGCCATTGACGATCTGAGCGACGAAATTCTGTTGATCCCGCTGCCCGGTCATACGCTGGGCACGCCGGTGTCGCTATTCGTCACTCAGGCGGATGGCTGCTGCACGGCGGCGATGCCTGGTTCTATCGCGGCGAGATGCACCATGCAGAGCGTCACTGCACGCCGGGGCTGCGCGCCTATCAACGCCTGATGTGCAGCGATCGGGCCGCCTGGCGAACCAACCAGCAGCGGCTACGGCAACTCTCTCTGCAGCATCCTGACGACGTGCAACTATTTTGCAGCCACGACGCGCGTGAGCTGGAGCAGTTCCGCCGTCATGGTTAGCTTTTTGTGCGGGAAGCACGCATTACTCTTTATCTTTACTAATATTTCTCAGGCGTGCGAAGCGATGCAGTGCCGATTCGTTATCGCCTGATAAAACTGTAAAGGGAGAGTGCGATGTACCATACCTCAGGAAGGTCGGTATTCGGCGTTACGCTGTATACCCTGCTGGAGCCGCTGCCGCTTGGCTTTTTCTTTGCCGCCTGGCTGTTCGATATTATCTACCTGCAAACGACTGTTATTATGTGGACCAAATCCGCCAGCTGGCTTATCGCATTTGGTCTGCTGCTGGCTATCCTGCCAAGAATCGTTAGCCTGATTTATTTATTCCGCGGCGCACGTCCGGCCGAAAAAGCCCATTTCTGGATCTCGCTGCTGGCCATTGTTGTGGCCGTGGTGAATGCATTTATTCACAGCCGTGATGCCTGGGCGGTGGTGCCGATGGGCGTTACGCTCTCGACAATTGTGGTGGCGCTGCTACTGATCGCGAATGTCCAGCTGGCCTTACGGGAACGTCACGCACAAGGAGCCCGCCCATGAAATGTCATCTGATTAGCGCGCTGGGTCTGGCGGCATTACTGAGCGGCTGTGATAACGGTGCCACCCTGGATCCGCAGCGTCAAACCGGCCCCAATCCCGAGCTGCCGCAGGCGCAAAACTTCTTTATGCCACCGATGCAGGTGCCGGAAGGAACGCCGTGGAAAGAGGGCGAAAAACCGAAAGTGGCTGACGGGCTGAAGATTGAAAAGATCCCGGCGAAGCTGATGCATCCGCGACAGCTCTATGTGCTGCCGAACGGCGATGTGCTGGTGGCGGAAGCCAACGGCGTTAAAAACCCGGTGACGGCCCCGAAACAGCTCATCATGAGCCTGGTGCAGAAATCGTCCGGTAAAGGTGGCCCCGGCGGCAACCGCATTACGCTGCTTCGTAACGTTAACGGTAAGTGGGAGCAGCATCTCTTTATTGAAAATCTGAACGCGCCGTTTGGCATGCAGCTGATAGGCAATACGCTGTATGTGGCCAACGCCGACAGCCTGGTGAAATTCCCTTATCAGACCGGCGAAACGGCGATCCGCACGCCGCCGGAAGAGGTCACAGAGCTGCCAGGCAAGGATCTCAATCACCACTGGACCAAATCGCTGCTGGCCAGTCCGGACGGCAGCAAGCTGTATGTCGGCGTGGGCTCCAACAGTAACATCACCGAAAACGGCATGGGGGCGGAGCTGGGCCGTGCCGCCGTGTGGGAAGTGGATGCGGCCAGCGGCGCCAGCCGCATTTACGCCAGCGGGATCCGCAATCCGACCGGCCTGCAGTGGGAGCCGCAAACCGGCAAGCTGTGGGCAATTGCCAATGAGCGTGATGAGATCGGTTCCGATCTGGTTCCGGATTACCTGACATCCGTGCAGGATAAAGGCTTCTATGGCTGGCCCTACAGCTATTTTGGTCAGCATGTGGATGAACGCGCGCAGCCGCAGCGTCCTGACCTGGTAGCGAAAGCCATCAAGCCGGATTACGCATTGAGTTCGCACGTAGCCCCGCTCGGCCTGCTGTTCTATGGCGCAGATAATATGCCACAGTACCGTGGCGGCGCTTTCATCAGTGAACACGGCAGCTGGAACCGTACGCCGCTCAACGGCTATAAAGTGGTATGGGTAAAATTTGAGAACGGCAAACCTGTGGGGCAACCTCAGCCGGTGGTGACGGGCTTCCTGACGGAGGATGAGAAGCAGGTGCGCGGTTTACCGGTCGGCTTAGCGACCGATCGGCAGGGCGGCGTATTAATTGCCGATGATGCCGGCAACGCTATCTGGCGCATCAGCGCGGCGCAGTGATCAAATAGCAGGCAATAAAAAAGGATTTGGCGGGTAAGCCAAATCCTTTTTTTATGTTCGTTTTGCGGCGGGTAACCGCGCCACGAACGGGGTGCTCAGCACTCCTCACAAAACGCATAATAAAATGTGCAGCGAAATATTTCAAGTTTCGCCAAAATACTGTATGGTTATACAGGTGTTGGGCGCGGGTTTAGCCTCATTGTTTTCTGATGACTCTCAGGGGCGCGGATAGTCAAATCCCGGCAGGTTTCAGGTGGTGCTGGCCTGTGGCTTTTACAATGAGTGCCGCTCAGCGCTCCTCACAGATGTGCTTAGGCGGCCGGCGGGTAGAGTCAGGGTCCTGGTCGCTGAACAGCGCGCTCCTGCAGAGGAGAAGGAAAGTGATGGAACTTGTTCGGTTACTCCTGGATTTAATCCGGGTGATCCTGCAAATCATCGTTGCCCTTTTGCAACTGACCGGTCAGGCGCACTGATCGGAACTTGAGACAAGGCGGAGCTCACCCCTCCGCCTTTTTTCGTGTCGCCGGCTGCATCGCCTGTTTCAGCGCGTCCAGGAACACCGTGACGCGCTGGGGCAGATGGCGCGTGGTCGGGAACAGCGCCCAGACGCCAAGCATCTGTGGCTGCGCATCGCTCAGCTCAAGCGCGACCAGCTCCCCGGCCGCCAGCTCTTCACGGACATCCCACTCTGACAGCTGCGCAATGCCGCAGCCGGCCACGCACAGGGTACGCACGCCTTCAACATTGCTGCCGCTAAAGCGCCCCTCCACGCTCAGGGTGGAGATATGGTCATCCACCTGAAAACCCCACTGCACCACGCCGGACAGGCGCAGACAGTTATGCCGATGCAGATCGGCCAGCGTACGCGGTGTGCCAAAGCGCGCCAGATAAGCGGGTGAGGCGCAGAGTATGCGTGGGTTATCGGCCAGACGATGTGCAACCAGACGCGAATCGCGCAGCGGGGCAATACGGATAGCCACGTCATAACCCAGGCCAACCAGATCGGTAACGTTATCGCTGAGTTCAAACTCAATACGCAGTTCGGGATTGCTCTCCATCAGCGCGGGCAGCAGGGGAATGATGGTGCGACGGCCAAAGCCGGTGGGGGCGGTAATGCGCAACTGACCGGTGGCGCCCTGTTTGTCCGGTGAGAAGAGATTGCGCGCGCTCTGTTCCGTCTCCGCCAGCGCTTTGGCATAGGGCAGGAACTCCTCTCCCTCAACGGTGAGCGCGATAGCGCGCGTGGTGCGATGCAGCAGCCGTACGCGAGATCCTCTTCCAGCGCTGCCAGCCGCCGGGAGACAGTCATGGTGGTGGTATTGAGGCGGCGGGCGGCCTGAGTCAGGCTGCGCGTTTGCGCCACCATCAGAAAAACAGTGATATCTTTGGAGTTCATTGTAACGATATCCGTTATGCAGACGTATCATCATCGCCCATATTTGCCGTAATGACTACGCACTATAATGCGGTCTGATGATAATCCCTGCACAGAGCGTGGTATGACTGATAAACATCTTTTCCAGAGCGACAAGCTCAATCGCCTTAGCCTGAAAAATCGCCTGCTGGTCGCGCCGATGACGCGCATCTCCGCCAGCGTGGATGGCGTGCCCGGTGAGCGTATGCAGCAGTACTACCAGCGCTTTGCGCGCGGCGGTTTTGCGGCGGTGATCACCGAAGGTCTGTATATCGACGAGAGCTGGTCGCAAACCTATGCTTTCCAGGCCGGACTGGTTAACAGCAAACAGGCGACGGGCTGGCGTGCAATTACCGATAGCGTGCATCAGCACGGCGCCAAAATCATCGCACAGCTGATGCATGCCGGCGCGATCTCGCAGGGCAATATCTATCGCCCCGATACGCTTGCGCCTTCAGCAGTGCAGCCACGCGGCGAGCAGCTGAGCTTCTATCACGGACACGGTGCTTATTCGCTGCCGTGTGAGATGAGCGAAGCGCAGATTCAGCAGGTGATCGCCAGCTTTGCCGATACGGCGGCGCGCGCCATTGGTGTGGCCGGTTTTGACGGCATAGAGATTCATGGGGCAAACGGGTATCTGCTCGATCAGTTCTTTACGGATTACACCAACCAGCGCAGCGACCGCTGGGGTGGCGATATCAGCGCGCGCCTCTCGCTGACGCTGGCCGTGATCCGCGCAGTTCGGCAGCGTATCGGCAGCGACATCACGCTGGGCGTGCGCATCTCACAGGGCAAGGTCAACGACTTCCAGCACAAGTGGCGCGAGGGTGAAGCGGGTGCACGACAGGTGTTTGCGCTGCTGGCGGAGTCGGGCATTGATTATCTGCATCTGACCGAATATGACGCGCTGCAACCGGCGTTTGCGGACTCTTCTCACTCGCTGGTGCAGATTGCGCGTCTGGCGGCGCCAGCGTTACCCATCATTGCCAACGGCAATCTCTCCACGGCAGAAACCGCGGGCATGGCGCTGCATCAGGGCGCGGATTACGTGGCCATCGGCAAAAGCGCGCTGGCGAACCCGGACTGGCCGGCACGCATCCGTGAGCAGCGGCCGCTGCAGGCGTTCGATAAGCAGCTGCTGGCTCCGTCAGCCGATGTGAAGAACAGCGAGCTGGCGTAAACCGGGGCGCCCGTGTGGCGCCCTTTTTCAGGGCCGGAAGGCCCAGTCCAGTTTGCCGCCGTCGGCCTGCAATTTATGCAGCTTCTTTTCATTCACGCTATCGCGCGCACCCAGCTGCCGGGCGGTTAACGGGCCGCTATCATTCTGACCAATCACCGTATCCTTCGCCACGCCGGTCATCCTCTCCGCTACCTGCGTAATGGCCGCGGCATAACCCTGACGATCGTTCAAATCCATGCGCTGTAACGGCAACTGAGTGGCCAGCCACTTGCCCCAGTAAAACTCCAGGAAGGGCGGCGGATTCTTCTCTTTTGCAAAACCGATATCCCGCACGAAGTAGACCAGTGAGCGATAGTCGTCGTTTTGCATATGCTGACGCCCCAGCTCCCGGGGCAACGCCCCGGGCGCAATGGTGCCCTGCGGCGTTTCAAGCCACACTAAATGGCGCGCCTCCATCTGCTGCCAGAACGCGTTCATGCTTTTCAGGCTGCGGAAATCGTCGGTAATACGCACCTGCACTGGCGTGCTGAGTCCGGCTATATCGGCGAAGTTACTGAAAGTATGGTGCCCATCAGTAAGATAAAGCTGATTGTCAGGGCCAATCACGGCAGTTTTCATCGGGCCTGGCTGCGTGCCAACCGCAGCTTTACAGCGAAAGCTGGCGGGCTCACTGAGCGTGGAAGCCGCATCAAACGTCGCCACGCCTTTTTGCCCCATGCTTTCACAGTAGTCATCGAACAGCTTTTCCGGTTCGGCCTGATAACGATGCAGTTTGTAATCCAGCTGACGATAGCCGAGCGCCGCCTGCGTGGGATGCAGCTGCGCGAGCGTGGTCCCGACGATTGCGCCGGCGTTGCTGCCGGCGGGCAGGGCTGCCCAGGCGGGTAAGGCGCTCAGCAGTGCGGCAATCAGGCCCGTTGTCGTTTTCATGTTATCCATCCTGTTGGCGAGTCTGCTGCGCATTGTAGCGCAACCCGGGGCATAACGTTTTTTTGCCCGCAAATAACCTGGTGCCGTCGTATTAGTGTCACGGAGACGGGCCAGGATAGGGGTTTCAGGTTGCGCCAGGGCAACCTGTTATCCAGACATCTGACCACAACGGAGCTTCCACTATGGCACTCGCTGCAGTACAACCCGCCAAACTGCAACACACCTTTATCGATCCCAGCGTGCGTATGCGCGAAAGCACGATCGGACAGCAGTGCGAGATTCTGGCGCACACCTTTCTGGAGTACAGCCAGCTGGGGGATTTCTCCTACCTGGGCGAGTACTGCTGCATTGCGGATGCGCAGATAGGTCGCTTTACGGCGATAGCCAATCAGGTGCGAATCGGCGCACCCAATCACCCGATGGATCGCGCTTCACAGCACCGTTTTACCTACTGTCCCGAGTATTACGATAGCCAGGCGCGACGCGACCAGACGTTCTTTGCCAACCGGCGGGCGGATCGGGTGGTCATTGGCAATGATGTGTGGATTGGCCACGGTGTGATTGTGCTGCCTGGCGTGACGGTGGGAGACGGTGCCGTGCTGGCAGCTGGCGCGGTAGTGACGAAAGATGTGCCGCCTTATACCCTGGTCGGCGGCGTGCCGGCAAAGCCAATACGGGCACGCTTTGCACCGGAGATCGCGGCGCAGCTGCAGCGGATTGCCTGGTGGGACTGGCCGCTGGAGAAGCTGATGGCGCATCTGGCCGATTTTCAGTCCGCAGATATTACCGCTTTTTGCGCGCGACATAAGGTGTCGTAGCGGTGGGTAGCATGGCAACGGCGACCCATCAGGCCGCCAGCCGTACGTATTCCAGGCACATCCGCCCGCCCCATGCACCTGCCGATTATCAAAAAATGCGAATTCTTCACCTGACTCATTAATTTCTTCTGACAAAATGAAACGTGATTTCAATCACGGATTGAACGAAGCGGCGTTTGTCAGCCTTCAGTGCGGCTACATTGATTAGCGGCACTAACGTCACACATCGCAACGGGTTTTTACATGCATCTAACGTAAGTTAAAATTTTGTTGATAATGTGTGTAATTTATTTGGGGTGGTTACGAATGACAACAATTGAGGGAAGGGCATGATAAACAAACTCACCAGTATCGTGCTGGCGATTCTGGGTTGTGCGCTGCTGTATATGGGCGGCAAACTGTTAATGATGGGCGGCAGCGCCTTCTATGCGCTGATGGCAGTCGGTTTATTGATTACCGCTATTTTACTGTTCAGAAATCAGCGCAGCGCACTGGCGCTGTACGCCATTTTGATGTGGATTACCCTGGCGTGGATCGTCTGGGAAGTGGGCTTTGATAAGTGGCAGTGGATTCCGCGTGGCGACCTGTTTGGCGTTATCGGTCTGTGGCTGGCGATGCCGTGGGTGGTCAAGCCGCTTTATCAGGGAACGCGTCGCTTCCATACGTTCCTGGGCAGCACCGTTATCATCATGATCCTCGTGGTGATTGGTCTCTGCTTCTACGATCCCGTGCCGCAGGAAGGCACCATCAGCAATGAACGCGCGCAAGGCAGCGAGCAGGGTGCCGCCAGCGACTGGGCAGCCTACGGCGGTACTGCGGAAGGTATGCGTTTCTCCGCGCTGAATCAGATCACTAAAGCGAACGTAAAAGATCTTGAGGTGGCCTGGACGTATCACACCGGCGATCTGCGCCAGGATGCGGATGCGACCGAATACACCTTTGAAGCTACGCCGCTGAAAGCTAACGGCATGCTCTACTTCTGTACGCCGCACAACGAAGTGCATGCGCTGGATCCGGAGAGCGGTGCGGTGAAGTGGAAGTTCACGCCGGCGAAAGATCGCTCTTACCTGCAGCAGCATCAGACCTGCCGCGGTGTCAGCTACTATCAGCCGGCTGCGGCAACCGCGCAGGATAACGCGGCTGGCCCCGCCATCTGTCGTAAGCGTATCTTCAATGCCACTACCGATGCACAGCTGATTGCGCTGGATGCGGACACCGGTAAGCCCTGTGCCGACTTCGGTAACAATGGCGTCGTCGATCTCCACGCCAACATGGGAGATGTGCGTCCGCATGCGCTAATGCAAACCGCTGCACCACTGGTGGCCGGGAACCTGGTGATCGTGGGCGGTTCGGTGATGGATAACGGCTTCAACAGCGGCAATCCATCGGGCGTTATCCGCGCTTACGATGTCCTCAGCGGCCGTCTGGTGTGGAACTTTGATCCGGCGAACCCGGACAACACCGCGCCTGTTGCGGCCGGTCAGACCTATCCGCAGGACACGCCGGTTGCCTGGGGTACGCTAAGCGCCGACCTGAAAAATGGTCTGGTCTATGTGCCCTTCGGTAACGCTTCACCAGATGAAGTGGGTATTGAACGTGATGCCAACAGCAACACCGAGAAGTTCCGCGACACGCTGGTGGCGCTGGATCTGAACACCGGCGCATTCAAATGGCGCTACCAGAGCTCGCATCACGATTTGTGGGACCGCGATAACCCTTCGCAGCCTTCACTGCTGGATATCGATTATCAGGGCCAGAAGCAGCCGGTCGTGATCCTGCCGACGAAAACCGGCAACCTGTTTGTGCTCAACCGACTGACCGGCCAGCCGGTTTATCCGGTAAATGAGGTTAAAGTATCAACCGAAGGCGGCGTGCCAGGGGAGAAATTTGCGGCGACGCAACCGGTCTCAAGCCTGAACTTCATTCCGCAGCCGCTGACTGAAAAATCCATGTGGGGTATCACACCGTTTGATCAGATGTCCTGCCGTATGGATTTCCGCAGCCTGCGCTACGATGGCAATCCGTGGACGCCGGCAACCGAAGCCGGCACGCTGGTGTTCCCGGGGAATATTGGCGTCTTTAACTGGGGCTCGGTCGCGGTTGATCCACAGCGCCAGATGCTGATCGCCACACCTGTGCGCCTGGCGTACAAATACAATCTGATCAAGCGTACGCCATCTACCGCCACGGAACGTCTGTTCACCAAAGATGGTCAGCCTTACTGGAACGAGAATTTCCATGGCGACTACGCGATTCACATCCAGCAGCTGGCCTCCGGCCTGGGTATTCCGTGCATCGCGCCACCGTGGGGCCGTATGGTTGGGGTGGATCTGAAAACCGGCAAAACCGAATGGCTGCGTCGTACAGGCACCACCAAAAACCTGAAAACCAGCTTCCTGCCGGGCCGCTTCCCGATTGGCTTCCCGATGGGCATGGTGGCACACGGTGGTCCGCTGCTGACCGCAGGCGATCTGGTGTTCCATGGTGCCACGGCGGATAACTTCTTCCGTGCCTATGACAGCACCACCGGCGAGCTGCTGTGGCAGACTGAACTGAGCGCCGGTGCACAGGCCACGCCATCCACCTTTATGGGTAAAGATGGTAAGCAGTATGTGGTGATTGCGGCCGGTGGCCACGGTTCACTCGGCACCAAAGCCGGTGACAGTGTGGTGGCGTACCGTCTGAAGTGACGGCGTAATGCAATGGCCGCCGCAAAAGGCGGCCATGATTAATACGCTGCATAAACCGGCGGCCCTGACGGGCCGCCTCTTTGCGGATCAGCGCTTGGCGCGCTCGGTCTGCACGCGCTGAGCAATGCGATCGCCAATGGCCTGATCGATATTGCGCCAGTAGTCGAAGGCCCGCGACAGCACCGGCTCCTCAACACCATTCAGCAAATGCCCGCTCACGTTATTCACTAAACGCTCGCGCGCGGCATCATCCATCACCTTATTCACCAGCGTATTGGCCTGGCCGAAATCGTCATCATCCTGACGCAGCGTATAGGGCGCCCGCACCATGTTGCCGTGCGCTTCCCAGGTTGAATCGGTTGGATAACGCTCACCATCCGCCACGGGACCGCCTTTGGAGTTAGGTGCGTAGACCGGATCGGAGACCGGGTTGATGCGCATCGCGCCATCTTTGCTGTAGCTGTGCACCGGCGCCTGCGGGGCGTTAACCGGAATCTGCTTATAGTTCACACCCAGCCGCGCACGGTGGGCATCCGCATAGGCAAAGACGCGGCCAATCAGCATTTTGTCCGGGCTCAGACCGATGCCGGGCACCAGGTTATTCGGCTCAAAGGCGGCCTGCTCAATCTGCGCATGGTTATCAGTCGGGTTGCGGTTCAGCATCAGCTTACCGACCTTAATCAGCGGATAGTCGCTGTGTGGCCAGACTTTGGTGAGATCGAACGGGTTGAAGCGGTAGGTCTCTGCCTCTGCGAACGGCATGATCTGCATGTAGAGCGTCCAGCTGGGGAAGTCGCCGTTTTTGATGGCGCTGAACAGATCGCGCGTATGGTAATCGCCATCCTGGCCCGCCAGCAGGTCAGCGTGATCCTGCGCCAGGAACTCCACGCCCTGATCGGTTTTGAAGTGGTACTTGACCCAAAACTTCTCGCCTGCGGCGTTGGCCCACATATAGGTGTGGCTGGAGTAACCATTCATATGCCGCCAGCTTTTCGGGATACCGCGATCGCCCATTAGCCAGGTCACCTGATGCGCGGATTCCGGCGACAGCGTCCAGAAATCCCACTGCATATCGTTATCGCGCAGGTTGTTATCGGCGCGGCGCTTCTGCGAGCGGATAAAGTGCTGGAACTTCATTGGATCGCGAATAAAGAAGACCGGCGTATTGTTGCCCACCATGTCGTAATTGCCTTCGGTGGTATAGAACTTAATGGAGAATCCACGGGGATCGCGCCAGGTATCCGGGCTGCCACGCTCACCGGCCACGGTAGAGAAGCGCATCACCACATCGGTTTTGGTGCCGGGCTGAAACACCGCCGCTTTGGTATAACGGCTGACATCCTCGGTCACCTGAAAATAGCCAAAGGCGCCGCTGCCTTTCGCGTGCGGCTGGCGCTCCGGAATACGTTCGCGGTTGAAGTTAGCCATCTGCTCAATCAGATAGTGATCGTGCAGCATCAGCGGCCCGTCAGGCCCGACGGAGAGCGAATGCTCATCGCTGGCTACCGGAATGCCAGCATCCGTGGTGGTCGGTTTACGATCGTCATTGCTCATAATATCTCCAGCTTTTGTAAGGATAATTCAACCTCTAAGCGTAGCAGCACGCCAATGGCTTGCCCGGTTGATTGCGCTGGTGCAAAACCGTGCCGCGTGGAGTGCGAGGCGGCTCGCAAATCTCGGTTTATTTTGGTGGCGAGGCGATCATAATTTTCAACAAGAGCAAAACGTAATTTTGCGAAACAGATCTGAAATGAGAGAGGAATTAACGGCTGGATTGAGACGGTTCGTAGAGGAATTTTAATTTAGTACCGGATATATGCCTGAATTACAGGTTGCCGTTATAAGTTCATGTAAAATAAGTAAATTTACTTTCATGATATCGATCAAGTTACGCCGGATTTCTCTTCTCTATTCTCTCGCCGGGTAGTGCACAGGCAACGCAATCGGCACATGGAAAGAGGAAGAGAGAAGAGTATGGTAAAGCACAATATATGTTTGACGCCTCTGGCGCTGGCAGTGACATATTTGTTTTCCGCCAGCGGTACGGCGGCGGAATTAACGCTGGAGCAGCGGTTAACGCAGCTGGAGGCGAAGATAGCGCAGCAGCAGGCTCCCTCAGAGACAACGCACAGCTTTGCTTTTTCCGGCTATGCCCGTTCGGGATTGCTGGTGAATGATAAAGGGCGGGGCGGCCATGCGGGGCCGGGCATTTCACCGGCCAGCTCGATCGGCGGTGATGCGCATATTGGCCGGCTCGGCAACGAGAAGGATCACTATGTCGAGCTGGGCTTTCATCACCAGAGCCGCTTCAGCAACGGTGCGTGGGCCAATTTTAAGGCGCTGCTGGCCGATGGCTCCTCCAGCCCCGATCCCTGGGTGCAGAGCAGTGATAATAATCTCAACCTTCGTCAGGTCTACGTTGAAATCGGCGATCTGCCGGACTTCAGCGGCGCGGCGAAACATGCCACGCTGTGGGCCGGAAAACGCTTTGATGGCCGTAACTTCGACCTGCACTTCACCGATACCGATATCGTCTTTCTCGGCGGCACCGGTGGCGGCATCAGCAACCTGACGTGGAGCGATCGCGGGCGCAGTGATTTTTCCCTGTATGGCCGCAGTTTTGGCGATCTCGGCAGCAGCCGCTATAGCGATGATAACGTGCAAAACCTGCTGCTGACCTCTAATCAGTTTTACGATAATGCACAGTGGATGCTGACAGGCATGAGCGCCAGCGGGAATGATGATCTCAAAGGGCGCAACGCCACCACCGGCGGCTATGCCCTGCGCAGCGATGACACCGCAAAGCATGGCGTGTTTACCATGCTGGCCTGGCATGACACCTCCAGCTTTTACGGACTAGCCCCGGGCAGCAGCACACATGCGCTGCAGTGGGGACGGGGCCTGGGCGCAGAGCTGCGGCAAATTGGCGGTGACGGTGATCTGACGCGCAGCGCCAGCGCCGTGCGGCTTGCCACATTTGGCGTGGTACCGCTTAGCGAGCGCTGGTCTCTGGCCCCTGCGTTGCTGGCGCAACACAGTGAAGATCGCTATCGCAGCGGCGATCGCTATGACTGGGCCACCGTCAATCTGCGCGTGGCGCAATCCATCACGCAGAACTTTGCGCTGCAGTATGAAGCCTCCTGGCTGTATATGGATTTGAAACCCAATGGCCGCACTTACCGCGATGGTAATACCATCGCCAGCTATAACGCGGTGAAGGGCGATGTCTACAAGCTAACGTTTGCGCCCACCTTCAAGGTTGCAGATATCAATAACATGTTAGTGCGCCCGGAGATTCGCCTGTTCGCGACCTATATGAACTGGTCGAAAGCGCTGGATAAGTATGCGCTGAATGATGATTTTGGCAGCGCCGGTTTTAGCGCGGGCGGCAGCTGGAACGTAGGCGTGCAGGCGGAAGTATGGTTCTGATCGTCAGGAAACGTGCTGCTGCGGCAGCACGTTCTGGCGCGTAAACTGACTCTGTTGAGAGGGATTCAGGTTATAGTGCCAGACACTATGGAAGATAGAAGGGAACATCATGACGATTGCCTGCCTGCACACGGCTGCCAGTAATATCGCCATTTTTGATGCGGCGGCGCATGCGTCCGGCATGCCGCTCGCGCAGTTGAGCCATCTGGTCATGCCGCACCTGCTGGCGGAAGCGGAGCTGAGCGGCGGCATGACGGCTGCGCAGCAACAGCGGCTGACGCAGATGCTGCACAGCCTGACGCCCTGGTTCGACGCGATTCTGATCACCTGTTCGACGCTGGGCGCAGTGGCTGACGGGATGGATAATGCGCAGGCACGCTGCCCGATCTACCGTACCGACCGGATGCTGGCGGATGAGGTGCATCGGCTGGCGGGCAGTACGCAGGTGCTGTGCGCAGCAGAGTCTACGCTGGCCAGCACCCGGAAGCTGTTTTGTCCGCCGACTCTCCCGGCAGTACGGCATCCCGAGGTTCGACTGATTCCTGGTGCCTGGGCCGCGTTTAAGGCCGGCCAGCATGAAAAGTATCATGCAATGATTGCCGAAGCGGTGCAGCAGGCCCGCACACAGGGCGCCGATCAGGTCGCGCTGGCCCAGGTTTCGATGGCCGCCGCGCTGCCGCATATTCCCCCTGCGCTACAGCCGCTCACCAGCCCGCAGCTGGCGCTGCGTTTTGTACTGGCGCACATCAATCGACGCGATAGATAAACCGGTGCGCATGAATGCGCACCCTACAATTCCCTTTACCTGCCGGTCCGCCATTGATGACAACCGGGTTAACCGCCGTACCCAACCACCAGCACGGTGCGCATCGGCCAATGTCATTCAAAATCCCTGATTTAACCTAACAAAATCCCCCTCTGGTACGCAAACCTGCAACCTCTATCATGGGTAACAGAACCTGATTCTGAGGAAAACCAGCATGAACCTGATTAAAGCACAGCGTGACCAGCTGTTTGAATTTGGCCCGTTTACCATTCGTCGCCAGCGCCCGGGCGAGGGGTTTGGTCCGCTGGCGGTTATCGACCAGATGGCACTGAAAACCGGCGCGCAAATTCCGCTGCACCGCCATCAGGATGATGAGATCTTCAGCTACGTCTGGCGTGGCTCAGCGCAGCATCTGCAGGAGAACGGCGAAAGCCTGGCGCTCAATGCCAAACGTGCGCTGGTGGTCAACGCCGGCGCAGGCATCCGGCACGAAGAGTCCACGCCGCTGATCGAAACCTCAATGCTGCAGGCCTACATTCGTCCGGCGCAGAGCGGCGGTGAAGCCCATGTGCAAACATTCACGCGCGCTGAAGGGGTGCCGGATAACCACTGGACGCTGCTGGCGGGCCCGGAGGGGAGTACGGCACCGATGACGCTGCGCCAGGCGGTATATATCTACGATCTCAAACTGGCGCGGGGCAAGCAGCTCGAGGTTCCGCACCTGCCGGGTTACGCCAGTTGGATCAGCGTGCTGGACGGTATCGTGCGCGTCGGCGAGCAGCGGGCACAGCAGGGGGAAGCCGTCAGCGACAGCGCCGGTTTGCCGGTCATATCCGGCGAACGCGACGCGACGCTGGTGCTGTTCCTGGTCAAACATGATGCGCCTGCGGTATCCAGCGGCACCATGAGCGGCAGCTAACCGCGCCGCCCGCTACGCCAGTACCAGATCGCTCTGCGGCTGACAGGAGCAGGCCAGTACATAGCCTTCGGCCAACTCCCGTTCACTCAGCGTCTGCGTACTGGTAACGCGGTAATCACCCGCCAGCACCTGGGTTTTGCAGCAGCCACATACTCCTTCGCGGCAGGCGGCGATAACCGGCACGCCGTTGCTCTCCATCGCCTGCAACAGCGAATTGCCGCGCGGCGCCGAGAACGTTGTTGCCGGCGACCGTTTGCTGAACATCAGCCTCTCTACGTCAGCGCTGGCTGCCACCGGCGGTGTGAAGAACTGTTCGCGGAGGAAGCGCGTTACGCCGAATCGCCTGAGTGTTGCCTCTGCCCAATCCATATAAGGCGCAGGCCCACAGCAGAATACCGTGCGCTGCGCTAAATCCGGCACCTGCTGCAGTAATGCCTCACTCAATCGCCCGGCTATAAAACCCGGCGTCACGTCGTGTTCCGCCACCCGCGTCACCGCGTAGTGTGACCACTCCCGGGCGAAGATCAGATCCTGGGGTGAACGAACATTAACGATCGTTTGCACATCGCACGCCGGACGGTACTTCGCCAGCCAGCGCCGCATCGACATAATGGGCGTCACGCCGCAGCCCGCCGCCAGCAACAGCACCTTGTCACTGGCCTCGTTATCGCAGGTGAAGTGGCCCTGCGCATCGGAAAGCCAGAGATAGTCGCCGCGCCTGACCTGCTGCGTCAGCCAGCCGGAGCCGACGCCATCCTCAATACGGCGCACCGTGAGCTGAATGTACTCACTGACGCCCGGCGTAGAGGAGAGCGAATACGCACGCAGCGTGTCTGCGCGCTGATTAATGCTCACCAGCGCATACTGCCCGGCGCGATACGGATAGTGGTCGTGACACAGCAGCGAGAGCGTCCAGACATCCGGTGTCTCCTGCTGTATATGGTGCACCTGCATACGCCACGGGCAGTGTGAAGTTGGCATTGTCATTGGCGTCTCCTCAGGCACTCAGCATCTGCTGCATATCATGTTCGACAGTGGTCACCTGGCGCAGTCCGAATTTTTCATTGAGGATGGCAAGCAGATCCGGCGTCAGGAAGGCTGGCGCGGTCGGGCCGGTGACAATATTGGTCACGCCCAGTGAAAGCAGGGTAAGTAGAATCACAATGGCTTTCTGCTCAAACCAGGAGAGCACCAGCGACAGCGGCAGTTCGTTGACGCCGCAGCCCAGTTTTTCCGCCAGCGTCACCGCCAGGATAATCGCGGAGTAGGCGTCATTGCACTGACCGGCATCCACCAGCCGCGGCAGACCCTCAATGTGGCCGAAGTCGAGCTTATTAAAGCGGTACTTGCCGCAGGCCAGCGTCAGGATAAGACAGTCATCCGGCACCTGAGTGGCAAAATCGGTAAAGTAGTTACGTTCACCGCGCGCGCCGTCGCAGCCGCCCACCAGGAAAACGTGGCGTAGCTTTTTGCGACTCACCAGGTCGATCAGCGTATCAACGGCGCCCAGCAGCGTCTGCCGGCCAAAGCCGACGGTGATCAGATGCTCAATTTCACTATACGGAAAGCCGTTAAGCTGCTGCGCCTGCGCAATCACCGGGCCAAAATCGTCGCCCTCCAGATGATTAACGCCCGGCCAGCCCACAATGCTGCGCGTCCAGATGCGCTCAGCGTAATCACCCATGTGCGGATCAATAATACAGTTGGAGGTCATGACGATCGGGCCGGGGAAACGGGCGAACTCGACCTGCTGATTTTGCCAGCCGCTGCCATAGTTCCCAACCAGATGGGGATAGTCGCGCAGCGCCGGATAACCGTGCGCCGGGAGCATTTCGCCGTGCGTATAGACGTTCACGCCGGTGCCCGCGGTTTGCTGCAGCAGCTGGTGCAGATCTTTCAGGTCGTGGCCGGAGATCAGGATGCATTTGCCCGCCACCGCTTTGACATTAACCTGCGTTGGCGTGGGATGGCCGTAAGCGGCGGTTTCACCCGCGTCCAGAATGCGCATTACGTTGAAGTTCATCTGCCCGATCTCCATCGCGCAGGCGAGCAGGGCTGCCATATCCGCAGGCCAGCTGCCGAGCCATGCCATGATTTTGTGATACTGCGCGTACAGGGCATTGTCATACTGACCCAGCACATGCGCGTGCTCCATATAGGCTGCCGCGCCTTTCAGGCCATACAGGCACAGCAAGCGCAGGCCAAGTACGTTTTCACCAATGCTGGCCTTATCGCGGTTGGGCACAAACGCGGCTGCCTGGCGCTGCAGCTCCCCCAGGTCATCGCTGACCAGCTGGAGATCAGCCTGGGGATGGTCAACCTGCGCCCGCGCATCCAGAGCGCGGCAGAGTCGTTTAAGCATCTCCCTCTTGGCAATGGCTTCACGCGCATAACCGACAATGCGCAGCGAATCGAAGTTGACATTGGTGAGCGTGGCGAAGAAAGCACGCGGTGCGAACTGGTCGATTTCGTGATCGATCAGGTCATAGCTGCGCGCTTTATCCGCCCAGGCGGAGAGCCCCTGCAGCGCAGCTATCAGCAGATCCTGAAGATCTGAGGTCTCAGCTGTTTTACCGCACATGCCCTGCGCATAAGCGCAGCCGTTGGCCGCCGGCGTTCTAATGGTTTGCTCACACTGCACACAGAACATAGTCGTCCCTTCGCTATAAGTTGTATTTTAAATGCACCTTAAAGCTAAGCCGGATTCTGAAGGCTGACCAGCGGATTTTAGGGCAATGTGCAGGGGAATTGATCTGGCGCAATTTTGCTGCAGAAGAGCGGTTTCAGCTTTCACGCTAAAACGGATTCAGGGACGCGACAGGCCATACGACCCGCCGCGTTCCGGCAACGCTTTACTTAGCGGGCGTGGGAGGCCTGCTCATACCAGCCAATTTTCTCCACTTTGGCGGTGGAGCCACCGCCTTCAAATTCAGAGTCCAGCCAGGCGTTAACAATGTTCTTCGCCAGCTCTGGCCCAATCACGCGTGAGCCCAGGGTCATGATCTGCGCGTTATTGCTCTTGCGCGCACGCTCCGCTGAGAAGGTGTCGTGGCATTGGGCAGCGCGCACACCTTCCACTTTGTTTGCCACGATAGCCATGCCAATACCGGTGCCGCACAGCAGAATACCGCGCTCAAACTGCTGTTTTTGTATCGCGGTCGCCAGCGCAAACGCCACATCCGGGTACATCGGTCGGTCATTCTGTGCATCGTTACTGTAATCAGTGACCTGGTAATCTCTCTCTTCGAGCAGCTTTTTAATCTGATTTTTCAGATCGATCGCTGCATCATCGGCGCCAATAGCGATAGTTTTCATTGTAACTCTCCAGCAGGAATAGACTGTCGCCTGTGCATATGAACGACAAGCGAGAAGATGTTCATCACCAGCCTGCCACAGAAATAAACATATGTTCAATGGTTGTTCATCTGTTTGATGTGGCGGCCTTAGCGGTAACGTGGCTAAAAAGCTTCTCTAACCCCTTGTTTGCGCAGGAAAGGGCGCAAAAATCTGAAATTCAGCCTCTGTTTAAATCTCATGAGCGCAGTCACACTTTCACTATCTGCGGTTGAGCGCTGCACAATTATACGTGTACTGTTCATTTGTTCGAACTGCCATACCAATGAACAAGAAGACCCATTGAGGACTCGATCATGTGCCACTGCTGCCTTACCTCGGAAACGTTCTGTCGCCAGCGCCCCTCTGACGCTCCGACAACGCCTTTTAATCGCGCACGTCATGGAGGTGCGTTATGAGTCAATCCGCTATCAACGCCGTTGAGCACTCGGCTATCCGCAAAATCTCCTGGCGTCTGGTGCCCTTTGTGGCGCTGATGTTCTTCATCAACTTCCTGGACCGCACGGCGATCTCGTTTGCCGGTCCGAACGGCATGACGCAGGACCTCGGCCTGACTGCGCTGCAGTTTGGCCTCGCGTCCGGCATCTTTTTCATTGGTTACATCCTGCTGGAGGTGCCCAGCAACCTGGCGCTGCATAAGTTTGGTGCCCGTCGCTGGCTGGCACGCATCATGATCAGCTGGGGGATTGTGTCGCTGCTGTTTACCTGGGTAAGCAGCGTAGAGGGGCTTTATACGCTGCGCCTGCTGCTGGGCATCGCAGAGGCTGGCTTCTTCCCCGGCGCCATTCTTTACCTCAGCATGTGGGTGCCTGCGCGTCACCGCAGCAAAATCCTCTCGCTGTTCTACCTGGCACAGCCGCTGACGGTGGTATTTGGCGCACCGCTGGCGGCTTCGCTGATTAAGCAGCATGGCCTGTTTGGTCTGGAGGGCTGGCGGGTAATGTTTATGGGGGTTTCAATCCCGGCGATTCTGATTGGTATCGCGGCGCTTTTCTGGCTGGTGGATTCACCGCGTCAGGCGAAGTGGCTCACGGCGGAGGAGAAAAGCTGGCTCACCACTGAACTGGAGGCGGAGCACCAGCAGAAGCAGGGCCATCACAAACACAGCCTGCGTTCGGTAATGGGTAATAGCCGCGTATGGATGCTGTGCCTGATCTACTTCGGCTTCATTTATGGCCTGTATGCGCTGGCGTTTTTCCTGCCAACCATTATCTCAGGCTTCCAGCAGCAGTTTGGCACCACCTTTAACGTGATGCAGAAGGGGCTAATCACCGGCGTACCCTATCTGATTGCTGCCGTGGTGATGTTCTTCTGGTCGCAGGATGCCAGCCGTCGCGGCTGCAAAACCTGGCATATTGCCATCCCGGCGCTGGCCGGTGGCATCAGCGTACCGCTGGCGCTCTATATGGATTCGCCCTTTACCACCATCATGGTGATCGCGATTACGGCCAGCGCCATTTTCGCTGCGTTACCCAATTTCTGGACCTTACCGACGCAATTCCTGACCGGCGCCTCGGCCGCTGCGGCCATCGCGCTGATCAACACCTTAGGCAACGTGGCGGGCTTCTCTGCGGGTTACATCACCGGTGCCTTACATGATGCGACCAACAGCTACGCCTTACCGATGTTTGTCGTGGGCGGATTCATGCTGCTCTCCGCCGTACTGATGCTGTTACTCAATCGCCGCCGCCCGCAGTCGCAGCCGACCCCTTTACCCCAGGAGCAATAAGATGACGTATCTGTTTAATCAACCTTCGGCCTTCGCGGCGGAGCTTATTGAGGGCTTTGTGGCGGCGCACGCCGATAAAGTGCGCCAGGTTAACGGTGGTGTGGTGCGCAGTACGCGTAGCCAGCCGGATACCGTTGCCGTCATTGTCGGGGGCGGCTCCGGTCACTATCCGGCGTTTGCCGGGCTGGTGGGGCAAGGGCTGGCGCACGGCGCAGCATGGGCAATCTGTTTGCTTCACCCTCGGCCCAGCAGATCTATAACGTGGCGCGTGCCGCACACAACGGGGCGGGTGTGCTGCTGATGTTTGGCAACTACGCTGGTGATGTACTGCACTTCGGTCAGGCCTGCGAGCGCCTGCGCGCCGAAGGGATCGCCTGTGACGTGCTGGCGGTGACGGATGATATCTCCAGCGCCGGCAACGATGAGCGGCAAAAACGGCGCGGGGTTGCCGGCGATCTCTGCGTGTTTAAGGTCGCCGCTGCCGCCGCAGAAGCGGGTGACGATCTGGCCACGGTGCTGAAAAAAGCGCAGCACGCCAATGAGCGCACCCGGACATTTGGCGTGGCCTTCTCCGGATGCACACTGCCGGGCGCAACGCATCCGCTGTTTGAGGTGGAAAAAGGGCGTATGGCGCTGGGGTTGGGCATTCATGGCGAACCCGGCATCAGCGAAACCGCCGTACCGCGCGCGGATGAGCTGGCAGAGATCTTCGTTGAGCGCCTGCTGCAGGCGTTGCCGGTCGATATTGCACACGCCAGCGGGCAGCGCGTGGCGGTCATCCTTAACGGACTTGGCTCCGTCAAGTATGAGGAGCTGTTTGTGGTCTATCGCCGCGTGGCGCAGCTGCTGGCCGCAGCGGATATTGAGATCGTGGAGCCCGATGTCGGCGAGTTCGTGACCAGCTTTAATATGGCAGGCGTATCGCTAACGCTGATGTGGCTTGATGATGAACTGGAAACCCTGTGGCGCGCACCTGCCGATACGCCCGCGTATCGCAAAGGCAGCGTATTGAAAGCGGAGCCGCTCAGCGCCGAAACCTGGGCCGCAGGCAGTGAAGAGGCGTTGCCTGAGGCGACGCCGGAGGCGCAACAGAGCGCGCAGCAGGTGCTGCAGCTACTGGAAGCGGTGGCAACGATGCTGCAGCAGAACGCGGAAAAGCTGGGCGATATCGATGCGGTAGCCGGCGATGGCGATCACGGTATCGGCATGGAGCGAGGCGTACTGGGCGCCGTGGCCAAAGCGCGTGAC